>JBGATO010000135.1:0-7007 GCA_044229145.1 Candidatus Eiseniibacteriota bacterium | reverse complement strand
GGCGCAGGCTCGCACGGGCCTGCGCCTTTCGTCCCCCCAACGTCGCCTTGACGCTCGCGGCGCCCTCCGCCACCATCCCCGGCCGGAAACGATTACAGTGGGGGAAGGGAGGGCTCCATGAGTCAGCGCAAGAAGCTCGCGATCCTGGTCGGCGGCGGGCCGGCGCCCGGCATCAACTCGGTCATCGGCGCGGCCACCATCCGCTCGCAGGTCGACGGCGTCGACGTGCTCGGCATCCAGGACGGATTCGAGTGGGTGATGAAGGGCAACATCGAACACATCATCCCGCTCACCATCGACCAGGTGAGCCGCATCCACTTCCGCGGCGGGTCGTTCATCGGGATCTCGCGCGCCAACCCGACCACCAACCCCGAATTCCTCGAGAACACCGTCACCTCGCTCTTGCGCATGAATGTCTCGCAGCTGATCACCATCGGCGGCGACGACACCGCCTTCAGCGCCATGCGGCTCGAGGAGAAGTCGGCCGGCCGCATTCGGGTCGTGCACGTGCCGAAGACGATCGACAACGACCTCGATCTGCCGCCGGCCATCGACACGTTCGGGTTCCAGACGGCGCGGCACTATGGCGCCGAGATCGTGAAGAACCTGATGGTCGACGCGCACACGACATCGCGCTGGTATTTCGTCATCGCGATGGGACGCAAGGCGGGACACCTGGCGCTCGGCATCGGCAAGGCGGCGGGCGCCACCATCACGCTGATTCCCGAGGAGTTCGGTGGCAAGGACATCCGCTTCCGCGCCATCGTCGACACGCTGGTCGGCGCCATCATCAAGCGGCTGGCGCAAGGGCAGCGGCACGGCGTCGCGGTGGTGGCGGAAGGCGTCGTCGAGGGCATCGACCCCAACGATCTCACGGAGATCAGCGAGACCGAGCGCGACGAGCACGGCAACCTGCGCATCGCCGAAGTCGAGATCGGCGAAATCTTGAAGAAGGCGGTGCAGGCGCGGCTCAAGGAACTCGGCATCAAGATGACGATCGCGCACAAGACCATCGGCTACGAGTTGCGCTGCGCCGACCCGATTCCTTTCGACATCGAGTACACGCGAGACTTGGGCTACTGCGCGGCGAAGTATCTGCTCAGCGGCGGCGGCGCGGTGATGATCTCGATGCAGGGCGGGCAGTTCGTGCCGGTGCCGTTTAGCCAGATGCTCGATCCGGCGACCGGCCGCACGCGGGTGCGGATGGTCGACATCCACACCACACGGTACGCGATCGCACGGCGTTACATGCTGCGGCTGCGCCGCGACGACTTCGACGATCCGCACGAATTGGCACGCTTCGCGGCGTGCGCGCACCTGACGCTCGAAGAGTTCCGCGACCAGTTCGAGTACTTGGTGCGGGACGAACCGCCGCCGCTCGATCTGCGGATGGCGTCGGAGTAATCATCAGACGAGGCGGGGGAGCGATCCTCCGCCTCGTGGCATTCTGCGAAGTTCGCACCACGCGAATTGCACGGCGCGACGACGCTGAGAGACGGTACAGTACGAGCGAATTGCCGCCACACACTATTTAACATCGCGATCTCTGTCGCGCCGCGCCGTGTCGCCGATACCGAGGAGGTGCGGCGCACGTGTCCCCAACGTGTCACCGCCGCAAGCACTTCGCCGCATCGCCGCATGTGGCACCCGCACGGCCACGCCGGACCGCTATGACGTCTCGTCCGGCCCGCGCCGTCCCAACTCTCCTGCAACTTGGCGCGGTAGCTGCTTTGGGCTTCGCTACCCCGCCATCCCAACTGTCGACGGCGTTCCGCATTCCCCACGATGCGGCTGCGATTACGGCGAGATTCCCCTCTCGCGCGAAGGAGGAGACGATGACTGGCACCTGGATCACGCCTCGAAGGACGCAGGGCGTCGCGGCGAACGCGACGTTGCGGTTCGGCCACGCGGTGCGGATGGCGCTGCTCGTGATCGCCGCGGGATGGTGGGTGGGCCGGGCGGAAGAGGCGCGCGCGGCGCGACTGTTCCCGACGTGGGTGGCTGCGTCGACCGGTGCGCAGCCGTCGGCGGTGGCGGTCGCGGACTTCGACGGCGATGGTACACCGGACGCCGCGGTCGCCAGCCTGGTGGGCAATAGCGTACGCCTGGTGCGCGGCGGCGCCGACGATACGTTTGGGGCGTCCTACGATATCGCGGTCGGCGCCGCGCCGCGCGCGCTGCTCGCGGCGGACGTGAACGGCGACGGTCGTGCGGACCTCCTGGTCGCATGCGCGGGCACACCCGCGGTCGACGTGCTGCTCGGCGACGGCGTCGGCGGCTTCGAGCCGCCGGTCGCGTACGCGGCGCCGTCGGGCGCCGCGTGCATGGCGCGTGGCGACCTCACCGGCGACGGCATCGCGGACCTCGTCGTCGGCGGTGCCGCGGCGTCGAGCGTCGCCGTGCTGGTCGGCGCTGCGGATGGCAGCTTCACGAGCGGCAGTGCGTCTGCGATCGGTCAGCCGCTCGCCGTGGCAATCGGCGATGTCGATGGCGATGGCGTTGCCGATGTCGTCGTCGCCGACGCGGCGGTGGGCGGTGCGGTGTGGCTCGCCAACGACGGCAGCGGCGTGCTCGCCGCTCCCGCGCCGGTCTCGAGCGACGAAGATCCGCGCAGCGTCGCGGTGCTCGATGTCGACGCCGACGGCGATCTCGATGTCGTGGTCGGCGATGCGCTGCAGCCGGCGGTGGACGTGTGGCGCAATGATGGTGCCGGCACCTTCAGCGGTCCGGAACCGGCCTCGACGCTCGGCGTGCCCTCGACGCTGGTCCTGGCCGACGTGACGGGCGATGGCCGTGCGGACGTCATTGCCGGGCAAACCGATGCGAGCGTGATCACCCCGTTCATCGCCGACTTCGACGGCTATTTGCTGGAGATCGGCACCTACGGCACCCCGACCGGCACCTCCGGCGCGGCCGCGGCCGATGCCGACTACGACGGCGACACGGACCTCTATGTGTGCGGCGCGACGGCAGATGCCGTGGGCTTGCTGCGCAACACCGGTGGCGCGGCGTTCGGCGGCGGCGTGCAGGTGGGCGTCGGCGCGCATCCGTCGGCGGTGACCCTCGCGGACGTCGATGGCAATGGGGAGATCGACGCCCTGGTGGCCAATGGGGATGGCAACTCGATCACCGTGCTGCGCAATGCACACGGCGACTTCGCCGACGCCGCCGAATTCTTCGCCGGATCGGCGCCCTCCGGCATCGCGGCCGGCGACTTCGACGGCGATGGCCACGTGGACTGCGCGGTGTCCGACTTCGGTTCGGGCGGCGTGTCGATCCTGCGCGGCGATGGCACCGGCGGTTTCGCGGTGTCGTCGTTCCTCGCCACCGGCAGCGGCGCCTCCAGCGTCGCCGTGGCGGATCTCACCGGCGATGGCGCGCTCGACCTCGTCGTCACTCACTTCTCCGCCCACAGTGCCCGCGTGTTGCAGGGCAACGGGCACGGTGGCTTCAGTGCGCTCGGCGGCGCGATCGCTGTCGGTCTCAATCCGGCGCGCTGCCTGCTCGCCGACACCGAGGGGACGGCACACTGGACCTCGTCGTCGCCAACGACGGCGACCACACGCTGTCGATTGCGCACGGCCTCGGCGGCGGCGCGTTCGCGTCGCCCTCGTCGATCTCGGTGCCGGGTGGCGCGGTCGCGGTGGCCGCTGGCGATCTCGCGCACGACGGCGGCGTGCCCGACCTCGTCGTCGCCAACGACCTCTCGAACAGCGTGACGTACCTGCGCAACACCGCCGGTGTCTTCAGCGTGGCGGGTGTCGTGCCCGCAGGGCGCAATCCGCTGGACGTGGCGGTCGGGGACATCGACGCCGACGGCTTCGCCGACGTCGTGGTGACCAACACGCTCGCCAACACTGTGTCGCTGCTGCTCGGGCTGCCGGCCGGCGGCGTCGCCGCGGGTCTCGCGTACGGCACCGGTGGCGGCAGCGGGCACCTCGCGATCGGCGACCTCTCGGGACACCACACCAAGGACCTCTTCGTCACCGGCGACCCGACATCGGGCAGCGATGCCTTCGTGCTCGAGAACAACCGCCTGTGCCCGTCGCCGGTCATCGCGCTGAACGGCGTGACGCCGATGACCATCGAGTGTCACGGTGCGTTCGTCGACCCGGGCGCCACCGCGCACGATGCCTGCGATCCGTCGGTGCCGGTCACCGTGTCGGGTCACGTCGACGCCAACACGCCAGGCGTGTACACGCTTGTCTACGCGTCGGTGAACGCCGACGGCAACGCGGCGATGTCGGTCGCGCGCACGGTGCGCGTCGTCGACACGACGCCGCCGACGCTGGCGCTCGCCGGCGATTCGCTGATCGTGGTCAGCTGCCACGGCAGCTTCACCGATCCCGGCGCCACGGCGCAGGATGTCTGTGACGCGGCGGTCGCGGTGACGGTGACGGGCAGCGTCGATGCCAACGCGCCGGGCACCTACGTCCTGACGTACGCCGCCTCGACGCCGCCGGCAACGCGGTGGCGCCGCTGCGCGCACCGTGCGGGTCGAGGACACCGGCCGCCCGGCGATCGCGATGGCCGGCACTTCGCCGATGCAGGTGGAGTGCCACGGCAGCTTCGTCGATCCGGGCGCCTCGGTGAGCGACGCGTGCGACGCGCAGGCGGTGCTCAGCGTGAGCGGCAGCGTCGACGCGAACGTACCGGGCGATTACGCGCTGACCTACGCCGCGGTGGACGCGGCGGGCAACGCGGCGGACCCGGTGACCCGCACCGTGCAGGTGCGCGACACCACGCCGCCGGTCGTCACACTGGCCGGCGACGCGGCGATCACGCTCGGCTGTGGCGCGAGCTTCAGCGACCCGGGCGCGACCGCGGCCGACGCATGCGATGCCGCCGTCGCGGTGACGGTGAGTGGCAGCGTCGATGCACAGACCGCGGGGGACTACGTCCTGACCTATGCGGCGACGGACGCCGCGGGCAACGCCGCCGTGCCGGTGACGCGTACGGTGCACGTCGGCAGCGTCTCCACGCCGGTCATCACACTCAATGGTGCGCCGTCGATGACGGTGGAGTGCCACGGCACGTTCGTCGATCCGGGCGCCGGCGCGACAGATGTCTGCGAAGGCGCGCTGACGGTGACGGTGAGCGGCACGGTGGATGTCAACGCGGCCGGCACGTACACGCTTACCTACGCGGCATCCAACGCCGCAGGGATCGCCGCCGCGTCGGTGACCCGCACGGTACAGGTGACGGACACCACGCCGCCGGTGCTCGCGCTGGTGGGTGCGGCGTCGCTCACGGTGCAGTGCCACGGCAGTTTCGCCGACCCCGGGGCGACCGCGACCGACAACTGCGACGCCAACGTCGCGGCGACGGCGGCGGGCAGTGTCGACCCCAACGTGCCTGGCAGCTACACGCTGACCTACGCGGCCACGGACGCGGCGGGCAACGCCGCCTCTCCGGTGACGCGCACCGTGTACGTCACCGATACCACGCTTCCGGTCATCGCGCTCAACGGCAGTTCGCCGGTCATCGTCGAGTGCCACACGTCGTACGCCGACGCCGGCGCGACGGCGAGCGACAACTGCGACGCCAGCGTGCTCGTCACCACGACCGGCAGCGTCAACGCCAACGCCGTCGGCACCTACACGCTGACCTACAATGCCGTCGATGCGGCGGGGAACGTCGCGGTGCCGGTGAGCCGCACCGTGCAGGTGAAGGACACCACGCCGCCGGTGCTCACCGTCAACACCACTCCCATCACGGTGACCGACAAGGACTGCAGCGGCAGCGAGCCGGTGACGCTACCGATCGCCACCGCGACCGACGCGTGCGATGCGCACCCGACCGTCACCCACAACGCTCCGGCGACATTCCCCGCCGGCAAGACGACCATCGTCACCTACACGGCGCGCGACGCGGCGGGCAACACCAGTACCGCGAGCCTGAGCGTCACCGTGAAGTACGGCGGCACGATCGACGTGTCGTCCTGCTATTACAAGGTGGGGTCGGGCAGTCACCCCTGCGTCACCAAGACGTATAACGCCAATATCTGCGTCAAGGCGTACAGCACGGCCGCGGGCAGTGACGTGCGGCGGAAGTATCCCTACGGCACGATCGACTACAGCAAGTACCCGTCGATCTGGTCGACCTGCACGCCGATCGCCACCGGCTATACCGACAACAACGGCAAGTGCTCGCTGAGCGTGCCGAGCAACTGCGACTACGTCGTCATCAGCAACTTCGACGCGGATCGCGATGGGACGTGCTCTGACTACACCGGCAGCAACGTGCACTCGTCGGACAAGTGCAAGGACGACGACGGCGGTCAGCACCATGACCGCTGCTACGCCGACTACGAGAAGGACTACAAGGGCAACAAGCGCTCGTGCACGACCACGCGCTACACCGGCAGCGAGCTGCTCGTGGTGACGCCGGACTACGTGACGTGGGACGACTCGGTGCAGGTCTATCCCTACGTCTACGAATCCGACGGTGACTGGGGTGTGGTGGCGGCAGTGGCGCCGCCCGAAGGCTTCGTCGCGGACCACGACACGCTGATGGCCGAGGTCACCAATGAGGCCGAAGCGGTGCAGTTCACGGTCACCGAACTCGGCAGCGAACTCGTGCCGACCATGGGGACCCTGTCGATCTCGCACCACGGACGCCGCTTCCAGTTGCGGCAGCCGACCGGCATCCGCATCACGCGGCGCTACGCGGCGCGGCGGCAATTCGATCTCGACGACCCGCGCGTGCAGAAACTGCTCGTCGCGGCGCCGTCGGACTCGATGGCGGCGACGGTCGCGGTGAACAAGAAGCGGCGCGGGCCGACCGTCGTGACGAACGGCGCGCCGGCGCTGCGCGCGGCGCTGCTCGCGGTGGATCCCACGGTGGTGGCAGGCGATGCCATCCTGCGCGTCAAGCTGGTGCTGCCGCAGGCCGGCGTGCAGCAGTCGACGCCGGACCTCGACATCGCCGTGTACGACGCACTCGGCCGTCGCCTGGCGACCATCTTGCGCGGTGGCGTGGTGGCGCCGGACGGCGTGGTGAATGTC
>JBGATO010000020.1:0-54864 GCA_044229145.1 Candidatus Eiseniibacteriota bacterium | reverse complement strand
CCGCCCCCGTTGCGTGTGGTGCGATGCGGCGCCTTACGGCAAGCGCATCAGCCGCTGCGTGCCGTCGAAGCCGGCGGTGCGCAGCCGGGCGAAGTAGATCCCGCTCGGCGCCATGGCACCGTGCGCGTCACGGCCGTTCCACGTCAGCCGGTGCTCGCCGGCCGCGTAGACGCCATGCGCCAGCGTCGTCACCACGCGACCCTGCGCGTCGTACACGGCCAGGTCGACGTCGCCCGGCGTGGCGAGCGCGAAGCGCACCGCGGTCTCGCCGCGGAACGGATTCGGCGCGTTGGGCAACAGTGCGGTCACGCGCGGCAGCCCGGCCACCGCGGCCGACGCCACCTTCTGCAGCGCTACCGGCGCGTTCGCCAAGCCACCCGTCACGGTGAGCGTGTACGAGGACGTGGCGCCGCTGTAGCCGTTGACCTTGAGGTAGTAGCGGCCGACCGGCGCCGACGCGTAGCTGCCGGTCTCCGGGTTCGACGTGGTGTAGCCGCGCGCCACCTCGACGAGCGACGCGTTGTAGAGGAACCAGTCGAGGTCGGCGGTCGACCCGATCGACAACGACACATTCACCGTGCCCACGGTGGCCACGTCGAAGTAGAAGTAGTCGTTGTCGGTGGTGGTCGAGATGCTGCCGGTGACCGCGGTCCCGGTGCCCACCGGGCCGTCGGCGGTGCCGGAGGTGTCGTTCGACTCCGACTCCGCGGTGATCCCGCCGCCGCCGCCACCGCCCGTCGTGCCGGTCACGCTGATGTCGTCGAACGCCTGCCCGTCGGTGGAGATCGGGTAGTCGTCGTACTGCTGGAACATGATGACGAAGGTCGAGTTGAGCGCGAGGCCGTAGGTGGCGGCCAGCGCATCGACGTCGAGCGTGAACTGCCGCCACGTGTTGTCCGAGTACGACGCCGGCGTCAGGCTCGCCACCTTGGTGAAGCTGGTGCCGCCGTTGTTCGAGAAGTAGATGCCGTCCTGCGTCTGGGTCTCGTCGCCAAAGTCCTTCCACCAGTAGGTCATGCTGACCTGCGAGTAGCCGGAGAGATTGAGCTTCAGCTTCGCCTGCGTCTGGCTGTAGCCGCCGCTCGTCGCGTCGTCCATCACCATGTGGTAGGCGCCGCTGTGCGGCGTGTTGGTGGTGAGCAGCCGCACGCGGCCATTCGCGGTGATCGCCGTCGACCAGTAGCTGTCGAAGGTGCCGCTGTCGAAGCTGGTCGAGTACGGCAGCGCCGCGTAGCCGCCCGAGGACACGCTGATGGTGAAGTTGGCGTTGCTCATGTCGGTCGCGGTGCCGCCGCTGACGCGGACGCGGCCCTGCGTGGTGGCGGTCGACGGTACCGTCCACGCCTGCGTGCCGTCGTTCGGCGTGCCCGAGACGATCGTCGTCCAGCTCGTCCCGCCGTTGGTCGAGTACTCCAGGTTCACGGTGGTGAAGCTGCCGGTCCACGTCCAGGTGATGTTGACCGAGGCGCCGCCGGTGAGCGTTTCGCCGCCGTTCGGGTAGGTGACGGTCACCGCGTCGGTGGTGCCGCCGCTGGCGCCAACCGCGGCCGCCGCGTCCACCATGCCGTAGCCCGAGTACTTGTCCCAGCCAGCGCCGGATTCGACGTTGACGATGTCCTGCGCGGTGGTGCGCAGCTGGTCGCGGATCTGCGCGTTCGTCCACGTCGGGTTCTTCGACTTGATCAAACCGCAGACGCCGGCCGCGTACGGCGTGGCGCACGAGGTGCCGTTGAACCACTTCGAGTAGTCGCTGGGGTCGTAGCCGTTGGCGCCCAAGCGGTCGGTGGTCGGCAGGATGGTCGGGGCGATGACGTCCACCGCGCCGGCAGCGCCGGCCGTGTTGGTGCCGTAGTTCGAGCCCCACCACCGCTCGCCGTCGCAGGTGTAGCCGTTGGGGTCGGTGAAGACGCCCGGGTTGACCTCCGACGCGCTGCTCGACGAGCGCTTGCGGTCGCCGCACGGCGAGGCGGCGCCGACGCCGAGGACGTTCGCGTTGATGGCCGGGTAGCTGATGGTGCTGTTGTTCTCGTTGCCGGTGGCGGCGAGCAGGACGACGCCGGCATTCCAGGCGTAGGTGATCGCCGCGTCGGTGGCGGCGTCGCTGCTGATCGCCGCGCCGAGGCTCATGCTGATGACGTTCGCCGCGTGGTCGGCCGCGTAGTAGATCGCGTTGACGATCGAGGTGAACGACATCGTGCCGGCGCTGTTGGCCACCTTGAGCGGCATGATGCTGCAGCCCGGCGCCGCGCCGCACGAGCCGAGCGCGTTGGCGCTCGACGCCGCGACACCGGCGCAGGCGGTGCCGTGGCCCGCGGACGCCGAGTTGTCGTCCGGGTTGGTGTCGTTGTCGCCGTAGTCGTAGCCGGTGACCTGCACCAAGTCCGGGTGCGCCGTCTGGACGCCGCTGTCGATGATCGCGATGATCACCGACGATGAGCCGTAGCCCTGGGTGCCGCCCCACGCCACCTGCGCGTTGGTGTCGAACCCGACGGTGCCCACCGGCGAGCCGGTCTCGTGGTTGTTGTTCGTCCAGTTGTACGAGAGCATCTGGGCGGTGTTGTTGTGGCCCCAGTGCATCGCGTAGAGCGGGTCGGCCGGGACGACGGCCGGGAAGGCGATGTAGTCGAGCGACGCCGCTTCCACCTCGCGCAGGCGCGCGAGCTGGTCGACGACGCCCGGTTCGCGTCTGTTCGCCGGAAGATCGACGAGGATCCAGCGTCCGGTGCCGAGGTCCTCGGCCGCCTCGAGGTTGGCCGGCTCGATGAAGGCCCGGCGCAGGCCGTGGGCGCCCGCCGCGCGGAGCACGCGGTCCACCGCCGGGATGCCGGTGCGGTCACCCGGGACGGCATCGCGGTAGTGCCAGGTGCGCGGGATCGCCGAGCCCTCGTGGGCCTCGCGCGAGATCTGGACGAGTAGGCGGCCGGGGACGTAATCGGCCACCGCCGGGGCGTTGGGCTGGAAGCCGCCCTGCACCGGGGCGAAGCGGCGGAGATGGGCACTCGCCGCGGGGGCGAGGAGAGGAATGAGGGCCGCGGTGATCGCCACGGCCGCCAGCGCACGGAACGCGAATCGCATGAGCATGCCTCCACGACAGGTTCAGGGGGAACGCGCCGGACGGGCAGGGTTGGCTGCCAGATGGCGCCGGGGTGGGAGACGAGGCGCGCCGCCGGGTGGGATTCGAGGAGCATCGAAGAGCGGGCGCGTCGTCGTGATAGCACGCCCGGCCAGGGCTGTCATGCGAAAAGGGGTCCGCGCGCGCGACGGCGCCTTTCAGAGACAACCGGGCGGGGCGTGGATCAGCCGAATCATGGGCATCACGCACGCCGTCCGAAGCGCTACGGGCAACGGACAGCGCGCGCAGCCCGCAGGAATGCCGGACAGAGCGCTACTCGATCCACACCACGCGTGCGGTCGAACGATTTCCACCGGCATCGAGCCGAAGGAGGTAGACGCCGCGGGGCAGACGCTCTCCGCGTCCGGTGCGGCCATCCCATTCGATGCGGAATACTCCTGCCGCACGCGCGGTGCGGGAGAGCTTTCGCACCGTGCGGCCACACACGTCCACCACCGAGAGTCCCACGATCCCGCCGCGCGGGAGATCAGTCTCGCACACGATCCCTCCGCCCCGGGAGTGCGCGACTCGCCACCGCAACCGGCCACTGTCCTCGAGGACATCAGGCTGGATCGCGACCGGGAGCGCCGGCGGAGGGTCCCAGCGCGCGATGTTGTTCGACTTCTTGCCTCCCGCGGTGTTCATGCTGCCGACGGCGAACAGCGATCCGTCGAAGAACTCCAGGTCCCACACGCCCCCAGTCGAATAGTCCATCACGAACCCTGTCCCGTACGCGCTCCAACCTGCGCCATCCCAACGGGCCAGGCCATTGCACGTCACACTCCCAGCCGTCGAGAAGGTGCCGCCGACGACGAGCGCGCCGGTGCTGTCCACCAGAAGAGCAGCCACTTGGAGGTTCGGCCCTTGGATGCCAGCGCCGACTTCTTGCCAGGCAGTTCCATCCCACGCAGCGAGGTAGTTCGCCGGCACGCCTCCCGCACTGGTGAATGTGCCGCCGACGATCAGCGTGCCGTTCCACACGGTCTGCGATTGCGCCCATGCTGTGCGTCCGGATAGCGTCAGTCCGCTCCCGAGAGCCTGCCACGAATTGCCGTTGAACGACGCTACACACTCCGCGGCAAGTCCGGCACCCGCCGTGTGGAATTGCCCCCCGACAATGAGGGACCCATTGAAGACTCCGAGCGTCGACACCGGTCCGTCGACGCCGCCTTGCAGCGGGAACCAGCCCGTGCCCAGCCAAACGGCGACATGGGATGTCGTGCGGGAGCCCGATTTCGTGAAGGAACCGCCTGCGATCAAGCGACCATTCCACACAGTGAGTGCCGTGACGGGCCCGTTGAAGCCTGACCCCAGCGGATGCCACGCAATCCCGTCCCACACCGCGATGCACGACGCATTCACACCACCGGCCACGGAGAACGTCCCGCCCACCACCAGAGAATCGCCGAATGTCGTCAAGGCGGAGACCGGGCTGTCATTCACGCCGATTCCCACCGGCGTCCAGCCGGTGCCGGTCCATGCCGCGATGTGGCTGAATGGTGCCTCGCCTGCTGTGTTGAACCATCCGCCGACGACCAACTGCCCGTGGTACACGCAGGCCGCGAGGGGATCGGCGTCGACCCCTTGCCCGCGCGTCAGGCTGCCCCACGTCGTATCGTTCCACGCGACGAGGCGAGGTGACACTAGTCCGCCGCCACCGGCAAACCAACCCCCGCACACGAGCATGTCGTGGTAGACGATGGCGACCGGAAAATGCCTCCCGTCGCGACCGCTCGCGTTCGGCATGAGCCCCGTTCCCACCCCCTGCCATCCAGATCCATTCCAGCGAGCGGCACACGCTGCGGGCGTGCCTCCGTAGCGCATGCCGGCCTCGCTAAACTCACCGATCGCGTACAACTCATCATGGTAGGCACAGACGCCGTCCACGGAATTGTTCATCCCCCAATCGAGCGACTGGAAAGCAGTGCCGTCGTAGGTAATGACTCCATCCCCGACCAAACTCCCCACGAATCCATACGCCCCGGAAACGACCAACAGGCCGTTCCATTCTGCGAGGTTCCACACTGTCCCATCGGGCCCCTGCGGGAAGGCCCTCCACTGCACGCCATCCCACAATGCGAACCGATTCGACGCCTGGCCGCCTGCCTGCAGGAACCGCCCGCCCACCGCCAAGGTGTCCCGCCACACGCGCAAGGCGAACACCTCGGGCGTGTCGAGCTCCACACCCTGCCCAAGCGGCGACCACGTCGTGCCGTCCCATGCGCCGATGCGACTCATGCTCACGCTGCCCGCTCCAGTGAAGAACCCGCCGGCGATGAGCGTGCCGTGATAGACGGCCAACGCGTTCACGCGGTGATTGACCGGAACCGGGAAGGGTTGCCACGCAGCCCCATTCCACACCGCGAGGTAATTGGCGGGCGCCCCTTCGGCCGTCGTGAAACTCCCCCCGGCCACGAGTTGCCCGTTCCATTCGACAAGGCACAACACGGAATCCGCAAGGCCGCTGCCGTACCCCCACCAGCGTGTGCCGTCTGTCGCCGCGACGCCGTGTATCTCCTGCGCTCCGACATGCTGGAACAGCCCGCCGATGATCAACGTGTCTTGCCGCACCATCCCGCACATGACGTGATCGTCGGTGCCGATCTGGTTGAAGACCGGCGACCAACTCGTGTCGGCGGACGCGGAGGTGGGAGCTACGCGGGCACGTACCGCATCGCCTCGCGCTTCGGCGATCCGGCCTCCCGTCATGCTGCTGACTTGCGTAATCGCGATCGCGAGACAGACAGCCCTCGTGAACGTACTGATCATCGGGTCCTCCTACCGCACCAAAAGTATTGGGGTGTCGGCGAGACGCTCCGAACCGGAAACAAGACATGCACGGTACAGTCCATTGGCAGCGTTCCGTCCTTGGGAATCGCGCCCATCCCACGCCAGGACACCCTGAAGGGTGTGAACTGGCCCAAGCGGAATCCGCTGCACTTGGCGCCCAGCGACATCGAAAATCCCAATGAACACATGGTCGCGCGGACGAGTGAGACTCCACTCGAAGCTCCTGGCATCACGTCGCAATACGCGGAGCCCGTACTGGGGGCGCATCGGCGCCACCGGCACGGGCACGCCTTGCCATGTGGTTTGGTATGCGGAGAAGCGCCGCTTCATGGCAATGATGACGGGCGATGGGCCGAGCAGAAGGGTCAGAGAGTCCGTCACCACCTGAACGGTCGGCTCTGAGGCGGACTCTGTGGTGGTCGGGATCCGGGTCATCCAGATCGAATCCGTTCCTGGGACAGCAAACCGAATCGTTACAGAATCGGCGCGTCCCGTGGGCCAGCTCCCGGCCCACAGGACGTTCGCCTGCGTGAAACCGGTTGAGTCAGACGGCCAAAACTCCATGTTGAGAACGCAGGTCACGTCCGAGTTCGGATAGAACCGCGGAGTTGCGACGCACGAACTGTCATGATCCGTGCAGTAGCTCGAGCATGTGCCGTTCACGCACTTATCGGGACAACAATCCGTGCGACATTTGCCCGCGGCGAGTGATTCAGGCGGGCAAATCCACGTTTTGAGAAGTGCATCGTCTTGAATCCGTCGATCCGCGGCCATCTTGTAGGACCGCAGCAGATCGGTGAGGGTCATGTAGGCCGCGTTCGATTGCTTCGCCACATAGGGTGGCGGATCAGCACCCGGAAGCGGATTGCGGAAGAGCGGCACCAGCGAGTACTGATTCATCGTCCCCGGCGGAGCGAAAAACGGGCTCTCGGGACCAGGCGGGTAGAACTGCCACGCGTAACGCTGCACGCCATTGGCGAGCGCCTCCGCGTATTGCCGGAACACATGACCCGCGTTGAGTGAATCGTGATAGGCGGGTGCGTACGGCGGATCCCAGGTGGCACTATGGAATGTCGAATCCCACGCAGGGCCGCCGGCCTCGTTCACCCAGATTTGGCGTGGCGGCCCATCCATCATGCTTCGGATCCAATGCACCTTGCCGCGAAGTACGTCATCCCGCTCGAATGAGTGAACGTCAATCGCGTCATACCACGGGAGAGGGCAGGGGCCGGCCGGGAATCGACCGATCCAGTTGCGGGTACGTGTGCGAAACGTGGAGAAACCCGCTGACGTCGTATCGGCGGCATGATCGTTCGCCAGCGCCGGAAGCACACTTCCTAGTCGTTCGAAATACGCTGCGGCCGTCGCCGGATCGCTCGAGAGTCCGATCAAGATGGTTTTCGCCGCGTAATTTCCCGAGAGGAGCGCGGACCTCGTGTACTTGTACTCCTCGGCGTAGGAGCAGCCTGTCAAGTCCGTCGGCGGCCAGAACGAGGCCTCTTCCTCGATATGCCACCAATCGACGGACGCGCCGAGACCAGGCATGCGGACGAGCGAATCACTCCCAGTGCAGTAGCGAGCTGCAAGCGCAGTAACTCGTGTCACCCAGTCCTGAACGGTGAACGTATCCGCGGGCGGCCACTGCGCCATGAGACTTGCGTCAACGGCAGTCGAGAGGTCAAACACGATGTCCAGCCCCTTCTCCTGGGCCATCGTCACCATTTCGTCCGCTGCCTGGATTGTCGCCGGAATGCCGTCGACGTCCATCAGCGGGAAAAGTGTTCGGTGAAGCCACTCGGCGCCCGCAGCGGTGATTCGTCCCCCATCGTCCTGCTGCGCGGCAGCTTGAAATATCCCAAAGTGGCGATTGTCGCTGGGGGTCACGTGGATCGAGAATGAAACGGTATCCGCGTGGTGCGCTGCCGTCGTGGCAATGATACGCACACCGTCGTAGTGCTCGCCCTCGATTCCGGCTTGCCACCAGAGGAGCGGGTGTGGATTTGTGCCCGTGCCTGGATCGAAGACATGACCCGGGGGCGCGTTTTCCGCAGTCCAAGACACAACACATGTCGTGTCCGTAAGCCAAGGTGTGATCCCAAGTGTTTGACCGGCAGGGACGAAGAAATTGGACAGATACCCGATTTGAGGTGTGCACGAATCTGCGGGAACATGGCAAGGCTCGTAATAGGTTCCGCCCCCACGAAACGTCGCGACTGACCCGAGTCTTGCCTCCGGCACGATTGTCTCCAAGAAGCTGTCGGAGAGAACGGTCAGAGCACACAGCTCGAACTTTGCCGGCTGATCGAGGCAACCCGTGAAGTCGAAGGGGATCGCCGCCACCACGCCTGCTGTGCACGTGGTTAGGGAGATCGAATTCGCCCAGGAAATTATCAAGTGCCCCGGGTCTCGTACAGTTTCTACCGGTAGCGAAGTGCCACGATTCAAGTACCGACAGGTTGACCCCTGAGAACTCGGGAATGACACTTGGCCAGGCGTCAGGCAGGCGGATTCGACGTCACCTACCGGATTCCATCTCAATTCCATGGTCGCGCCCCGAAAGCTCGTCACACCGCTGGTGAAATGCAGAAAGAGTGTGTTCGTCCCAGAAGAACTCGGCAGATCGCCCTGCTGCGACGACAGCGCACTCCAAGAGAGTTGCGCATGCAGCTGGGAATTTTCTTCTGTGTGCGCTCCTTGGAAAATCAGCACTCCAAGGATGAGCATAGCACCGCGCCACACGCGAGCGGGAGATCGCATTGGCACCTCCTGGGGCAGGCGACTTCGCTGTGGGAGATCATTGAACACGACAAGAGCCTACCCCCCCCCCACTCGTTCACTGTCAATTCATTATTTGTCACATCGACAAAGGAATTATCAGTGCAGTTCGGGCTCCCGCCCCCCAATGGCCCCTCCCACGGCAACCTCCTGCACCATGCCGGGCATCCCACCCCGGCGTGCGCCCTGTGGTACCTTCCCTCACGGTTCGCCAAGGTCGGCTCTTCTGCCGGCCGATCGTCGTGTCGTGCATCGCTCGTGGAGGAGTTCGTCCGTGAAGTCCCTGCCCACAACCCTTGCCGTCCCGCTCACACTCATGGGTCTCGTGGCGGCGGGCGTCGCGTCGGCCGCGCCGGCCGCCGTCGCGAAATCCCCCGCCAAGCCTGCGGCGACCGCCGCAGCGGCGGCGGGCCAGCCCGGCGGCCTCGTCAAAGTCACCTCCGTCGAAGGCATCACCGAGTACAAGATGCCGTCGAACGGCTTGCGCGTCCTGCTCTTCCCCGACCCGTCGAAGCAGACCTGCACGGTGAACATCACCTACCTGTGCGGCTCGCGTCACGAGAACTACGGCGAAACCGGCATGGCGCACCTGCTCGAGCACCTGATGTTCAAGGGCTCGAAGAACCACCCGCACGTGCCGGACGAGCTCACCGCGCACGGCGCCCGCCCCAACGGCACGACGTGGAACGACCGCACCAACTACTTCGAGACGTTCAGCGCCACCGACGAGAACATCGCGTGGGCGCTCGACCTCGAAGCCGACCGCATGGTCAACAGCTTCATCGACGCGAAGGACCTCGCCTCCGAGATGACGGTGGTGCGCAACGAGTACGAGATGGGCGAGAACTCGCCGGCGCAGATCCTCGAGGAGCGCGTGTGGTCCACCGCGTACCTGTGGCACAACTACGGCAAGTCGACGATCGGCGCGCGCAGCGACATCGAGCAGGTGCCGATCGACCGCTTGCAGGACTTCTACCGCCGCTTCTACCAGCCGGACAACGCGGTGCTGGCGGTGGCCGGCCACTTCGACGAGGCCAAGGTGCTGGCGCTGATCGCCGACAAGTTCGGCAAGCTGCCGCGGCCGACGCGCGTGCTGCAGAAGACCTACACCGAAGAGCCGGTGCAGGACGGTGAGCGCGCGGTCACGCTGCGCCGCACCGGGGACGTGCAGGTGGTGACCACCGGCTACCACATCGCCGCGGGTTCGCACGCCGACTTCCCGGCGCTCGAGATCCTCGCCTACATCCTCGGCGACACGCCGAGCGGCCGCCTGCACAAGGTGCTCGTCGAGTCGAAGCTGGCGTCGTCGGTGAACGGGAACGCGTGGCAGTTCCACGACCCGTCGCTCATGGTGTTCAGCGCCGAAGTGCCGAAGGACAAGCCGCTCGGCCCGGTGCGCGACAGTTTGATCGCGGTGGTCGAGGGCATCGGCAAGCGCGGCGTGACGCCGGATGAAGTCGAGCGTGCGCGCGCCGCCTACCTCAAGCAGTGGGACCTCACGATGCAGGAGAGCGAGCGCGCCTGCATCGGCCTCAGCGAGTGGACCGGCATGGGCGACTGGCGCCTCATGTTCCTCGAGCGCGACCGGCTGAAGGCGGTGACGCCGGAGGACGTGCAGCGCGTCGCGCTCAACTACCTCAAGTCGTCGAACCGCACGCTGGGCACCTTCGTCCCCACCGACCAGCCGGACCGGGCGACCGTGCCACCGACGCCGATCGTCGCCGCGCTGGTGCGCGACTACAAGGGCGGCGCGGCGGTGAGCGCCGGCGAGAACTTCGACCCGTCGCCGTCGAACATCGAATCACGCGCGGTCCGCGCGTCGCTGCCGTCGGGCATGAAGCTCGTGATGGTGCCGAAGAAGACGCGCGGCGCCACCGTGCACGCGCAGCTCGTGGTGCGCTACGGCAGCCTCGAGACGCTCAAGGGCAAGCGCATGGCCGGCGCCCTGTGCAACGACCTCCTGCTGCGCGGCACGACGACGCGCACGCGGCAGCAGATCAAGGACGAGATGGACCGCCTCAAGACGCGCATCCGCGTCGGCGGTGACGCCACCGAGACCGACGTCTCGATCGAGACCACGCGCGAGAACTTCGCCGACGCGATGAAGCTGGTGGCGGACATCCTGCGCAACCCGTCGTTCCCGGTGAGCGAACTCGACCTCGCGAAGACCGAGCAGATCACCCAGCGCGACGAAGCGCGCAGCGATCCGATGGCGCGCGGCATGGAAACCTACCGCCGCAAGCTGTCGCCGCTGCCGGCCGACGACCCACGCTACATGGGCACGCCGGACGAGGACATCGCCGCCCTCAAGGCGACGACGCTCGACCAGGTGAAGGACTTCTACAAGACGTTCTACGGCGGCGGCGCGGCCGTCTTCGGCATCGCCGGCGACATCGACCCGGCCGAGACGCAGACGCTGCTCACGTCGCTGTTCGGCGATTGGAAGTCGCCAACGCCGTTCGTCCGCCTGCCGAATCCGTACGTCGACATCGCCGCCACCAACGAGTCGATCGAGACGCCGGACAAGGCGAACGCGATGTTCCTCGCCGGCCAGCGCCTGCCGATCGGCGACAGCAGCACCGACTACCCGGGCCTCTTGCTCGGCAACTTCATGACCGGCGGCGGCTTCCTCAACTCGCGCCTCGGCGTGCGGATTCGCCAGAAGGAAGGCCTGTCGTACGGCGTCGGCTCGTTCCTGCAGCTGTCGTCGTGGGAGCAGAACGGCATCTTCGGCAGCTACGCGATCTACAACCCGCAGAACGCCGGCAAGCTCGAGGCGGCGTTCAAGGAGGAGATCGCCCGCGTGCTGAAGGACGGCTTCACGCCGGAGGAAATCGCGCAGGCGAAGTCCGGCTGGTTGCAGTCGCAGAGCGTCGCGCGCTCGAACGACGACGAACTGGCGCGCATGCTCGCGACCAACGAGTACGTCGGCCGCACCCTGACCTTCCAGGACTCGCTCGAGAAGAAGGTCGAGACGCTGAGCAACGACGACATCCTCGCCGCGATGCGCAAGTACCTCGACGTGGTGAAGATGACGATCATCAAGGCCGGCGACTTCGCCGGCGGCGCGAAGGGCGCGGCGCCGAAGCAGTAGGCGGCTGCCCCGCGGGAAAGCATCCCGCACCCGTCCTCGCCGAGGGCCGCGTTCTCCGGAGCGCGGCCCTCGTGCTTGGCGGCGCGCTCCCGGCCACAGGGATGTGCTAACATTCTCTTCGCGGTCCCAGACCGTCGGCCCAAGCCGGCCGCACCCTACCCTCTGACCTCGCAGGTGCCCCTCATGCTCCGATTCCTCTCGCGCGCCGCCGGCCGTCTGCTGTGCCGCGCGTCGATCGCAACGCTTCTCGCCGCCGGTCTGCCGCAGGCCTCGCTCGCCACCGTCCACTGGGCGAACGTCCGCGCCACTCCGCCCGTGCCCGGCGTCCCGACCACGGTGCAGTTCACGCCGGGTTCGAGTGTCGACATCAAGGTCGTGACCGGCGGCACCCAAGGCATCACCGGGGTGACCTTCGACTCGCTCGGCTCCAGCGCGATGGGACTGGGCTTCGACAGCCTGCGGGTCTTGGCCATCTTCAATGGCGGTGGAGCATCGAACGTCCTGACCGTCATCGAGTACTCGAACTTCCAGGGTGTGCCGGCGAACGCGGTGGGATACGTGGGAGTGGGCCGCGTCAATGGCGCGTCGTCGCCGGTCACCGTCAGTTCGTCGCCCGCCGTGGGACCCTGGGCCGCGGCGGGGCACGACTTCATCGTCGACCCCGCCGACACGACCTCGATCACCTGGGAGCCTGATTCGTCGCGCTTCGTGACGCCCATCGTCCCCGCGCACGACAGCAGGGGACTCACCATCGGACTCGGCGCGCTGGACCAGTATTCCGTGGTCTCCGTCCAGTTGTCGCAGTTCCTGAACGACGGCATCTACTTCTGGATCGGCTACGACGACGCGCCACCCACGGCTGTCGCGCCACCGGACCTGGTGCCACCGGCTGCGGTGCGGGTCGCGGGCGTGGGAGCCGGCAGGGCAGTCGAAATCGCGTACACGGTTCCGGATGACGCCTCCGGGCAGTTGGCCATCCACGACGTCGCAGGGCGGCTCGTGCGCGAATGGCGCGTGCCGGCCGGTTCCCCGGGCACGCACGGGTTGCGGTGGAATCGCGACCGGGCGGATGGTCGGCCGGTGGCGCCGGGGCTGTACCTCGTGCATCTGCGGACCGCGCACGGGTTGGCGACGGCGCGCGTGGTCGTCACGCGCTGAGCCGGGAGACGCCGTGCTGCGCATTGCGCTCTACGGACCCGGGGCCGCGCGCGGGTCGGGCCTCGAGGACGTGGTGAGCCGCGCGGTGGCGGCGACCGGCGTGCGCGCCGGCATCGAGGTGGTCTACGATCCGCGCGCGGCCGCGGCGGCCGGCGTGCCGTCGACGCCTGCGGTGACCCTCGACGGCCGCGTCCTGTGTGCCGGGCGCGTGCCGTCGTTCGAGGAGATGTGCGCCTGGCTGCGTCCATTCTCCGCGTCGTCCGTCTGAAGGGGTGAATGGGCCGCGTGGTGCGGCCCCGGACAGGAGATGACGATGAGCGACCCGACTTCGACCTCGACCCCGACGGCCCCGTGTTGCAGCGACACGCCCGACTGCTGCACGCCCGGCGCGCCGTGCTGTGACGACAGCGCTACCTGCTGCGGCGAGACCTCCGCGTGAGCGTCGCGCCGGGCGCCGCGAGTTCGGCGCACGTCTGGGAGGCCTTCGCCACCGACGTGCGCCGCTACTTCGCACGCCGCGTCCCCGAGCCGCACGACGCCGACGACCTCGTGCAGGACGTTTTCCTCCGCGTGCATCGCCACCTCCCGACGTTGCGGGCTGGCGAACGCGTCGGACCGTGGGTGTTCCGCATCGCCCGGCATGCGTTGATCGACTTCTACCGCCACCGCGCGACGCGTGGCGAGGCAACGCCCGTCGATGACGAACTCGCGCTGCCCGAAGACGACGACACGACGATGACGGCGACGGTCGCGGGCTGGCTCGCGGACTTCCTGCCGGCGCTCGACGCGGCGGATCGCGAGGCGGTGCGGCTGGCGGACATCGAGGGCGTGCCGCAGACGGAGTTGGCGCGACGCTGGGGCGTCAGCGTGTCCGGCGCGAAATCGCGCGTGCAGCGGGCGCGGCGGCGATTGCGGGCGTTGGTGCTCGACTGCTGCCACGTGGCGTTCGACCGCCGCGGCAACGTGCTGGACTACGAGCCGCGCGCGCGGTGTTGCGAGGAGCATGTGTGCAGGTTGGCGTGCCGGACGGCGGCGGAGGCGGGCGACACCGCATCGTAGCGCCGCCCGCGCCGCCTACTGCGCCGGCTCCGCCGGCTTCTGGTACTTCACGCCGAGTTGGTCGAACAGGAAGCCGAAGCCGTCGGCGCTGAGCGCGATGCGCGCCGAGTAGGGCGAGCCGCCGCCGTGCCCGGTGGTCGATGACGTGCGCAAGAGGACCGGCGCCAGCGACGCCGGCACCGCCTGCAAGCGCGCCGTCATCTTGCGCGAATTGGCGGGATCCACGCGCGGGTCGTTCTGGCCGGTGGTGAACATCGTGGCGGGATACGCGACGCGGTCGCGGACGTGGTGGATCGGCGAGTAGGCGTAGAGCGCGCGGAACTCGTCGCGCTTCTTCACGGTGCCGAATTCCGTCGTGTTGAATTCGCCGTTGGGCGTCAGCTCGACGCGCAGCATGTCGTAGATGCCGACGTGCGAGAGGACGGCGCGGAACAGCTCCGGCCGTTGCACCATCACCACGCCCATCAACAATCCGCCGTTCGACCCGCCCTCGATGGCGAGGTGCTGTGGCGACGTGAACTTCTCGCGAATCAGGTATTCGGCGCAGGCGATGAAGTCGTCGAACACGTGCTGCTTCTTGGTGAGGTTGCCGGCGCGGTGCCACGCCTCGCCGTATTCGCCGCCGCCGCGGATGTGCGAGGTGACGAAGATTCCGCCTTGTTCGAGCCACGCCTGCGTCTCGGCGCGGAAGCGCGGGCGACGGGAGATGCCGTAGCCGCCGTAGCCGGTGAGCAGTGTCGGATTGTGACCATCGAGTTTGGTGCCGGCCTTGAGCAGGATGCTCATCGGCACTCGCGTGCCGTCCTTCGAGCGCGCGAAGGCGCGCAGCACTTCGACACCGGCGAACGTCGCGGGTGAGCGTTCCTCGAGTTGGGTGCGCGTGAGGCGCTTGGTGCGCGGCGTGTAGCGCCACCACGCCGACGGCGTCGTGAACGATTCGCGCTGTACGAGCAAGGTGCCGTCGCCACCGCTGCAGAAACCGGTGACCGCTTCCACCGGCCCCAGCGGCAACGAACCGCGCAGCACGCCGCGATGCGTGAAGACGCGTACGCGGGACGGGCCGCCGAGAATGTCGCGCGTGTAGATCGCGGACGGCGTGACGGCGAAATTCTCGATGGCCGCGCGCGGCGACGCGGCGATCACGCGGCTCGCGTGCGCCAAGGTCGGCGTCGCGTACGGCACGCGCAGGATCTCGCGGGTGCCGTGACGCTTCTGCGACAACAGGTAGATGCCATCCGCGGCCGCGTGCGCGACGACGATGCCGTCGGCGAATCCGCAGATCTTGGTCGCGCCGCCCGCCGCGTCGAGCAGATAGAACGCGTACTGGCCGCCGTCGCCATTTTCGACATGGGCGATCACGTGCGTGCCATCGTCGGTGCCGCTCAGCGCGATCTCGGCGATCTTCGGCAGGCCGTGGGTGAGCACCGGCGTGTCCTGCGCGTCCGGGGTGCCGAGGCGGTGGAAGTAGACTTGCTGGTAGAACGCGAGGTCGCTTTCCGGCCGCTCGCCGGGCGCGGGATAGCGCGTGCGGAAGAAGCCGCTGCCGTCGGCGTTCCACGCGAGCCCGCCGCCCGCGGTGCCGCCATTGACGCGCGGCACCGGCTCACCAATCTGCGCGCCGGTCGCGCAGTCGAACACGTACACGCTGCCGCTCTCGGTGCCGCCGGCACTGATCGAAATCGCGACCTTGCTGCCATCGTGACTCGGGACGAAGAAGTCCATCGTACTGTGGCCGCTCGAATCGAACACGGTCGGATCGAATACCACGCGCGCCGAAGCGGTGTCGTCCACGGAGGTGAGGCGCACGAGGAACGGCTGTTCGCGCGGCGGTTGGTCTTTGATCGCGAAGAACCAGTCTCCCGCGCGCGTCAATCCACGATACGACGGCGCGATGCTGCGCGTGAGCTCCTGCAGCCGTGCCGCGATCGCGGGGCGATCGGGCAGCGAGTCGAGATAGCCGCGCGTGCGCGCGTTCTGCGCCTCGCTCCAGGCGCGCACCGCCGGATCACTCCACGACTCGAGCCACCGGTAGTCCTCGTGGACCTTCACGCCCCATAGTGTGTCGGCGACCGGACGCTTTTCCGTGGGCGCAGCCGGCCGCACCGCGTGCGCGGCGAACGAGGGAGCAGCGAACGTCAGGGCCGCGAGCGCGGCCAGCGAAAGGCGGCGAATCATCGGACGATCCTCGCAGACGTGACGATACGGCGGGAGCGGCGACGTGAACCGTCCCGCGCCGGCGGCGTGCTGTCAACTGGACTTGTGGGCTGGATCCGCTCAGGGCGTGTAGCGGATCTCGCGGGCGCGGCCGTCGGCGGTCCGGAGGGCGAGCCGAACTTTGCCGTCGGCGCGGTCGAGGCGGGACGCCAATTGGCGGCTCGAGAGCACGCAGACGGTCTCGCCGTCGAGCGCTTCGAGGAGGTCGCCGGCGTGCGGCCCGCCACGTCGCACCGCGGCGAGGACGCGCCATCCGGCGCGCTCGGGCACCAGCGCCAGGCCGTCGTCGCGGCGCAGGGTGTCGCCGAACGCCTGCGACGGCGCGAGGTAGGCCCTGCGCCCCTCGTAGTCGAACGCGCACCGGAAGTGGCGCAGGATTTCGACCCCGATGTTGCCGGCGTAGTCCTCGCTCGCGAAGGCGCCCACCGCGCTCGCGCTGGTGGAGGCGAGCGGCACGCGCACCGTGCGCGCGCCGAGTGTGAGCGCGCGGGCGCGGAAGTAGCGCAACGCGACCGCGCCGCCGAGCCCCAGTGCCTCCGCGTGCACCGCGCACGCGGCGCGCGAGGCGACATCGTGTGCCGCCGCGAACGCGCGGTGCAGATCGACGCCGTTGGCGCTCCCGCTGTCGAGCCGGAAGAGTCCGGTATCCGCGGAGTCGAGCGTGGCCTCGGTCACCGGCACGCCATTGCCGAGCACGAGGCGCAGCGTGTCGGCGCCGGGCGGCGGCGCGTACGCCTCGCGCGCCACGAACCCCACCGTGCCGGCGTCGAAGTCGAGGTCGATCACCGCGCGCGCCAAAACGTCGCCGCCGAGGATGCCGGCGAGCCGCGGGCCTTGGCCTTCGGCGAGTTCATCGCCGAAGTGCGTGACGGTGCAGTGCATGCCTCGCACGACGAAGCGTGCGTCGTCCTCACCGGTGATCGTCAGCGAGTCGAGCCGCACGAGATGGATCGCCGCCTGCGCGCCGACGCCTTGCACCTGCACGGTGCCGGCGCCCTGCAAGCCGAGCGACGCCGCGTACACCGAGTCGAGCGCGCTCAACGTGCTGCCGGTGTCGATGAGGAACCACGCCGGCGCGGCACCGTTGAGCGAGGCACGCACCATCGGCACCGGCGCATCCGGCGCCATCGCCGCGACGACGCGCGATGCACCCGGCGCGAATTCGCGCGCCGTCGCTGCCGCCGGCGCGAACAGCGAGTCCGGCACCGCGACGTTCGCCTCGGTGAACGTAATGTCGAGCCGGAGCGCGTTGGCCGGCGACTCCACCACCTGCTGTTCCTCGCGATGCGGCCGCACGCGGCCCGCGTCGAGCCGGTACTCGCCACTCGTGAACACCATCGTGAGCTGATCGCGCTTGGTGGTGGCACGCACCGCGAACCCGTGCGCATCGAACTCGACGAGGCGCGCGGCGCCGCGCGGTGGCGTGATGCGCAGCGTCTCGCCGCCGGGCTGACGTGGCGCATCCGCCGGAGCGAGCGCGACATCGCCGCCGCCGTGATCGGGCTCGCACCAACGCTCGGCTTCAAACCACGCATCCGCGAGGTCGGCGTCGAGATCCTTGCCATCCGACCATTGCAGCGGCGAACCCGCGATGCGATGCCACGCCCGCGCACCCGCCACACCTTGCTCGATGGTCAGCGGTCCGAGATGCGCGATGGTGTATTGGCGATCCGGCTGCACCAGCCACGACTCCGCGGTGCCCTCGAGTCCGAAACCGTGTGCGGTCGCGCGCTGGTGCACCACACGCTCGGCGGCGAACGCGGCGCGGCCGCCGGTGGCGTCGAGGTAGCGGTCGATGACGCGCTGCGCCTCCGGCGTCGCGGTGGCGTGAGCGGCGCTCGCCCACGCGACCAGGCTACACGCCGCGCTTCTTGTCGCGCGGGTCCAGCGCATCGCGCAGGCCATCTCCGAGGAAGTTGAAACACAGGAGCGTGATCGACAGCGCCAACCCTGGAAACACCGTCAACCCCGGGAAGAACGCCAGCAACGTCGCGCCTTCAGACACCAGCGAGCCCCACGACGCCGCCGGCGGCTGCACGCCGAGGCCGAGGAACGAGAGGAACGCCTCCTGCAACATCACCGCCGGAATCGTCAGCGTCGCGTACACGATCACCGGGCCAAGCACGTTCGGCACGATGTGGCGGAACACGATCCGCGCCGACGACGCGCCGAGCGCCCGCGCTGCCTCCACGAACTGCTGCTCCTTGATCGTCAACACTTGCCCGCGCACGATGCGCGCCATCGTCAGCCATTGCACGGCGCCGAGCGCGATGAAAAGCATGACGAGCGAATTCGAGAAAAACACCAGCAGCAAGATGACGAGGAAGAGATACGGCAGCGAGTAGAGCGTGTCGACGATGCGCATCATCACGTCGTCGGTGCGGCCACCGGCGTAGCCGCTCACCGCGCCGTAGGTCAGGCCGATGGTCATCGACACCAACGTGCCGACGAGTCCGACACTGAGCGAGATGCGTCCGCCGAACAACACGCGCGCGAACATGTCGCGGCCGAGGAGATCGGTGCCGAACCAGTGCGCGAGGCTCGGCCCGGTCGGCCCGAGCGCGAGGTCCTGCGCCGCCGGATCGCGCAGGAACGGCAAGAGCGGCGCGGCGAACGAGAACGTCGCCGCCACCAGCAGGAACACGCCGGACCACACGGCGAGCCGGTTGCGGCGCAGGCGGCGCCACGCGTCCTGCCACAGGCTCGCGCCCGCGGCGTCGCGCTCCCGGATCACGGCGGCGGTGCTCATCGCAACTCCACGCGCGGGTCGAGCCGCGTGTACGCAATGTCGACCAGCAAGTTCAGCGTCATCAGCAGCAGCGCGTAGAACACCACGATGCCGAGCACCAGCGTGTAGTCGCGATTGAACGCCGCGGTCTTGAGCAGTGAGCCGAGCCCGGGCACCGCGAAGATGCTCTCGACCGCGATCGCACCGGTGACGATGTTCGCGGTGGCCGGCCCGAGGAACGACACCACCGGCAAGATGCCCGGCTTCAACGCGTGGCCGAACACTACGCGCGGCTCGCTCAATCCCTTGGCGCGTGCAGTGCGGATGTAATCCTGCCCGAGAACTTCGAGCATCCCGCCGCGGGTGAGGCGCGCGATGTACGCGGTGTAGATCGCGGACAGCGTCACGACAGGCAACACCTGAAAGCGCCAGCCATGCCACAGCGCCGGCGGGAACCAATAGAACGTCAGCGAGAACACGAGCACCAGCAGCGGCCCGAGCACGAAGTTCGGCACGCTGAGCCCGAACAGCGCCACCGACATCGCCGCATAGTCCGGCAGTTGATTCTGCTTCGCCGCGGCGAGCACGCCGAGCGGGATCCCGAGCGCCAGCGCGAGCGCCAGCGCCAGGCCACCAAGCGTCAGTGACACCGGCAGCGCCTCGAAGATGATGTCGCGCACCTGCCGCGCCGGCCGCTTGTACGACGGTCCGAAGTCGAGCCGCGCCGCGTGTGCGAGATAGCTGACGTACTGCTCGCCCACCGGCTTGTCGAGACCGAAGCGCTGCGTCAGCGCCGCCTTCGCCGCCTCGGGAATGTCCTTCTCCCCGAGGAACGGGCCACCGGGCGCGGCATGCACGAGGAAGAAGGTGAGCGTGAGCACTGCCCACAACGTTGGCACCATGAGTGCGACGCGGCGGATGATGTAGGCGATCATCGCGAGGCGGCCTCCGCGTGCGTCGAGTCGGTGTGTGCGCGCCAGTCGTGGTCGATCCACACTTCCTTGAGCAGGTGGAAGTCGAGCGCCGACGGATAGATGCCGCGCACGTAGGGCTTGATGAACTCGGTCGTCGTGTAGTGATAAATCGGAATCAATGGCGCATCGCGCAAGAGGATGTCCTCGCACTGCGTGAGGAGCGCGGAGCGCGTGGCGGCGTCGGGTTCGTGCGCGGCCCGATCGAGCAGCGCGTCGTAGCGCGGGTTCGACCAGCCGGTGCGGTTGTTGCCGTCGCCGGTGCGCATGGCGTTGAGGAACGTCGTCGGGTCGAGGTAGTCGCCGATCCACGACCGCCGCGCGACCTGATAGTGCAAACCGGTGCACGCTTGCAGATACGAGCCCCACTCCTGGTTCGACAAACGCACGTCGATGCCGAGGTTCTTCTTCCACATCGCCTGCACGGCCTCGGCCAGGCGGCGGTGATTCTCGCTGGTGTTGAAGAGGATTTCGAGGCGCGGGAAGCCCTTGCCGTCGGGGAAGCCGGCGCGCGCGAGGTCGGCGCGCGCTTGCGTGACATCGAATCGCACCGCCGGCGGCGACACGTAGCCGGGATAGCCTTGCGGCACGAAGCGCCCGTACGGCGGATACACGCCGCGCAGCAAATCGCGGCACAAGGATTCGCGATCGAGCGCCTCGTTGAGCGCCCGCCGCACGTAGACATTGTCGAACGGCGGCTGCGTGCAGTTGATCGAGTAATAGTAGGTCGCCTGGAACAGCGCGTCGGTGTAGTCGCGATGGTGACGCACGTACGGCACGTATTGCGTCGGCAGGAAACCGGACGGGCACCAGTCGATGGTGCCGGCCTTGTACAAATTGACCGACGTGCTGAGATCTTCCACCGCGAGCGCGACGATGCGATCGAGCCGCACCTTGGCGCGATCCCAATAGCGCGGATTGCGTTCGGCGACGATGCGGTCGCCTTGCCGCCACGCGCGCATCACGAACGGGCCGTTGCTGACGATGTGCTCGGGCCGTGTCCACGCGTCGCCCCACCGCTCGATGCACCAGCGCGGCGCCGGCATGAAGATGTAGAACGAGCACAGCGAGAGGAAGTAGGGCGTCGGGTGCGTGAGGCGGACGACGAACGTCGTGTCGTCGACAGCCGCGAAGCCGACCTGCGTGCTGTCGGCGGTCTCACCCTTGTTGTAGGCGTCGGCGTTGACGATCGGCGTCATCAGGCCGGCATTGCGCGCGGCGAGCCGCGGCGACAACGTGCGCCACCAGCCGTACGCGAAGTCGCCCGCCGTCACCGGATGTCCGTCGCTCCAGCGCGCGTCGCCGCGCAGGTGGAACGTGTACGTCAGGCCATCGGGCGTGATGTCCCAGCTGTGCGCGACACCAGGTGCCGGCAGCTGGGTCTTGGGATCGGTGACGGTCAGCCCTTCGAACAACATGCGGGCGATGCGGCCATCCGGCTGTCCCGCCATCAAGTTGGGATCGAGCATCTCGGGCTCGGTCCCGTTGTTGAAGGTGAAGACTTGGCCCTGCGGCGCGCGCGTCGACCCGAAGTACGCATCGTGAGACGCGCCGCAGCCGGCGAGGGCGAGCGCGAGCGCCGCGACGGCGAGTGCGCGTCTCACGTCAGACTCCACGCGTCATCGCCACGGCGCGCGACGCGGCCGTCGGCTTCGAGCTTGAGCAGATGCGCGAGCGCCGAGCGCGCGGCGAACGCATGCATCTTCGTGTCGTCGACGTCGGTGTACGCGGCGGCGACGATGTCGGCGAGCGCGGTCGCGCCCTCGCCCACCGCACCGGCGATGCGTTCTTCGCGCATGAGGCGATGCACGACGTATTCCTCGAGCCGCTCGCGCACGCCGCCGGTTGGCGCGCCGTGGCCGGGGAAGACGGCGGTCAGCGGCAACTCCAGCAAGCGGCGCAGCAGCGACGCCAGGTAGTCGCGCATGTCGCCGTCCGGCGGATCGACGATGACGGTGCCGGTGCCGGCGAGCAGATCGCCCGCGAGCAGCGTCATGGTCTCCTCCTCGAGGAAGCACAGGTGGGCGCGGGTGTGTCCCGGCGTGTGCAGCGCGCGCAGCCGCCGGGCGCGTGTGTGACCGTGCGCCGGCAAATCGACCGTGTAGCCCTCGGCGATCACCTGTGTGACCGGCGCGCGGCCGGCGGTTTGCGCGTCGCCGAGGATCGGCACGCCGTAGCGCTGCGCGACGTGTTCGGCGCCGAGCCAGTGATCGCGGTGATGGTGCGTGATCAGCGTCGCGACGACGGAGCGGCCTTCGGCGACGAACGCGTCGAGGAACTCGTCGAGGATCGCTTGCTCGCCGGCATCGGGTGAGCCGGGATCGACGACCACGAGGTCGCGCCCGCCGACGACATAGCAGTTGGTGTGGGTCGCCGGCCACAGGGTCGGCGCCTCGAGCGGCACCAGGAACATGCCGGGACGCATCTCGATGCGGCGCGTCGGTCCGCGCTGCACCGCCGGCACCCTGCGCAGCCGTTCGCCGTAGCTGGACGCCGGTTCGCCGGCGCGCATCGCGGCCTCGAGCGAGCCGAACACGTGCAAGGTCGGCGGGGTGAGCAGCGACTGCCCGGCGCGCCACTCGTCCAACGCGTCGAGAGGCGCGATCCAGCCGCCGTCCACCAATTCGCCCGGCCACACCGACGGCTCTTGGCCCTCGGGCAGCCACGCGAGGTAGAAGCGCGTGTCGAAGCGCACCGGATTGAACGGCGGCGTCACCCAGCGGCCGGCATCCTCGAGATCGGCGGCGTCGAGCGCCAGGCCGTACTGCTCGAGGAACGCGGCGAAGGTCTGCGAACCACCGAGCAGCGCGTGGCGTGCGGTGTCGCGATCGGCGGCGGACGGAAACCGCTCGCCGTGCGCGAGCAGCACGCCGGCTTCCTCGAACAACTCGCGGATGGCGGCGACGCGCGTGCGCGCGGCATCGCCCTCGGCACCGCGCACCGGAATCGTCGCGTCGGCGCGGTCCACGCGCCCGCCCGGAACGGTGTGGAAGCGGCCGAGGTACGAGGTGGTCGGCGAGCGCAGCACCCAGAATACCTGCACGCCCGCGCCCTGCGGCGCGGGGCGCAGCAGGACCACGGTCGAGGCGTCGCGCGGCGGCGGAATGGATGGGGTGGGCAAATTCAGCATCACGCGGGACGCAGTATACTCAGAACTTGCGGGAAGCCCTACGCCGTTTCTAGAATCCCGGCCGAGGAGTGCGCGCCTCCCCCCACGCAGCGCGTACCTTCCGCAGGATGTGGAAGGATTCCCGGACACGGAGGTCCCGGCACGCTCCAGCCGGCCACCCTGTCGCATGCCGAGCGCTCGCGCGCTCGCTCCCCGCGGTTCACCGCAGCCGGCCTCTCGGCTCGCGGACAGGAGGTCACGCGATGGCCATCACGCGTGTGTTGGTCACAGGTGCCAGCGGCTTCATCGGGCGACATGTCTGTCGCGCGCTCGCCGAGCGCGGCGTCATCGTCCGCTGCTTCGCCCGTCCGCATTCGAACCTCGCCGATCTGCCGCTCGATTCCTTCGAGGTCGCGCACGGCGACATCTCCGACGCCATCTCGATCTCCAACGCACTGCCAGGTGTCGATGCGGTCGTCCATCTCGTCGGGATCATTCGCGAGAATGGCGGCCAGCGCTTCGTCTCGGTCCACGCCGAGGGCACGCGCAACGTCATCGCGTCGATGGCCGAACGCAAAGTGGAGCGGCTGGTGTACGTCAGCGCGCTCGGGCCGCGCAGCGGCGACACCTCGGCCTACGCCCGCAGCAAGATGGGTGCAGAAGAAATCATCATGCGCAGTTCGACGCAGTGGACGATCTTCCGCCCGTCCCTCGTGCACGGCCACGACGGCGGCTTGGTGCGGCAGTTCGTCGAGATGTTGCGGGCGCCGTGGCCGGTGCCGCTGATCGGCGATGGGCGCCAGAAGCTCCAACCGGTCTACGTCGAGGACCTCGCGCGGCTGGTGGTCGGCGCGGCGCTCGACGGCACGGGCGTCAACGAATCGTTCGATGTCGGCGGTCCGGACGTCATGACGTTCGAGGAGTTCGTGCAGGCGCTGAGCGAGGCACTGCTCGACGGCAAGCGGCACACGATGGCGCACGTGCCTGTGGGGATGGCGCGGGTGGCGGCGCAGGTGTTGGAAACGGTGCTCGACAGCCCGCCGGTGACGCGCGACCAGATTGCGATGATCCAGGAGACGTTGACGTGCGATCCGCTGCCGGTGGCGGAACGCTTCGGGCTGGTGCTGACGCCGCTGCGCAAGGCGCTGGCCGAATACGCGCCGAAGTTGCGCGAGAAGCCGGCGGTGTAGCTACGGCGCCAGGCGCAGGCGCGCCGTGGCGTCGGTGGGCATCGCAAGTGTGAGCGTCGCGTAACGGCCGTCTGCCCACCGGCGCAGCATCGCCGGGTCGGGCGTCGCGCCATTGCCAGGCGGCAACACGCACCGCAGTTCGTTCGGCGTCGACAAATCCACCAAGAGCCGCCACGAGGCGGCGTGTGTGCTGTACGGCGACGCCGGGAGTTGGGAATTCCCGTGCCGCACCGAATGCGGGTCACCGGCCGACGCGATCTCCGCGCCCCACGTGCGGTCCGACGAATCGAGCGGATGCGCGAAGCGCGCGCGGTGCGCCGGGCCGTAGTGCCAGCGTGTGAGATCGCCCCCGTACGACGCGGCGAGCTTGTCGCACGCCTCGCGCAGCGCCGTGGCGCAGACCTGCGGCGCGGTCTCGCGCGCGGCGGTCGCCGGGTCGTCCCACCAGTCCGCCTGCGCCTGGCCGTCGAGCGCCCGCGCCCACACCGCGCGGTGCGCCAGCGCCGGCGTGTGCGCGGCAAGCCGGCCCCACCACGCGCGGAAGAGCGTCTCGCCGACGCTCTCCTGCGTCGCGTCGCGATCCCAGGCTCGCAGCAGGTCGAGCGCCTGACGTTCGCGCGCTCCGGGCGTCGTGCGTTCGGCCAACGCCAGCATCGCCGGAAGGAACTCGCGCGCGTCCGGCGTCTGCGTGTCGAGCTGAATGCGCGCCATGTCGTCGAGGGTCATCGCCGCCGGCGCCTGTTCGAGCAACTCGGCGACGCGCCGCGCACGGTATTCCGGCACGCTGTAGTCGCCGAGCCACGCGCAGTCGAGCGCCGGCGCGTTGTTCGCCGTCACGCAGTAACCGCGCGCCGGATCCATCACCGCCGGCAACGAGTCGAACGGCACGAAGCCGCGCCACGCCACCGGCGCGACCCAGCCGGGCGCCGGCGTGTCGAGCGGCGGCGCGTCGCGGCGGGGAATCAAGCCGATCGTCTGATAGGCGATGTGCCCGGCATCATCGGCCGCGACCACGTTGAGCGTCGGCGTCTCGGCGCCGCGCAGCCGCGCGCGCAGTTCGGCGACCGAGCGCACGTCCTCGATGCCGAAGTAGGAACAGTCGAACGTCGCGCGCTCGAGCGGCGCCCACCGCACCGCGTAGCCGCGGCGGCCCCCGGAATCGTCGGTGAGCAGCACGCCGCCGGGCGTCAACCGCCGCGCCACCGGAACCGGCAGCGACAGCGGGCCGAGCTTGTACCGCAACCCGAGCGGCGCACGCTGCATCGGCACCCACGCGCCGTCGCGCAACACCGCGCGCTTGTCGGGCGAGATCAACTCGGTCGTGAAGTCGACGACGTCTGCGCCGAGCGCCGTGATGCCCCACGCGACATGCGCGTTGCGTCCGGAGGCGATGAACGGCACGCCCGGCACCAGCACGCCCGCGACATCGAGCGAATCGTCGACATGCAAGTGCGCGCAGTACCAGATCGACGGCGCGGTGAGATCGAGATGCGGATCGTTGGCGAGCAACGGCTTGCCGCCGGCGGCGCGCGCGCCGCTCACCACCCACGCATTGCTGGCCTGGCGACGCGCGTCGTCGTCGGGTCCGAGGAACGCGCGCGCCGCGGCGTAGCCGTCGCCGCCTGGCGAGGCATCGTCGGCTGCGCCGCGCGGCGGCAGCGCGCCGGCCAGCGGCGGCAAGCTCTGCGTCACCGTGCGCCCTTCGACACTCGCGTAGCGCACCCACGGTTCGTGGCGCGTCCACTCCGCCCAGCGCGCGAGCGGCCACGCGGCACGGCGCGCCGCCTCCTCGAGTTCGCCGGTGTCGAAATCGAGCGTGAGTCCCTGCGCCAAGACGAGCGCGATGATGTCGGCGCGACGCCACGGCCGCGGCGACGCGCCGCACGCGCGATACTCGGCGGGCGGCGACGGCCACAGTGCCATCCCGGCGTTCACACCATCGGTGAAGCGGTCGAGGATGCGGGTGGACCACGCATCCGCCGGCTGCGCGGCGGCGAAGCGATCCGCCGCCGCGCCGAGACCGAGCAAGCGGACGAAGCCATCGGCGCGCAACGCCGCGTTGCCCAGCATCGACGCGGATTCCCCGCGAGCGCGGCGCCGCAGGTAATCCATTTCGAACAGCCGGTCGTGCGCCAACGCAACGCCGAGGCCAAAGTAAGCGTCGAGCCGTGTCGCGGCCGCGATGTGCGGCACCCCGAGCGAATCCCACGCGATCTGCAACGCCGCGTCGGGGCGCGGCGCGCCGGCCGGGACCGGCACGAACGGCGAAATCTCCGCGCGCGGTCGGGGCGCCGCATGCGCCACCGCGACACTCGCCGCCAGGACGAGCGCGCACGCCGTGAGACGCCGCATCACTCCGCGGCGGCCGCGGTCATCGGCCCGAGGAAGCGCTCGAACCAGTCGCGCGTGCGGCGCTGGTGATCGAGGCGACGCGACGGCGTGCCGCCGCGCGTTTGTCCGTGCGACTCTACCGGATAGCGCACGAACTCCACCGTCTTCTTCATGTAGCGCAGCGCCGTGTACAACTGCTCGGCCTGATCGATCGGACAGCGGAAGTCGTTCTCGGCGTGCAGGATCAACAGCGGCGTCTCGACGTTCGTCACGTAGGTGATCGGCGACTGCGCGAGGTAGATGTCGGGGCGCTCCCACGCCGGCACGCCCCAGTAGCTGGCCGAGCCGTAGCCGAAGTCGGAGTTCATGAAGAACGAGTGCAGGTTGGTGACGCTGCGCATGGTGACCGCGGCCTTGAAGCGCGTGGTGTGGCCAATCAGCCAGTTCGTCATGTAGCCGCCGTACGATCCGCCACCGACGCCGATGCGCGCGGCGTCGACGTGCGGCCACGACGCCATCGCGTCCGCCACCGCGAGGAAGTCGGCGGCGTCCTTGTTGCCCCAGTCGCCCTTGATCGCCGAGGTCCACGCTTCGCCGTAGCCGAGGGAGCCGCGCGGATTGCACCAGGCGACGACGAAGCCGCGCGCCGCCAGCATCTGAAACTCGTGGACGAGCGTGAAGCCGTACATCGTGTGCGGGCCGCCGTGGATGTGGAGCACGGCCGGCAACGCGGTGCCGTCCGGCACACCGGCGCAGCGCGGCGGACGCACCCGCCACACCTGGATCGGGCCGCCGTCGCCCGCCACCTCGAGTTCCTCGACTTCGGCGAGCTCGATCTCGTCGTCGATCCAGGCATTGAGCTGCGTCAACACGCGCGTCTCGCCGGTCGGGATGTCGAACGCGCAGACCTCGCCGGGCGACTGCGTCGTCGCGCGCACGAAAGCCAGCCGCACGCCGGCCAGCGAGAAGTCGCCGACATCCTGCTTGTCGGCGGTGATCGCGCGCGGCGCGCCGCCGCCCACCGGCATCTCGTAGATGCGGCCGGCACCGCGTTCGCCCGCGACGACGTAGAGGCGCGTGCCGTCGGCGCTGTAGCGCACCCGCTGCGCGCCGGCCGGCCGCACGTCGGTCAGCAGGTAGTCGACGCAACACAGATCGACGCCCGGCATGAGATCGCGCGCGCGGCCGTCGCGCAAATCCACCGACCACACGTGGACGTTCTTGGTGCCCCAGCCGTCGATCGGATCGTCGTGGCCGATCAGCACGCAGCTCGCGCCGTCGGCGGCCACCGCGACCGCGGTCTTCGGGCCATCCAGCGGCGTGACCTGCGCGATGTCGCCACCCTCGGCCGGCACGCGGTAGAGATCGACGCGGCCTTCGTCCCAGTCGGCGAATTCGCGGCGATTGCTGAGGAAGTAGAGCGCGGCGCCGTCGGGCGACCACACTGGCTCCTTGTCGTCGGCATCACCGAACGTAAGCTGGCGCGGCTCGCCGGTCGCGCGCGTGTCGTCGACATCCACCACCCACACGTGCTGCCATTCGCGCGGCACGAAGCCGACGCCGTCTTCCTTGTAGTGCAGACGCGTGACGTGGCGATAGCGCGGCGGCGCGTCGTCCTTCGGCTCCGGCCCGCCGGGATCGGCCGGCAGCGGCGTGTCCTCGGCGCGGAACGTGAACGCGAGCCGCGCGCCGTCGGGCGACCACGCGAGCGCGTCGACGTCGCCCTTCGATTCAGTGAGCCGTTGTGCTTCCCCGCCGTCGACGCGAATCACGTAGATGTGCGAGCCACCATCGCGATTCGACACGAACGCCAGCCGCGTGCCGTCCGGCGACCACTGCGCGCCGCGATCCTTGACGTCGCCGCTGGTAAACGCGCGCGCCGGCCGCGATCCGTCCGCCGGCACCAGCCACAGATTCGAGTAGTAGGTGTCCTTGTCGCGCGCCATGCGCTGCAGCGTGAAGGCGATCCACCGCGCATCGGGCGACAGCCGCGGTTCGGTGGCGATGCGAAAACGCGTGAGGTCGTCGAGGGTCATGCCACGGCGAGTGGCGACGGGCGAAGCGGACACGGGAGTCTCCTGATGGCAGTGGGGAGTCGCGCGAACTATATACCGGGCCGTCCGCCGCGTCAGGCCTTCCCCGCCACCGGCCCCAAGAATCGCTCTAGCCAGTCGCGCGTCCGCGCCTGGTGGTCGAAGCGCCGCGACGGTGTGCCGCCGCGCGTGATGCCGTGGCTCTCCTCGGGATAGCGCACGAACTCGACCGTCTGCCGGAGGTACTTGAGTGCGGTGTAGAACTGCTCGGCCTGCTCCACCGGGCAGCGGTGGTCATTCTCGCTGTGCAGGATGAGCAGCGGCGTGCGCACGTTCTTCACGTACGTGATCGGCGAGCGATCGAGGAAGCGCTGCGGGTCGTCCCACGTGTGGGCGCCCCAATACTGCGCGTCGAAGTAGCCGAAATCGGACGTGCCGGAGTCGCTGTGCAGGTTGGAGATCGACCGCATGGTGATCGCGGCCTTGAAGCGGTCGGTGTGGCCGACGATCCAGTTCGTCATGTAGCCACCGTACGAGCCGCCGCCGACGCCCAGGCGTGCGGCATCGACGAACGGCCACGCCGCCATCGCGTCGGCCACCGTCATGAGGTCGTCGTAGTCGACGCCGCCCCACGCGCCCTTGATCGCGCTCACCCACTCTTGGCCGTAGCCCTGGCCGCCGCGCGGGTTCGTCCACACGACGACGAAGCCGCGCGCCGCGAGCATCTGGAACTCGTGCACCATGCCCCAGCCGTACATGCAGTGCGGGCCGCCGTGGATGTGCAGGAAGGCCGGAAGCTTCGCGTCCGCAGCGAGACCGAGACACCGCGGCGGCCGCACACGCCAGCCGTGGATCGGGCCGCCGGCGCCGGCGACGGTGAACTCCTCGACCTCGGCGAGCTCGATCTCGTCGCGCAGCCACGGATTGACGTCGGTGAGCACGCGCCGCGCGCCACTGGCCACGTCGAGCACGCAGATCTCGCCCGGCGACGACGGCGTGCCGAGGCCAAACGCGAAGCGCGCCGCGCGCGCGTCGGCGGTGACGGCATAGACGTATTCGCGTTCGCCGGTGAGCGGCTCCGGCATGCCGCCCGCGAACGGCACGCGGAAGATGCGCACCGCGCCACGGTCCACGGCGAAGAAGTAGACGGTGCCGCCGTCGGGACTCCACGCGAGCAGCGCGTTGAACGCACCGTTGAGATCGTTGATGTGCGAGTTGAGCGCGCTGCGGTCGAACGCCGGCGTCAGGTCGCGCGGCGCGCCGCCGGCCGACGGGATCACCCACGGATGCATGTTGATCATGCAGCCGCCGTCGGTGGGATCGGTGTGGCCGATGTAGGCGAGCCACTTGCCGTCGGGCGAATACGCCATTGCCTGGCGATCGCCTTCGTCGTGCGTGAGCTGTTCGATCGCCCCGCCGGCCGCCGGCACGCGGTAGATGTGCGTGAACGCCTCGTAGTATTCAGCGTCCGGCATGCGCTTGCTGAAGAAGGCGAGGTGCTGGCCATCGGGCGCCCACGTCGGGTGCGTGTCGTCGTAGTCGCCGTCGGTCACCTGGCGCGGCTCGCCGGTCGCGGAGCAACCGTCGATCGACAGCACGTAGAGGTGCTGGTGCGACTGCGGCAGGAAGCCGATGCCGTCTTCCTTGTAGTGCAGCCGCGTGATGTGGCGATAGCGCGGCGGCTTGGACTTGTCGGCGTCGCTCGGCTCTGGACCGCCAGGATCGGCGGGCAGCGGCGGGTCCTCGGGGCGGAATGTGTAGGCGATCGTGGCGCCGTCCGGGGACCACGTGAGCGCGTCGATATCGCCGTGCAGATCGGTGACGCGCACCGCCTCGCCGCCGTCGCGGCGGATCATCCAGATATTGCTCGCGCCATCGCGCGTCGAGACGAAGGCGAGCCGCGTCGAATCCGGCGCCCACACCGCGTGGATGTCCTTGTGGTCGCCGACGGTGAGCGCGCGCGGCGCGGCACTGCCATCCGCCGGCGCGATCCACAGGTTCGCGAAGTACTTGTCCTTCTTGCGGTCCATGCGCTGCTGCGACCACACCACCCACGCGCCGTCGGGGCTGATCTGCGGGTCGTTCGGGATCTCGATGCGGGCGAGATCGTCGAGGGTCATGCCGCGCTTGGCGGCGGATTGCGTGTCGCTCACCACACCTCCGAATCGGGCGGCCGCGGCGCGCCATGCGCCGTCACGGGCCGAGGTGGCCAGCGTAGGCGCGGCGGCGCCGGCCGCGCAACCGCCAAGCCGCGGTCCGCCGAGTGGTAACTTGCGGGCGGTGCCGCTCTTCGGGTTCACTCCCGGGCGATGGGATCCACGCCGTCCACCTCCCCCGACGACCCGACGCTCAGTTCCTTCCCCGGCGCCCCGCCGGCGCAGGACATGGCGGGCGACGCGTTGCCCGCGCGCATTGGCGACTACGCGATTTACCGCGAACTGGGCCGCGGCGGCATGGGTGTCGTCTATCTCGCCCAGGATCCGCGCCTGCAGCGCGACGTCGCGCTCAAGTTGTTGCCGCCCGGATTGGCCGCGCACCCCGCCACCCGCGATGCCTTCTTCGCCGAAGCCCGCGCGCTGGCCGCGGTGAATGATCCCTACATCGCGACCATCTTCACGCTGGAAGAGGCCGACGGGCGGCAATTCCTGACGATGGAGTATCTGCCCGGCCGCACGGTGCGCCAACGGCTGGCGGTCGCACCGCTGTCGCTGGACGATGCGCTCGCGGTGGTGCGGCAGGTGGCGCGCGCGCTCGAATCCGCCCACGCCAAGGGTGTCATCCACCGTGATCTCAAGCCGTCGAACGTGATGCTCGACGAATCCGGCGGCGTGAAGGTGCTCGACTTCGGGTTGGCCCTGCGGCTCACGCCAGGCAAGCAAGACGACGCGGTGTCGGCGACCACGCGCTTCGCGGGCACGCCCGGGTACATGTGTCCCGAACAACTGCGCGGCGAAACGATGGACGAGCGCGGCGACGTGTGGGCGCTCGGCTGCCTGTTGTTCGAGTGCGCGAGCGGCCGGCGGCTGGTCGAGGCGCCGACCGCCGCGGCGCGGGTCGCCGCCACGCTCGCGCTCGCACCCGAGCAGGCGGTGGCGAGCGTGGAGCCCGCGCTGCCGCCACCGCTCGCGGCGCTGCTGACGCGCTGCCTGGCGCGCACCGCCGCCGATCGTCCCACCATGCGCGACGCCCGCGCGGCGCTCGAGCAACTCATCGCCGATCGCGCCCTCCCGCGCACGGCCAGCGAGCGGGCGATGGCCATGCGCGCCGCCACGTCGACACGCGGCAACGTCCCGCTGCGCCGCACACATTTCATCGGCCGGACGCGCGAGCGCGCCGCAGTGGCGCGCTTGCTCGACGAGCACCGCGTGGTCACGCTGACCGGCGCCGGCGGCTGCGGCAAGTCGCGCCTCGCGGTGGAGGTCGCCAGCGATCTCGCAGATCGCGTCGCCGAGGGCGTCTGGCTCGCCGAACTCTCGCCGATCGAGGACGGCGCGCGCGTGGCCGAAACCGTGCTCGTGGCGTGCGGCGGCACCCGCGACGCGGCAACACCGCCGCTCACCGCGCTCACCCACCTCCTCCGCGACAAAGACGCCATCGTCGTACTCGACAACTGCGAGCACGTGCTCGACGCATCCGCCGCGCTGGTCGAGGCGTTGCTCGGCGCGTGTCCGGCGGTCCGCATGCTGGCCACCAGCCGCGAGCGGCTCCGCGTCGACGGCGAAGCGGTGTTGCCGCTGGCCCCGCTCGCCGCGCCGCGCACCGCAGCAGAAGCGGCGGAAAGCGAGGCGGTGCAGCTATTCGTCGCCCGCGCGCGGGCGGTGCACGATGGTTTCGCGCTCACCGCCGGCAATGCCCCGGCGATCGCCGACATCTGCCGCCGGCTCGACGGCATCCCGCTCGCCCTCGAACTCGCGGCGGCGCGCGTCAAGACGTTGCCGCCCGAGAAGATTCGCGATCTGCTCGACGACCGCTTCCGGCTGCTCACCCATGGCACCCGCACCGCCGCGCCGCATCAAGCGACGTTGCGCGCGCTGATCGACTGGAGCTACGACCGCCTCGAGCCGCTCGAGCAGGTGATGCTCCAGCGACTGTCGGTGTTCCGCGGCGTGTGGACGCTCGAAGGCGTCGAGGCTGTGGCGGCGGGTGGCGACCTCGACCCGTGGGATGCGCTCGACCTGTTCACGCACTTGGTCGAGAAGTCGCTGGTGGTCTGCGATCTCGGAGGCGAAGGCGAAACGGCGCGCTACTCGCTGCTCGAAACCGTGCGGGCCTACGCCGCCGACAAGCTGCACGAGACGCCGGAGGAGGAACGCGCGGCTCTCGCACGCCATCGCGCGTATGTCTTGGCGCTCGTCGCGGAGGGCTGCGAGGCGCTCCGGGGGCCGGCCATCGGCCGCTGGATGCCACGGCTCGCCGACGCGCAGCACGACGTGCACGCGGTGGCCGATCGCCTCGCCGACGATCCCGCCGGCGGCCCGGACGCGCTGGCGCTGCTCGCCCACTACGGCCTCTACTGGCTGAAAGCCGGCCGCTGCGCCGAGGGACGCGAGGAGGCGCAGCGCGTGCTCGCCCGCCCCGACCTCGATCGCGACAGCCACGCCTACGGCATGGCGCTGCTCACCGCCGGCAACTTCGGCTACCGGCTCGGCGATCTCGACGGCGCGCGCGCGTTCTACCTCGGCGCGCGGGCGGTGTTCGCCGCGCACGACGCGCAGGCCGATCTCGGCAAGGCCTACATGAATCTCGGCAACCTGGGCTTGTCGACCGGCGCGCACGACGAGGCGGAGCCGTTCTACGAGCAGGCGATCGCCTGCTTCCGCGCGGTCGGCAGCACGTACCTCGAGGCCGGATGCCTGAGCAACCTCGCCGCCATCGCGCTCAACCGCGGCGACGACGAGCGCATCGTCCCGCTGGCCACACAGTCGATCGCCCTCTACGACGCGCTCGGCGTGCGCGAGCCGCAAGTGTTGCCGCTCTTCGCGCTCGGCCACGCACGCTTCATCCGCGGCGAGGTCACGGCAGCGCGGCCGTTCTACGTCCGCGCGCTGGAGATCGCACGCGAGGTGCGGCACGAATGGCTGATCGTCGGCGCCGGCATCAATGTCGCGATGGCGGATCTCTTGGCCGGAGACCGCGAGGCATCGCGCGCGGGATTGGCCGATGCGCTCCGGCGCCTCCGCGACGTGCGTGACCCACTGCTCGCCATCGACGCGCTCGAGGCCGCGGCGCAGTGGATGCTGCCGCAGGATGCGCGCGAGGCCGCGTGGCTCTTCGGCGCCGCCGCCGGCGCGCGCGAGACGTACCACGCGCCGCCCACCTCGGCGTTCGCCGCGCGCGTGCTCGTCGAGGCGTCCGAGAAACTCGCCGCGACCCTCGGCGCCGCCGAGGCGGACGCGGCGCGGGCGGCGGGCGCTGTGGAGGGATGGGAGCCCGCGCTCGCCGCAGCCGTCCGTCACCTCGCGCCCTCGTCTCCCTAGGGCGCGCCAGCCGGCCGGCCGCGTGTATACTCGGACGATGCCCCACCTGCCCATCCACAACGTCTGGATCGTCGCGTCGCTCGTCCTGCTGCTCAACGTGCCGTTCGGCTACTGGCGCGCCGGCGTGCGCAAGTTCTCGCCGGCGTGGTTCGTCGCCGTGCACCTGCCGGTGCCGTTGTCGATCGCGTTGCGGATGGCGAGCGGCCTTGGCCTCAAGTTGATCTTGCTGCCGGTGTTCGTCGCCGCGTTCTTCGGCGGCCAGTTCCTCGGCGGCCGCGTGCGAAAGATGCGCGCCGCGGGCTAGCGCCGAACGCGCGGAGCGGCGATGATGCCCCGCATGCGACGCACTTGGACCCTTCCGCTTCCCGACGGCTTCGCGATGGCCGTCACCGTGCGCAGCCACGGCTGGCCGCACCTCGCGCCGTTTTCGTATGACGATGGCACGCTCACGCTGAGTACCGTCGTCGCGCTCGGCGAACGGCGCGCCGCACGGCTGACGATGCGGCCGGACACCGGCGAGACGCCGGCCCTCCGCGTGACCGCCGAATCCACGACGCTCGACGCCGCCGACAAGTCGGCGCTGACCGCCGTCGCCCGCCGCATCCTCGCGCTCGACAGCGATCTGTCGTCACTCTACGCGCTGCTGCACGGCGATGCGGAGCGCGCGTGGATCGCCGAGCGCGGCGCCGGCCGCTTCCTGCGCGCGGCGACGCTGTGGGAGGACATCGTCAAGTTGATCCTCACCACCAACTGCACGTGGACGCTCACCGAACTGATGACGCAGCGGCTGGTGGACGAGCTCGGCGTGAAGCTGGCGGACGGCGCACGCGCGTTTCCGACACCGGCAGCGATGGCACGACAGCCCGAGTCGTTCTACCGCGAGACGATCAAGGCCGGCTATCGCAGCGCATCGCTCGTGAAGTTGTCGGCCGCGGTGGCGAGCGGCGCGCTGGATCTCGACGCGCACATTCTCTCGCACGACGACGCGGCGGCGGCGCGCAAGGCGATCATCGCGCTGCCCGGCTGCGGCCCGTACGTCGCCGACAACTTGCTGCGGATTCTCGGACGCAACGATTACCTCGGGCTCGACTCGTGGAATCGTGTCGTCTACGCCACGCGCGTACACAACGGCGGACGCGGCGCCACGCGTCCGCTCAAGGACGCCACCATCGAACGCGCGTATCGCAAGTTCGGCCGCCACGCCGGCCTGGTGTTCTGGCTCGACGTGACGAAGCACTGGCACGAGGCACAGGCCGCCGGCGAGGATCTCAGCTAGGCGACCGTGGTCCGCACCCATGCGGAGACGGCGGCGGCGATTTCGGCGTAGACCTCTTCGTCGCCGCGGCAGGTGCGCACCGGCACGTGGAACGAGTGATCGCCGCCGTGCACGATGTGCAGCGACACCGGCGCGTCGACGGCGGCAAGCGCCGGCAGCAAGAGCGCGAGATCGCACAACGTGTCGCGCGTGCCTTGGACGAATAGCGACGGCACCGGAATCGCCGCGAGGTGCTCGACGCGCAACGTCGCCGTCTCGCCGCTCGGGTGCAGCGGATAGCCGAGGAGCACGAGACCGTCGGCGGCGAGGCGCGCATCGCCCTCCGCCGCGACGCACCGGCTCGCCGCGCGCCCGCCCATCGACTTGCCACCCACCACCACGCGGCGCGCCCGCCACGTCCGCTGCCGCCGCACCCACGCGACCACGTCGTGCAGCGTGCGTTCGAGCACCGGCATGCGATCCGGCGCGCGGCGGCCGGCGGTCGTGTACGGGAAGTTGACGCGCACGACGATCGCGCCGTCCGCCGCGCACCGCTCCGCGACGGCAACCAGCAGCGCGTGGTGCATGTCGCCGCCCGCGCCGTGCGCGAGGACGAGCACCGTCGGGCCGCCGCGCGCCGGCAGCGTGCGCGGCCGATGCACGACGGCGTCGACGTGCGCGCCGCCGGTGGGAATCCGCCGGCGCTGCCGCAGCGTCGCCACTACAGCGGCACGCCCTGCAGGTGACGCTGGTAGCGCAGGTAGGTCATCGGCGGTGGCTCGATGCCCATCTGCCACAAGAGCGCGATCAACTCGCCGCGGTGGTGCACTTCCTCGGTGGCGACGTGCACCAGCACCTCGCCGAGCGGATACGACGACGCCGGCCGGTCCGCGAACTCGTAGCGCACCGGCCGCGCGAGGTCGGCGTCGCTGATGCCGTCGAGGAACGCCGCCGTCTTCGCCTCGATGTCGGCGCGCACCGCCAGCACCTTGTCGAGCGAGTCGAAGTCCTCGTAGTCGCCCCAGTCCGGCGCCTCGGCGGCGCGGCCCTGCACGACGTGGTGGAAGTGCCAGTTCTCGACATCCCAGATGTGCACCAGGATGTTGCTCAGCGACCCGAACGACGCGCCGCGATCGCGCGACGCCTCCTCCCAGCCGAGGCCGAGCACCGCGTCCACGTAGGCGGGACGCACGAACAGGTTGTAGCGGCACAGCGCGCGCGGATCCATCGCGACCTCCGGTGATGCCGGCGGCGCCACGCCGCGGCGGGGCGCACGGTACGGCACCGCGCGGCCCGGCGGCAAGGCGCCCGGCACGCGCGGTCCGGTTGACCGCACGCGCGGCGCTCCGGCATCCTCGCGGCTTCCCCATTCACTCGACGGAGGACGACATGCGCGCATTGGTTCTCGGCGCCGGCATCCAGGGCGAAGCCGGCATCTTCGATCTCGCCAACCAGGCCGACGTGACCGAAGTCATCGTCGCCGACCAGGATCTCGCGCGCGCGCAGCAGGTCGCCGCCACGCGCACCGGCGGCAAGGGCCGCGCGGTACAGATCGACGCCGCCAACCCGGCCACCGTCGCACCGCTCATGGCCGAGGCCGACACCTGCTTGAGCGCGGTGCCGTACTTCCTCAACGAAGCCCTCGCCCGCACCGCGATCGCGCAGCACTGCCACTTCTGCGATCTCGGCGGCAACAACGACGTCGTCGACGCGATCCTGGCGATGGACGCCGACGCGCAAGCCGCTGGCGTCTCGCTGGTGCCGGACTGCGGCCTCGCCCCCGGCATGGCGAACGTGCTCGCGGTGCACGCGATCCGCGACATGCCATCGGTGGACGTGCTGACGATCCGCGTCGGCGGCCTGCCGCAGCACCCGGTCCCGCCGCTCGGCTACAAGCGCGTGTTCTCGATCCACGGGTTGATCAACGAATACGTCGAGCCCGCGCGCCTCTTGCGCGGCGGCGAGGAAGTCATCAGCGAATGTCTCGTCGATGTCGAGGAAGTCGACTTCGCGCCGCTCGGCCGCCTCGAAGCGTTCGTCACCAGCGGCGGGTCGTCCACGTTGACCCGCACGCTACGCGGCCGCGTCCGCGACCTCGACTACAAGACGCTGCGCTACCCGGGCCACGTGCAGATCTGGCGCGGCCTCGCGCTGCTCGGCCTGCTCGACCGCGAGAAGGTCAACGTCGGGGGCGTCATGGTGAGCCCGCGCGACGTCGTCGCGACGGTGTCCAGCCCGCGGCTCGAGAACGACGACCTCGACCTCGTCGTCATGCTGATCTCGGCGGTCGGGACGAAGGCGGACGGCACACGCGTGCGTGTGGTCGGCGAGATGCTCGACTACCACGACGAGAAGACCGGCCTCAGCTCGATGTCGCGCACCACCGCGTTCCCGGCGACGCTGGTCGCGATGTCGGCCGCGGTCAGGTCACGCGCCGCGCCGCCGCGGAGCTGGCGCTCGACATTCCGGTGTTCGTCGAGGGTTCCCGAGCGACGATCGAGGGCAGTTGGCGGATGGATGGCCGTGTTTCTCCAGCATGGCGGCGAGCCCAGCGGCGCGGGGCGAATGCCCTCGCCGCCGGCTCGCCCCATAGCACCCACGCCCAGGCGAGCGCCGGCAGCACCAGCGTCGCGCCGGACTCCGCCAACCACCTGAAGGCCGGTTCGAGCCACCCGGCGCGCCGGCTGACCTTGCCACGGCGCGGCGATCGCCGCCACCTGCAGCACCAGCAGCGCTCCGGCCGCCGCGACGCGCCACGCCGCCGCGCCGCCGGCCACACGCCCCAGGCCACGAGCAGCGCTACAAACACCACCATGCAGACGCCGACTGCGCCGTGCGCACCAGAAATCAGCAGCAGCCCGGCCGTCCGGTACCCGACGAGGCCACGAGGATCACGAGCCCCGGCGCCATCTCCGGCGGCGCGTCCACCAGCCGCGTGGGACGGCCGAGGCCGATCGCCAACACCCAGCGCACGCCACCGGCGAGCAGGCGGCCATAGAGCGCGGACAGCGGCGTGAGGTGCCAGAGGAGCACGCCGACGCCAGCGGCTGCGACGCCGCGCAGCGCCGCCCAGACGATCGCGCCCCATTCCCGCTCGGCCGTGCGCATCCACCACGCCGCCGAGCCGAGCAACACCAGCACCGTCCCGACTTGCCAGACGACATCGTGCACGAACGCCGCGCGCTGCGGCGCCACCCGCACCACCCACAACATCGCCACCAGCCGAAGCGCGTTCCAGACCAATGCCACGCCGGCCAGCAACACCACGCCGCGCGCCCGCGTCTTCCAGGCGAACGGCGCGACCAACGCGAACGCCGCCATCGCCCCTGCCAGTGACAACCCCGTACACTCCTCGATGATGCGCAGGCGATAGGCGGGCAGAATCACGGTGTCGCCAGTGACCTGCGAGGCGATCCCGAGCGCGCGCGCCACCCCGCCGAGCGCGGCCGCGATGCGCACCGGCAGCCCGCAGGCGACGTTCACCCCGTGGCTGACGACGGCGAACAGGAACCACAACGCCGCCAGACGCGCCACCCAGCCAAGCGAGACGCGGAAGCGGTCGCGCGCGGCGGCACCACGCGGGGCGCTCATTCGCTTGACGCCCCGCGGGTCACCCCGGAGACTACGCTCGGACCTCGGCGTGGCATGTGCCGCGCGGTCCCGGCCACGACGCGAGGAGCCCTCGCTCCGATGATTTCCACCACGTTCCTCTCCACCATCAACTTCTGCCTGGGAGGGCTGGTTTTCCTCCTCGGGCTGCTGATCCTGCGCGAGAATCCGCGCCAGCAGCTCAATCGCGTCGTCGCGCTCATGCTGTTCTTCGGCGGACTCGGGTCGATCATCGGCGGTCTGTCGTTCCTCGCCAGTCACGGCGCGCACACCGCGGCGCAGAAGGCGGTGCAGGTAGCGCTGTTCGAGAATCTTTCGCCGCTGTGGGAGTTCTTCTTTCCGACACTCTTGCTGTTCGCCTGTATCTATCCCGACGAGCACTCGGTGGTCGGCCGCGTGCGCAATTTTGGGACATTAGTCTTCGCGCCGTCTGCCGTCCACCTCGGGCTGACCGCGCTGGCGTGGGTGTCGCACGGCCGGCCGGTGATCCGTCTCCCGCACGATTGGGAGTCGATGGACGCGGTGGTCTCGCTGCTCAACGTCGGTGCCGGATTGATGCTGAGCGCACACCGCTGGCTGTTCTCGCTGGTCAACATCGGCTACGGCGTCGCCACGGCCGGCGTGCTGGCGGCATCGTATCGCGCGGTGAAGTGGATCGCATCCGCCACCAGTTGCGGACGATCGGCACCGGGCTGGTGGCGTGCCTCGCGTGCTACATCAGCGCGTCGTCGCTGCCGCTGTTGTTCGACGTGCGGCTCAATGACGCGATGCGCGCCGTCTTGGTGCTCACCGCGCTCACCGTCGGCTCGGGGTCGATCGCCTACGCGATCGTGCATGTCTTCCTCGACGCGAAGCTGCTGGCGCGGCGCGGCATCTTGTACGCGGTGGCGTGCGCGGTGCTGGTCGGCGTGTATCTCGGCGTCATCTCGCAGGTGCGCGCGTGGCTGATTCGCGTCACGCACTGGGATGCCAACGTGCTGGAGCCGGTCTTCCTGGTGGTCGCGCTGATCTTGTTCCAGCCGGCCATCGCGCGGTTGGAGGAACTGCTCGAGAAGGCGTTCCTGCGCGATCCGTCGGACTATCGCAACGTGCTGCGGCAGCTCGGCGCGGACGTGCTGACGACGCTCGACCTCGACGAACTGCTCGGGCATTCCATCGAGACGATTGCCGACGCGCTGCTGCTGCGCGACGCGCACATCGTGGCGCTGCCGCCGGGCGACGGCGTGCTGGTGCGCACCGGCGCTGGCGACGCGCCGGACGCCGCGCAGACGGCGGCGTTGCGCGAGACGCTGCGGCGCCTGCCGCTCGAGCGCGCGGCGCTGCGCTTGACCGAGCCGACGCCGGGCCTCGACATGGACGGCCGCCGTCTGCTGGTGGGCGCGCTGCACGCGCGCCTGGCGATTCCGCTGCGCGCCCGCGACGAAGTGTTCGGCGTGCTGCTGCTCGGGGACAAGCACACGCGCACCTCGTTCACCAGCGAAGACGTGCAGCTGCTCGCTTCGCTGGCGCGGCAGATGGCGGTGTCGCTGCAGAACGCGTTCCTCGTGCGCTCGCGCGTCGAGGTGGCGCGATTCGAGGAGGAACTCGAACTCGCGCGGCGCATCCAGCGCACGTTCCTGCTCTCCGACTTCCCGGCGCTGCCCGGCTTCGACGTGTTCGCGCAGTCGATTCCGGCGAAACACGTCGGCGGCGATCTCTACGACCTCGTGGTGGCCGACGACGGCGCGTTCTTCCTCGCCATCGCCGACGTCAGCGGCAAGGGCGTGCCGGCAGCGCTCTTGTCGTCGATGTTGCAGGCCGCGGTGCGCACGCAGGCCGGCGGTGGCGCCAGCGTGCGCGAGATCGTCGCCCGCACCAACGCACTGGTCTACCGCAGCACGGCAATCGAACAGTTCGCGACGTTCGTGCTGGCGCGCGTCGATGCGCACGCGCGCAGCGTGACGTTCACGAACGCCGGCCACAACTATCCGGTGCTGATGCGCACCGACGGATCGCGCGTCGCGCTCGACCGTGGCGGCATCCTGCTCGGAATTCAGGACGGCTTCGACTTCGAAGAAGTGACGCTGCCGTTCACCGTCGGCGATCGCCTGGTGTTCTTCACCGACGGCTTGAGCGAAGCGGTGAACGCGGCGAACGAGCAGTTCGGCGAGGAGCGGTTGGCGGAGTGCGTGGCGGCGTTGCCCGCGGACGCGAGCGCGCGGGAAATCGCCGAGCATCTGATGGCGGAAGTCGCCGCGTGGATCGGCGACGCAGAGCCAGGCGACGACTGCACGGTGCTGGTGTTGCGCGCGCTGGCACCGGTGCCCGCGGTGGAGCCGGCGCGCGTGTGAGCGTGCTGCGGGCGTGCGCGCTCGCGTGCCTGCTGCTCGCACGCGCGGCCGTCGCGCAGGAGCGCGTCGGCGCGGACTTCTCCCGACGTGCCGCGCGCCGAGGCAGGCGGCGCGGTGTTCCGCGAGGTCGACGGCACGCCGGGCGATCCCCCGTCATCGCGGCGCATCACGGCGTGACGGTCGCGCGGTGCGCGTGTGGCACACGCCGGAGTCGGACGACGGGCTCGACCTCGCGGGCGCGACGCGGCTCGCGGCCCGGGCGCGGGCGGCCGGCATGCAGGTGTGGCTCGATCTCCATTGCAGCGACACGTGGGCGGATCCGTCACGCCAAACGCCACCGCGCGCGTGGCGGGACCTCGCGGATTCGACGCTCGCCGAGTCGCTGCGCGCCTCGGTGCGTGACGCGATCGCGGCGGTGCACCCGTCGTTCGTGCAAGTGGGCAACGAGATCACGAACGGCATGCTGTGGCCGGCAGGACGACTCCACAGCGATGCGGACTGGCCGCGTCTCGCGCGGCTGCTCGCCGCCGGTCTCGCCGGCGTGCGCGACGCGGCGGGCGGCGACACCGTCGTCACCGTCTTGCATCTCGACGCCGGCGGCGATAGCGCACGTTGCGTGGCGTTCGCGCGGCAGGCGGCGCTGCACGGCGTGCGGCCCGATGCCTGGGCGGTGTCCTACTATCCGTGGTGGCACGGACCGCTCGCCGCGCTGCGCGGGACGATCGCGGCGCTCGGCCGCGCCGCCGCGAGCCCGTATGGATCGCCGAGACCGCCTACCCGTGGACGCTCGCATGGCAGGACGCGCGGCACAACCTCGTCGGCATGCCGTCGCAGTGTCTCGCGGAGTTCCCGCCGTCGCGCGACAGCCAACGTGCGTTCGTGTCGACGGTGCGGCGGTCCGGCGCCGCCGGGACGCTCTACTGGGGCGCCGCCGCGATCAGCGCACCGCGCGCGCCGTCGTCGTGGGAAAACTGCGCGCTGTTCGACGACGCAGGCCGCTGGACGGACGCTATTCGCTGAGGTCCGTCCGCGCCACCTCGACTTCTCATCGCATCCACAACACTCGCGCGCGCCCGACGATGTGACCGTCGATCTCCAACGTCGCGAGATACACGCCCGACGGCGCGGACGCGCCGTGCGCCATTCGCCCCGTCCACGTCGTGTGCGCCTTCTCGCCTCGCACCGGTCCGCAACTGGCCACGGTGCGGCCGGCGAGGTCGACGATGCGCACGTGCCCCACTCCAGAGCGCGGCAGACGGCAGTCGAAATGCAGTCCACCAGTCGTCCGCCGTGCAACGATACCAAGAGCGCCGGAGACATCCTCCGCATCCGGCGGCTGTTCGTCGCGCACCGCCGACACCGCCAAGTCCGCATTGTCCCATTGTGCCCAGTAGTCCGACTTCTTGCCGCCTGCGCGGACGATGTTGCCGCCCACGTATAGGGCTGTCCTTCCACGTCGCCAACGCCCAGACGGCGCCATTCGACGGATAGAAGAACGAGACGCCAGACCCCAGCGCCCGCCACGTCGAGCCATCCCAGCGTGCGATGTGCGCCGCGGCCGTCTGTCCGAAGCGCGTCACGTAGCCCGCCGCCGTGAGCGTCGTTCCCTGCACGTCGAGCGCCATGACCGATGTGGGACGCAACCCCGTGTACGACTCGAGTCCGTTGATGCCCAACTCGCGCCACCGCGTCCCGTCCCACGCCGCCAACCGGCGCATGTCGCCAAACTGGTCGCTGGTGTCGAAGTCACCGCCGGCCACTAGGTCGCCTTGGTAGACGGCGACCGCATACACGCGCGGCGTATACCATCCCGCGTAGCTCGTGAGGCCGCCCGCCAGCGTGTCCCACGTGTGGCCATCCCACGTCGCGACGCACTGCGCGGGTGAGCCACCAATCGTCGTGAAGGCTCCCCCGACGACGAGCTTGCCATTCCACACGCCGAGCGCGTTCACCCACTGATCTGCGCCGACGCCTGGGTCGCTCCAATGCGTCCCATCCCACGCCGCCAGGTACGCGATCGGCTTGCCATCGACGCTCGTGAAAAAGCCGCCCGCGTAAAGCGTGTCGTGCCACACGGTGAGGGCGACGACCCAACTGTTCATTCCCGGCGTCGCGCTCTCGCCCAGCGGGTGCCACGCCGTGCCGTCCCAGCGCGCGATCCCGTTGGCGACCTGTCCGTCCGCCTGCACGAACGCACCCCCGGCGATGATGTCGCCGTGATACTCGGCGAGGGTGTAGACGTCGCTACTGAATCCTTGCCCGAGCGGCCACCACCGCTGTCCGTCCCAAGCGCCGATGTAGCCGATGCGCTGGTCGCCCGCGCTGAAGAACGATCCGCCGACGATCAACGAATCGGCGCGCGGCAAAAAGCACCCCGCGTCGAAGGCGAGGCCGTCGCCGTCGGACACGCTGGACCACGCGTGTCCGTCCCACCGCGCGAGGCACGGCGACGCCAACGAATCCGCCAGCGTGAAGTGGCCGCCGACGTAGAGTGCGCCGCGGTAGACGGCGAGGGCGTAGCCCATGTCATCATACCAGTAGCCGTATGCTTCGTGATTGTAGAGCCCTGCTCCGAATGCCTGCCACTTCACGCCTTCCCACGAGGCAATGTGGTTCGCGGTCGTGACCGTATCCACCTTCCCGAATCCGCCGCACACAATTGTCTCCGCTCCGTATTGGCATGCCGCACGGGCGTGGAAGATGTTTCGCGCATGAAGGTCGTGCCATTCTCCAGATTCCCACGATGCGAAGGCGCCAGTCAGCAACCCACCTGCTCGCGCGAAGGATCCGCCGACACAAATGCCTGGCGCAGCACGCTTCAAGGAAAAGACTTGCCCGAGGGTGTCAACGCCGGCCCCGAGTGACGACCAGTGTGAGCCCGACCACACCCCGATGTTGTGGGCGAGTACGCCCTCAGCGCGATCGAACCGCCCGCCAACGAACAGACTGTCCCCATCGGACAACAGGGCGTATGCGGTTGCCGCGCCGCCCGAGATCCCGCTCCCAAACGCCCGCCACACCTGCCCGTCCCACTCCGCCACACCGTGAAGTGAGTCGGACGACGCCGTGCGAAAGCTGCCACCTGCCACGAGGTTTCCCTGATGGACCGCCAATGCGTACACCGCTCCATCGAGGGGAACGGGCCAGGATTGCCACGCCACGCCATCCCACTGTGCCAAGTAGTCTCCCGGCGCGCCCCCGCTCGCGCGGAACGTCCCCCCGGCGACGAGCAGGCCGTTCCACCAGCACACCGCACGCACGCTGCCGGGAAAGCCCCCGCCCAGGTCGCGCCACGCAGTGCCGTCGTACAGCGCGATCGAGTGGAAGGGGCGCGTGCCCAACTGATCGAAATCGCCGGCGACGACGAGCGTGTCGCCGTGCGCATCCAGGGCGTACACTGTTGAGTCCGCGCCAGGACTGGGGAAGCGTGCAGACCACGAGGCATCGCCGACACTCGCAGGGTAGGCCTCGCCGGGAATGCTCCGCGCCTCGACAAAGTCCTCCCAGGCCGGTGCGTAGGGCCGCGGCACAGTTGCCTCCGACGCTCGGAGCGGAAGCTGACCGCCGTCCCTGGCGTGCGCTGCGGGGGCAAGTCCCCCCGCGCACACCGCGACCAGAATCACGGCAATGCAGCCTGAGAGCCTCGTCGGACAGTCGACGGTGTTGAGAGCCCGCGCTGGCTGGCGGCGTGGAGTGCTCCATTCGCTAGGCATAGGAGACATGGCAACTCTGCGGGTGGCGGCACGCAGACGCACGGGCGCGTCCAACGTCGGCAGGGCAATCCGCTCTAGGGCGGCACGCCCTCGTTTACCATGCTATCCTGCGACAACTGTTGGGGCTACTACTCTCGTGGGATGATTGCCCCAGCTTGGAGTCCAGTGCGGCCGCAGACGATGACGAGAGGCCGTCGACTTTCTCGAATGAGCGGCCCTACGGCGCCACCGCGTCGATCGTCTCCCCGCTCATCGCCCCTTCGACGGCCCGCACGTAGGCCTGCGCCACCTCCGCCGACGGAATGCCCCAACTCGGATCCATCTGCATCGCGATCAGCGTCTCGCGCACCCAGCCGGGCGCCACGGCGTTGATGCGCTGGCCGCGCGGCAGCTCGATCGCCGCGCCGCGCGCGAAGCCTTCGACGCCGGAGTTGATCATGCTGATCGCCGCGCCGCCGGCCATCGGGCGGCGCGCGAGGATGCCGCTGGTCAGCGTGAACGAACCGCCGTCGGCGACGCGCTCCGTGCCGAGCCGCACCAAGTTCACCTGGCCCATCAACTTGTTGCGCAGGCAGAGCTCGTACTGCTCGTCGGTCAACTCGCCGAGCGGCGCGAACGCCGCCTGCCCCGCCGCGCTCACCACCGCGTCCACCGGCCCGACCGCATCATACATCGCGCGGATCGACGCGGCATCGGCGAGGTCGACGCGCACCGGCGCCTTGCTGTACCCGGCGCGCACCACCTCGTGCCGCGCCGCCAGCGCATCCGCCACCGCACTGCCGATCGTCCCAGTCGCGCCCACCACGAGAATCTTCATCATCGTCTCCCTGACTACGCCCCGCGCAGCGCGGACGCGAGTTGCTTGCGCGACGCGCTCATCGCCGGCAGCAGTCCGCCGACCACACCCATGAACGCGGCAAACACCAACCCGAGCAACATCACGCCGGGCGTCACCGCGAACGAGAACGCGACCTCGCTGAAAGACGACCAGTTCGTCGTCGAGGTCGTGAGGCCGCTCATCGGCAACGTCAGCACGCAGCCGAGCACGCCGCCGAGCAGCGACAACAGCACCGACTCGAGCAGGAACGCGTTGCGCACCGCGCCCGGCGTGAAGCCGAGCGTGAGCAACACGGCAATCTCGCGCGTGCGCGCGCCCACCGCCGCGAACATCGTGTTCATCGCCGAGAAGATCGCGCCCACCGCCATCACCAGCGAGATGAAGATGCCGACGAAGCGCAGCGCCGTCGTGAGGCCGGTGGCCTGATCGGCGTAGAACTGGTCCTCGCGCTTGACGTCGACGCCGAGCCGCGGGTCCTTCTCCAAGCGCGTCTTGAGCGCGGCGAACACCGACGGATCCTTCACGCGGAACGTGATGCTCTGATAAACCTCGCCGCGGAACAGCGGCATCAGCACCTTGTTGTCGCCCCAGATCTCCGACTCGAACGCCGAGCCGCGCGCGCTGAACTGCCCGACGACCTTCACGTCACGCGTGCCGAAGCGAATCGTGTCGCCGACGCGGCAGTTGGCGAACCGTCCAGCGATCCGCTTGCCGACGATCACCTCGCCAGCGCCCGGCGTGAACATGCGCCCGTCGACGATCTTCACGCCGTCGCGCAGCGCGAGTCCGCTCTGGTCGATGCCGCGCACGTTGACGTTCGACGAGCCGGCCTGACCGAGGCGCGGCTTGTTGGTGTTGACGACGACTTCGGCACTCACCAGCTTCTGTCCGCCGCCACCCACCACGATTTCGTCGAGCGCGCGGATGATCGCCGCGCGTTCGAGACTGATGCCCGACGACAGCTCGCTGTCCGCGCCCTTGCGCAGCACGATGACGTTCGCCTTCGAGCCGGTGGCGACCAACGCTTGCCGGAAGCCGTTCGCCATCGCCAGCGCGCCGACGAAGATCGCCACCACGAGCGCGATGCCGACCATCGTCGCGACCGTCGACGCCGGCCGGTTGCGAATGCCCTGCACGCTGTAGACGAGCGGCACCGGCGCGTCGTCGCGCTGCAACACCACGAGCACGAACTTGAACGCGGCGAACGCGAACAGCGCGGCGCCGATCACCACGCCGGCCACCGCGGGCATCGTGCCGCCCATCACCGCCTTGAGCGAGCCGAACGCCATGCCGAAGCCCGCGAGCGCGAGCACCAGGAGGAGAATCGCCTTGAGAATCCGCATCGTTCGCCTCCTCCCTAGTTGACGCGCCGCAGCGCGTCGACGATCCGCAACCGCGAGGCATTCCACGCCGGCACCACGCCGGACGCGATGCCCATCACCAGCGCCACCACGACGCCGACGCCGACCGTCGACCAGTGCACGCGGATCGGCGGCAGCGCGCCGCCGGCGTCGAACCCGATCGCGTCGAGCGTAAACTTCGCCACCAGCGCGCCGACGAGCCCGCCGCCGACGGTGATGATCGCGCCTTCCCACACCACCATGCGGAAGATGTCGCCGTCGAGGAAGCCGAGCGTCTTGAGCACCGCGAGTTCGTTGGTGCGCTCGCGCACTGCCATCATCATCGTGTTCGCCGCCACCGAAAGGATCGCGAAAGCGATCGCGTAGCCCAAGAAGCCGATGGCGAACGGAATGTTGCCGTACATCGAGATGAAGCCGGCCTGGAACGCGCGTTCGGTTTCGGTGCGCGTCGCGGCGGCGGAGTTCTCGTACATCGCGTCCACCACGCGCGCGACTTGGCTCGCGTGCTCCGGCGTCCGCAAGTGCAGCGTGTAGGTGCCGACTTGGTTATTGCCGCCGCGCTGCTGCAGGTACTTCCAGTGGAACAGCATCGCGTCGGCGCTGAACGTCTTGCTCTTGGCGCGATACACGGCGCGGATGGTGAACGGCCAGTCGCCCGGGAAGATGGTGCCGGCGAGCGTAATCTGCTGCCCGAGCTTCCACCCCATCTTCTGCATCAACTTCTCGCCGACTACGCAGCCCTGCTGATCCGCCATGAACGCGGCGAGCTTGGGATCGACGCCCTGCGGCACCGCGCCGCCGGGAATCGACGTGTCGCCCTGCGAGATCTCGAACTCCTTCGTGTACATCGGGAAGTACGTCGGCGCGTCCACCGCGAACTGCGCGAAGAACATCCGCTTGTCGGCCGGCCACTGCCCGCCGAACCAGTTCGAGTAGGTCACCGCATCGACGTCCTGCACCGACTTCAGGCGCTCGAAGTACGAGAGCGGCAGCGGGAACACCAGCGAGATGTTATTGCGCACCACCAGCCGCGTCTCGCTGCCGACCTTGATCGCGTCCTGCAGCGTGTCGAGCACGCCCTGCAGCGAGCAGAACAAGAACAGCGCCACCACCACGCTCAACGTCGTGAGGATGGTGCGCAGCTTGTTGCGCAGCAGGTTGACCAGCACCAAGGAGAATGCGTTCATCGCCCCTCCTACTGGCCGGCCGACGGCGCGCCGCCGCCCGGCTGCTCGTCGGTGAGATCGCCCTTGTCGAGGTGGATCAGGCGGTGCGCGCGCTCCGCGGCGTGCGGGTCGTGCGTCACCATGACGATCGTCTTCTTGAACTCCTGATTGAGCCGCTGGAGGAGATTCAGGATTTCCTCGCCGGAGACGCGGTCGAGGTCACCGGTCGGTTCGTCGGCGAGCAGCAGCTTGGGATCGCTGACCAGCGCTCGCGCGATCGCCACCCGCTGCTCCTGGCCGCCGGAGAGCTGCCGCGGATAGTGCGACAGGCGATCGCTCAGGCCGACGATGCTGAGCGCGAACTCGGCGCGCTGCCGGCGCTCCTTCGACGACATCTTCTCGAGCAACAGCGGCAGCTCCACGTTCTGCACCGCGGTGAGCACCGGGATCAGGTTGTAGAGCTGGAAGATGTAGCCGATGTTGCGCGAGCGCCACTTCGCCAGCTGCTTCTGGTTGAGCGCGGCGATGCCCTCGCCGCCGACGATGACGTCGCCGCCAGTCGGCTGGTCGATGCCGCCGATCAAGTTGAGCAGCGTCGTCTTGCCCGACCCCGACGGCCCCATGAGGGCGACGAAATCGCCTTCGTCGATGGTCAGCGAGATGTTGCGCAAGACCGGCACCGACTGGGTGTCGCGCTTGTAGGTCTTGCTGACGTTGCGGACGATGACGGACGCCATGCGCGCCTCCTCGGAATCTTCCCGTGATTCGTGGACTGCTGCGATCTCTACGACGGGGCGCCGGTCTTGACCTTGGCGCCGTCCTTCAGCGCGGCCGGGGGCGACACGATCACCGTCTCGCCGCCGCTGAGCCCGCTCTTCACATCGACCTTGTCGCCGCGCTCGCTGCCGAGCGTGACCGGGTGCTGCCGCGCCACGCCCGCGTCCACCAGCCACACGAACGTCGCGTTCGCGGTGTGGACCACGGCGCTCTGCGGCACGCTGATGCGCGGCGCCGCGGCGGCCGTCTGCGTGCTGCCCGCCTTCGCCGGGATGAACTGCACCTGCGCGCCCATCTCCGGCAGGATGCGCGGGTCGCGGTCGAGGATCGACACCTTGACCTGCACCGTCGCCTTCTCGCGGTCGGCGGTCGGCACCACTTGGCGCACGCGGCCGGCGAACGAGGTGTCGGGATACGCGTCCAGCGTGATGCGCGCCTCCTGGCCGTTGCGCACCTGCGCGATGTACGCCTCGTTGACGTCGACCTCGACCTCGAGCGTCGCGAGATCCGCCATGGTGACGATCGAGGTGCGGGTGAGGCCGCCGCCGCCCATCGACGGCGCGACGATCTCGCCGAGTTCGGCGTCCTTGCGCAGCACGGTGCCGTCGAACGGCGCGCGGACGAAGGTGTTCTCGAGCGTCGCCTTCGCCACGCCGACCTGCGCCTCGGCCACCTTTTGCGCCGCGGCCTGCGCCTCGACCGCGGTGCGCGCGGCGTCGAGTTCCTGCTGCGACACCAGATCCTGCTTGGCGAGCGCCTCGGTCCGCGCGAGCTGGGCGCGGGCGTTGGCGAGGTTCGCCTTCACCTGCAGCACGGCAGCCTGCGCCGCCGCCAGCGCCGCCTCGTAGTCGGCGTTCTCGAGCCGAGCGAGCACCTCGCCGCGCCGCACCCGCGAACCCTCGGAGACATTCAACTCCGCCAGGCGCCCGCCGACCTTGGGCGCCACCGACGCCTTGGTGCGGGCGACCACGTAGCCGTTGGCGCTGATCGCCCCGGCGACGCTCGATCCGCCACTGCCGCCAGCGGCGACCACCGCGGTTTCGACGGTGAGCGGACGGCTGCGGAACGCCGCCAGGCCGGCCGCCACGGCGGCCACGACGACGACGAGCACGATGATCGTCCACAACAGCTTGTGCGAGCCGCCGCCCTCACGCGAGGAGGTGGTGTCGCGGTTGATGCGCAGACTGTTCAGATCCGGCGGTGGTGAGGACATGACGCGATGCGAGACTCCACGGGAACGAGGTGCGCCCCGGCCCGCCGGCACCGCCGGCGCGGGACATCGTGCGAATTCAAGGTTGGGAGCGCCGGCGGACTAGCCGCGCGGCGACCGTTCGAGCATCGCCTTGATCTCGGCCAGCTGGCGGGCCTGTCCGGCGATGGTGTCCTGGAGCCGGGCGTGAGCCGCGCGCATCTCCTGGATCTGCTTGTAGGCGTACACGGCACCCGCCGCACCAACCAGAGTCAGCAGGCTCATCAGGTGCCCGATCATCTTCGCCTTGCGGCCGCGCCGCGCCATCGGGGCGTTGGGATTGCCGCCCTTCCGCGCGATCCGGGGGACATCCTCCGGGCGGACGACCGGCGGCGAGCTCATGAGCTGGACGTTGGAGTCGGGCTGTGCACCCTGCGCCAGGGCCGCCGACTGGGCGTGGGCCCGCGGCGCCCGCACCACCGTGCCGCCCGCCACGATCGCCACCGCCACGCCCGCAAGCCACAGAGCCGCACGTGAACCCCGCATCGTCATTGCCGTCCTCCTCGAACCGAGCCCTGCCACGAAGGCGGAGAGCATACCCGAGCCGGTTGCGGCGGGGCAATTCCGGCGACGGCGGGCCGGCGGGCCGATCCAGCTCGGCCGTGGAGCCCGGAGCCATCCCACCCATCCACGCCGGGCCGGATTGCCGCCGGCCCGGCGCGGCGGGCATAATGGGGACGTGCGAGCCCTGTCGACGACGTCCGCGGACCCGACCCCGATCCACCCGTCCGCCCTGGATGCCTCCCCGCGTTCCGCCACCCGCCGCGTGTGCCCCTGGGCACTCGCCGCCCTCGCCTGCGTGCTGGCCGCTCCGGCCTTCGCCCTGCCCCATCCCCGCGCCGTGTCCTCCGACGCCCGCCGTGCCTTCGCCGAGTGGGCCCGTGAACGGGAGGCCACCCTGCCGGCCGAGTGGGACGACGTCCTCGCCCAAGCCGAATGCGGCAAGCCGGGCGAAGACCACGACGAATCCGATGTCGAAGAAGCCGAGGCGCCACTGCCGGCGAAGTTCCAGCCGCGCCGCCCGGTGACCGCCGCCGCGCCGGGCCTCTCGCCCATCGTCCGGGTGAACGACCCGTCCGGCGACGCCGGCAACGAGACGCAGTCCGAGACCAGCATCGCCGTCTGGGGCCGCTTCGCCGTCGCCGTCTTCAACGACTCGAAGGGCTTCAATCTACCGCCGACCACCATCAGCGGCGTGGCCTACTCGACGGACGGTGGCGAAACGTGGACGGACGGCGGTTCCTTGCCGCTCGGCGCCACCGGACAGCTGTACGGCGACCCGTCTGTGGTCGTCGACAGCCTCGGCAACTTCACCATCTCGAGCCTCTACTTCCCGAACTACACGCCCACCAACCGCACTTTCACCCCGAGCGCCATCGGGATCACGCGCGGCCGCTTCGTCGGCGAGGCACCGGTGTGGCAGCTGCCGGTGGCCGCGGTGTCCACCACCACGGCGTTCCTCGACAAGGAGCTGATCGCGGTCAATCCGTCGACGGGCGCGCTCTACTGCGCGTACGTCCGCTTCGGCAACACCGGGCAGATCGAGTGCGTGCGCTCGACCGACCTCGGGGCGACGTGGTCGGCGCCGGTGGTCATCCAGCCAGACAACGTCGGCGACGCCACCGGCGCGCTGCCGCTCGCGGGCACCAACGGCGAGGTCTACGTCGTCTACGAGAACTTCCTCGGCGTGACCTCTCTCAACGGCGAACTGCGCTGCGCGATCAGCACCAACGGCGGCGTGTCGTTTGCCGCCTCGCAGGTGATCTCGCCGGTGCACGAGAACTGGTACAGCGGCGCGCCCGGCTTCAACCGGCTGGACGGCTTCTTCGAGTTCCCGGCCTGCGCAGTGGACTGGAGCCACGGGCCGAACCGCGGCAGCGTGTACTTGGCGTGGCACGACGCCACGGTGCCGATCGTCGGCCCGGCCGGCGGCGTCCTCAACGAGAGCGAGCCGAACTCGCTGCCGGGCAGCGCCCAGGCGATCGGCCTGCCGCAGATGGTCGGCGGCGCCGTGGCGTCGGCGGTGAGCGCGCTGCCGGACAGCGACTACTTCGCCTTCAGCGGTGTCGCCGGACAGATGGTGAAGTATACGGTGACACCCAGCGCCGGCCTCGACCTCCGCGTGCAGCTGCTCGACGGGGCGAACGCGGACTCGATCCTGTGCGACACGCGCTACGGCGCCGGCGGCTCGCCGCAGGGCTGGATCACGCTCCCGGCCACCCAGACCTATTACGTCCTGATCCGCGCCAACGCCGCCAGCACCGGGGCGAACGGCAGCGGGACCTACACGCTCGACCTGCGTACGGTGACCGCGACCGCCGGCACGGTGGCGCGCGACCACCGCGACATCGTGATGGTGCGCACCGGAACGCACGGCGCCGCGTGGTCCACGCCGGTGCGCCTCAACGACGACGCGCCGCTCTACGACCAGGCGTTCCCGATGCTGGCGGTGGATTCGCTGTCGACGGTGCACGCGTTCTGGTACGACCGCCGCGACGGCGGCGCGGCCGGCGTGCGCAGCGCCATCTACGCGACACGCTCCACCGACGGCGGCGCGACCTGGGCGCCCAACGTCGCGGTCAGCGACGCGGCGGCGCCGTGGCAGATCGCCTCGCGGGCGCGGCCCAACGTCGGCGACTACTCGTGGGCGGCGGCGAGCGGCCGCAGCACCTATCCGCTGTTCGCCGACTCGCGCGGCGGCAGCCCGGACGCCTACACGGTGCGCGTCCAGAACGGCGTCGACGCGGTGGCGCAGGCCGACACCGCGGTGGCGAGCGCGGCCAGCGTGTCGCTCGCCTGGCACGCCCGCAACCTGGCGCCGTTCGCCGACAGCCTCGTCTACACGCTGACCGACAGCCTCGGCTGGTTCGCCCCGATGACCGGCCGCGTGGCGCTGGCCGGCGGCGAGACGGTGGCGATCACGCCGTCGTTCGCGATCCCGGCGACCACCTGCGCCGGCGCGCACAACACGTTCTACTTCGACTACGCGGCAGCGGCCACGGCGTCGTTCACGGCGCGGGTCGTCACGCATCTGGACGCTTTGCCGGCGAACCACGCGCCGGCGTTCGCGACGCTCGGGGCACAGGCGGGGCTCGAGGGCGCCGAGCTGACCTTCGGCGCCCCCGCGGGTGACGCCGACGGCGACGCCGTGACGTACTCGGTGGTGTCGGCACCGGCCGGCTTCGCGATCGACGCGGCGAGCGGCGCCTGCACCTGGACGCCGGGCTGCACCGCCGCCGGCGACTACACCGCGACGCTCCAGGCCGCCGATCCGTGCGGCGCGGCGGCGCAGATCACCGTCGCCCTGAACATCGCCGCCGCCAACTGCGCGCCGGAGATCGCGGCGATCGCGCCGCAGATCGTGACCGAACTCGGCACGCTGACCGTCACGCCCGCCGCCAGCGACGGCGATGGCGATGCGCTGGCCTGGACCGGCGGCAACCTGCCGCTCGGCGCCGTGGTGGACCCGGTAACCGGCGAGTTCGCGTGGACGCCGATGCTCGGCGCCGCCGGCAGCTACAGCGGCATCACGCTGACCGCCGACGATGGCCACGGCGGCGTCACCTCGCGGAGCTTCGACGTGACGGTGACGCTGAACGCCACCGGCATCGACGTGCGCTTCTTGCCGGCGCCCGCCTCGCTGCGGATCGCCGAGGCGGTGCCCAACCCGTTCGTCGACAAGACGACATTCATCATCGGCATGCCGCGCGCCGCGCGCGGCGTGGTGTCGGTGTGGAACGCGAAGGGACAGCGCATCGCGGTTTGGCCGGCGCGCACGTTCTTGGCCGGCTACAACCCGTTCGTGTGGGACGGCCGCGACCTGAGCGGCCGGCGCGTGCCCGGCGGCGTGTATCTGGTGCGCGTCGAATCGGAAGCCGCGTTCGCGATGCAGCGGGTGACGTTGGTGCGGTAGGCGCGCTGCCTAACCGCGCAGGATTTCCGGCAACACCTCGCCCGCCGCTCCGGCCAGCGCGAGCGTCACGTCGCCGCTCATCGGCGTTGCGTCCGGATTGACCTCGATCACGCGGGCGCCGGCCCGCAGCGCCGCCGTCACCAATCCCGCCGCCGGATACACCACCGCGCTGGTGCCGCACACCAGCAGCACGTCGCAGCGCGCGACCGCGTCCAGCGCCGCGGCGAAGACATCCTCCGGCAACATCTCGCCGAACCACACGACGCCGGGACGTTCGAGGCCACCGCAGCGGGCGCATCGTGGTGGCAGTTCCGGCAACGGTGCGCGCGGTTCGTCGCGTTCGCGACGGCACTCGACACAGCGCACGCGCCACAGACTGCCGTGCAGTTCGAGGACGCCGCGCGAACCAGCGCGCTGATGCAGGCCATCGACGTTCTGCGTGATGAGCGTGAAGGCGTCGTCGCCGTGCGCGGTGCGCTGCCGCGTCTCGCACGCTACCAGCGCCGCGTGCCGGGCGTGCGGCGCGGCGCCGGAGACCACGCGGCGCCGCATGTCGTACCACTCCCACCCGAGGCGGGGTTCGCGGGCGAACGCCTCGGGCGTCGCCAACTC
>JBGATO010000134.1:1252-7192 GCA_044229145.1 Candidatus Eiseniibacteriota bacterium | reverse complement strand
CGCGTGGGCGGCGCCGGTGGTGGCGGTGCTGTTGGCCTACGCGCTGCCGGTGGTCGGCCGCACGTTCTGGGGGCACGCCGACACCGACCTCTACAACGTGTTCTTCCCGGCGCTCGTGGCGGCGGCACTGGCCGCCGCGCTCCACGAGCTGGCCAAGGACCGGCGCGCCTCCGGGGCGCTCTACACGGTGGCGGCGAGCGTCGCCACCGGCCTGCACGCGCACTTCTGGATCGCCTGGTGGGCGCCGTGGATCGTGCTCGCAGGTTCGGTGACGGTCGCGGCGTTCGCGCTCGCGGCGATGGAGTCCGCCGGTGGGGTGCGCCGCAGCGTGCCGGAGCTGGTGCAGGCGACGGTGTTGGTGCCGGTGGCGTTCATCGCGACCAGCGTGCTCGCCGTGCTGTTCGTCGCCGGACCGAGCGCGTTGGCGGAGGTGTGGCGCGGGCCATCGCGCTTCGCGGCCTCGGCTGCCGGGGGCGGGGGTTTTACCGGACTCTGGCCCAACGTCTTCGCGTCGATCGGCGAGCTGGCGCGGCCGGGCCTCCCGCAGCTCCTCGCGGACCTCGGCGGCGTACCGGTGGTGGCGCTCGCCGGACTCGGGGTGGTGCTCGGCGTGCTGAATCCCGGCCGGCCGGGACGCCGGGCGATCGCCGTCATGGTGACGGTGTGGGCAGCCGCCACCGCGCTGCTCGCGACGCGCGGACTGCGCTTCGAATTGTTGGCGATGCCGCCGGTCTTGGTGCTCGCCGCCGCCGGCGCGTCCGCGGCGGCGGGATGGATCGCCCGCGTGTTGCCGCCGTCGCCCGCGGCGCGCACCGTGACGATCGGTGTGCTGGCACTCGCGGTGTCGGCCGCGGTGGTGTGGCGTCCGGGTGGCGCCGCGTCCGCCGTGGCGCAGGCCGCGCGCGAGGACATGCCCCAGGTGACATCGACTTGGGGACACGTGCTCGCCGCGGTGCGCGATTCCACCGACCGGCTCGATGTCGTGACGACGTGGTGGGAGAAGGGACACCCGGCGAAATTCCTCGCTGGGCGCGGCGTGACGATCGACGGGCAGACGTTCCAGGAGCCCGAGGCACTGTGGGTGTCGCGCGCGCTGATGGCCGACGACGAGGATGTCGCCGCGGCCATCTTGCAGATGCTCGATGGCGGCGGCGCGCACGTCCTCGACACGCTGACGGTGGCGCTCGGCGGGCTGCCGCGCGCGGATCGTGTGTTGCGTGCGGCGCTGGCGGCGCCGGACTCGCAGAGCGTGCGCGACTCGTTGCGCGCCGGCGGCCTCGACGGGGCGCTCGCGGAGCGTGCGGCGGGCGCGATTCGTCCGCAGGGTCCGCGCGTGCGGGGCGGCGTGCTCGTGGTGAGCGACGACATGATTCCGTCGTCCATCGAATGGGGCGCGCTCGGCACCTGGGACTTCGCCCGCGCCATGGCCGTACAGCTGAAGGGCGATGCCGGCGCGGCGACGCGTCTCGCGCAGGCGAGCGGTCTCCCCGAAACCGAGGCGGTCGCGCTGTTGGCGGCGGCACGCGCGCTGCCGGACTCCGCGCGCGCCGCGTGGTGCGGCTCCGGTCCCACCGTCATGCGCGGCCCCGAACCGGCGATCCTCGAACCGGCCGGCGGCATCCTGCGCAGTCCGAGCGGCGCGTGGATTCGTCCCGAACTGGCGAGCGGCGGCTTGTCGCCAGAAGACGGCGGCGGCACGCCGGCGGCGCTGGTGTTCCCGGACCGCAAGGGTGTGACGGTGATCGACACCGGCGTCCGCACCAGCGACCTCGCGCTCGTGCTCATTCCCGGCGATTTCAGTGGCCACCACGGCCTGTCGATCCTGACCACCAACCGCTCGCTGGCGACGAGTCTGTGCGTGCGCCTGCTGTTCTTCGGTGGCGCCGGCCTCGATCGCTTCACGCCGCTCGCCGCCGGCGAGGGCGTGCGCGGCGGTGCGGTGCGCGCGTTCCGCGTGCGATGGACGGAGAAGTAGATGACGCTCGCAACGCTGCTCGCCGAGGGCTGGCGCGACCACGATCCGCAGCCGCTCGCGGTGACGGAGCGGCTCGAGACGCACGTCGCGCTCGTCACGTCCGCGGCCGACGCGCAGGCGTTCGCCGCACTCGCCGCGCATGCCGGCGGCGCGCACGGAGGAGCATTCGCGCGGGCGGCGGCGCTGTGCGCGGCCGCGATCGCGCGCGCGACGGATGACGCGGCCCCGGCGCTCGCGGCGGCCCACGGGTCCTGCGCGGCGATGTGGTGGCTGGCCGGCGATGTCGCCGCCGCGGCGGAGCACGAGATGCGCGCCGCGGCGATGCAGCCGGCGCATGCGCTGGGCGCCGTCGTGCGCGTGCGCATGATCGTCGCGGAAGCGCTCGGGCAGCAGCGTCGCATCGAGGAGTCGCGCCGCGTCTACGAATCCGCGCTCGCGGTCGCGCTCGCCGAGGGCGTCACGCTCGGCCCCGACGGCGAACGCGCGGTGGCCGTGACGTCGAACAACATCGGCAGCGCGTTGCTCGCGATGCCGCGCGACGCGGCGCTCGACACCACGCTGCTGCGCGCCGCCGAGGCCGCGCGCGCCTTTTGGCGCCGCTGCGGCACCTGGGAGAACGACGAGCGCGCGTCGTACCTGCTCGCGCTCGCCTTCAACGCGCTCGGCCGCCACGACGACGCGGCGCGCGCCGCGCAAGACGGCCTCGCCCTCATCGCCGCGCACGGACCCGAAGATGTCGACGCGGCGTTCCTCACCGTGCAACTCGCCGCCGCCCACAAAGGCAACGGCGACGAGGCCGGCTTTCGCCATCACCTCGCCGCCGCCGATGCCTACGCCGCGACATTCGCCGCCGACGCGTCGCTCGCCGACTGGTTCGCCGGCGAACGCGCAAAGGTCGCGGACTAACTAGCCCGCGTCGTCGTCCGCCTGCATGACGCCGAACACGTTGCCCTCGGTGTCCTTCGCGTAGCTCAAGTAGCCGACGCCGGGAATCGTCATCTTCGGCACTACGATCACGCCGCCCGCTTCATTGATCGCGCGTTCGGTGGCGTCGAGATCGTGCACCGCCATCGTGCACGGAAATCCCATCACCGGCGCATCGTCGGCGGGACGCGGCCCTTGCCGGCGCACCATGCCGCCGTCGATGCCGCGTTCGTCATCGCCGCCGGTCATGATGAGCCAGTATTCCATCTGGCCGCCGTCCCACTGCAGGAACCGCCAGGCGAACACCGACTCGTAGAACGCGATCGCGCGCGCCGGATCGTCGGCATGCACTTCGAAGTGAACCGGGCGAGGCATCGGACGCGCTCCTACAGGTGACAGGACGACTTGCCGCGCTTCTCGAGGTACTGCTGGTGATATTCCTCGGCGCGCCAGAACGTGCTCGCCGGCACGATCTGCGTGACGATCGGGCGCTTCCACTTGCCGCTCGCCGCCAGCGCGTCGCGCGAGGCGATCGCCGCCGCTTCCTGCTCGGGCGAGTGGAAGAAGACGACGCTGCGATACTGCGTCCCGAAGTCCGGGCCCTGCGCGTTGAGCGTCGTCGGATTGTGGTTGTCCCAGAACACCTGCAGCAGTGTCTCGTACGGCACGCGCGCCGGGTCGAACTCGACCTCGACGACCTCCGCGTGTCCCGTGGTGTCGGTGCAGACGTCGCGATACGTCGGATCGTCGAGCGCGCCGCCTTCGTAGCCGACGGCGGTGGCGGTCACGCCGTCGATCTGCCGAAACGTTGCCTCGACGCCCCAGAAGCATCCGGCGCCGAACGTGGCTTTGTGTGTCATGTCGCACTCCTCTCGTGTGGTGGGGCGAGGATCGCGTGATGCGCGGCTCGCCTCCGGTGTGTCTGGTTCAATGCCGTGTGCGCGGCGCGGGTTCCGCGACGGCGAGGACGATTCGTCCCGAGCTACGGGAGCTTGAGATATCGGATGCCGGCTGAGCTCGATCGAACACGTCCGGCCCACGCGATTTCCGGATTCGCACCGAGAATCAGATTCGTCGTCTCGCACAGATATCGCATCCGTTCCTCGATCGGCAACGAACGGAACCAGCGGGCCTTTGCCTCCAGGGATTCGTTGTCACGCGAGTGGGAGATGCGCGGATGCATCAAGTGACCATACCACGACGCCAACCGGCGTGTCTGGATCCCGCTGAAGCCCACGGAGCCTGGTGCACCGTCTCCCCGGCTTCGCGCGCCGCCGCCGCCGACTCCTGAAGCGGCGTCGCCCGGCCTGGACCGCGACGGAAAGCTAGCGATCAAGCAGTCCGCACGAGGTCCCGGAGAGGGTATCGACAAGCGCCGCACGATCAAGAAATGAGTTGCTTCGCTCGCACGACGTCTCTGGCAGGAACGAACATGAGTAGCAGGCTGCTGCATGGAGTGTGATGTCGGTCGTCGGCTCGTGATCCGAACACAGAGGATCCGATGAACAGATCCGGAGCCGAGAACGAGCCGCATCAAGATGGCCTTCGAGAGCTGACGGCTCGCCTTGTGCGCACAAACCGCCGAGTGTTCCTTCGCTGTCCGACGCACCCGTGTAGATCAAGATGCCGAGCATGCGGGACGAAGTCTCGACACCGGGTGCGGCGCAGTAGATTCGCTCGCTGATGGACGAAGAACTGTAGCCGCAGGCGCTGCAGAGTTCTCGAATGAGTGCGTGGGCGAACGTGTGAAGTGCGATGTAGGCTGGGCCCGGATACCCACGGTCGGGAATGAGATTTCGCTCCGCTCTCCACTGGCTGTTTCCGTCTCGGAACATGTCCGATCGATCCGCGTAGCGGACCTCCCATTCGCTAATCGCGCTCTGCGCGAACTCCAAGAAGATGCCTTCTCCTCGGATTTCACATGCGGGAACCCAGCGCAGAGGGCGTGCCGCGAGCGGCGCACGCTGAACCTCGGGGATATCGGGAACCGAATCAAAATCTCGTGGCGATTGGATTCGCGTGAAGCCGAGAAGAGCCCGAACTTCGCGCAGCCGTTCCACGAGGACAACGCGGCGAAGAATGCTCTCGTAGCCCTTCGGGACCACAGTCTCCCGAACGCGAAAGTCGCGACTCTGTGGAGCAGAGGAGGGATTCGAAAACGCCAGCCATTCGGGCTCACGGAGATCGGACGGAACGGAGGCCTCGGAAGCGGGGGCCGCGCGGTGCTTCTCGATGGCGTCCCACAAAGCCGTTGAGCTGTACGCGGTGAATGCGCGGAAGAACTTCAACGCAGGCATCGGACGCATCGCTTCCAAGATCTCGAGCGAAGGGATCGTTGCCAAGTCGGGCCAGAACTCTTCCACCAACTGAGTTAATGGATCTGCATGCTGCGGGATCGCCAGTGCCGATTGTTGCACCGCGAACCACAGTCCGCTCGCGCCCTGGAGCATCGCTCGTACGTGTGGGATCGCGCACCCGCGCGGATCGTTCGAGGCGAGGTGGGGCCGACGCCCCTCGCACGGCGGCAAGTTCTTACGATTCTCGCCTCCGAATGCATCCGCCATCTTGCGACTCACGCCACACGTGACGCATTCGAGGATGATATCCGCCGCTTCGGAACTGACGCCGGGCTCGTAGAGTCTCAGTTCGTGACCTTCGGTCGACACGGGCCCCCGGTGGACGAAGTAGAGCCAGGGGAAATCATCGAGATGTCCATTTTCGCATGCCACCACGAAGCGCGACGGAAGCGCGACGGGTGGCCGTCCTACTTTGCAAGCGTGGGTGTACCGAAGCGTGTCAGGCCGGGACCGCTGGGCGTCCAACTCCAGCAAGTCGCTCCGGAGCGGCAAAAGGATCTGACACGCTGAGCAGGTATACCACTCTGGGAAGGGAGTTACCGGGACGCCCACGAACTCCCGCTCGCGCGACGCACGCACGCGTCCAAGGTCCTCGGGTTGAGTTGGTGCGCCTCGCAGAGACTGAACTTGCGGGCCGAGAATCCCGCGGACGTGTGACAACAGCCGGTTCTCCGCGATTTCCTC
>JBGATO010000134.1:0-1193 GCA_044229145.1 Candidatus Eiseniibacteriota bacterium | reverse complement strand
GCGCGGAAATGTGCGGGAGATCGATGAGGCCACCGATGCCATAGGTGAACAGGAGTTGACTCGGCCTCGCCTCGCCGGCGATCGCGCGTTCGATGTGCTTCATCGGCTGTCCGCCTCAGTGGTCGTACCTGGAGCGTCAGGAGGCGCTGCTGGCGGCATGGGAGCCTTTGATCTTCCGGCGGGATTCACGAGGATCAGCGCTGCGGTCTTTTCGACATCGCGAAGCGAGTTGAGGCACGTGAACTCGTCCCACTGGCCACCATCCGAATGCGAGAGAAGTGGAACGCGCATTCCGCCGGTGACGCTCGTGCGTTCGCCGCGTTGTCCGGGCGCCGTGCCACGCCTCTCGTCATAGGCGAGCACCCGGCCGCCCAGAACGTTCGACGCCTCGGCTGCCCAGTATTCGGCTTTGCGCTCGAGTTCCGCGCGGCATTCCGCTCCCACGCGCTCGCCAGCGACCAGTGCCGCCTTTTCCGCGATCATGTCGATTGCATGGCGAGATTCCGGCGAGGTGGATGTGAAGTGCCGCGCCCCGTCGTTGGGATTGAGAGCGTCGGTCCCTTGACGCATCGCGCTCACGAGCACACCCGAGAGGCCGCGCGCCATCGCTCCCGGTGCGAAGGGTGTGACCGACAACGCCTCAACATGAGCGGGCATCGTGGCGTGCGAGTGCATGAACGACTCGTAGTGCGAGAGGTCGCGCGGGCGAACCCAGTTGAAGACCGTCACCACGATGCCGGGCGAGCTGCGCCCGACGCGGCTCGTTGCTTGAATGTACTCGGCCATTCCCTTGGGTTGTCCGCCGACGAGCATGAGCCCCAAGCGCTTCACATCGACGCCCACAGAGATCATGTTCGTGGCGAGCAGAACATCGATGGGCCGTGAGCCGTCGCGCGGTGCATCGGGCACGAAGGGACGTTCGACCTTCGCGAGGATCTCGGGAATCTTCTCGGAGCTGACGCGAGACGTCAGCTCTTCGATTCCCCAGATGTCGATTCGGCGGTTCGCCAGTCCACGGACGGATTGCTTGCGAGCGCGAGTGCGAATGTCGTCCTCCACGAGGCGGTGCATCCCCCCGAGTTCGCGGAGCGAGTTGAAGTACCCGACAAACGTCATCCACGGATCTGCTACGTGGCCATGGTCGTCGAACAGTTTCTGCGCCGCGCACATCAAGGTCGTGCTGGTGTCGATCA
>JBGATO010000133.1:0-7496 GCA_044229145.1 Candidatus Eiseniibacteriota bacterium | reverse complement strand
TCGAAGACTTGGAACTGCAGCAGCGCGACTTCCGGGTCACCGCTGCCGTGCACGCCGATGGTCTGCGTCGCCGGCGTCACCTGCGCGAGTACGACGCTCGACGGCGGTCCGACACTGCCTTGCGGCGGCTCCAGCACCGTGGTGGTGTCGCCGTCGCCTCCGTTGCTGCTGCCCGGCGAGAGCACCAGCGTCGGGACGGTGGACGTGATGCCGCGTTCCACGAACGCATCGACCGACGACGCGGTGTAGCCCGCCAGCGAGGCATCGACCGTGATCGTTTCGCTGCGCGTGTGCAGGTCGAGGTCGAGCGACCACGTGCCATCGCTCGCAGAGACGGTCGATTCGGTGTGGCCGTTCACCCGCACCAAGGCGCCAGCGAGCGGGCCGAGCGAGTTCGCCAGCACGACCCGGCCTGTGAGGTGGGCGGGGTCCTTCGTCGAGTTACAGCCGCCCGCGATCAGCGCGAGCAGGGCGACGATCGCGAAGCCGGTGCCGACTGTGCGCCGGTGACGATCGGCGAGCCGGAGCGTCCGGCGATGGGGCGCGCGCGAAGTGCGCATGGGCGCGAATCCTCCCTGATTGCCGCCCGGCGACGCCCCGCATCCTGCGGAGCCCGGATCCCGCCGGGCGTGATGCACCAGGGCCGGTATCGGCAGGGCTTTTCGCGGTCTCCAGCAACAAATGCCGCCGGCACCTCCGTCCGGCCGCCGCGGGCAACGCAAAGCGGCGGAGGCCATTGCGCCTCCGCCGCCGCGTGATCCCGATTCCGCGCGCCTTACATCTCGCGCGGATCCTTCGCCACCGGGTCGATCTCGAACTCGCGCATCGCCTCGGTGAACGTGCTGACCGGCACGCGGCCCTCGCGCACCAACTGCGACAGCGCCGCCACCACAACGTGTCCCGCGTCGATCTCGAAGTGGCGCCGGAGCGCCGCACGCGTGTCGCTGCGCCCGAAGCCGTCGGTGCCGAGCACCGTGAACTGTCCCGGCACGAAGCGCGCGATCATGTCCGGCACCGACTTCATCCAGTCGGTCACCGCGACGATCGGCGCCTGCGCCATCCGCGTGTCCTCGCAGAGCACGCGCGTGACGTACGGCACCTTGGGGTCGAACTCCGGGTTGAGCCGGTTCCAGCGCTCGCAATACATCGCGTCGTGGCGCAGCTGCTGATACGACGTCGCGCTCCACACCTCGGCCTGCACGCCGTACTTCTCGGCGAGCACGTCGGCGGCTTCGAGCGCCATCCGCAGGATCGGCCCGCTGCCAAACAGACGCACCACCGGCGGCAGCGTGTCGGGGTCGACCGCCTCGACGCCGTCGTTCACCGTCACCACCGGCTCCGGGACCGCCCGCACGCGGTACAACCCGCGCAGGATGCCGTCCTCACAGCCTTCCGGCATCGGCGGCATCGGGTACGTCTCGTTGTAGAGCGTGACGTAGTAGAAGATGTCCTCGTGCTCGCCGTACATGCGGCGGATGCCGTCCTTGATGATGACCGCGAGCTCGTAGGCGTACGCCGGGTCGTAGGTGATGATGTTCGGGATCGTCGACGCCAGGATCAGCGAGTGGCCGTCGTCGTGCTGCAGGCCTTCGCCGGTCAGCGTGGTGCGGCCGGCAGTTGCGCCCATCATGAAGCCGCGGCCGCGCGAGTCGCCGAACGCCCACGCGAGGTCGCCGGTGCGCTGGAAGCCGAACATCGAGTAGAAGATGTAGAACGGAATCGTCGTCTCGCCGTGCGTCGCGTACGAGGTGCCGGCGGCGGTGAACGACGCCATCGCGCCGGATTCGTTGATGCCTTCCTCGATCAACTGGCCGTCTTCGGCTTCGACGTAGGACAGCATCAGCTTGGCGTCCACCGGCTCGTATCGCTGGCCGAGCGAGGTGTAGATCTTCACCTCCTTGAACAGCGGGTCCATGCCGAAGGTACGCGCTTCGTCGGGAATGATCGGCACGATGCGCTTACCGGAGTCCTTGTCGCGCAGCAAGCCGCGGATGAGACCGGCGAACGCCATCGTGGTGCTGACCTCGCGGCCGGCGATCGTGCCCTTGTGGTACTCCTCGTAGATCTCGGCCGCCGGCAGGACGATGGGACGGTTACGGACCACACGCTTCGGCACGCAGCCGCCGAGCGCGCGCCGCCGCTCCATCATGTACTCGTATTCTTCGCTCTGCGGGCCGGGGTGATAGTACGGCGCGTCCTTGAGCTTGCGGTCGCTGATCGGCAACTCGAGCAGGTCGCGGAACGCGCGCAGCTCGTCCTCGGTCATCATCTTGGTTTGGTGCGTCGCGTTGCGCGCCTCGATGCCGGAACCGAGCGTCCAGCCCTTGACCGTCTTGGCGAGGATGACGGTGGGCTGGCCCTTGTGGTTCAGCGCGGCCTCGTACGCGGCGAACACCTTGCGGTAGTCGTGGCCGCCGCGGCGCAGGTGCTTGATCTCGCTGTCGGTCATGTGCGCGACCAACGACTGCAAGCGCGGATCGCCGCCGAAGAAGTGCTCGCGGATGTAGCCGCCGGTTTCGACCGCGTACTTCTGGTATTCGCCGTCGACGGTGTCCATCATCCGCTCGACGAGCACGCCGTCGACATCGCGTGCGAGCAGGGCGTCCCACTCGCGGCCCCAAATCACCTTGATGACGTTCCAGCCGGCGCCGCGGAACACCGACTCGAGTTCCTGGATGATCTTGCCGTTGCCGCGCACCGGGCCGTCGAGCCGCTGCAAGTTGCAGTTCACGACGAACGTCAGATTGTCGAGACCTTCGCGCGCCGCCATCGACAGGCCGGCGAGCGCTTCCGGTTCGTCGCATTCGCCGTCGCCGAGGAACGCCCACACGCGCGACTGCGACGTGTCGGCGATGCCGCGCGCCTGCAGGTAGCGGTTGTAGCGCGCCTGGTGGATGGCGTTCAGCGGCCCGAGTCCCATCGACACCGTCGGGAACTCCCAGAAGTCGGGCATGGTGCGCGGGTGCGGGTACGAGCTGAGGCCGTGGCCGCCGACTTCACGCCGGAAGTGATCGAGGTGTTCCTCGGACAGCCGCCCCTCGAGGTAGGCGCGCGAGTAGATGCCCGGCGCGGCGTGGCCTTGGAAGAAGATCTGGTCGCCGCTCTCCCCGTCGTCCTTGCCGCGGAAGAAGTGGTTGAAGCCGACTTCGTAGAGCGACGCGCTCGACGCGTACGACGACAGGTGGCCGCCGATGCCCTTGTACTTCTTGTTGGCGCGCATGACCATCACGGCCGCGTTCCAGCGGATCATGCGACGCAGGCGCAGCTCGATGTTCTCGTTGCCCGGGTACGCCGGTTCCTGTTCGGGCGAGATGGTGTTGATGTAGCGCGTCTGGGTCAGCGTCGGCAGACCGACGTGGAGCTGGCGGGCGCGCTTGAGGGTCTTGAGCAGGACGAAACGGGCACGTTCGCGGCCCCGCTCCTCGACCAGTGTGTCGAGGGAGTCCAACCAGTCGAGGGTTTCGGCCTCGTCGGCGTCGGGCAGCTGCCGCTTGAATTCATCGAACATCGGGACACGATCTCCTGTGTGTCGGGCGCGGGACCGGTCCAGCGAGTCGGTGCGGCGCGGAAACGATTCCAGCGCGGCGGCCCGGCGGGCGGACGGCGAAGGAGCGGCTGAGGGCGTCAGCGAAGGGGGCGCTCAAGATCCCGCGGCGCGCGCCTTCCGGCGCGCGGGCTAGGTTGCGTCAGTGCGAAGCCGGGACCATATCACGAAACGGCCGAGAGGTCACCCCTTGCACGGCACGCATGGGCAGCGGAGAGCCATAAGCGCTGTCTATGGCAGGCATAGACACGACCCCCAGACCCGCCACGCCATCCGCTCGGTAGCGTCATGCAGGTCGCGACATTCATCGCGACGACCACTCCGCCCCCTCGGCGGCTCACCTGATCCGCATGCCGTACTTGCCGGAGGTGTTTCGATGCGTGTCCTGTCGTTCGCCGCGCGGCGCCCGCGCCGCGGGCTCTTCGCCGCACTCCTCGCTGTCCTCGCACCCGTGTTCGCCGCGTCGCCCGCCGCGTGCTTCTCGACGCGCACCCTGGCCGATTGGGTGCTGCCGGCCGGGACCGCCGGGGGACGCAATCTCGCCAATCTCGGAGACTTCAACGGCGATGGCTATCCCGACTTCGCCTCGAGCGAAGTCCAGTTCAGTTCCGGCACCGGCCGCGTCCGCGTCTACTTCGGCGGTGCGCAGCCCGACACCACCGCGGACGTGACCTTCGCCGCGCCCTTGATCGGCGAAAACTTCGGCCTCTTGCTGGCCGCGGCCGGCGATCTCAACGCCGACGGTTACGCCGATGCCGTGGTCGGGTCGAACGGGGGACACGTCTACGTCTTTCTCGGCGGTCAGACGCCGAACGGAGTGTCCGATCTCACCGTCACCGGTTCCGTGTCGGAGGGATTCGGGCAGGTGGGACTCTCCGGCATCGGGGACGTGAACGTCGATGGCTTCGAGGACTTCGCGGTCACCACGTTCACTCCCGACAAGGTGCAGATCTATTACGGCGGCGCGACCCTCAACGCCACCGTCGACGTTTCGATCTCGGTGGCCAATGCGAGCGGGATCAGGCGTCTCGGGGACTTCAACGGTGACGGGGTCGACGACTTCGCCGTCAGCGCGTACACCGACGAGCGCATCTACGTCCTCCTCGGGCGCAAGGCCGGGCCCTCGACGGTCCTCGACCAGATCATCATTACCGGCCCCACCGACGCGGCCGCCTACTTCGGATGGGATCTGGAAAACGCGGGCGACGTGAATGGGGACGGACGCCCTGACTTCGTGGCGGGCGCACCATTCGACACCGTCGGAGGCGCGGGCACGGCCGGGAAAGCGTTCGTCTACGTCGGGAGCACCGTCGCGTTCCCGAGCCCGTTCGCCTCGTTCGTGGATACCGAGTTCAGTTCCGCCGGCGACAACGTCGAACCGCTCGGCGATGTGAATGGCGATGGCCTGGCCGACTTCGTGGTGTGCAACAACGGCAGCCGGGAGATCCGTGCGCTGGTGTTCGGCGGACGGACCGGCACCACCGTCGCCGGGTACCTGCCCGGCGCGCCGCGGCGAGACGCGAATACGACCGTTCCGGTGACCGGCAACGTCGGCGACTGGAACGGCGACGGCATGCCCGACCTCGTCATCGGGTGGTCGATCGACGCGGTCTCGATCCAGCCCACCACGCTGCACGCGATCACCGTCTTCCAGTACAAGCTCCTGGCTCCGCGCGTCGGCGACGTGTGGGCGGCGGGCGGCAGCGCGCAAGTCTCGTGGTGGGGACACGACGCCGCCGACATCGAGTTCTCCGCCGACGGTGGGGCGTCGTGGGTGACGCTGGCGCGCAATGTCGGCGGCCGCGAGGAGAACACGCTGACCCTGACGGTGCCGAACGTCACCGGCGACCGCTGCGTGTTGCGTCTGGTGGAGAGCGGCTCGGACGCCTCGGCCGGACACGTGGTGACACTTGCCGGCACCTTCCGCGTGCGTTCCCTGCCGTCTGTGGGGGCCGTGCTCGCGCGCGTGCCGCTGTCGGCTTCCGGGTCGATTTCCGGCGAAGCGTTGGGCACGTCGGTGGCGAGCGCCGGCGATGTCAACGGCGATGGCTATCCCGATGTCATCGTCGGCTCGCCGAACAGCAGCGCGGGCGGCAGCGGGTCCGGCAAGGCAACGCTCTACTTCGGCGGCCCGACGCAGGACGCCGCGGCCGACCTCACGCTCACCGGCGCGGCGGGCGAGCAACTCGGCTGGTCCGTCGCGGGTGCCGGCGACGTCAACGGCGACGGTTTCGCCGATGTCATCGTCGGCGCGCCGTTCAACGACACCGGCTTCACCGACGCCGGCCGCGCCTACATCTACTTCGGCGGCGCGTCGATGAACGCCACCGCCGACGTCACGCTGTCCGGCGTCGAGATCTTCGAGGAGATCGGCATGGCGGTGGCCGGCATCGGCGACGTCAATCGCGACGGCTTCGCCGACGTCGCGGTCGGGGCGCCCTTCAGCAACCAAGTCGCGAGTGACGCCGGGCGCGTCTACGTGCTGTTCGGCGGATCGTCGATGAACAACGTGGTCGACGTGACGCTCGGCGGCAGCGTGGCGAACGAGCGCTTCGGCTCCGCGCTGTGCGGCGCCGGCGACTTCGACCGCGATGGCTACGACGACCTTGTCGTTGGCTCGCCCAACTGGGGGACGAGCAGCACGTCGTCGGCCGGTCGATGGTCATTGTTCCGCGGCGGCACCACCGTCGACGCGATCGCCGACCTCACGGTGAACGGGCGCACCTCGTGGGCGTTGGGAACCGCGGTCGCGGCGGGCGACGTCACTGGCGATGGCGCGCCGGACCTCATCGTCGGCGCGCCGAACGCCGACGTCAGCGGCAGCAACACCGGATCGGTCTTCGTCTACGCCGGCGGCGCGGCCGCCGACACGCTCGCCGATTTCGCGGTGCACGGCAGCGCGGTGTCCGACGGACTCGGCAGTGCGGTGGCGGCGCTCGGCGATGTGAACGGCGATGGCATCGGCGATCTCGGAATCGGCGTGCCGTTCGCCGACCCGCTGGGCGTCAACAGCGCCGGCCGCGCCCAGGTGCACTTCGGCGGACGCCTCAGCGCGACGCCGGATCTCACCTTCGAAGGCACCGGCACGTTCGAGGACTTCGGCAAGACGGTGTGCGGCATCGGCGACTGGCAAGGCGACGGCTTCGGCGATCTCGCGATCGGCGCCCCCGACGCCGATGCGCCGCTCACCGACGCCGGGCGCGTGCGGTGGGTGTTGATGTCGCGCTACCTCGTGCAAGCGCCGAATGGCGGCGAGACGTGGAACGTCGGCGCGCTGCAGTCGGTGAAGTGGCTCGGCGCGGAACCGGCGGACGTGTGGCTGTCCGATGACGGCGGCACGTCGTGGACGCTCGCCGCCTCGCATGTGGGCGGCGCCGCGACGAATCAGATTCAAGTGCGTGTGCCACACCAGCCGACCCGATTCGCGCGCATCAAGTTGACGCCGAGCGCGAGCGGGGCGAACGGTTTCGACACGACCGATTCGCTGTTCACGATCCAAGCGTCGATCGCGCTGCTCGGCCTCAGCGTCGCGCAGGCGCCGAGTGGCCCAGGCGTCGAGGTGTCGTGGAACACGAACCCCGGCCCGGCGGACCTCGCCGGCTACACGCTGGAACGCGCCGCCGAGACGACGGGCGATGCGCCCTCGCGCGGCGGCGAGATCGACGCGACCCGCTGGATCACCGTCGCCGAGCGCACGACCGCGACGCACATCGTCGACGCAGACGGCACGACGTCGTCGCGCTATCGCCTCACCGCCATCAACGGCCTCGGCGAAGCGCTCGTCCTCGGCGAAACCAACGCCGTGCCGCTCACGCCGCTCAGCGCCGGTCCGCTGCCGTATCGCGGCGGAGACCTCACCGTGCGCTTCGCCACCGCGGGTGGCCTCGGCGGCACGACGGCGCGGGCGCACGTCGGCCTCTACGACGCCCGCGGCCGCCTCGTTCGCACCCTC
>JBGATO010000132.1:0-7506 GCA_044229145.1 Candidatus Eiseniibacteriota bacterium | reverse complement strand
CCGCCGCCGCGGAATCCTTCGCCGGCACCGCCGCGGTCGTACCCGCCACCGCGATCGAAGCCCCCGTGCGATTGCGGCTCGCTGCCGCCGCCGCGAAAGCCGCTGCCGTAACCGCGATCACCGCCGCCCCACGACGACGCGGCGGAGCGCCGTTCGCCCATGTCGCGCGCCTGCGACTCCGACTCCATCGACCGCGCGCGGTCGGCGTCGGCACTGCTCCATCCGCCGCCCGAGTCGTGCTGCTCCCAGCCGCTGCCGGTGTTCCGGTAGACGTTGCCGTTCACGTCGGCGTAGTGGTCGTTGCCGACCGTCGCCGCGCGCGCGTCGTTGCCGCCCGGCCCGCTCACGTTCGCGCGCGCGACATTGGTCGACTGCCCCGTGTAGGCGTTGCCGACCGTGCCGCGGGCGCCCGATGCCGACATCCCGGTCGTGGGGTTGTACGTCGCACCGCGCGTTCCGCTGGCGTAGTTGCCGCTGTAGACGTTGCCGACGGTGCCGCGCTGCCCGGCGGAGATGCGACCCGTCTGCGAGTTGTACGAATGCCCGGCCTGTCCCGACCAGGCGTTTCCGGTCCACGCGTTGTAGCCGGCCGACGAACGCGTGACCGCGCTCGTGTTGCCCCACTGGTGATACACGTTGCCGGAGCTCGCGGCCCAGCTGCCGGGGCCCCACGCGCCGTACGCGCCTGCCGCGCCCCACGCCGCGCCGGCGTACGCGCCCCAATACGGCGCCGCACCCCAGCCCCACGCCCCCGCGCCCCACGCCGCGCCGTACGCCCAGCCCATGCCGAACCCGAAGCCCCAGCCGGTCCACGGCGTCCACGCGGGGTCCGCGGCATAGCCATAGGTCACCGGCGCCCCGTACCACACGTCGCTGCCGATGTAGGGTGCGTACGCGTAGCCGGTGCCGTACACGGGCGTGCCGTCGCTCACGTACGTTCCGGTGTAGCCGGGCAGGTAGCCCACCGTCACCGTCGTCGGCGTGGAGTCGTAGATTCGCACGTACGTCGCGTAGTAGAGCGGCGAGCTCGGCGGTATCGCGTAGATCTCGGCCGGAACGGCGGTCGCCACCGTCCACGGGCCGCCCAGCGCGGGCGCCATGAACCACACCGCCTTCTGCACCGCGTACCACGCGCCGCCTGGCACCTGCACGAGCGGAACCGGCGAGTTGACGACGTACTTGAGCGCCGTACCGTCGACCGGCCGCACGTCCGGTGCGCCGGCGATCTGCGGGGCGAACGTCGCCTTCGCGCGATCGACTTGCGCCATCTGCGGGATCTGCGTCGCGATGATCGCTTCCTTCGCCTGCGTCGTGCCGGGGATCGACGCCTTCACGTTCTCCTTGGGGCTGTCGTCCGGAATCTGCGCGAACGCCGGGGGCAGGTCCTTCGCCGCCACGCTCGACCACGGGCCGTTCAGCCCTTTCGCCGTGAACCAGCGCCCGCTCACGAGCACGTAGTTCTGCTGCGTGTTCATGTCGACGAACACGTTGCCGTCCGTATTCTTGACGTAGAGCAGCGTTCCCGTGCCGTCGAGCCCCACCCAGTCGGGCGCGCCGTCCGTGACGACGAGCTCCGTCGGCTTGGTCGCGACGATGACGTCCGGTGCGCCGGATGCGAGCCCCGGCTTCTTGCCGGTCTTGTCGTCGGCGGGCCCTTCCATGAGGTCGACGGCGCCGCTCCTGCCGAGATCCGCCGCCGCCTTGGCGATGCCGGGCGGTACCGCTGCCGCGACGGACCACGGCCCGGCGAGGCCCGGCGCCTTCAGGAACCCGTCGAACAGGTGGAAGTAGACCGTGGACCCGTCGCGCACCAGCAGCGGCCGCGTGTTCAGCACGCGCTCGTACGGCGTGCCCGCGATCGTCCGCCACGCCGGGTCGCCGTCGATCGTCACGAGCACCGCCGGTCTGGTCGAGAACACGAACTGCGGCACCGGATTCTGCACCGCCACTGCTTTCGACTGCCCTTGCGCCTGCAGCACCGCGAGTGCCGCCTCGATGCGGTCGAGCGATATCGTGAGCGACTTGGCCAGCAGCGACTGGAACGCCTGCCGATAGCTCGCTGCCCAGTTCGGTGCCGACGGAAAGTTGGCCTCCACGACCCGAAGATCGGTGAGATAGACCGTGCGCGCGAGCTTGTCGGTCCGGGTGCTCGCGGTCATCCTGAGCATTCCGAACACCGGAGACTGGCTGCCGGGCGGCTGGACGGTGACCGCCGCGTGCGCCGCCATGGCGACGTTGTCCCAGCCGTCGAGCTGCGGCTGGAACATCGTGTAGGTCGCGCCGTCGAGCTGCGCGGTCTTGGGCCAGCGGTCCGGGGGCGACTGCGCGGCTGTCGTCCACGCCAGCGGCGCCTGAGACGCCGCCGGCGCCTGCGCCTGCGCAAGCGCGCCCACGAGCATGCCCACCGCAAGGAAGGAGCAAATCATGACGATCGATCGTTTCACCGCGTGACTCCCCTGACTTGTCGTGGGCGATTCGGGCGTCCCGACCCTGCGCGGCATCGGTCCGCCGATCGGACGGCACTTAGGCGCCGGGTCGATGCACCGGCCGGCGACGTCCTCATCTGCCGCCGCCGCCGGCGCCCTGCTGCGCGATCCTCCGATTGTTGTCCTTGACGAGGGTGATCACCTGCGGCAGCACCGCCTTGATCGCCGCCTCGTACTGCGCACCGGCCGCAGCCGTGTAGGCATCGGAATCGACCTCGATGCCCTGCGGCTCGACGTACACCACGAAGTCGGTCGGGGCCAGGCCGGACGGATAGCGCAGGTAGACCTCCCCTACCCGCGTGGACACGCGCACCCGCGCGCCGTTTCCGAAGACCTGGACGCTCGCGATCCCCGCGCCCTGCATCTCGGTGTAGTAGGGTTGCGCCATCGCCGACAGCGCCGGCTGCACGGTGGAAGGGGCCGGTCCCGGGGACGCGCAAGAGACTGCGGCCAGTGCGACAGCGGCTGCGAGCGCGCCGCGAACCATGAATCTCTGCAGAGCAGGCACGATCATCTCCGTTTCACGCGGTTGCGCGGCTTCGCCGCAGCTCGGCGGGCGACTGGTGAAGCCTCGACACCGCTCGTTGACCACTCGGGACCGAACGGCGCCGCCACGTCGGCGGTGGTCCGGAAGTTCGCGGGAGGCAGCGCGTCCTCCGCGAACGGCACGTCGGGCTCGCCCGTGGGCCTCACGCCGCAACGCTCCGCGAGACATAGCGCTCGCCCGCGAGAAGTGCGTCGACCGCGGTGAGCAGTTCGGCGGCGATTTCGCGCTTGAGGACCAGGCCGTCGGCACCCGCCGCCAGCGCGGCCGAAACCACGGCGCTTTCGTCGTGCACGCTGAGCAGCAGCACCTTCGCCGAAGGTGCTTGTTTGCGAAGCGCGTCGAGGAGCGAGGGGAGATCGCCTCCCGCGAGCGACAGATCGACCACGACGAGCGTTGGCTGAAGACGGGCGGCGCCTTCCTTGAGCGAGGTCTCGTCGGCCACCATGAAGACCGCGCCGAAGGTCGTTTCGAGCAGGCCGCGAACGCTTGCGCTCAGGTCGTGGTGCCGCTCGCCGAGTAGTACGCAGTTCACGTCGCCCCCTGCCCGGCGTGCGTTCTCGCCCGGCCATCAAGGAGAGAGTGGACAAAGCGCGGCCCGGCGTCAGCTCGGACGACTGCGAGCGACCGCCGGTGAAATTACGCGGCGGCGACCGGGAAAACTACGAGGAGGGACTGCGGGAACCGACTGCGGCGAGCTGCCCTGCTTCTAGACGATGCCCCGCCTGATCGCATACTGGATCAGCTCGGCCGTGTTCCTGAGGCCCAGCGAGTCCATGATCCTGTACTTGTGGAACTCGACCGTGCGGGGCGAGATGTCGAGCGCCCTGGCGACCTCCTTCGCCGAGCCGCCCTCGGCCAGCAGTCGCAGGATGTCGCGCTGGCGCCCCGACAGGGTGACCGCCAGGTCCGCATGATCGCGAGACCGCGAACCTGTCGCCTGGAACAGCTCGCCGGCAAGCAAGGGGCTCACGAACGTCCCCCCCGCCAGGGCGGCGTGCACGGCCTGCACGAGTTCCTCCGGGGCCGCGTGCTTGAGGACGTAGCCCGCGGCGCCCGCCTCCAGCGCCGATACGGCGTAGTCCACCTCGCGGTGCATGGTCAGGAAGACTACCGGAATGTTGAGGCCTTCGTGCCTGAGCGCCTCCAGCGCCTCGATGCCGTTGAGCGCGGGCATCGTGATGTCCGCGACGATGGCATCCGGACGCAGCGTTCTCGCGGCATCGATCATCTTCTGCCCGTCCTCGACGACGCCGGCGAGCTCGAAGTCGGCGGCGAGAAGGCTCTTGAGCCCTTCCGCCACGATCCGGTGATCGTCGGCGAGCAGGATGCGGGGACGCTTCACGCGGCCTCCCGCAGCGGCACCCAGGCGAACACCGTCGTGCCGTGATCGGGGCGACTGACGATGTCGAGCTTTCCGCCCACCAGGCGCACCCGTTCGCGCATGCTCACGAGGCCGAGGCTGGCCGGAGCGCCGGCGTCCGCGTCGCCGAAGCCCGCACCGTCGTCGCGCACGGCCAGGGCGATGCCGCCGTCCTTCGCCTGCAGCGACACCTCGACGTTGCTCGCGTTCGCGTGGCGCACCACGTTGCGCAGCGCCTCCTGCGCCACCCTGAACAGGCAGATGGCCGCGCCCGACTGCACCTTCTTCGGGATGGCGCCGGCCTCGAAGTCGACGCGAATCGGCTCCTGGCGTGCGACGCGATTGCACTCCGCCCGCAAGGCCGCGACGAGCCCGAGGTCCTCGATCACCGAAGGGTGCAGGCGATACGACAGCGCGTGCACGTCTTCGCTCAACTTCACGAGGCGCTGGCGGATCGCGTCCAGCGCGTTGCCGACAGGGGAGCCGCCTTGCTCCCGCTGCACCTTCGCGGCATCGATGGCCAGCGCCGCGAGGCGCTGCGTGACATCGTCGTGCATTTCGCGCGCCAGCCTGCGCCGTTCGTCTTCCTGCGCCGTCAGGATGCGCCCTCCGAGGAGTTGCGCTTGCCGCTCGGCCTGGCGCCGCCGCTGGCGGGCGACGAGCAGCGCCGCGATCAGCGCGGCCTGCAGGACGACCACCGCAGCCGTCGCGATGATCGCGGCCCGATGCTGCTCCCAGACCGAGGGCGGCCTGAAACGAACCTCGCTGCCGGGTGGAAGGCGCGACCGGTCGATGTTCCAGCGCTCGAGCTCGCGCCAGTCGTAGATCGGACGCTCGAACTCGGCCACCTGTACCTGCGGGCCCGGGGCCGTGGCCCCGCTCAGGATGCGCAGCGAGGCTGCCGACATCTGCTCGCCGGCGCGTCGTTGCGAGGTGTGCGGGCCGCCGACGACGCCCTTGCCGATCTCGTTCTCGTAGATCCCGAAAATGGGGGCATTGGCGACGCCGTGGAGACTCAGCAATGCGTCCTGCCGCTCGTGCGGCACGCCGGCCGCGTCCACGACCAGCAATCCGTAGAAGATCGCGGAACGTGGAGGAAGGGTGGCTACCCGCCGTTGCATCTCATCGAGCGAAAGTTCGTTGAGCCACAGGAAGCTCACCCGTTTCGCCAGGGATGCCAGCTCGCGTTGCAGCTCGAGCGTCCAGAAGCGCTCCAGCTCCGAGGCGCCGATGACGACGGCGATCGTTTGCGTTTCGGGCAGGAGCTGCAGGACGTTCTCGAACAGGCGCGGAAGATCGACCTTGCCGAGCACCGCGGCGTCGCCTTCGCGCAGCGGGGCGCCCCGGGCGACGCGCTCGTCGAGCGCTGCCATGACGAGCGGCGTGGCGGGAAAGAGCCGGTCGCGATGAGCGAGGTAATGGCGGGCCGCGTAGGGTCCCATGGTGACGACGAGGTCCGGCGCCGAACCTTCGAAGCGGGCGCCAAGATAGTCGAAGAACGCCCGCTGCTCCCGGTCGGTCAGGGCCCGGCCCGCATCGAGCGTCGCCTCGGAGATCACGATGGGCTCGGTGGAGTTGCGCGCGAGCTCCGCGCGAAAGACAGGAGGACCCGCTTCGGCCCCGCGGCTTCCGCGCCGAGCGAGAGGCAGAGCGCGACCAGCGTCAAGGCGAAGGCAAGGCGCGCTCGCACGACGCACGTCATGGTCAGCACGACGTCACGGACCTCGAGTCGCCCAGCGGCTGCCTTCGCCACCACAGACGCCGTCGAGGGGCGGAGCCGTGGTCGGGCTGCCCGCCGGGCCGTCGGCCGAACCGGCCGGCACCGCGTCTGCCAGGCATGGCTGGCGCAGAGGCGGGCAATCGGTTGTCATGGTCGGGGTGACAGGATTCGAACCTGCGACATCTTGCTCCCAAAGCAAGCGCGCTACCGGGCTGCGCTACACCCCGAACCGCGGATTGTGCCATCCCCGCCACGGCGGCGGCAAACCGCGGACGCGCTACCGCGCGAACTTGCGGATCACCGCCAGCGCCTCGTCGATCGCGTGCGCGCCGTCGCCCGACTTGACCGCGTGCGCCACGCACCCGTGCAGATGGTGCTTCAGGAGCTCCAGCGCCAGCGCGTCGAGCGCCGACTGCACGGCGGTGACCTGGGTCAGGATGTCGATGCAGTAGCGGTCCTCGGCGATCATCTTGCCGATGCCGCGGACCTGCCCCTCGATGCGGTTGATGCGCTTGGCGAGCGCCGCGCCGTCGCTGCGGGCGACGGCCGGGTGCGCGTGGTGCGCCGCGTGGTCAGCCGACGACTTCAAAGCCGGCGTCCTCGATCGCGGTCTTCAGGGCCGGCGTGCCGGTCTGCGCCGCATCGTATGTCACCTTCGCCGCACCCGGCTGCAGCGTCACCGCGACGTCGGCCACGCCCGGCACCGCCTTCAGCACGCGCGTGACGCTGGCGACACAGCCGCCGCAGGTCATGCCCTTGACGTTCATCGTGATCGTTTCCATGGTCTCTCCCTGGTGAAGTTCACGCCGGCGGACGCCAGCGCTTCAGCAGCAGTGCATTGGTGACGACCGACACCGAGCTCGCCGCCATCGCCGCGCCGGCGATGACCGGATTGAGCATCCCGACCGCTGCGAGCGGGATGCCGAGCACGTTGTAGGCGAACGCGAAGAACAGGTTCTGGCGGATCTTCGCGAGCGTGGCGCGCGACAGCAGGATGGCGTCGACGACCGCCTCGAGGTCGTCGCGGATCAGCGTGACGTCGGCCGCCTCGACGGCGATGTCGGATCCGGCGCCGACCGCGAAGCTGACGTCCGCGGACGCCAGCGCCGGCGCGTCGTTGACGCCGTCGCCGACCATGCCGGTGACGAGCCCCTTCGCCTTCAGCTCGCGCACGGCATCCGCCTTGTCGGCCGGCAGCACGCCGGACTCGAACCGCTCGATGCCGACCGCCGTGGCGACCGCCTGCGCGGCCGCGCCGTTGTCGCCGGTCAGCATCAGGACGTCGACGCCGATCGCCTTCAGGCGGCGCACCGCCGCGGCCGACGTCGGCCGCACGGCATCCGCCAGCGCGACGACGCCGAGCGCGCGGCCGACGCGCACGATCCCGACGATC
>JBGATO010000131.1:0-7524 GCA_044229145.1 Candidatus Eiseniibacteriota bacterium | reverse complement strand
GAAAACCGTCCCACTTCTTCACGGTCGGCCAGCAGGAGTGCGCGGCGCTGCGGGACGGGGTCAAGCGCAACTGGACGTTCGAAGGCTCGACGTTCTGGGCGTCGGTACCCGACGGCGACGCCTGTGCTGCCGGAACGCCGCTGTTTCGCGTCTACAACAACGGACTCGGCGGCGCGCCCTCCCATCGATACACGACGCGGATTGCCATCGTGGACGAAATGGTGGGCAAGGGATGGGTCAAGGAAGGCGTGGCGATGTGCGTGGCCGGCTCGTAGGAGGCCACACGTCCTCGCGCCTCCGGAAACCGAGCCAGGCATGGTTGCATCGCCGGAAAACGAGCCAGGCTCGGTTAATCGGGCTCGGTTGGTCGGTACCGGCTTCGATGTGGAAACCGAGCCAGGCTCGGTTGGTCGGTACACCCATGTGGCGGGACCGGGAGCGGCACGACATTCGCAAATGAGGCTCCCTCTCCCGCACCGCGGGAGAGGGCTGGGGTGAGGGTGGGGAGACGCCGCCCCTTACCCCAACCCACTCCCCGTAAACGGGGATTGGGAGACCCATGGCAAGGGCCCGCCATTGGCAGGCGCGCAATATTTCTGCGCGTGCTACTTCTTGTCGCCCGCGCTGTCCGTGAGCCGAGGCAGCGGCGAACTCTCCGACGGACTGAGCAACCCCGTCTTCGCGTAGGTGAGAAGCTTCTCGCGCGTGTCCACGATGTCGAGGTTGCGCATCGTGAGCTGCCCGATGCGGTCCTGCGGCGTGAAGAACGCGGCGCCCTTCTCCATCGTCAGCCGCTCGGGCTTGTACGTGAGGTTGGGGCTCGTCGTGTCGAGGATCGAGTAGTCGTTGCCGCGGCGCAGCTCCAGCGTGACCTCGCCGGTGATCGGCCGCGCGACCCAGCGCTGCGCCGTCTCGCGCAGCATCATCGCCTGCGAGTCGAACCAGCGGCCCTGGTAGAGCAGGCGTCCCAGGCGGCGCCCGCCGTCGCGGTACTGCTCGATCGTGTCCTCGTTGTGGATGCCGGTGACGAGCCGCTCGTAGGCGATGAACAGCAGAGCCATCCCCGGCGCCTCGTAGATGCCGCGGCTCTTCGCCTCGATGATCCGGTTCTCGATCTGGTCGCACATGCCGAGGCCGTGGCGGCCGCCGATCGCGTTCGCCTCCAGCAGCAACGCCACCTCGTCGGCGAACGTCGCGCCGTTGAGCGCGACGGGCCGCCCCTCCTCGAAGCGCACGCTGACGGTCTCCGCCTTCACCGCGACGTCGTCGCGCCAGAACGCCACGCCCATGATCGGCTCGACGATGCGGATGCCGCGGTCGAGGAACTCGAGGTCCTTCGCCTCGTGCGTCGCGCCGAGCAGGTTCGAGTCGGTCGAGTACGCCTTCTCCGCGCTCATCTTGTAGCCGAAGCCGGCGCGGGTCAGGTACTCCGACATCTCCTTGCGCCCGCCCAGCTCGTCGATGAATTTCGCGTCGAGCCACGGCTTGTAGATGCGCAGGTTCGGGTTGGCGAGCAGGCCATAGCGGTAGAACCGCTCGATGTCGTTGCCCTTGTACGTGCTGCCGTCACCCCAGATGTTGACGTCGTCGTCGCGCATCGCGACGACCAGCATCGTGCCCGTCACCGCGCGGCCGAGCGGCGTCGTGTTGAAGTACGTCGCACCCGCCGTCGAGATGTGGAACGCGCCCGCCTGCAGCGCGGCGATGCCCTCGGCGACCAGCGCGGCGCGGCAGTCGACGAGCCGCGCGGCCTCCGCGCCGTACTGCAGCGCGCGGCGCGGGATGTCGTCGTAGTCGGGCTCGTCGGGCTGGCCCAGGTTGGCCGTGTAGGCGTAGGGAATCGCACCCTTCGCGCGCATCCAGTGCAGCGCGGCGCTGGTGTCGAGGCCGCCGGAGAAGGCGATGCCGACCTTCTGGCCGGCCGGGAGGTCCTGCAGGATGTGCGACATGGGAGGGCGTTCGGGGCGCGCGCGGGAATCAGGTATTCTAGCCGACCCACCGGCGGCGCCTGCCCGCCGCGTGCCCGGAGGACGAGGATGGCCGAGGACAAGCTGCACCGCTACGAGAGCGCGAAGGTCGTCGTCACGTGGGACGCCGCGCGCTGCATCCACGCCGCCGAATGCGTGCACGGGCTGCCGGAGGTGTTCGACCCGAAGGCGAAGCCGTGGATCCGGCCGGACGCCGCCGACCCGGCGTCGGTCGCCGAGGTCGTCAACCGCTGCCCGTCGGGGGCGCTGTCGATGCGGCACGTCGACGGCACGCCGGCGATGGTCGTGCCGCCGCTCAACACCGGCACCGTCACGCCCGACGGCCCCAACTACCTGCGCGGCCAGCTCACGCTGCGGGCGGGCGACGCCGTCGTCGAGGACACGCGGATCGCGCTGTGCCGCTGCGGCCAGTCGCAGCACAAGCCGTACTGCGACGGCAGCCACCGCAAGGCGGGATTCAGGGACGAAGGCGCCCTGCCGGCCGAGGTCCCGGCGCGGCCGGGCACCGACCTGTCGGCGCCGCTGACGATCAAGCCGATCCCCAACGGGCCGATCCAGTGCGCCGGGCCGCTGGTGCTGCGCGGCAGCGACGGGCGGACCGCGTTCTCCGACCAGACGTTCCTGTGCCGCTGCGGCCACTCGCAGAACAAGCCGTACTGCGACGGCACGCACCGGAAGATCGGCTTCACCACCACCTGACCCTGCGGATAACGTCATGCCCTCGTTCGACATCGTCTCGGAAGTGAACCAGGTCGAGGTTCGCAACGCGGTCGACCAGACCAACAAGGAAGTGTCGACACGCTTCGACTTCAAGGGCTCCGACGCGCGCGTCGAGCAGAAGGAGAACGTGCTGACGCTCTTCGCCGACGACGACTTCAAGCTGTCGCAGGTCACCGACATCCTGACCGGCAAGCTCACCAAGCGCGGCGTGGACATCCGCTCGCTCAAGTACGGCGACGTCGAGAAGATCTCCGGCAACAAGGTCAAGCAGCCGGTCACCGTGCGCGAAGGCGTCGAGCAGGAGCTCGCGAAGAAGATCGTGCGCACGCTGAAGGACAGCAAGCTGAAGGTGCAGGCGTCGATCCAGGGCGACGCCGTCCGGGTGTCGGGCACCAAGCGCGACGAGCTGCAGAACGCGATCGCGCTGGTGAAGAAGTCGATCGCCGACTTCCCGCTGCAGTACCAGAACTTCCGCGACTGACGCCCGCCGCCGCGGGCAACTGCGATGGACCTGCCCGAGCGCGTGCTGGCGGCGCCCGTCGTGCTGCGGCGCTTCACGCCCGACGACGCCGAAGACGTGCGGCTTCTCGCCGACGACTGGGAACTCGCGCGGTGGCTCGCCGCGCTGCCGCACCCCTACCTGCCCGGCATGGCCGAGCAGTGGATCGCCGGGCACGCGCGGGCGCGGGAGAACGGCGGCGAGCACGCGTACGCGATCGCCCGCGCCGCCGACGGCACGCTGGTCGGCGCGCTCGGCGTGCGGCCGGACGCGAACGAGAACGGCCACTTCGGCTACTGGGTCGGCCGCGCGCACTGGGGTCAGGGCCTCGCGACGGCCGCGACGCTCGCGGCGATCGCCATCCTGTTCGCGCAGACGGACCAGGACTCGGTCTGGGCGACGCACATGGCCGGCAACGTCGCCTCGGCACGCGTGATGGAGAATTGCGGCCTTGTCCTCGTGCGGCAGGAGACACGCCCGGTGCGCGGCGAGCCGTGCGTCTACGACGTGCGGGCGATCACGCGCGACGCGTGGGAGGCGCTCCGCAACTGTTAGCCGAGGACGTGTACGTGCACAGGGAAAGGGCGGGACGACGAGTCGAACGAGTCGCTGCCGGACCGCGCGATGATCGTGCCTGAGCGCCCGGCCTGCTGTGTGCGGAATCGCGCCTCAATGCGGTACGCACATTGCCACTGCGGACGACCCGTAGCCTTCCGGAATCCAGGTACGCGAAACCATGCTCGCGATTACCCACTTGGAAAGCGTATACCGGTGGTTGGCGTCGACGCGGTTGTTCCAGGCTCGGTAGAGTGGAACCGTGCCGGCCGCGCATGCGCCCGTGGCAACATCGGGCAGGAACTCCCGGAACGCTTCCGCAGTTTCGAGTGCCCAACTCGATCCGAACTGTTCGATGACCCGAGCGCACTCGACTGGCGACACCGAGAAGAAGTGCGAGTCGAGCCCCGCTTCGGGAAGGCCGTAGAAGCGGCACACGGGCTGTGATTTCGCGACGGCAGAACCTGCCGGCATTGCCAGAAACACCGCGCCCGTTCGTCGCCATCCCTGCGCCAGACCCAGGTCCAGTCTCTGCGCCTCAGCGACATCCTGAGTGATGAAGTAATGATTCCGCGCTGCATTGTAGAACTCGACTACGGGAAGCAAAGGTAGATCCGACTGCGAAGCAGGTTCCCGGTTGTCCAATACGGCGTAGGCCTCCGGGCTGAAGGCGGCTCCGCCGATCGTGGCCTTGTACTGGTAGGTGCCACTTGCCGCGTTCGCAGTGACGTTGAATTTCGCCATGCCATGTGCATCGGTGCTTGCCAAGAGTACGTTCTGCGTAGCGCCCGGCTGCTGATCGGACGTTAGGGACGGATCCTCCGGACGCAAGACGCGCTCAAGTCGTACCTGTACGTTAGACACCGGCCGCAGCTGACCGTCGTCAACCTCCACCGCGATTGGCTCGGCAAACGCCCTGCCCACGGCAGTGCGCTGAAAGCCGCCGCTCTCGATTGTTATCACGCCTGGCGGGCATGGTCCGTCGGTTTCGGCCCTGGCTCGCACATCGAAGCGGACACTGCCGAACAACTGTTCCGGCAAGTACGTGCCCGACAAAAGCTCATATCGGTAGTAGACGGCTGCCTGATAGCTGCCTTCCGGCAACTGGCCGAGGGCGACTCGCCGGGTACTCGAAGGCATCCCCGGGGCGCCAGCCTGAACCGCATTCAAGAGAATGCGAAAGTCGTTTCCCTGCGCAGTGACGAGAGCATCGTCAGGCAGAAACGCCGGCGGCACGGGACTCTGTTTGACGCCGACCGAGACGACGACAGATGGTCCGGGGCACTCCGGCAGGACGGCAATTTCGCCACCGCTGGCGCTCGTCAGCACCGCAAGAAGGGCACTGCCAAATGCGACGCGAAGCTTCACGAGCAGGAATAATGTCAGTAGCCGCAGATTTCGATCCTGCGCCAGGCGACGGCGACAAGCGATTCAGCGGATTGCGTGCCGCTGGAGTCAACTTCGACAATAAGCGAAAATCGGCGTCGCGGGGAGGCCTGCCTCCCCGATTTCACGAGCGGGTGCGACAATATGCCGCGCCGCAGAGGCTGGCGGGGGCTCCATGCGCATCGAGAACGAGATCCGGCTGGACTTCAAGGACGTGCTGATCCGCCCCAAGCGGAGCACGCTGTCCACCCGCTCCAACGTCGACGTCTCGCGCGAGTTCCGCTTCCGCCACGCGCAGGTCGACTACCACGGCGTGCCGATCGTCGCCGCCAACATGGACACGACCGGGACGATGGAGATGGCGCGCGCACTCGCCGCGTTCGAGCTCTCCACCGCGCTGCACAAGCACTACCACGTCGACGAGCTCACCGCGTTCTTCGCGGCGCTGGAGCGCAAGTCGGCCGCGTTCTACTCGATGGGCATCACCAGGGCCGACGAGGAGCGCTTCGACCGCGTGATGGCGGCGTCGGGTGCGGGCGCCGAGGCGGCGGTGCGCTACGTCTGCATCGACGTCGCCAACGGCTACACCGAGAGCTTCGTTCGCTTCGTCGCGAAGATCCGCGAGCGCTACCCGCACCTCGTCATCATGGCCGGCAACGTCGTCACCGGCGAGATGACCGAGGAGCTCATCCTCTCGGGTGCGGACATCGTCAAGGTCGGCATCGGCCCCGGGTCGGTGTGCACGACGCGCAGCATGACGGGGGTCGGCTACCCGCAGCTCTCCGCGATCATCGATTGCGCCGACGCCGCGCACGGTCTCGAAGGCCACATCTGCGCCGACGGCGGCTGCACGACGCCGGGCGACGTCGCCAAGGCGTTCGGCGGCGGCGCCGATTTCGTGATGCTGGGCGGCATGCTCGCCGGCCACGACGAGTGCGCGGGCGACGTGGTCGAGCGCGACGGCCGCAAGTACCAGCGCTTCTACGGGATGAGCAGCCGGGCGGCGATGGAGAAGTACGCGGGCGGCGTCGCGCAGTACCGCGCCGCCGAGGGCAAGGAGGTGCTGGTCCCCTACCGCGGGCCCGTGGCCGACACCGCGCAGGAGATCCTGGGCGGCGTACGCTCGGCGTGCACGTACGTGGGCGCGCGGCGGCTGCGCGAGCTGTCCAAGCGCACGACGTTCGTGCGCGTGTCGCAGCAGATCAACGAGGTGTTCGGGCGGGCGTGACGCGGCCTTGACCGCGGGCAAGGCGCAATTCCGCCAATGGCCTGCGCTGGCGGGGGTCAAGTGGCACTTCGGGAGCCCCCGTGGAAGCGCTCAAGCGGCTGTTCTCCAGCGATTTCGGCCTGCTGAGCCTCGGTGCCATCGTGTTCATGCTCGCGATGGCCGGGCACATCGGCTGGCACGTGACGAAGCTCATGAACGCCGGGCCCGGCAAGGAAGGCTGGGACTGGCGCCCGGCCCCTACGCGGCGGCGGGCGGCGGCAGCAGCCGGCCGCGTGCGACGAGCAGCACGGTCTTCGCCGCGAGCAGCGCGATGACGGCCGACGCGATCGCCAGCGCGACGCCCCCGTAGACCGGCGGCCAGCCGCCGCGGCGCACGACCTCAATAATCGCCCCGGCCAGCGCCGCGAGCGGGAACGAGAACGACCAGAAGCCGAGCGAGAAGGGCACGCGGCCCCACCACCCGTAGCGGGCCGCGACCGCGACGATGGGGCCGGCCGCGACGCCGAGCCCGACGATCAGCACCTCGCCGGGCAGCGCGGGCCAGATGACGCCGGCCGCGAGTGTCGCCACCGACGGCGGCGCGAGCTCGACGCCCATCGTCGGCCGCAGCGCCTCGGGCATTGCGCCCTCGAACAGCCGGTTCAGCACGCGCACCTCGAGCAGCGCCCAGCCGGCGAGCCCCATCCCGAACAGCAGGGCCGCCCAGCCGGGGTAGCCCTGCGTGCCGAGCGCCATCGCGCCGACGAATCCGCCGGCCACCGGCGGCAGGTAGAGCGCGGGCGTGACCATGGCGCCGGGCAGCGTGCCCGTGGCGAGCTGGCTCACGACGCGCAGCGCAATGACCCCCTGCAGCGCCAGCGCGGCGAGCGTGAGCGCGAGCCAGCCGGCGTGCCCGCTCTCCGCGTGGTAGACCACCCCGAGGAGCAGCGACAGCGGGATCGTCGCCATGATCGGGCCGGCGACCGGGTGGCGGAACTCGGCGACGACGGCCGCCCGGTGGCGCAGGAGCTTGGCCGCATAGAACACCATCAGCAGCGCGAGGATCGCGGTGGCGATCGCGGCGACGGCCGTTGCCACCGGCCCGGCCAGCGACCACTCGAACGCCTGCCCGCGGCGCCACGCGCCGGCCAGGCCGAACAGGCCGACCG
>JBGATO010000019.1:0-58800 GCA_044229145.1 Candidatus Eiseniibacteriota bacterium | reverse complement strand
GCTACCACTGGGAAGGCAACAACGACGTCGGCGAGGGCCGCATGACCACGACAGCCGCCGAACCGGATGGCGATCAAGCTCGAGTTCCTCAAGCCGTTCAAGGCCACGAACGAAACCGCGTTCGCGCTCGAACCGGACGGAACGGGCACCAAGGTCACATGGTCGATGGACGGCACCAACGACTTCATGGCGAAGCTGTTCACCGTGTTCATGAACATGGACAAGACGGTGGGCGGGGATTTCGAGAAGGGTCTGGCGCAGCTCAAGACAGTGGCGGAAACGTCGCCCGCGCCCGCCACCTCGGCGCCCTCGGAGACCACGGCGGACACCACGGCAGTGACCGGACACTAGCCAGAAAAGCAGAGCTTCACGAGGGGTCGCGCCCGCCCGGCGCGGCCCCTTCCGCGTGGCCCCACGAAGGCCCGCGGCGGACCGATTGAATCGTTGCGCCCACGCCGGGCCTGCGCCATACTGGCGCATCGATCCGGATCCCGGAAGCGACGGCGGCCGAAAAGGTTAGCTCGTTGCGACGAGGTGCCGGCAGACCCGCGGCGCCGGCTCACATCGGCCTCGCGTCACAGCCCCCTCGCGGAGGACCAGCAGCGGCATGACGGGCTTGGTCCGCATCGTCGTCGGTGCCGTGTTGATGCTCGCCTACTTGTGGCTGAGCGTCGCGCACCGATGGTGGCTGGGCGCGGTGGTTGCTGTAGTCGCCGCCGGCATCGCGGCTGTCGTCCTGGGCCGCGCCGAGAACACGCGGTGGGGCGCCTTCGCACTCGGGCTGGCCGTGCTGGCGATGCAGGAGATGCGCCGCGGCCTCACCCACAGCTTCGAGCTGATCCTCGCCCTGCTCATCTGGGTCGCGCTCTCGCAAATCATGCAGTGGCTCGTCACGTCGAACGCCGACGTCACGCGCGAGCCGCGCAACGACCGGTGAGGAACCCGCGATGAGTGTCCCGCAGGTCATCGCCATCATCGTGCTGTCGTGGATCGCCCTCGGGGTGGCGTGGCAGGTCCACAAGCGTCGCAATCCGCGCTGACGCGCGCGCAGGTCGTCACCCGTCGCCAGGAACGGCGGCGGGAACTCTCGTGATGCAAAAGGAGTGACATGGAGCAGCACCGGCAGAACATCGCAGCGGTCGACATCGAAGAGGAGATGAAGACCAGCTACATCGACTACTCGATGAGCGTGATCGTCTCGCGTGCGTTGCCCGACGTGCGCGATGGTCTGAAGCCGGTGCACCGGCGCGTACTCGTGGCGATGAACGACCTCAACCTCCGTCACGACCGCCCCACCCGTAAGTGCGCCAAGATCACCGGTGACGTCACCGGTAACTACCACCCGCACGGCACCATCGCCGTCTACGACGCGCTCGTGCGGTTGGCGCAGGACTTCTCGCTGCGCTACCCGCTGATCGACGGCCAGGGCAACTTCGGGTCGATCGACGGCGACAGCGCGGCGGCGGAACGGTACACCGAGGCGCGCCTCACCGAACTCGCCGAAGAATTGCTGCGCGACATCGACAAGAACACCGTCGACATGAAGCCGAACTACGACGAGTCGCGCGAGGAGCCGACGGTGCTGCCGGCGCTCGTGCCGAATCTGCTCGTCAACGGTTCGAACGGTATCGCCGTGGGTATGGCCACCAACATTCCGCCGCACAACCTGCGCGAAGTGGCCGACGCGATCGTTGCGGTCTTGAAGAACGAGGCGATCACCCACGAAGAGATCTGCCGCATCATCAAGGGGCCGGACTTTCCGACCGGCGGCATCATCTATGGACGCCAGGGCATCAAGGACGCGTACGCGACCGGCCGCGGACTCATCACGGTGCGCGCCCGCGCCCACATCGAAACCGGCGCCAAGGAACGCGAATCGATCATCATCACCGAGATTCCGTTCCAGGTGAACAAGGGCACGCTGCTCGAGAAGATGGCGACGCTGGTGCGCGAAGGCGTGGTCAGTGGCATCCGCGACATCCGCGACGAATCCGACCGCGAAGGCATGCGGATCGTCATCGAACTGAAAAACGACGCGCAGGCGCGCGTGGTGCTCAACAACCTGTACAAGCACACGCAGCTGCAGACGACGTTCGGCGCCAACATGCTCGCGCTGGTCAACATGCGGCCGAAGACGATGTGCATCCGCGACTTCTTGGACTGCTACATCGGCCACCGCCGCGAAGTGGTGCGCCGCCGCACGCAGTTCGATCTCGACGAAGCCGAGAAGCGCGCGCACATCCTCGAAGGCTACATGATCGCGCTCGACCACCTCGACGAGGTGATCGCGTTGATCCGCCGCGCGCCGGACACGCCGACCGCGCACGCGCAGTTGATGTCGACGTTCGGGCTGAGCGAGATCCAGGCGCAGGCGATTCTCGATTTGCGGCTGGCGCGCCTCACACAACTCGAGCGCCACAAGATCGAGGAAGAATACCGCGAGGTCTTGAAGCTGATCGAGAAGCTCAAGGCCATCCTTGCGTCCGACCAACTGGTCAAGGACATCATCCGCGACGAGTTGATGGAAGTGCGCGAGAAGTAAGGCGACGAGCGCCGCACCGAGATCGTCAGCGAAGAGGGCGAGATCGAACTCGAGGACCTGATCGCCGACGAAGAGATGGCGATCACCATCTCGCACGGCGGCTACATCAAGCGCACGCCGATGACGCTCTACCGGCGTCAGGGCCGCGGCGGCCGCGGCGCCACCGGCGCGGAGGCGAAGGAAGAAGATTTCGTCGAGCAGCTTTACGTCGCGTCGACGCACTCGTACCTGATGGTGTTCACCGACCGCGGCAAGTGCTACTGGCTCAAGGTGCACGAGATTCCGCAGGCCGGCCGCGCCGCCAAGGGCAAGGCGATCGTCAACCTGATCGACGTCGAGAAGGGCGAGAAGCCGAGCGCCGTGGTGCCGGTGCGCGTGTTCGACGACGAGCACTTCGTCGTGTTCTGCACGCGCGGCGGGACGATCAAGAAGACGGTGCTGAGCGAGTTCGGCAACGTGCGCCGCGCCGGCATCCGCGCCATCAACCTCGATGAAGGCGATGCGCTGATCGAGGTGCTGATCACCGACGGCACGCAGGACATCATCGTCGCCAAGCGGCAGGGTCGCGCGGTGCGCTTCCATGAGTCGGACGTGCGCGCGATGGGCCGCAGCGCCGCCGGTGTCATCGCCACGCGTCTCGAGAAGGACGACGCGGTGATCGGCATGGTGGCGGTGAAGCGGGACGCCTCGCTTCTCGTGGTCACCGAGAACGGCTTCGGCAAGCGGTCGCCGATCAGCGACTATCCGGTGAACAAGCGCGGCGCGGGCGGCGTGCTCACGATCCGCAACACGCCGCGCAACGGCGCCGCGATGGCGATCAAGGAAGTCCTCGACTCCGACGAGTTGATGATCATCACCGCCAATGGCGTGGTGATCCGGTTGCCGATCGCCGCGGTGCGCGTGCAGGGCCGCACCACGCAGGGGACCAGGACGATGCGGCCGACGAGCCGGAAGCGGAGGACGGCGGGGAGGAGTAGTCCTCTCCGCCGCGAGAGTAGGGCCGCATGCGCATCCACGTCGGTGACATCGCGGCGCTGACGCGCTATCCGGTGAAGTCGATGCGTGGCGAGCCGCTCGACGCCGCGGCCCTCGGATGGCACGGACTCGCCGGCGATCGCCGTCTCGCGCTTCGGCGTATCGGCGATCGCGGCGGTTTTCCCTGGCTCACCGCGTCGAAGCTGCCGGAACTCGTGGCATTCGAGCCGCGCGGCCACGCGGGCGATCTGCCCTCGCACGTCCGCACGCCAGACGGCCGAGAGTTGGAGCTGTTCGGAGACGAACTCGTGGCGGAGATCGAACGCCGATCCGGCGTGCCTGTCGAGATGACGCACTTCGACCGCGGCATCTTCGACGAAGCCAGCGTGTCGCTGATTACAGCCACGACCGTCGACACGACCTGCGCCCTCGCCGGGTTGCCACACGACGCGCGAAGGTTCCGCCCGAACATCGTTCTCGCCTTGCGCACACCGGAGCCGTACGTGGAAGACACGTGGGTCGGTGGTGTGCTCACCTTTGGCGATGCGCAAGACGCGCCCGCCATCGCGATCACCAACCGCGACCTGCGCTGCTCGATGGTGAACATCGACCCGGATACCGCACGCGTTTCGCCGGAAGTCCTCAAAGCGATCGTGCGCGAGCGCGACACCAACCTGGGCGTCTACGCAACCGTCATGCGCCGCGGGCGCCTGGCCGTCGGCCAGGCGGTGTACCTCGAAGTGGCGCACGGCAGTGCCTGAGCCGACGCACTCGCTCTACGACGCGATCGGCCGGCGCTACGCGCAACAGCGCCGCGCCGACCCGCGCATTGCGGCGCAGCTGATACAGGCGCTCGGCGACGCGTACACGGTGCTCAACGTTGGCGCGGGCAGCGGCTCCTACGAGCCGCACGATCGTCAGGCGATCGCGGTGGAGCCGTCGGCGGTGATGGTGGCGCAGCGCCCGGCCGACGCGGCGCCGGTGGTGCGCGCGCGCGCGGAAGCGCTGCCCTTCGCGGATCGTGCATTCGACGCGGTGACCGCGATCCTCACACTGCATCACTGGACGGATCGCGCGCGCGGGTTCGCCGAGTGCGCGCGGGTCGCGCGCCGGCGCATCGTTCTGCTCACGTGGGATCCCGACGCCGATCTCTTCTGGCTCGTGCGCGATTACCTGCCCGCGTTCGCGGAGATCGACAAGCGGCAGTTTCCGCCGATGGCGGACTACACGACAGCATTTGGCGCGGACATGCGCGTGACGACAGCGGCGGTGCCGATTCCGCGCGAGTGCGCCGATGGTTTCCTCGGCGCGTACTGGGCGCGGCCCGCGGCGTACCTCGATCCTGCGGTGCAGTCCGGCATCAGCTCGTTCTCGCACCCTGTCGCCGAGGAGGGTTCGGCAACACCGGTGCGGATCTCGACTCGGGTGCGTGGCAGCGCTACGGGCATCTGCCTGATCGCGAAGCGTTGATCTCGGCTATCGCCTGGTGGCGGAGCGCATGACGTGACGAACGCCTTGCTTGGATTCCTGCATCTCGTCGTCGCCGGCGATCGCGACGGCGTCGAGCGCCATCTCGCAGCCGACGTGACGCTCGCCACGCAACGGCTCGCGGAGGGTGCAACGCGCGACGAGCGCCGACTTCTTCTTCGCGGAGATCGCACACTACGCCTACGCCGGCGACACCGCCTTACACATGGCAGCCGCTGCCTTCCAATGCGACATGGCGAAGCTGCTCGTCGCGCACGGCGCCACGTGCGGTGCGCGAAATCGACGCGGCGCCGAACCGCTGCACTACGCGGCGGATGCGAATAGACACCAGCCCGACGCGCAGGCTGCGACGCTCGCCTTCCTGCTCTCGGCGGGCGCCGACCCCAACGCGCGAGACGCGTCCGGCGTCGCGCCGCTGCATCGCGCGGTGCGCACGCGCTCCGCTGCCGCCGTACGCGCCCTGTTGGAAGGCGGTGCCGATCCGCGGCTTCCAAACGGCTCCGGCTCCACGCCGCTGCATCTCGTCGTGCGCACCACCGGTGCCAGCGGGAGCGGCTCTCCTGAAGCGCGCGAACAGCAACGCGAGATCATCCGCCTTCTCCTCGCCCAGGGCGCGAGCCCGCACGATCGCGATGGCCGCGGCACCACCGTCCTCGACGCGGCCGTAACAGCAGAGATTCGTTCCTTGCTCTCCGGCGGGTCTGCTCGCTAACATCGCCACCACTCCTCTTCGCGCCCGTCCGCGCGTCGTCTCGCCATACCTCCGCCCCTCCGTGCACGATCTATCCACTCCAGAGACCACCGATGACCACGCAACCGAATCCCGAAAAGATCCTCCAGACCGGCCTTGCCTTCTGGGCGTCGAAGACGCTCCTGAGCGCGATCGAAATCGGCGTCTTCACCGAACTCGCGCACGGGCCGGAAGCGTATGACGCCCTGCGCGGCCGCCTCGGCCTGCACCCGCGTTCGGCGCGCGACTTCCTCGACGCGCTGGTGGCGCTCGGCTTCCTCGCGCGCACCGGCGACCAGTACGCCAACACGCCGGAGACCGATCTCTTCCTCGATCGCAAGAAGCCGTCGTACGTCGGCGGCATGTTGGAGATGGCGAACGCGCGCCTCTATCCGTTCTGGGGCCACCTCACCGAAGCGCTGCGCACCGGCGTGCAGCAGAACGAATCGAAATCCGGTGCCGCCGGCCTCTTCGAAACGCTCTACGCCGACCCGGCGCGCCTGAAGGAGTTCCTCGCGGCGATGACCGGCATCAGCCACGGTGCCAACATGACGATCGCGCACTCGCCGCTGTGGAAGGCCTACCACACGTTCGTCGACATCGGCACCGCGCAGGGCGACTTGGCGGTGCAGGTCGCGCTCGCCAATCCGCACCTGCGCGGCGTCGGGTTCGACCTGCCGGAAGTCGCGCCGATCTTCGAGGAATACGCCGCGCACGCCGGCGTCGCCGACCGCGTGACGTTCCAGCCCGGCAACTTTTTCGAGCAGGACATGCCGAAGGCGGACGTCCTGATGATGGGCCACATCCTCCACGACTGGGACTTGCCGACGAAGAAGGTGTTGATCGGCAAGGCGTACGATGCGCTGCCGGCCGGCGGCTCGCTCATCGTCTACGAATCGATCATCGACGACGACAGATCGCAGAACGCGTTCGGACTTCTCATGAGCCTCAACATGTTGATCGAAACGCCCGGCGGCTTCGACTACACCGGACGTGACTGCGCGCAGTGGATGACCGAGGCGGGATTCGCGTCCACGCGCGTCGAGCACCTCGTCGGCCCCGACTCGATGGTGGTCGGACTCAAGTAGGGCGCGACGTGAAGCGGCCCGTGCTGCTGTCCGGCGGCAACCCCCAGATCGCCAAGGCCGACGGCGATGCGCCGGTGCAGGCGTACATCGCCGCGATGCCGGAGTGGAAGCGCACGGTGGGCGAGAGGATCGACGCGCTCATCGTGCGCACCGTCCCGCACGTGACGAAGGCGGTGAAGTGGAATTCGCCGTTCTACGGCATTGCGGGACACGGCTGGTTCGCCGCGTTTCATGTCTACACGCGGGCCGTGAAGTTGACGTTCTTCCGTGGCACATCGCTCGATCCGCCGCCGCCCGGCGGCAAGAGCCCCGAGGCGCGCTGGATCGACATCCACGCGGACGACCTCGATGAAGCGCAAATCGCGCGCTGGATCGCGCAAGCGGCGAAGCTCCCCGGCTGGGGATCTTCGTAGCTTCCGGCCGCTGGCCGACAACGGTCTCGACATACCTAGCATCTCAATGTATCGTTGTGCGAGGTATGGAACGTCTGCCGAGGCCAAAAGGTCGTAACCCCATGCAAATCAACAAGGATCTGATCGCGGCGTCCTCCAGTCCGCTGGTCCTCGCCATCCTGGCGGAGGGCGACAGCTACGGCTACGCCATCCTCAAGCGCGTCCGCGAGTCGTCCGGCGGGGCGATGGAGTGGACGGACGGCATGCTGTACCCGGTGCTTCACCGTCTCGAGCGGCTGGGCCACGTGGACGCGCGGTGGGAGACCGCCGACTCCGGGCGGCGCCGCAAGTACTACCGCATCACGCCGGCCGGCCGCGAGCAACTGGCCGAGGAGCGCCGCCAGTGGCTCGCGGTGGACGCGACGCTGCGCGGTATCTGGTCCGCGCTTGGGGCGGCGATGGCGGATGGCGGCGGGCTGCCGTTGCCGGCGGAGGCATAGACGATGACGACGGTCACGCTCGAAGAGCAGATCGACCTGTGGCGCGCATACCTGCGCCGCCGCCAAGCGATCCACACCGTGGACGTCCACGAACTCGAGGATCACCTGCGCGAGCAGATCGCCGGCCTTCAGGACGCCGGCCTCGCGCACGACGAAGCGTTCCTGGTCGCGGTGAAGCGCATGGGCGATCTCGATACGCTGTCGCGCGAATTTGCCCGCGAGCACGCGGAGCGGCTCTGGAAGCAACTCGTGCTGCCCGGCGACGAACCGGGCGGCACGGCGCGGCGAGAGGGCGTGATCGCCGTCGCCCTGGCGTGCGCGGCGGCAACGCTGGTGAAACTGCCGGCGCTCTTCGGCCTCGACATGCAGAAGGACGCCGAATTCTACGTTCGGAACATCAGCCTCTTCGTGCTGCCGTTGCTCGCCGGATACTTCGCGTGGAAGCGCCGGCTCACGCCACGGACACGCGTGTGGCTGGGCGGCGCCTTCGCGGCGGCGGCGGTGGTCGCCAACGTGTATCGCTTCGCGCCGCACAGTCACACGGAGATGCTGACCGCGCTCCACCTGCCCATCGCCCTGTGGCTGGTGGTCGGCGTCGCGTACGCGGGCGGTCGCTGGCGACAAGCGTCCGGCCGCATGGATTTCATCCGCTTCTCCGGCGAACTCTTCATCTATTACGTGTTGATCGCGCTCGGCGGCGGCGTGTTCACGGCGTTCATGGCGATGATCTTCGAGGCCATCGGCATCAAGGTGCAGACCTTCTTCCAAACGTGGCTGCTGCCGTGCGGCGCGCTCGGCGCGGTGGTGATCGCGGCATGGCTCGTGGAAGCGAAGCAGAGTGTCATCGAGAACATGGCGCCGGTGCTGACGCGCATCTTCACGCCGCTGTTCACGATCCTGCTGCTGGTGTTCCTCGCGACGTTGATCTGGACGGGCCGCGGCATGCGCATCGAGCGCGACATGCTCATCGCGTTCGACCTGCTCCTGGCGGTGGTGCTGGGGTTGGTGCTCTACGCGATTTCGGCGCGCGACCCTGGAGCGGCACCCGGACCGTTCGACGCGATGCAGGTGACGCTGCTGGCCAGCGCTCTCGCGGTGGACGCAGTGGCGCTGTGGGCCATCGCGGCGCGCATCACCGAGTTCGGCTTCACGCCGAACCGCGTGGCGGCGCTCGGCGAAAACATCGTGCTGTTGGTCAATCTGGCGTGGTCGGCGGTGATCTACGCGCAATTCCTGCGCGGGCGCGGCACCGTGGCGCGACTGGAGGCGTGGCAAACGGGATACCTCCCGGTGTTCGCCGCGTGGGCGGCCATCGTCGCGATCGTGTTCCCGCCGGTGTTTGGTGGTCGCTGAGCGCGCGCTGAACGGGTAGAGTCTCCGCGATGACCTCGCGGAGATTCGCCATGTCACGTGTGACGCTTGCACAAGCCACCACCATCGCGCACACCGCTCTCGAAACGGCACGCGCCCGCCAGTTCGCGCCGATTGCGGTTGCGGTCGTCGACGCAGGCGGGCACCTCGCCGCGTTTCTGCGCGAGGACGGCGCCGGCTTCGCGCGCTACCCGATTGCCTACGGGAAAGCGTGGGGCGCGCTCGGCATGGGATTCGGCTCGCGCGAGTTGGCGGCGCGTGCCGAGCAATTCCCGACGTTCATCGCGGCGATCGCCACGGCCACGGAAGGGCGCATCGTGCCGTCGCCGGGCGGCGTGTTGATCGGCGACGCCTCGGGCGACATCATCGGCGCCGTCGGCATCAGCGGCGACACTGGCGCCAACGACGAAATCTGCGCGGTCGCCGGCATCGAAGCCGCCGGTCTGCGTGCGGTCACGGAGTAGCGCCATGCGACGAGGACTCATCGCCGCGATCGCGTTGACGTCGGCCGCGTGGGCGATCGCGCAATCCACACCGCCGCCAGCCGCTACTACCGAGCCGCCGCCGGCGTGGGCGTTCGTGTGGGACTCGACGTATGTCGCGCCGCCGGCGGACTCGACACCGCGCACGGTTCCCGGCAGCACGGTGCGCTACTCGCAGCTCGACGCGCGCAATCGATACCTCTCGCCGGATTGGCATCCGGGCGAGCACCCGCCGATGCCGGACATCGTCGCACGCGGCCGCGCGCCGGAGGTCTACGCGTGCGGCATGTGCCACCGCGCCGAAGGCACCGGCGGACCGGAGAACGCGAGCGTCGCGGGACTCTCGGCGGACTACATCACGCGACAGATGGCGGAGTTCAAGTCGGGAAAACGAGGCACGGTGAGTCCGCCGCGGCTCGCGTGGAGGCTGATGCAGGCGATCGCGGTCGCGGCCACCGACTCCGAAGTCGCCCAATCCGCGCGCTACTTTGCGTCGCTGCGTCCGCGCAAGACGATCACGGTGGTCGAAACCGACACCGTTCCGCGGCCACTGATCGCCGGGCATTTCTTCGTGCCATCGCCCGAGGGTGGCCGTGAAGCGCTCGGCCGCCGCATCATCGAGATGCCGGAAGACGTCGAGCGGTTCGAGTTGCGCGACTCGCGCGCGACGTTCGTCGCCTACGTGCCGCCGGGCAGCGTCGCCCGCGGCGAACAGTTGGCGAAAACCGGCGGCGATGGCGTCACCGTGCAATGCACGCTCTGCCACGGCAAGGACATGCGTGGCGCGCTACAGGCGCCGAGCATCGCCGGCCGCTCGCCGACCTACATCGTTCGGCAGCTCTACGACTTCAAGGCCGGCGCGCGCGCCGGCACCGGCAGCGTGCTCATGCAGGCCACAGTGCGGCGGCTCGCGGTGAAGGACATGATCGCGCTCGCCTCGTATCTCGCCACCCTCGAACCCTGATGGAGAGTCGTCGATGAACAGACGCCAGCTGTTGGCCGGCGCCGGGCTCCTGCTGGCCGCGCCACGCGCCTGGGCCGCCACCGCGGTCCAGGCGGACGAACGCGCCGACATTCGCCGGGCCATCGCCGAGGTCTACCGCAACTATTCGCAGGTGCGCGACAAGGCTCGCTACCGCGCTCTGCTGGCGCCCGGCTATCAGCTGCTCGAGAACGGCGAACTGCTCGACGTCGAGGGCGACATCGCGTTCATGCATGCTCCCGAGGACGACTACCACCGCACCGACGACTTCGACTTTCGACAGGTCCGTGTGAAGGGCGATGTCGGGTACGCCGTGTACTTCCTGACCTCGACGATCCGCGACGCCGGCGGCACGCAAGTCAAGAAGTGGCTCGAGAGCGCGATCTTCCGTCGCAAGCGGGGGCGCTGGCTGCTTGCGGTGCTGCACTCCACCAAGATCGGGACGCCGGCGCCATGAGCGACCTCTTCACCGGCCCGGACGGCAAGCAGCGGTGCGCGTGGAGCGGCGTGGCGCCGGAGTTCCTCGACTATCACGACCGCGAGTGGGGCTATCCGGTGGCCGACGACCGGCGCTTGTTCGAGAAGATCTGCCTCGAAGGATTCCAGTCGGGCCTGAGTTGGCGCACCATCCTCGCCAAGCGCGAGAACTTCCGCGCCGCCTTCCACGGCTTCGACTACGACCGCGTCGCGCGGTTCACGGCGCGCGACGTCGAGCGCTTGCTGAAAGACGAAGGCATCGTCCGTCACCGCGGCAAGATCGAGGCGGCGATCAACAACGCGAAGCGCGCCCGCGAGCTCGTCCAGCAAGAAGGCTCGCTCGCCGCGTACGTGTGGCGCTTCGAGCCCGATGCGCGCGCGCTCCCGGAGCCGCAGACGGTCTCGACCTCGCCGACCTCGATTGCCCTGTCGAAGGATCTCAAGAAGCGCGGCTGGGCGTTCGTCGGGCCGACCACGGTGTACGCGTTCATGCAAGCGATGGGCCTCGTCAACGACCACGCCGAAGGCTGCGCGTTCCGGGCCGCCGCGGCGAAGGCGCGCAAGGCGTTCGTGCGGCCATGACGTACACGCACCGCGACGCGACGCCGGCCGACCTGCCCGCCATCGTCGACATCTACAACCATGCGGTCCGCACCCGCGAGAGCACCTGCGACACCGAGCCGATCGATGTGGCCGCGCGCGCGCCGTGGCTCGCCAAACACGCGGGCACGCGCCGTCCGATCTGGGCCGCGGAAGACGCCGCGGCGCCGGAGCGCGGCGTCATCGGCTATCTCAACTTCGCCTACTTCATGAACGAGCGGCCGGGCTACTACATCACGTCGGATCTCGCGATCTACCTGCACCCGGACTATCACGGCAAGGGTCTCGGCTCCTATCTCTTGGCGGAAGCGATCCGCCACGCGCCGGCGCTCGGCATCGAGACTCTCGCGGTGACCATCTTCGCCTCGAACACGGCGAGCATCGCCTTGTTCGCGAAACACGGATTCGAGCGGTGGGGCGTGATGCCGCGCGTCGCCCGCCTCGGCGAGGTCGAACGCGACCTGGTGATGATGGGACGTCGGCTTCACGGCTAGGAGGATGTGATGAGCAATCTGCAGACGATTCAGACGATCTACGATGCATTCGGGCGCGGTGACGTGCCGGCGATCCTCGCCACACTCCGCGACGACGTCGAGTGGGAGTACGACGCGACGGCTGCCGAGGTCGACTGGCTGCGCGCGCGCAGTGGACATGCCGGCGCCGCCGCGTTCTTCGCCAGCTTGGCGGCCGTCGACATCGAGCGATTCGCGGTCAAGACGATCGCCGAGGCGGGCCAGACGGTGATCGTGCTCGTCGACATCGAGTTCGTGGTGAAGGCCACCGGGAAGCGGGTGGCAGAGGAAGACGAAACCCACATCTGGCACTTCGACGACGCCGGACGCGTGGCGCGCTTTCGTCACCGCGTCGACACCGCCCGTCACGCCGCGGCGTGCCGGGGGTAGCGGATGGTGCGGGTCGAGGTCCGTCGCGCAGGCGCTGATGAGCGCGCGGCAGTCCGCGCGTTCTATGCGGCGCAAGGCTATGCGGCCTCGATTGCGGATGAGGACGTGGTGGTGATCGCCATCGCGGACGGCGCATGGATCGGCATCGTGCGGCTGGCGCGCGAGGACGGCGTCACCGTGCTGCGTGGCATGCGCGTGGTCGAGACGTGGCAGCGCCGCGGGATCGGGACGCGGATGCTCGTCGCTGTCGATCGCGCGCTCGCCGGCGCGCCGTGCTATTGCATTCCCTACCGACACCTGGTGGGCTTCTACGCGCAGATCGGCTTTCGCGAGATCGCCGAGGCCGCTGCGCCGCGGTTTCTCGCCGAGCGGGTGGCGTCGTATCGCGCAGCCCGCGCCGACGCAATCACGCTGATGTATCGACCCGGCTCGACCGCGGAGAACGCATGAGACTCGACGACCTTTCGATCCCTGCCACACCGGCCGCCCGCGCCGCCCTCGACGTGGTGACCGCGTTCGCCACGCCGGCGCTGCTCCACCATTCGATCCGCGCGTATCTGTGGGCAGCAGGCTACGCGGCGGAGCGCGGCATCGCGCACGACGCGGAGTTGCTGTACGTCGCGGCGATGCTGCACGACCTCGCCTTGGTCGATGCGTTCGATAATCATGCGCTGCCCTTCGAGGAAGCCGGCGCGCATCTGGCGTGGGTCTTTGCGGCCGGCGCGGGCTGGCCGCCCGAGCGCCGGCGCCGCGCCGGCGAGATCATCGTGCGCCACATGTGGGCCGAGGTGGATCTCGCTGCCGACCCCGAGGGGCACTTGCTCGAACTCTCCACCGCGATGGACATCTCCGGCCGCCAAGTCGACGAGATTCCCGCGGACCTGCGGGCCGACGTCCTCGCGCGCTATCCACGGCTTGGCCTGCCGGCGGAATTCGCGGGGTACTTCGAAGCGCAAGCCGCCCGCAAGCCGGCGTGCCTCGCGGCTCGCTTCGTGCAGAAGGGATTCGTGCAACGCGTCGCCGCCAATCCGCTGGATCGCGGCTGACCGGCGGGCCTGACAAACCGCGCGCGCTGTGCCACAATCGCCCCAACTTCCTTCCGCCGCATTCCCCGTTCACCACTCCGCACCGAGGACTCATCATGGCCGGTTCATTCCCCGACATTCCGGTGGGCTCGGGCGCGCATCCTGTCGCGCTCGTCGTCATCGCCGCCAACCACCTTGCCGCGTCGCAGGCGTTCTATGAGAGCGTGTTCGGCTGGCGCGCGATGAAACTGTCCGCGGAGTTGATCGCGATGGAGACGCCGGGCGGTCCGTCGTGCGCGCTGCGCGCCAACGTCCCGGACGATTTCCCCGGCGTGGTGCCGTACATCGCGGTGGACGATGTGGCCGCGAGCTTCGACGCGCTCATCGCCGCCGGCGGGAGCGCCGAGAAGGCGCCGTGGACGATTCCGATGGTCGGTGCGATGGCGCGGTTCCGCGATCCGTGCGGCACCATCTACGGTCTCACCGGCCGCGCCATGGCGGAGGGCGCGACGCACATGCCGCCGCCGTTCGGCGGCGAGTGGACACCGCCGGCCGGCACCTTGTGCAGCCTCGAAATGTACGCGGCGGATGGCGATGCCGCGGCTGCGTGGTTCGGCGCGCACTTCGGCTGGGGCGCGGTGCCGACGATGCCGCAGTTCGTCGGCTTCGACCCGGGCAAGGGGCCAAGCGGGGTGTGGCAATCGCACACGCCGTCGTTGCCGGCGGTCGCCTACATCTACGCGAACGACGCGGTGGCGACGCTCGCGCAGGTCGAGGCCGCGGGCGGCGCACGGCTCGGCGATCCGATGGCGATGCCGGGCATGGCGACCTTCGCCTACTTCACCGATCCCTCCGGCAGCACGCTCGGTCTCATCGGGCCGGCGTAGCGCCGAGTTCACACGGAGAGTCCAACATGCGACGAGTCACCGGCATCGGCGGCGTCTTCTTCTACGCGCACGATCCCGAGGCCCTGCAGCAGTGGTACAAGACGCACCTCGGCGTCGACGTCAGCGAATGGGGCGGCGCGATCTTCCGCTGGGCCGACGCGGACGGCGTGCCCACCGGCGGCAGCACCGTGTGGTCGATCATGTCGGAAGAGGACGCGTACTTCGCGCCCGGCACCGCGCGCTTCATGGTCAACTATCGCGTCGAGGATCTCGATGCGGTGCTCGCCGCGCTGCGGGCGGAGGGCTGCAATGTCGTCGACCGGCTCGAGGAGTCGGAGTTCGGACGCTTCGGCTGGGTAATCGATCCCGAGGGGAACAAGGTCGAATTGTGGCAGCCGCCCGCCGGGCAGTAGGCGCATGGGCGGCCGCCGTGCTGGCCACAGTCTGGACGACGGCCGCGCTCGCGGCGCCGGAACTCGCGTGGACGCCTGAGACGCCGCTCGCGGCGGAGGATCTGCGCGCCGACGTCGCGGTGCTGCGTCAGGCCTACGGCGCGCTGCACCCCGGACTGCATCGCTACGCGACGCCGCGCGAGATGGACGCGGCGTTCGCGGCGCTCGACCGCGCATTCGCGCACGGCGCGACGCTGGCCGAGGCGTACCTCGCATTCTCGCGCTTCGCGTCCTCGGTACGCTGCGGGCACACCTACGCCAACTTCTTCAACCAACGCCGCGCGGTGCAGCATGCGCTGTTCGAGCGCGGCCGCGTGCCGTTCACCTTCCGCTGGCTCGATGGCCGCATGATCGTGACGCATGCGTTCACCGACAGCCTGCGGCCTGGCGACGAGATCGCCGTGCTCGACGGCATCCCGGCGGCGACCATCCTCGCGCGGTTGATGCCGTACGGGCGCGCCGACGGCCACAATGACGCCAAGCGCGTCGCCTCGCTGCAAGTCGACGGCACCAGCCGCTACGAAGCGTTCGACATCTTCTGGCCATTGCTGTGTCCGCATCGCGACGACGCGGTGACGGCGCAGGTGCGCGCGCCGTCAGGTGCGAGGCGTCCGGTGCGGCTCGCGCTGCAATCCTACGACGCGCGTCTGGCATCCCTCGCCGCGCTCGAGCCCACGACCACGCAGGAGAACGCGCCGCTGTGGCAGTGCACGCCGCTCGCCGACGGCGCCGCACTCCTGCGCATGCCGACGTGGGTGACCTACAACTCCTCGTGGCCGTGGCAGGCGTGGCTCGATTCGACGTTCGCCGCGCTCGCCGGCGGCCAGGTGCGCGATGTCGTCATCGATCTGCGCGGCAACGAAGGCGGCAGCGATGTCGGCGACGCCATCGTCAGCCACCTGATCGCGGCGCCGGTTCCGCGGCAGCAGGTGGTGCGGTTGGTGCGCTACCGCCGCGTGCCGGATGCACTGCGCCCCGTCCTCGACACGTGGGATCCCTCGTTCTTCGACTGGGGCGATGCGGCGAAGGATTCGAGCGCGCAGTGGTTCCGGCTGCGGCGCGATGCGGACGACGACGTGGGCGGTACCATCGCGCCGCGCGCGCCGCGGTTCGATGGCCGCGTGTGGGTGCTCGTCGGCGCCACCAACAGTTCGGCAACGTTCGAGTTCGCGCGCACGGTGCGACAGAACCATCTCGGCACGCTGGTCGGCCAGCCGACCGGTGGGAATCAACGCGGCATCAACGGCGGCTGCTTCTTCTTCCTGCGTCTACCGCGTACCGGTCTCGAACTCGATGTGCCGCTGATCGGTCAATTCTCGCCCGCGCCGCAGCCCGACGCGGGCCTCGACCCCGACGTGCGCGTGGACCCGACGGCGGCGGACATCGCCGCGGGACGCGATGTGGAGCTCGACGCGGTGCGCGCACGCCTGACCCGCTAACCGAGGAGCATTCTCATGCGACGCTTCGCCCTGTCATGTCTCGCCGTGGCCGTCAGCGCGGTCACCGCGATGGCCGATGCGCCACCGAAGATCGCGGCAGGCCACATCGCATGGTTCGACATCGCGACGACCGACTTCGTCAAGGCGAAGGCGTTCTACGGTCCGTTGTTCGGATGGACGTTCGCGCCGGTGTCCTACAGCGACCAGGCGGCGACGATCGTCGTGGATGGCGCGCAAGTCGGCACGCTGCGGCCGGCAGACGGCGCGCTCAGCGGGTTCAACGGCGTCGTCTACGTGCAGGTCGACGACATCGTGGCGACCTGCGCCAAGGCGAAGGAACTCGGGGGCACGGTGCCGCCGGTGTTCCCGTTCAACCTGCCCGACAGCACCGGCGCGATCGCGATTGCGCTCGATCCCTCGGGTCATCCGATCGGCATGTTGCAGCGCTCGCTGCTGCCGCCGCGCGCGCCGAAGAAGCCGGCGGCGAAGTGACCGCGGACCGCCGCGTGGCGTTATTGCGCGGCATCAACGTCGGCGGTGCGAACCGCATCGCCATGGCGGATCTGCGGCACGACCTCGCGGCGGAGGAGTGGGAGCCGGATGCGTTGCGCGTCGGGCGTCACGTCGCCTACGCGCGCTTTCCGCAGGGCAGCGGCCGCAGTCCGCTCTGGGCGCGGCTCAACCGTGCTGCAGGCGATGGCATCACCGCGCGCAATCTGGCAACCTTCCACAAGATTCGCGACCTGCTCGACACGGCGTGAGCGCCGGCGTCATCGACAAGGAGGAACCCCGCATGCCAGGCACCGTCCGACTCCACCGCGTGCTGCGTGCCACGCCCGAACGCCTCTACCGCGCGTTTCTCGATCCCCAGGCGATGGTCAAATGGCTGCCGCCGCACGGCTTCACCGCGACGATGCATGAGATGGACGCGCGGGTGGGCGGCGGCTACCGCATGTCGTTCACCAATTTCCACACCGGGGCCTCGCACTCCTTCCGCGGCACGTACGTCGAGCTGACGCCGTACAGCCAGCTGCGCTACACCGACACCTTCGACGATCCCAATCTGCCGGGCGAGATGCAGATCACCGTGCAGTTGCGCGAGGTCATGGGCGGCACCGAGCTGTCGATCGTGCAGGAGGGCATCCCCGACGTGATTCCGGTGGAGATGTGCTACCTCGGCTGGCAGGAATCGCTCACCTTGCTGACGCTGTTGGTCGAGCCCGAAATTCCGGACGCGGGGTAGCCGAGACAGATCCCGCGGTGCGCTCGAGCCTGCTGCGTGTCGACATCCGGCCGTGGCTGGTGGGCATGAATGCGCGCGACTGAACGCGCGCCGCGAAGAATTCTCGGGGGGCCCACAATATCGGGGCCCCCTTTTTCGTCTTCCTCTTCAGCATGGACACGAGCATGGCGCACGACGACGAACGGATCGAGGACGTGGCGACGCGGGAGTACTCCCGCCTCGGCCGCTTCATCCGTCGCCGTGTGCCCGATCCCCGCGACGCGGAAGACATTCTGCAGGACGTCTATGCGGATCTCGTCACCGCGACGCGGCTGCTCATGCCCATCGATCACCTGACGGGCTGGCTGTTCCGCGTGGCGCGCAATCGCATCGCCGATGCGTACCGCGCCGCACGTCGCACGCCGCAGGACGGCGACGAGGCGCTCGCCGATCTGCTGCCGGATCCCGGCGATGGTCCGGAGGCACAGCGCCGTCGTGCTGCGCTGCTGGCCGAGATCGAGGCGGCGCTCGCGGAGCTGCCGCGCGAACAACGTGAGGTGTTCGTCGGCCACGAACTCGAGGGGCGCAGCTTCGCCGAGATGTCAGCGTCCACCGGTGTCGGCGTCAACACGCTGCTGTCGCGCAAGCGCTATGCGATTTTGCACCTGCGCCAACGGCTCCGTGCGGTGCACGACGCCTGGACTGAAGAGTGAGGGAAGGATGATGTCACGCAAGCTGTTGTGGATCGCCCCGCTGGCGATCGTCGGTATGGTCGCGTTCGTGGGGCTGGGCGGTGTCGCGGTGCGCGCGCTCTGGAATTGGCTGACGCCGGAGTTGTTCGGCTGGCGCACGATTACATTGTGGCAGGCGCTCGGTCTGCTCGCGCTGTGCCGCATCCTGTTCGGCGGGTTCGGCATGAACGGGGGCTCGGGCGGGCGCATGCGGCAGCGGATGGCGGAGCGCCGCGCGGCGATGACGCCGGAGGAGCGGGAGCACATGCGTCACGGCATGTTCCGCCGTTGCGGCATGGAGCCGGGCGAGCCGCCGGTCGATTGACACTGGCGGCGCACGCTGCGTACGGTTGGCGTCCCCCGAGGAGATCGCGCCGGAGGCAGGCGATGACCGACGACTTCGACAACGTCTATGCGGATGTGACGCGCGCGGCGTCGTACGCGCGGCTCGAGTTTCCCGGAACCTACGCGCTCGCCTTCCGCGACTTGCCGGAAATCTTCGCGGCCCACATCCGCGGCCGCCACGCGCTCGACTTCGGATGCGGCACCGGACGTTCGACGCGCTACCTGCGGGCGCAGGGGTTCGACGCGGAGGGCATCGATATCGCGAGCGAGATGATCGCCCACGCGCGGGCGCTCGACCCGACAGGGCGGTACACGCACGTGCCCGCCGCCGCGCCGCCGCCGCTGCCCGCCGGTGCGTACGACCTCGTCTTCGCCGCGTTCACGTTCGACAACATGCCGGAGCGCGTCGCCGCGCTGGCCTCGCTGCGCGCATCGCTGGCGCCGGCCGGGCGCCTGGTGGCGATCGTGTCGACGCCGGAGATCTACACGCACGAGTGGACATCGTTCTCGACCCGCGCGTATCCCGAAAACCGCACGGCGCGCAGCGGCGACACGGTGCGGATCGTGATGCTCGACGTCGACGACGCGCGGCCGGTGCAGGACGTCGTGTGCGACGACGCGGCGTATCGCGCCGCGTTCGCGGACGCGGGATTGGACGTCGAGGCGATGTACCAGCCGCTCGGGCGCGAGGACGACGGCATCGCGTGGGTGAGCGAAAGCCGCGTGGCGCCGTGGTCGATTTACGTGTTGGCGCGACGGGAGAGTTGATGGCGACGCTCGGATTGGTCGGCGGCCTCGGGCCGGAATCGACGATCGACTACTACCAGCGCATTCTCGCGGCGTGGGCGCGCCGGGCGCCGGGCAGCGCGCCGTCGATCGTCATCGATTCGCTCGACGTGGACCGCGCGCTGGCGTTGGTGGCGAGCGACCACGCGGCGCTGGCGGAGTACTTCGTGGCGTCGGTACGCCGGCTCGCCGCGGCCGGCGCGGAGGTCGTCGCGATCTCGGCGAACACGCCGCACATCGTGTTCGACGCGGTGGCGGCGCGGAGCAGCGTCCCGCTGATCAGCATCGTGGAGGTCTGCGCGGATGCCGTGCGGAGCGCCGGGTGCGCGCGTGTCGCCGTTCTCGGGACGCGCTTCACGATGGAGGCGTCGTTCTATCCCGAGGTCTTTGCGCGCCGCGGCCTCGCCGTGGTGACGCCGGACGCCGACGATCGCGCGTGGCTGCATCGCGTCTACGTCGATGAACTCCTGCGCGGCACATTCACCGACGCGGCGCGGGACGCGGTGACCGCGCTCGCATGCCGGCTCCACGCCGCCGCGCGCATCGATGGCGTCGTGCTCGCCGGCACCGAGCTCCCTCTCCTCTTGCGCGCCGACACCCTCGACAGCCTGCCGCTGTTCGACACCACCGCGCTGCACGTCGCCGCGCTGGTCGACAGCCTCTGGGACGCACGCGAAGCCTGACGGCGCGCCGAGGGACGTGGTAGGCTTCCCCGCACTCCGGCTGCCAGGAGCGCCCGTTCGCGTCCATCCTCATCCCCAGGATCTCGACCCATGCCATTCTGCCCGGGCTGCGCGCATGCGCTCTCGCCGGATGCTCGCTTCTGCCCCGCGTGCGGCACGCCTGCCGCCCCGGTTGCCGCACCGCCGACCATGACGGCGCCGGACATCACCGCGCCCGCCTCGCCACTACTCGATAGTTCGCCGTCGTCGAGCATCCACGGCCGCTTCGATCCCGGCACGCGGCTCGGCACGCGCTACCGCATCGTCGCCCTGCTCGGGCGCGGCGGCATGGGCGAAGTCTATCGCGCCGACGATCTCGAACTTGGCCAGTCGGTCGCGCTCAAGTTCTTGCCCGAGACGGTGAGCCACAGCGCCACCGATCTCGCGCGCTTCCGCACCGAAGTCCGCGTCGCGCGCCAGATCGCGCATCCCAACGTCTGCCGCGTCTACGACATCGGCGAAGCCGAAGGCCACGTCTTCCTGTCGATGGAGTACGTCGACGGCGAAGACCTCGCGAGCGTGTTGCGCCGCATGGGCCGCCCGTCGAACGACAAGGCGATCGAGATCGCGCGGCAGATCTGCCTCGGGCTCGCCGCCGCGCACGAAGCCGGAATGCTACACCGCGACCTCAAGCCGGCGAACATCATGATCGACGGCCGCGGCCGCGTGCGGATCACCGACTTCGGCCTCGCCGGCCTCGCGGAAGACCTCGCGCGCGAAGGCAGTGTGGCCGGCACGCCGGCGTACATGGCCCCGGAGCAACTCACCCACGGCCAAGTCTCGGTGCGCAGCGACATCTACGCGCTCGGCCTGGTGCTCTACGAGATCTTCACCGGCCGGCGCGTGTTCACGTCGACCAATGTGAACGAGCTGCGACAGCTGCACGAGACGGAAACGCTCACCACGCCGACGTCGCTGGTGCGCGATCTCGATCCGGTGGTCGAGCGCGTCGTGATGCGTTGTCTCGACAAGAATCCGGAGCTGCGGCCACCGTCGGCGTACGCGGTGCTCGGCGGCCTGCCGGGGGGCGACCCGCTCGCCGCCGCGCTCGCCGCTGGCGAGATGCCCTCGCCGGAACTCGTCGCCAACGCGCAGGACCGCGGCACGATGTCGCCGCTGTTCGCGTTTGGCTGCGCGGCAGTCGGGCTCGTGAGCCTCGCGCTGTGGTCCGCGCTCGTTGGGCCCGAGTTGCGACAACTCACGCAGCCCACGTCCGTGCTCGCGGTGCGCGCCACCGACGTCCTCACGCAGACGCATGCTTTCGTGGCGCCTCCCGCCTTTACCGCCGATGGCTACAGCTTCAACTCCAAGCGCCTCGAGAATCTTTCCAAGGCCGCGGCGGACAAGCCGCGCGTGCAGGACGCGGCGTTCTACTGGCGGCGATGGAGCCCGCTTCAGTTGGCATCGCCGCACATCCATAACGAACAGGTCAGCGAGAACGATCCGCCTCTCTTGGCGCAGGGACAAGCGCGCGTCCTTCTCGATCCTGCCGGGCATCTCGTCGGCCTCGAGGCGATGCCGCCGGACTCCGTCGCGGCAGCGCCCGGAGGCGTGCCGGACTGGAAGCCGCTCTTCACCGCTGCGGGTCTCGACATGGCCGCCTTCACGCCGGCGCCACTGCCGCTGCCACGGCCGGCGACGTGCGACAGCGCGGCGGCGTGGACCGGCACGCTGCCGTGGGGCACGCACGAAAAGGTCACCGTGCAGGCCGGCGCCTCGCGCGGTCGTCTCGTGCAGTTCGCGATCGTGCACGCGTGGGGCAACTCCGTGTCGCCCCTGCGCCCCACTCCTCCGCCATCTAACGACGTAGGTGGGTGGGTGAACTGGTTGCTGAACGGTCTCGTGCCGTTCGTCGCCTCGCTCTTCTTCGCGCGGCGCAACATCCTGCTCGGACGCGGCGATCGCAAGGGCGCCACGCGCATCGCCGTGTTCGTCTTCACCATGAACATCCTGGAGAATGCGTTTCCCGCGCGACTCTCGGAAACCGGACTGCTGCCGGTCCTGCAGGGATGGACGTATGGCCGCACCCTCGGGCACGCATTCATCCATGGCGTCACCATGTGGTTCTCGTACATCGCCCTCGAACCGTACGTGCGGCGGTTGTGGCCGCGGATGCTGGTCTCGTGGACGCGTGTGCTCTCCGGACGCCTGCGCGATCCGCTCGTGGGGCGCGATCTGCTCATCGGCAGTGCGGGCGGCGTGACGATCACGATGCTGACCGCCGCGCTGCTCTGCGTAGGGCCGCGTTGGGCGGGTCTGTCGTGGTGGCCGCTCACGACGGGCGGAATGTTGCTGTCGGCATCGAGCCTCGGCAACGCCGGCTGGTCGATGGCATATGGTGGCTCGGTCTGCATCCTCGACACGCTGACGGCCCTGGTGTACGTCCTCGTCCTGCGGCTCGTGCTGCGCCGGACGTGGGCGGCGGTGGCCGCTGTCCTGGCAATCCGCGTGGGCGTGCCCCTGCTCAGCGGCATGCCGACGTCGGGGACCGATTGGATCCTGCCGTCGGTTGTCACGCTGATTCAGAACGCCGGCATGATCTTCCTCGTGTTGCGCGTGGGACTGCTTTCGAACGTCGCGGCGAATCTCGTCCTCCTCGTGTTGATCAACGTCGCGGGCACGCTCGATTTGTCCGCCTGGTATGCGGGCCCGAGCCTGATGGCGATGGGTTTCGTCGTCGCGCTCATGCTGTATGGCATGGCGACGGCGCTTGCCGGCAAGTCGATCTTCGGTGATCCGCTGAAGGACGCGGCGGGGCGTTAGCGCCCCGCGCAGGGGTCGGTGGTCACACGCCGCGGGCGCGGAGGTCGACGAGTTCGGCCGCGATGACGCCCGCCTCGCGCGCCCGCCAGTTGCCGAGGAAGTGGTCTGCCACCATCACGGCGACCATCGCGAGTTGCGTCGGATTGCCGGGCAGGAAACCTTCTGGGAATCGGCGGGCGTGCCGTTGCAGGAACCACGCGGCGTCACGCACCGCCTGATGCAGCGCGCGGTCGTGGTCGGTGGGATAGGCGAACCGCCAGCGCCGCACGCGATCGTCCACGGCGCGCTTCTCCGTGCCGCCCGCCGAGAGTCCGGCGGCGGCGAGGATGCGACAGTCGTACTCGCGGCAGGTGCGCGGCCGCACGTCGTAGATGCCGCACGCACCGCCGCGGAACATCGGGCAGCGGCCGGCTTTGTCGAACCCGAGCACGTGATGTCCGCGCGGCAGGCCGGGCGCGGGGACGAGGATGTCGGCGGGAATCGCGGCGCGCGCGGCGCCGTCGTCCGGCGCGACGTGGATGAAGTACGACGCGCGGCAGCACGCGGTGCAATCGCCGCACGGCACCGACGCCTCGCCGCGACCGCGCAACACCTCGCGGGTGGCTGCGAGCCAGTCGCCGAATTTGCCAGCGTCGATGCCGTCGTCCGGTGTCGTGGATGTGCCGTCGTGCATGGCGCGCATCCTAGCGTGCCGCTCGCGTGGCGCAAACCCCTGGCCGCCCGCCCGCCCGCGCGCTAGTCTGGCGGCGTGAAGCTCACCTCGACCGTGTTCCGCGTGCTCTGGACCTTCGACGCGATCGTCCTCGCCGTGTTCGGCTACTTCTTCGTCAGCGGACTGGCGCACGGCACCGTGTCGTCGTTCAACATCCGGATTTGGCTCGAGATCCTCGGCGGGCTCGCATTGATTCTGTGGGGCAGCCGCGCGCTGCAGCGCCGCGGTCTCGCGCCGCTGGCGTTCGCCCTGCTGGCGTTTCCCGCCGTGCCGGCTTTCGGCTATCTCCTGTTTCTCCTCGCGGCCATGGTGTTGCATCCGCGCTGGAATTGATCCGCGAGACCCCGCGTGCAACCAAAGGTCGTGCCGCGGCGACGGAGCGACCGCCGCCCGAGGGGTTGCGTTCGCCGCGGCCCCGCGCGCAGACTGACCACGGGAACGGTCAGGGAGGACGCGCGATGCGGATCGATCGTTCGTATGTGTTGCTCGACGCGGGCCAGACGGTGGCCGACGCGCTGGCGCTCTTGTTGCGCCATGCCCACGCGCACTACGCCATCGTGCGGCGCGATGCGGGCCACGGGCAGATCTACTGGTACACCAGCGTCGTTCCGCGACTGATCGACGCGCTGCAATCGCAGCCGCCAGATGCCACGCTGCAGCGCGCGATGGACCTCCACGAGTACACCAGCGCGCCGGTCTTTCAGGAGAGCGCGCCGAGTGGCGCGGCGGAACGGCCGGGCGCGGTGGTGCTCAATGCGCGCGGCCGCATCGCCGGCGTGTTCGAGCAGGTATTGATGGCGGATGCGCCTGGGATCGCGCCGCCTCCTCCGGCAGTCGATATCGCCCCGTCGCCGGTGTCGAAGGACGTGCCGCACGGCGGCGGCAAGAAATCGGCCTCGCCGCCGCCGGCGGCGGATGATGCGGCACCACCTTCCGCGGTGCGTGCGCCGTTTGCCGCCTGGCCCAAGCTCGACGCGCCGGACGCCGTGCGCCTCTACGATGCGTTCGACCTCGAGATCGGATTCGCGGCGACGCGCCAACCGGGCGTGGCGGGCGGGCCGGTCGCGGTGGTCGACGCACCGGCCGAGTTCGACGTGCAGGTGCGCGTGGTGGCGGTCGGGTTCGATGCGCCGAATGGTTGGGAGCACGACCTCCACGTGGTGCGCGATGCGCCCACGACCCACAGCGTGCGTGTGCCGCTGGTCGCGCTGCAGATGGATCCGGAACTCGCGCAACGCACGATCGCGGTGCAGTTCTTCTACGAGCACAACTTGTGCGGGCAGGCGCAGCGTACGGTGCACGTCGGCTTCGGCGATCCCGTCGCGGTGACGCCCGCCGCGCCCGCCGCGCCGGCCGGCGTGCCGGTGCAGGTGAAGCCGGGCATGACGCCGGCGGATCTCACCGTCACCGTGCGGCTCGCCGACGCGCGCGGCACCCGCGAGGGCTTCGTGTGGAGCGTGGCCTCGCCGCATCCGGTGCCGCTGCCCGAGACGGCGGCACTCACCGAACTCGACGCCGACGTCGGCGCGTTCGTCGACGACGTGCTGCAGCAGATCGTCGATCTCGCCGGCAGCGCACTCGATGCGCTGCAGATCAAAGGCATCGGCAAGCAGATCGAACGCTGCATGCCGCCGGCATTTTGGATCGCGCTGCGCGAGGTCGCCGCGTTCGTGCAGCGGCCGCCCGACGTGTTGTTCGTCACCGAGGAGACGCGCATTCCGTGGGAGTTGGCGTGGATGCGCGACGCGCTCGATGCCACGCGGCCCGCGCATCTCGGCGCGCAGGTCAATTTCGGGCGATGGATCTTGGGGCGCGGCCGCCCTGCGCTGCCGCCGGAACACACGCTGCCGTGGCATCGCATGGTCGTCGTGGTGGGCGACTATGCAGCGGACTCCGGCCTCAGTCTGCCGGAGGCGGTGGCAGAAGCGCAGGATCTCGTCGGGCACGCGAGCGCGCACGCGACGCGCATCGATCTCACCAGCGCCGACCTCGTACCGTTCCTCGAAGCACGCGAGCCGGCCGATGGCGCGGAGGTCGTGCACTTCGCCTGCCATGGGCGCTCCGCCACCGGCGCGCCGGCGACCTCCGCGCTGATCATGCAAGACAACACACGCTTCACACCCACAACCCTCGAGGGCGCGGAGATCGGCGCGCGCTGGGCGCCGTTCCTCTTTCTCAATGCCTGCGAAGTCGGCCGCGCCGGCGTCGCGCTCGGCGAACCCGCGGGGTTCGCGGGCGCCGCGCTCGCCGAAGGCTGCCGCGGCTTCATCGGCCCGCTGTGGAAGGTCGAGAGCCACGTCGCGCGCGAGATCGCGCTCGAGTTCTATCGCCGCACCCTCGACGACGGCGAACCGGTGGCAGCGGTCCTCCGCGAGCTCCGCGCGCAGTTCGCGACCGCCGGGGCCGCCGCGCCCGACACCTATCTCGCCTACGTCTACTATGGCCACCCAGCCCTTCGGTTTGCGCGGAAGAGCTGAGAAGGAGATCGCATCGTGAGCAGCTTCCGCCTTCGGCACGACGGACCGGCCACCGAGCTGAGTCCTGGCTGGTCGCTTCGCGTTCCGGGCGCATCCGGCGCCGGAGAATTCGCCCTCACTCCGCGCGGCGAACGCCGTGCGGCCGACAGCGCGCCGCTCGTCGACCTCGAGCCCGGATCACCGGCGGCGAAGCAACGCCGCGCCGGCGTGGTCGGCGCGGCCGACGTCGCCGAACTCGACGTACCGCCGCCGCCCGACGGTCACGCGCAGGTCGTCCTCGAGACAGGTCCCGGCGGCATCGTGCACTGGCACATCCACGCCGAGACGGTCGCGCCCGACACGCGCCGCGGCACCGGCACCGTGCAGCGCTTCCGCATTCCGCTGCGTGCCGGGACGCCGCCCGCGCAGCCCAACGAACGCCGCGGCCTGTTCTCGGCGATCACGCGACGCGTCCTCAAGGTGCTGGTGTTTCCGATCACCGACTTCGTGATCGGCGAACTCGGCAAGGGCATCGCGCGCGTGTGGGAGTCGCATCACGCGCCGTACGGCGCGCGCGCCTTCGACTCGACGAACTTCCAGCGCGGCGATGTGCCGACGTTCGTGGACGCCGACTGGCGCCGCATGGCGGCCGGCCGCGCGCTGCTCTTCGTGCACGGCACGTTCTCGACTGCGCACCACGGGTTCGGCGGACTGGCGCCGCGCACGCTCGACACGCTCGCCGAACGCTTCGGCGGCCGCGTGTTCGCGTTCAACCACTGGACGCTGTCGCACGATCCGCACGAGAACGCGAAGCGCTTCGTCGAGTCGATTCCTGGCGATCTCGCGCTCGATGTCGACATCGTGTGTCACAGCCGCGGCGGCTTGGTGTCGCGCGCGCTGGCGGCGGGCCCGCAAGGCGTTGTGGCCGGCGCCGGCCGCCTGAAGGTCGGCCGCATCGTCTTCGTGGCGACGCCCAACGGCGGCACCGCGCTCGCCGACGCGACGCACATGGTGGCGCTGCTCGATCGCTACACCAACGTAGTGCAGTTCCTCCCCGACGGCCCGGTGGAGGTGGTGATGGAGGCGGTGGTCACCGCGGTGAAGACGCTGGCGCACGCCGGGCTCGCGCATCTGCCGGGTTTGGCGGCACAGGCGCCGGGCAGCGCCTACCTCGCGCGTCTCGGCGCGCAACCGCTCGGCGACACGTCGCTCTACGCGATCGCCGCCGACTTCGAACCGGACGACAACTCGCCGTTCCTCGATCTCGTGAAGGAAAAGGTCGCGGACACCGTGATGGACACCGTGTTCGAGAAGGCGAAGAACGATCTCGTGGTGCCGACGCTCGGTGTCGCTGGCGCGACCGGCGCGGGCTTCCCGATCGCGGCCACGCAGAGTTACACGTTCGCGCCCGACGCCGGCGCGATCCACACCACGCTGTTCCGCTTCCAGAAGACCGGCGACTGCCTGCTCGATTGGCTGCCGGCTCCCGCGGTGGTGGCAGCCGGCGGCTAACCCGCGCGCGCTACTCCTGCGCCATCGCGACGATCGGCGAGAACGCCGCCGCGCGCCGCGCCGGATACGTGCCGAACGCGAGTCCGACGAGCGACGACGACAGCGCCGCGATCGCCACCGAACCCGGCGAGAGCACGGCGAACACCGGCGCGTGCGTGACATGGCGAAACACCGCGGTGAGCACCACCGCCGCGCCGTAGCCGAGCAGCAAGCCGATGCCCGCGCCCGCCAGCGCGATCGCCACCGACTCGGCGAGGAACTGCGCCTGGATGTCCGCCGACCGCGCGCCGACGCTCTTGCGGATGCCAATCTCGCGCGTGCGCTCGACCACTGACGCGAGCAGCACGTTCATGATGCCCACGCCGCCGACCACCAGCGAAATGCCCACCAGCGCGGCGAGGAACAGCTTCACCAACAACAGCGCCTGTTCGACCTGCGCGAGGTTCTCGAGACCGACGATGACCCGCACGCGGTCTTCCCAGTGTGCGTACCGCGCGGCGACCCACTCGATGGCGGCGTCGCGGATCGGCGTCACCGACTCCACCGTCGGCGCGAGCACCTGGATCGACGGCGTGAAGCGCCCGGCGCCTGGCGGATCGAGAATCACCGCCGCCCGCGCGATCGGCGCGTACAGCGCGAAGGACGGATTCTCGTCGTCCTCGAATTCCCCGCGTGCCAGCACCCCGATGACGCGGTGCAACCGGCCGCGTACGTGCACATCCTGGCCGACCATGTCGAGCGGCTCGCGCCCCGGAGCCAGCTCCCGCGCCAAGGCGTAGTTGAGGACGACCACCGGCGCGCCGCGCGACGATTCGATGTCGGTGAAGAAGCGGCCCGCGCCGATGTCCAACGTCGTGAACGCCGGCAACGCCGCGGTGCCGAGCGTCGCGGACGCCGTGTGCTCGCGCCGGTGCAGCGACACCGTGGTGCGGCCGCCGAGCGACATCGTCACCGCCGCCGCGCCCGGAATCGCGGCAAACAACTGCGCGGCGTCGCGCTCCGTAAAGACCGGATAGTCGCGCACCGGTTCCCACGCGCCCTCGCGGAAGCGGCTGGTGCGCGACGCGAGGACGATCACCTGCACCGACGTCTGCTTCTGCACCTGCTCGCGCGCGAATCGCACCATGCCGTCGCTCACGGATAGTGTCGCGACCAGCGAGGCAGATCCGATGATGATGCCGAGCACCGAGAGCACCGTGCGGAGCGGGTGAATGCGCAGCGCGTCGAAGCCGATCGCCATGTTGGCGGACCATGTCCGCAGGGCTTCCGCGCGCCACTTCACGTCGTCCGTCCTCCTGCCCTTTGCCGCCGGCGGGGCGCGTTCCGCCGCCGCATCATCGCCGGGAGTGTGTGTCGCGCCCGGCTGCCCGGGCGGTGCCAGTCCATGCCGCGCGCGTGCTCCTGTCGGCGACTGGCGGCGGGGTGGCGCTCACGCGATACTCGCCGCGCCACCGAGGCACGGACGGAGAGGAGGAACGATGTACACGCGATGGGCGATCGATCCGCTGCGCGGCATTCAGATGGCCGACGGTGCCGAGGCACACCTCCACATCTTCGTGGCACCGGACGAGAATGAAAAGTCCTTGATTCGCGAACGGTTCGAGCTCGATCCCTACGACCTCGACTCCGCCCTGGACGCCGAAGAAGTCGCGCGCCTCGAGCTGACCGGACGCACAGGATTCGTTGTCTGGAAGACGCCGATGTACGCCCAGGGGCATGACCCGGCACAGCTTGGCGTGTCGTCGCTCGGGATCGTCCTCTCGGCGGAGCGGGTCGCGTTCATCATGCAAAGTGGCGACATCCCGCTCTCCGCCCGCGAATACCGGAATGCGGCAACCCCCGCCGACGTCCTGCTCGGGACCCTGCTCAGCACGATTCGACACTACGTGGGGCATCTGCGCGCGATCAAGCAGATCAGTTCCGAACTCGAGCGAAAGATCACGGTGTCGATGGAGAATCGCTACCTCTTGCACATGTTTGCGCTGGGCGAAAGCCTCGTCTACTACAGCGACGCGATCGAAGGCAATGGCGCGGTGCTGGCCAAACTCCGCAACGTCGCGAACCGGCTTGGCTTCAGCGAGGATCAAATCGAACTTCTCGATGACATCATTCTCGAAAACAAGCAGGCCGCGCGGCAAGCGCACATCTACAGTTCCATCCTCACGGGGCTCATGGACGCGCGCGGCACCATCGTCAACAACAACATGAACGTCCTGCTCAAGAACTTGACGCTCATCAACATCGTCTTTCTGCCGCTCAATCTGATCGCGAGCATCGGCGGCATGTCGGAGTGGAGCATGATGACGCACCCCATGCCATGGCCCCTGGCGTATGCCGTGTTCGGCATCGGCATGGTCGCGTTCGGATGGGCGACGTGGATCGTCATGACGCGATTCATCTCGCGCCACGAAGCCAAGGCGAATGAACGCTGAGCGAGGCGCGCTCGATGCCGGTCGCGGGGTCCGTCCGTTCCCGCAGTGACACGAATTGCCCATGGTGCGCGCCACGCAACCGGTGCATGCTCAGCGTTCACCCCCAACTCGTGCCCCACAGTGGCGTCACGCTCGCCGCCCACGAGAAGACCCCAGCGTGCGGAGGACGCGATGCAGTGTCCGGTCTGCAAGGAGGTGACGCTCGTCATGAGCGAGCGTCAGGGAGTGGAGATCGACTATTGTCCGTCGTGCCGCGGCGTATGGCTCGACCGCGGAGAGCTCGACAAGATCATCGAGCGGGCAACTCCCGTCGAAACATCGAGCGCCGCGCGAGCGCTCACGGAGGCGGAAGGGCGCGGCCGAGAGGGGCGCGAAGGCTGGCGCGAGCACGACGATGACGACGACGAGCATGGTGGCTACGGCCACGGGCACGGCCGGCGCCGCCGGAAGGGTTTCCTCGGCGACTTGTTCGACTTGGGCTAACGCCGTGCGGTATTACCGCGTGAGGACGACGCGACGGTAGATTGCCGTGTCGCCCTGCGTGAGTCGGGCGAGATACACCCCGGCAGGGGCGGCGCGGCCATCGTCGCGCCGCCCATTCCACGTCGCGGCGTGCGTGCCCGCCGCGGCCGTGGTATGCAGGACGCCAGCGAGTTGCCGGCCGGTCAGGTCGAAGAGATCGAGCCGGACCGCGCCCGGCGCCGGAACGCGATACTCGAACAGCACGCCATGCGGCTCTGCCCGCACGGTGAGGCCGAGGGCGGAGTCGCCGTCCGTGTCGCGCGGCGTCACACCGACAACCGCCGGCGGCGCCAACACGATCAACGCCATCTGCGGCACCGACACCACCAGCGACTGCGCGTAGCCGTCGTACGCCACCGCCTGCGTCTGTAGCGTGCCCGGATTGTCGAGCCCATTGCCGCCGTACTTCGCCGACTGGCTGTCGATCGCCTCGGTCCACCCGCCCGCCACCGGCATGCCGAGCCGATACGAGCCGTAGTTGGTGTTCGAGAAATTGGCGATCACGACATACGACGCGCCTGTCGCATCGGTGCGGCGGAATGCCAGCACGTTGCCGCTCTCATTGAAGTGGTAGACCGACCACGTCGCGCCGGCGCGGAACGCTGGCGTGCCGCGCCGCAGCGCCACCATCGCCTTGAACCAGGAATAGTAGGGCGCGTACGTCGTCTGCTTCGACCAGTCGATGCGGTTCGTCGACGAGGCGCCGAAGTCGGTGTCCTCGAGCCACTCGGCGCCCATCAGAAACGCCGGCACGCCGGGCGCGGTGAGCGTCAGGCCCTGCGCGAGCTTGGTGCGGCCTTGCGCGTAGATGTCGTCGGACGGCGCGGTGGTGTCGATCGTCTTGACCGCGCGCTGACCGCCGCTCGACGGCCACGCTTCGTCGTGCAGCTCGAAGTAGTTGGTGGCGCTGACGCCGTTGATGTAGCTGCCGCTGCCGTTGATGGCGTCGCGGATCTTCCACATCTCCGGATCGCCGGTGGCGGCGTCGAAGATCTCCTGCCGCAGGTTGTCGGTGAAGGCGTCCTGGTATTGCGAGTCGAAGCCGGCGCCGCCGAGCGATGTCGGCCGCGTGACGTACGAGTCGTTCGGCAGCTGCTCGGCGATGGTCACCTTGTCCGCCCAGCGGCGGTCGAGTTCGTCGTTGAAGCGCTGCATGAGCGCCCAGCCCGCGGCGTCCTGCGGCGCGATGTTCATGTAATCGGTGGCGTCCATGCGGAAGCCGTCGACGTGGAACTCCTCGAGCCACGAGAGCGCGCTCTGCACGTAGTAGTCGCGCACCGCGGTCTTGTCGAAGTCGCACTGCGAACCCCACGGCGTCTGCACCGCCGGATTGTCGAACCACTGTTGCGTGCCGTCGTAGTTCCACAGGAAGTTGTCGGTGGGCGACATGTGATTCCACACGATGTCGAGGATCACCGCGATGCCGTGGGCGTGCAGCGAGTCGATCATCGCCTTGCACTGATCCGGCGTGCCGTACTTCCACTCCGGCGACCACGCGGTGATCGGGTTGTAGCCGGCCGATTCGTCGCCCGGGAACTCGGTGATCGGATTCAGCATCACCGCGTTCACGCCAAGGTCGACGAGATGCCCGACGCGCGCGGCGACGTCGATGTAGCGCCCCGGGAATGCGGCGCCGGGGATCGGGTCGTTGCGCCCGCTGTAGGTGCCGACGTGCAGCTGGTAGATCACCATCTGGTCCAGCGGCGGCGTGACGAACGACGCGTCGTGCCACACGTACGCGAATGGATTGGCGACGATCGCGTTGTACGGGCCGTTGCCGGCGTCGAGGCCACGGGCGCGCGGGTCGGTGTTCCACACCGAGTTGTTGAAGTAGAACTTGTACTCGGCGCCCACCGGCACGCCGCTCGAGACACGGCCGATCCAATTCTCGCCGACACGGCCGAGCGCGTTGCCGCTGCCCCACCCATTGAACGAGCCGCGCACCGTCGCGGACGATGTGGTCGGCGACCACACGTTGAATGCCGCGCCGCCGCCCGTCGTCGGCGTCACGCCGACCGGCGCGTGTGCGTAGGTCGAGAAGTTGAGTGCCCAGCCGCCGTCCGCCGGCGGCGCGTCGGTGACGCCGCCGACGCTCACGTAGTCGGTGTCGGCGCCGTCGCTCACCTCGATGTAGTAGCTCGGGGTCGTGGTGGTGGTGGCCGGCAGCTGCGCCTGCCAGATGTCCGACGGTCCGCGCGTGCCGACCTTGCTCGCGGACACCCACGTGACGGTCGCACCATCGGAGAGCCGGACGCGGGCGCCGGCCAGGTCGTTCGCCCAGGCCTGGAAGCGCACCGCAAACGTTTCGTTCGCCACCGGGCAGAGCGGCCGGCGGTCCTGGAACGCCTGGTGGCTGAGGCCGGCCCATTCGACCGTGCCATCCAGTGAGGCAGCTACGGCGATGCCTGGTAGAGCGGTCCACAAGGCGAGCGAAGAGACGAGCGGCAGGAAGTGTCGGCGAATCACGGATGCCTCGGGCGAAGGTAGAACAGATGGCGGGGAGGATCGTTGCGATCATACCCCACGCACCCGCCGGTCAGCGAGCCTGACGACCGCTGGTCGGCCAGATCGCCCGCCCGTCGGCTCCGTGTGGCGGCGAACGCGAGGACCGGGCACTGTTCCGTGGTTCGCGCCGCTCACCATCCCTCTGGAGGATCGCCCATGTCGTCCCGTCTGCTCGCGTCCGTCGCCCTCGCCGTTGGCGTGGCCACACTGTCGTCGCCCGCGTACACGCAAGCTCCACCCGACCCGTCCGCCACGCTCGCCGCGCAGCGGCAGGCCCAGACCGCCCTCGCGCGCCTCGACGGGACGTGGCGCGGCCAGGCCTGGACCCTGACGCCCGCGGGCAAGAAGACGGTCACGCAAACCGAGCGCGTCGGGACCACGCTCGACGGGACCGTCCGTGTGATCGAGGGCCGGGGCTACGAGGAGTCCGGCGCCACCGTCTTCCAGGCGCTCGGTGTCGTCTCGTTCGACCCGTCGACGAAAGCGTACACGTTGCGTTCGTATGCCATGGGCCGCAGCGGCGACTTTGCGCTGCGCCCCACGGCAGACGGCTTCACGTGGGAGATTCCGGCGGGACCCGCGACCATCCGCTACACCGCGACGATCTCCGACTCGACCTGGTCCGAAGTCGGTGACCGCATCGTGGAGGGACAGCCGCCATTCCGCTTCCACGAAATGACGCTGACGCGCCTCGGCGTCACCGCGTGGCCGGCCGAGGGCGCCGTTCCGCCGCGCTAACTACGTCCCGGCCCGCGTTCGGCGGATTCTCCTCAAGGCGAATTGTGGCGGGCCGCGGCGGCATGCATGCTGCACCGGCAGGCTGTCGCCTGCGCGGGCAGACCCGAGCCGAGGAGCCTCGTGCACTCTACCGACGTGCTGATGGGAGAACACCGCATCATCGAGGGTGTGTTGGGATCGTTGGAGACGCTGGCGACACGCCTTTCCCGCGGTGAGCACATTCCGGCGGCGGCGTTTCTCGCCGCCGCCGACTTCATCCGCAACTTCGCCGACGGGCATCACCACCAGAAGGAAGAAGGCATCCTGTTCGAGCGGCTGATCGCCAACGGCATGCCGCGCGAGATGGGGCCGGTGGGCGTCATGCTCGCCGAACACGAGGAAGGCCGCGGCTATGCCCGCGGCTGTTCCCGATGTCCGAGCAAATCATTCCGGGCGACCAGCACACCGCGGTCACTGACGCCTTCACGCGGCACGCCGCCGAGCACCCAGGGGTCGAGGACACCTACCGCGGGGTCGCGGAGGAGTTGGCGCGGCTGGCGGGCGGGTAGCAAGGCGGCCCCTCGAGGGTCCAAAAGCCCCACGCGTCGACGCGAACCTCTGACAGACGCTTCACGAGCGGGTATGCTGCTCCTGGCGATGTGACACACGCCGTGCGGGACATTGCCGCCGCGCGGCGCTCGGCTTTGGGCGCGAGGAACCCATGTCACTGCAGCACCGATTCGACCCCGCGAATCGTGTCATTTGGCCGCGTGTCTTTGGTGCACTTGCACCTGTCGATCTGTTCGACTACCAGCGCGCGGTGCGCTCGCGCGCCCCGATGGCGTCGTGGTCCGAAATCCTCGACTTGCGCGGCGCGACCGAGATGTTCGAGCCGACCCCGGATCACCTGCGCTTGCTGGCAGTGGCGGCGGTGGCCATCGACCCGCCCCTGTGCGATGCCAGGCTCGCCATCGTCGCGGACAGCGACGAGACGCGGCGGTTTGCCCACCAGTACTTGATGTATCGCGGGATGCAACCGCAGAGCACGCGTGAGGCGCGGGTCTTCGGCACGTTCGAGGAGGCGTGCACGTTCCTCGGGATCCCAGTGCTCGACTGGGAGGTGTGCGAGTCGTTCGCATGAGTGCCCGGCCGCCCAGCGGACCGCGCGCCGCATGACCGTTCCGGCGGTGGTCGAACCGTTGGTGCCGGTGCTCGTTCTAGCAGGCGTCGGCTGGGCGTTGTCCTTCCTGCGCGGACTGCCCGAGCGCTGGGACGCCGGCCTCACCGACATCGCCTCGAAGGTTCTGTTGCCGTGCTTGCTGTTCCAAGGCGCGCTGAAGGGTGGCCTGCCGCATGGCGCCGGTTCGAGCAGCCTCTTCGCGTTCTATCTGCCGGTGGTCGTGCTGTATCTCGTGGTCGCGCTGCTTGCGCGCACGCGGCGCTGGGATGCGGCGATTCCGTTCAGTGCCGTCTACTCGAATACGGTGATCGTCGGCGTGCCGATCCTGGTGCATGGCCTGTCGCCCGCGAGTTTGCAGTACGCGTTCCCCGTGATCGCCTTTCACAGCCTCGTCACGTTCACGCTGTATCAGGTCGCGGCGGCGCGCGGCGCCGGCGTGCCGGCCGCGGTGGGTCGCGCGGTTCGCACACCGATCGTCGCCAGCCTGCTGCTCGGGCTCGCGGCGAACCAGGCGCGCGTCGTCGTTCCGCCGCTCATCGACGCGCCACTGACGCTGCTGTCGCAGGCGTCGATCCCGTGCGCGCTGATCGCGCTCGGGGCATCGCTGAGGCGCCTGCCGGCGCGCCTCACCGCCGACGTGGCGACCGCGGTGTTCGCCAAGATCGTCGCCTTGCCGGCGATCGTGTACGTGGTGGCAGTGCCACTTTTGCACGTGCCATCGGAAGTCGCGGCGGTGCTGGTGATGATGGCCGCGTGCCCTGTGGGCGTGAACGCATTCGCGCTCGTCAGCACACAGGGCCGCGACCCGAGCCGCGTAGGCGCGGCCATTCTCGTCTCCACCGCCGCCGCCGCCGCCACGATCCCGATGTGGCTCAGCATCTGTCACGCGCTGTAGCGCCGCGCCCTAGGTTGCCTGCACGGGGCGCCGGTACGACTGCCGCATGCGCTGGGTGTTGTACGACTCCCGCACCGACTCCAAGCGCACACCGGCGTCCATGAACGCCGCGACCTCGTGCTCGCGCTCGCGCAGCGCTTCGACGAGCCGGAGGGCGGCGGGATTGCCCGCGGCGAGATGCCGCAGTTCACGCCGTTCCTCGCGCACCAGAGCGCTGGCCTGCTCGTACGCCGCGTCGCGATTGAGGGTCAGTGCACGCTGCAGCACATCGGCGACGCGCAGCGCGACCACACGCTCCACCGTCCCGGCGTGTCGTGCCTGCGCGCGGTTGGCCGCGGTGTCGGCGGCGCGAAACGTCACCACGCGCGGCGATTCGACGTGGCGGCGGCCGTCGCGGGCGCTCGTCCACTGCACCGCGAGCCGAGCCGTGCATTCGTCACCCGGCCGCATGGCCGGCGGATCCACGCGCAACACGACGTCCGTCGTGTGTCCTGCGGCGAGCAAACCGACACGCGCGATGACGCCGGAGGCGGTCGGATGCGCGGTGCGTTCCCCGAGGACGCGGCACAGCGCCGTGGGTGCGACATCGACATGCACGCTGATGTCCTCGGCGTAGGGCTCTATCGCCTCCCCGACTTCTCCGGACAGGATGGCCTCGAACTGCTCGGGCATGTCGACGTAGTGGAAGTTACCTCCGCCGGCCTCGGCGATCTGACGCAGGAGCAACTCGTCGAAGTCGGTGCCGATCCCGATGGTGGTCGTGAACAGTCCGCGCTCGCGGAGTTCGCGCGCATGACGGCAGAGGGCGATCGGGTGCGTCTCGCCGACGTTGGCGAGACCATCGGTGAGCAACAGCAAGCGCATGCGCGGCACCGGCGCGCCGCCGGCCGCTGCGGCTCCTTCCAGCCAGCCGCCTTCCAGGTTCGTCGTCTCGCCGGTGTCGAGGCTGCAGAGCGTGGCCTCGAGGTTGGCGAGCGTCGGCGTCGTCGCCGGTGCGGCCGCCACGAGCGTCTGCACGTCGGTGTCGTACACGACGACCGACACGTAGTCCGTCGGCTGCAACAGGCGCAAGCACTCCAACGCCGCCTTGCGCGCGAGCTCGAACTTGGGGCCCGCCATCGAACCGCTCCGGTCGAGAACCAACGCCAGACTGAGCGGCTGCCGCGCGCCGAGACGCTCGCGCGGCGCGTCCATCGTCAGGCGAACGTACCGCTGGGAACCGCCGTGTGCCGCGAACAACGACCGGTCTTGGGTTACTTCGATCTTCATGTCCTGCTCCTTCCGCGTGCCCGTCTGCGGGCCGTGAGCTCGTCTCGCAACTCTCGAATGACGCTGTCGATCAGCCGCGCCTCGTCACGCGCGACCGGTTCTGCCACATGTAACTCGACCCCCTCGACCACGGGGTGCCGCACCCAGCGGCGGGGCGCGACGGGCGTGCCGCTGGCCACGTCCCGCTCAGCCCACACGCGCCGGACGTAGTCTTGGATACCGGCGCCGGATGTCGGCATATCGGCCGCGCCGTATGCCACAGGCGCTTCCGCCACCCGCGGGAGGTCACCGTCGGCGTCCGCGGGCCGGCCGAACGCCACCTCTTCCTCTTCCACCACCTCGGGATGCCTGCTCGACATGAGGATGTCGCGGATCTCGTCCAGCCTGTACCGCTGTGCCCTCAACTCCAAGATGCGTCGTAAGATCGCCAGATGTTGGCTGTCGTACTGCGCGCCGCGTCCCCGGGCGCCCGGCGGGGGCACCATCCCCTGCGAGATGTAGAAGCGGATGGTCCGGGGCGTGAGGCCCGTGGCAGTGGCGAGGTCGTCGAGAGTCATGCGATCAATATGCCAGTGACAGTGGCGACTGTCAATATAATTTTCGGCCCGAGCAAGATCCCCCGGCGAGTTTGGGGCGCCTTCGGGCGTGACGCCGCCGCGCCGGCCGTGCGAAAGTCGCCCAACCTCACCACAGTTCGTGCCGGAGCTCTTCACATGTCACTCGAATACCGCGTCGATCGCGCCCGCCGGCTCGTGTGGGCGCGCGCCACGGGCGTTCTCACGCCCGGCGAACTCTTCGGTTACCAGCGTGCCGTCATGGCGCTCCCCGAGATCAGCGGCTACTCGCAGCTCGTCGACGTCAGCGGCGTCACCATGATTCTCGAGCCCACCCCGGATCACATGCGCTCGCTTGCCCTCGCCGCGACCGCCGTGGACGACGCGGCCAGCGACGCGAAGCTCGTGATGGTGGCGCCCTCCGACCTGCTCTTCGCGCTCAGCCGCCAATACGAAATGTACCGGTCGATGAACCCGCACAGCGTCCGCGCCACACACGTGGTGCGGACGTTCGAGGACGCGTGCGCGTACCTCGGCGTGGACGGCGCGGTGTGGGAGGAATGCGAGCGGTTCTGAGCACCCGGCGCCCGGCGCAGCACTAGCGACAGTCGCCCCCACCTCCGCTATAGTCCGCCCCCATGTCGACCCGCGCCCGCTTCTTGCCGCCGATCAACTCCCGCGGCTACTACGTCCTTCTCGGAGCCGTCGCCATCCTCGTCCTCGGACCATTGGGTGGCATCACCGCCGCGTACATGAACTTCTCGCTCGGCTTCTTCGTCGGCGGGCAAGTGCTGGCGGGGATCCTGGGCTCCGTCGTCACGTACGGTTACGGCGCCGAAGGCAAGCATGGCGCCAACTACATGCAGACGATGGCGGCGTCGGTCGCCGGGCTCATGGGGTTGGCGGTGCTGATCCAGGCGATGACCTGGCTCGGCCTGCCCGAACCGCCGGTGTGGAAGCTGGTGCTGTACTTCCTGTCGATCGGCATGTTCGGGGTCGGCGTCGGGATGCTCTACACGCCGCTGCTCGTGGACCGCATGCGTCTCAGCTTCCCGTCCGGCTACGCGGTGGCGAACATCCTCCGCGCGCTCACCGACAAGTCGGTGCTGCAGCGTTCGGTGGCGACGCTCGGCAGCGGCATCGCGGCGGGGATCGCGACCAGCCTCGGTGGCAACTTCGTGCCGCGGGTCGCGGCGAGCGGCTTCACGCCGTCGACGTTTGGCGCCGGCATCATCGTCGGCGCGCGCATCGGTGTGCCGGCGATCGTCGTCGCCACCATCGGCCTCTGGCTGACGCCGTGGCTGCGCGCGCACGGCTGGCTCGACGAAGGCGCTCCGTTCCGCAAGATCGGCTTCATCTTCGCGCTCGGGACGATCATGGGCGCGGCGGCGGTGGACATGGCGATGCTGGCGGGCGAAGCGGTGCGCCAGATCGGCAAAGCGCGCCAGGCCGCGCCGGTCGAGGACTGGAAGCGCACCGACCAGCGCATGCTCTACACCTGGGTCGCCTTCTGGGGTGCGATGGTGTTCAGCGTCGGCGTGTTCGCGCTCAACTTGCCGGCCGGCTTCGTGGCGATGGCGCTCGGCCTCGTCTTCGTCTTCTTGCTAGTGAACGGCATCTCGCTCGGCATCAGCGACAGCAACCCGATCTCGAGCGCGTTCGTGCTCACGGTCTTCATCTTGGCGGCGTGCGGCCTCACCGACCCGATCACCGGACTGCTGTGCGCGGCGATCTTGCTCATCTCGACCAGCGTCGGCGGCGACATGCAGCAGGACCGTTCGACCGGCTGGCGCTTGGGTACGCCGCGGACGATCCAGTTCTACTTCCAGACGATCGGCATCACGATGGGCGCCATCATGAGCGTGGTCATCGCGCGGCTGTTCATGAAGGCGTATCCGGTGCTGGCGGTGAACCAGTACGACAGTCCGCACCCGGCCGGCGCGGAGAAGTGGCAGTCGGCGATGACCTTCAAGTTCGTCGGCGCGCTCGAGGGCATCACGAATCGCAACCCGCACGTGATGGAGGCGTTGGCGCTCGGCATCGTGCTCGGCTTGCTGACCGAGGTGCTGCGCAAGGCGATCAAGCTCAACGCGGACTACAAGAAGTGGGTGGCGTCGGGCAAGACCGGCTACACCACCGACTTGCTGCTCGACTGCGTGTTCCTGCCGAGTCCGTACGCGTCGTCGTTCGGCGGCTTCGTGGAGTTCCTCACGGCGCTGTGGTTCGGCTTGGGCGGCGTGCTGGCCTCGGTGATCCAGACGATCGACGGCATGCGGCCGAAGAAGAAGTCCGACCACGACCTGCCCGAGGACATGAGCACGCTGTCGCTGGTGGGCGGCGGTCTCATCGCCGGAGACTCGCTGGCCGCGCTTGGTCTCGGTATCTACGGGCTCCTCCAAACCGTCATCAAGTAATTGGAATGGTCCAGCCGATTGGCTGGCTAACGCCGCGCCCGCTGCGGGTGTCTGAGTACCCGACGCCTGGCCCTCTCTGCCGCGCCGGCGTGCGTCCTCGTTGCCCCCCTTGTGGAATCGAAACCGACATGACCCTTCGTGCACTTGTGTTCAGCGCCTGTCTCGTGGCGCTTCCCGTCGTCGCATTCGCCCAGACAGCCCGCGTCACCGGCACCACGGTCGACGGCGCCAGCGGCAAGCCGGTCCTCGGCGTGTGGGTCAAGCTCGCGGTGCCCAGCGACACCACGCTCCACTACGAAACGATCTCCAAGGCCGACGGTTCCTTCTCGCTGAAGGACGTGCCGTTCGGGCCGTACCGGCTCACCGCGAGCCGTGTGGGCTACGGGCGCATCATGAAGCCGGTGAAGGTGGACGCGGCCACCACCGACCTCGGCAAACTCGAACTCGGCGTGTCCGCCGTACCCGTGAGCGCGGTCGAGATCGAAGGCCAGAAGGCCGCGGCGATGCAAAAAGCCGACACCACCGAGTTCAGCGCGAAGGTGTTCAAGACGCAGAAGGACGCGACGAGCGAGGACCTCGTCGCCAAGTTGCCGGGCGTCACCGTCACCAACGGCACCGTGAAGCACAATGGCGAGAACGTGCAGCAGGTGTTGGTGGACGGCAAACCGTTCTTCGGCAGCGACCCGACGGCGGCGCTGCGCAACCTGCCGGCCGAAGTGGTGGATCGCGTGCAGGTCTACGACCGCCAGAGCGACCTCTCCGACTTCACCGGCTTCGACGACGGCAATACCACCAAGACGATGAACGTCATGCTGCGCCCCGAGAAGCGCAACGGCGTCTTCGGCAAGATGTACGCGGGACACGGCGACGAGGACCACTACACGGCCGGCCTCAGCAACAACATCTTCAAGGGCACGTCGCGCCTCTCGATCATCGGGATGGCGAACAACGTCGACCAGCAGAACTTCTCGCCGCAGGACATCCTCGGCGTGCTCAACGTGTCGCCGATGCGCGGGATGCCGATGATGGGCGGCGGCGGCATGTTCTTCGGCGGACGCGGCGGCCCCGGCGGGCCAGGCCGGCGCTTCGGACCGCCCGGCGGCGGCAGCGGTCCAGGCTTCGGCAGCTTCTTCGTCGGGCAGCAGGATGGCATCAACTCGACCGGTTCGATCGGCGGCAACTTGACGACGAGCGCCGGCACCGCGCTCACCGCGGCGCAGAGCTACTTCTTCAACGACGGCGACAACGACAACACGCAGGACATCCTGCGCCAGTACGCCGTGCCGCTCGGCTCGATCAGCGAGTACATGCAGCACGCGGTGACCGCGGCCCACAACACCAACCACCGCGCCGACGGCCGCTACACCTGGAACGCCGACTCGATGAACACCTTCATGTTCGTCCCGAAGGCGTACTTCCAGTCGAACGCGACGAGCGCGAACGTCGACGGCCGCAACAGCAACGCCACCGGCGGCATCGTCAACAAGGCGACGAGCGCCTCCACCACCGACACCGACGGCAACAACCTGTCGACGCACCTGCTCTACCGCCACCGCTTCCCGAAGCGCGGCCGGACGTTCGCGGTGGATTTCGGCATTGGCCACACGCTGCGCGACAGCCAGGGCACGCTGGCGTCCACGACGCAGTACTTCGACGGCGCCGGCCTCGAGACCGCGGTGGACACGGTGGATCAGCACACCACCGGCCACACCACCACCGAGCAGTACACGATGCGCGCCACGATGTCCGAGCCGCTCGGCGCGCGCAACACGGTGCAGGCGTTCTACGCGCCGGCCATCAACAAGTCGAACGCCGACAACCGCGCCTACACGCCGGACGGCACCGGCGCCTACACGATGCCGGATCTCGCGCTCTCGAACGTCTTCGACAACAAGACGACGACGCAGAACGGCGGACTCGCGTGGCTCTACAAGCGCGGGGGCGCGCGGCTCACCAGCACCGTCGCGGTGCAGCAGAACACGCTGCAATCGACGCAGACCTATCCGGTGACGCAGACCATCGAGAAGACGTTCACCAACGTGCTGCCGACGGTGCAGTTGATCGACAACTTCGACTTCCGCCGTTCGTTGCGCATGACCTACTCGACGTCGACGCCGACGCCCAGCATCAGCCAGCTGCAGAACGTCGTCGACAACTCGAACCCGCTGCAATTGTCGATGGGCAATCCGGATCTCCAGCAGTCGTACGTGCACTCGCTCGGCACGCGCTTCATGATTGCCGACCCGATGCGTTCGCGCAGCACGTTCCTGCTGCTCTACCTCGACCGCACGCGCGACTACATCGGCAAGTCGACGACCACTGCGTTGAGCGACACCGTGCTGCCGGGCGGCATCACGCAGCGCGCCGGCACGCAGCTGACGCAACCGGTGAACTTGCAGGGCGCGTGGAGTGCCAACATGTTCCTGACGGCGACGCGACCGCTCGCCGCACTCAAGTCGTCGCTGAGTTTGAACGGCGGTCTCAACTACTCGCGGACGCCGGGGCTTCTCGACGGCGCGCGCAATCTCACCGGCACGTACGCGTTCACCGGCGGCGTGGTGATGACGTCGACGCGGTCGCAGAATCTCGACTTCACGCTCATGTACTTCGGCACCTTCAACAAGAGCCGCAACACGCTGAGCCGGGAGCAGGACAGCGACTACTACACACACCGCGCCAACGCGACGGTGAACGCGACGTTCTTCGGCGGCACCGTGATGCGCCAGGAGGTCTCACACACGCTGTCGCACGGCGTCACCAGCGGCTACACGCAGGACGTAGTGCTGTGGAACGCCAGCCTGGCGCAGAAGTTCTTGCTCAAGCAGCGCGGCGAAATCAAATTCAGCGCCCAGGACATCCTCGACCGGTCGAAGAACTCGACGCGCACGGTGACCGAATCCTACGTCGAGGACGCACTCAACCGCTCGCTCGGCCGCTACTTCCTGATGACCTTCACGTACACGATCCGGTAGGCATGGAACACGTGTTTTGGCTCGAGCCCGGGCGGATCGCCGGCCGGAGCGGGCCGAACTTGGATCCGTGGGATGTGCGGGAGCTGTATGCCGGCGGTATCCGCGCCGTGCTCTCGGTCAACGATGGCGACATGGTCGTCCCCGAGGAGTTCGCCGCGGTGGGCATCGAGTACGCCCGCATTTCGCTCACCCGGGCGGCGCCGCCGGAGCCCGGGGACGTCGAGCGGAACCTGCCGCGGCTGGCCGAGACGGCCGCCTGGATCGACTCGCAGCTTGCCGCCGGGCGCCCACTGATGATTCACTGCCGTTCGGGAAAAGACCGGACCGGCCTCACGATGGCGTACTATCTGCGCACGCGGCGCGGACTGAGCGCCGAGGCCGCGTTCCAGGCGGTCCGCGCGGTGCGCGCGATCGCCTTCACGGCAGAGGGCTGGGAGGAGATGGCGCGCGAGGTCTTGGAGCGCGCCCCGAGGGCATGACGTCCGAGGTACTCGACGACATCCTGCGCCGCAATCGCACGCGGCATCCGGAGTTTCGCCAGGGCTTGAGCAACCATCTCTCGATGGCGGCGCGCTCGCTGGCGGTGCTCGGCGGGAGCGATGCCCAGTTGAACGCTCTCGTCGCCACGCTGTGGCCGCGCCTCGAGATGGCGAAGGACGCGGCGGCCTTCCCCGCCGATGGCTGGCAATCGCAGATCGGCAACCGTGCGCGCTTCGGGCAGTTCCGCGCGACGTTCGAGGAGATGCTGCGCGCCCACGGCCCGGCAGAGACGTTGCGCACGGTGCTGCCGGTGCTGATGCCGGGCGTCGGCGCCGGCGCCTTCCACGGTTTGATCCGCGCCGGCTACGGCATCCGCTTCGAAGACCGCGCCGAGCTTGCCGACGGTCTCGCCTACTGGGCCATCGCCCATCAGCCGCTCGGCCGGCTCACCGGTGACGGACACGAATCCGATCCGCTCGTCCTGTTGCGGGCGGTGCACGACGATCCCGCGCTCGGCCGCGAGGAGATCGACGCCGGCCTCATCTTCGAGTCGATGGAGGTCGCGGCGATGCGGCCCGGCTTCGCGCAGGCGGCGTCGGCGCTGCGGGTGGATGAGTCGACGCTGACGCGGCTGGCCGATGCGGTGATTCGGCTCTACGCCGCCTCGGGCGACTTCACCTCGCTGCACGCGGTGACGGCGACGCACGCGATGCGGCTCCTCGCGCCGTACACGCAGACTGCCGATCTGCGCTGGTTCTGGCAGGCGTTGGTCGCCGCGTACGTCACCATCGGCGCGCCGGCGGTGCAGCCGGTCGAACGCGCCGACGTCCCGGCGTGGGACGCGATCGTCACCGCGGCGCGGGTCTCGCGCGACGAACACGACCTCAAGCTGGTCGACATCGCGCGCGACGAAGAATCGGTGTACGGCGGGCCGTGGTATCGCCAGGCCGCCGCGCTGCGGCTGGGGATGCTGGAGGAGTCGTGAGGGTGCGTCGCGCCGTGGCCGTCGGATTGATCGCCCTCTTGTCGGTGGCCGCCGCGAAGGCGCCGCGCCGCGCGCCGCAGCGCCGCACTCCGCCGCCGCCCGTGAAACGGGTGTGCGTGCGCCCCCCGAGCTTCGTGCAGTGCGTCGCGTGGCTGCCGGACAGCACGCACGTGCTCGCCGCCGGATTCGACTCGACGACGTTCCGGCTCTACCGCGTCAACCTCGATGGCTCCGGCTACGAACCGATCACCGACGGCCCCGACATGTGGCCGACTTCCAGCCCCGACGGCATCCACGTCATCTTCCAGTCGAACCGCGGCAAGCGGCCCCGGCTGTTCATCATGAAGCCGACCGGCGAGCAACAGGAGGAACTCCACACGCAGCCGCGGGATCCGCGCACGCCGGCGTGGTCGCCCGACGGCACGCTGATCGCGCTCAGCGCGCGCACCGACAGCTTGCAGCGGATCTGCCTCATGCGACCCGACGGCAGCGGACTGCGCAGTCTCGAACTCGGCCAGGGCAACGACTGGAATCCCGCGTGGTCGCCCGACGGCTCGCGCCTGGTGTACTTCTCGACCAGCAGGGACGTGGATTCGGTCTACGTCATCCCGCGCGAGAACGGCAGGCGGCTCGGCGTGGCGCGCGGCTTCTACCCGTCCTGGGCGAAGGGCGGCAGCCTGATCCTCTACACGCGCGACGACACCGTCTTCGCGAACGTGCCACACGGCGGCGCCGAGAAGCCGTTCCTTCCGGGCGCGTTCTACGCGGTGGCCGACCAGCGCTCCGAGCGCATCGCCTACATCACCGGTAAGTGGCCGTCGTCGACGCTGTGGGTGGTCTCGGCGAAGGGCAAGAAGCCGATCCAGTTGATGCCGTAGCCATGGCGCCGACCTGGACGGCGGAAATCGTCGTCGACGCGGTGCTCGCCGCGCGCCTCATCGCCGCGCAATTCCCCGCGCTCGCGCCGGTACACCTCGAGCCCTTCGGCGAAGGCTTCGACAATACGGCGTATCTCGTGCACGGCACGTGGGTGTTTCGCTTTCCGCGGCGGGCGATCGCGGTGGCGACGATCGAGGCCGAATTGCGCGGATTGCCGCGTCTCGCCGGCCGGTTGCCGCTCCCGGCGCCGGTGCCGGAGTTCACGGGCGCGCCGAGCGAGGCGTATCCGTGGCCGTTCGTCGGCTATCGGCTGCTGCCGGGCAGGCCGGCGTGCCGCGCCCGGCTCACCGACGCGCAGCGTGCCGCCGCGGCCGAGCCCTTGGCGGCGTTCCTCCGGGCCTTGCACGCGCAGCCCGTGGATCCTGCCGTGCACTCGACTGATATGTGTAGCCGCACCAACTTCGACATCCTCGTCCCGCGCGCACACGAGAACTTCTCGCAACTCGTTGCAGAAAAGCATATTGACGACGACGCCGCGCTCCAGGCTCTGGTCGACTCCGTCCCCGAGGACTGGGCGCCGTCCGCCGACACCCTCGTCCACGGCGACCTCTACGCCTGCCACGTCCTCGTGGACGCGGAGGGCGCGCCGGCCGCCGTCATCGATTGGGGGGATATACACCGAGGCGATCCCGCCGTCGATCTCGCCCTCGTGTACGGCTTCCTCCCCGCGGCGGCGCGCCCCGCGTTCTGGCGCGTCTACGGCGACGTCTCGGAGGTCCGCCGCCGCGTCGCGCGGTTGCGCGCGGCGTCTCACGCCGCCATGCTGCTTCGCTACGCTCACGACCTGCATGATGCGGCGCTGGTGGCCGATACCCTCGACACGCTGCGCCGGGCCACGGAGAACTAGATGACGCCGCACCTCGACTTGCCCCACGTCGCGCTTGCCGCCCTGACGTGCATTCTGCTGTCGCTGGCGGGCGGGATGTTCCAAAGTCGCGAGGCGCTGGCGTGGCTGGCCGGCCGCCGGCGTGCGGCCTGGCATCTGCCGAGCGCCGTGCTGTTCGTCGTCCAGGCGCTCGTGTATCTGATCGAGGGCGTCATCCTGTACCGGTTGCTGGAGTCCGACGTCGTGCCGTCGCTGCGCGTCGTGGCACTCGGAGCGATGCTGGTGATGATGGTGGCCGCCGAGGGCGTGCCGTCGAGTCTGCTCGCGTTGCGCTCGACCGCGGCCGGCATGGCGGCGGCGCTCGTGTTCCTGGCCCCGCTGGCGGTGGCCGAGCTCGCGCTGTGGAGCATCGACCACACATCGGCGTTGCTGCTCGTGCCCTATTGCGCGTGGGTGGTGCTCTACGTGACGCCGTGGGCGGTGTCGTTGCATCGCCTCAACCGGCCGGACGCGCTGTAGCACACGCGACGGCTGACGGCCGCGCCGCGCCTGCGGTATGGTGCGCGGCTCTCCCCCGCGACAGCGACATTCCGCACACATTCGAGAGGAGCTGAAGTCATGCGTTGGCCGTGGAACAAGAAGGACACCCCCGAGGAGCCGCAGACGCCGAGCCCCGCCCCGCGTCCCGCCGCGCCGCCCGCGCGCGAAGACGCCGAGCCGGTGCGCCTGGTCTCCGACGCCTACGACCTCGAGGACGAACCGGCCGACGACGAGGCCTTCGACGAGCACGCCGGCCACGATCACGCCGCACACGATCACGGCGACCACGATCATGGCGATCACGACCACGATCACGGCGCGCCCGGCCACGTCCACGACTACGGCGAGCCGGACGAGAATGGCCTCATCCGCATCGCCCGCATGGAAATCGTCCCGAACGAACTGGCGATCAATGTCTTCCTGACGCAGTTCGACGGCCCGGGCGGCTCGGTGCCGGCGTGGTTGCTGGCGAGCGACGGCCTGCTGCGCGCCGGCCAGAAGGAAATCATGCTCGGCGTCGCGGTGCGCGAGGGCGAAACGCCGGACCAGTTCCCGCAGGATCCGGCGGCGCTCATCTTCTCGATGTACCAGCGCGCGCAGGCCGGCGAACGCGCCGACGTCGGCGCAACCGCCGCGCTCGGCGGCGATCAAGGCTTGCTCGGCCGCGCCGACTTCAAGGGGGTGCTGTTCACGCACCCCGCCGGTCACGGCGGCGATCCCGAGTTCCTCGCCGCGTGGCTCTCGCTCGTCATCGTCACCGAGACGGAGTTGCAGATCGCCGAGCGCTTCGGCCACGCGCGTCTGCTCTCGAAGCTCGGACAGAAGTACCGCTTCTTCCCGACCCCGCCGTATGTGGATCGCGACCGCGAGCCGGTGTTCGTGCCGGACGACATGCAGAAGAGCATCCTCGCGCAGCCGGCGCCGACGGTGAGCGCGTACGACGGCGGCGTGTGGATGCCGCGCGTGACCACCGCGCAGTGGACACAGAACACGGTCTACGCGTGCTTGCCACCGCGACTGGCGCCGATGCTGAAGGACGCGATTCCGGGACTGCCGGCGAACGCGCCGCTCATCTTCTACGCCGGCATCGGTGCGGATCTCGCGCGCTGCATGGTGTTCCCGCCCGACGGCGATACGCCACTCACCATCGGCGACGCCGGCAACGACGACCCGCGCGTCGCCGGCAACTTCGTCGCGTTGGTGCCGGGACAGCCGCAGACGTCGGTGCGCACGGTTGAAGACGGCTTCGCCGTGTTCCTCTCGGCGGACGACTGGACCGCGGTCATGGGCGCGCTCGGCGAAGGGCGCGCGGTCGCGGTCGATGGCGGCGCGGCGGGCGGCTTCTCGTTGCAGTGGCTGAGCGCGTAGCGTCGCGCGCGCGATGACGCACGCGCACCCTCACCACCACGCGCCGCCGCCGCGCGTGGATGACACGCACGAGCCGCGCATGGTCGGCCTCGCGCACACGTTGGCACACTGCGCGCGCGTGTTGCCGCCGGCGCCGGCGCGCGTCGTCGAGTTGGGCGCGGGCGATGGTCTGCTCGCCGCGGCGTTGATGGCGCGAGGCTACGACGTGCTCGCCGTCGACAGCGATCCCGAGATGGTGGAGGCGTCGCGCGCGCGCGGCGTGCACGCAGTGTGCGCGGACGCGGTGACGTTCACGCACGACACACCGTTCGACGCGGCGCTCTTCACTCGGTCGTTGCATCACATGGAACCGCTCGGCGTGGCGCTCGATCACGCGCGCGGGCTGTTGCGGCCGGGCGGCGTGTTGCTGCTCGAGGAGTTCGCCTGGGAGACGCTCGACCGCGAGACGGCGCGCTGGATCGTCGAGATGTTCGCGGTATGCGAGGCGGCGGAGGTGGTGCGCGAGCCGTGGCTCGACGGCGAGGACGTCGATGCGTTCCTCGCGCGCTGGCGCCGCGAGTACGGCGAGGAGCATCGTCTGCACACCGGCGAAACATTGCGCGCCGCGGTGCGCGAGCGCTTCACGCTCACCGAGGTCGCGAGCGTCGAGTACCTCTATCGCTATCTGTGCTGGCGCCTCGAACGGACGCCACGCGGCCGCGCCATCGCGCAAGCCGCGTACGATGCCGAGCGCGCGCGTGTGTTCGAGGGACATTTGCGCGGGATCGGGTTGCGGATCGCCGCGCGGCGCGATTAGCGAGCGCTACGCTTCGCGCTTCATCAACGCTCGCATCGTCCACACATGCAGTGCCAGGAACAGCGGCACCGCGAACAGCGGCAGCGTGCCGATCGGCACCGCGTGGTGCATCTCCTTCGCCCACGGAATCAGCGTGCGGGCGCCGCGCGCCACGACGAGGCACAGCTCGGCGGCGGCGAGAACGTTCCACACCATCGCGATCGTGCGGCCCGCCTTGCCGCGGCCCGCGACGAGCGCCGCGAGGATCGCCGTGCCGCCGACGATGAGATCGCCGCGGCCGGCCGGTTGCGCGAACGCATGCGGCAATGCGCCGTGGCGTCCGAACGCGAGCAGGATCACGCCGTACGGCGCGCGAAGAATCTGCGGGGCGATGAGCGCGGCGGCTGGCGTGCGCGCCAACGCATCGCGCAGCGCCGTCCAGCGGCTCGCGGCGATGAGCTGCAGAATCACCAGCGGCGGCACGGCGACCAGCGGCGCGAACGGCGGCGTCCCCGCCTCCGCCGGCGTCAGGAAGAGCGGCGTCCGCGACACGGCCGTGGCGATCACGCACCAGGAGAACACGGCGAGCGGCAGACGGACGCCGAGGCGCGGATCGGTGGCGGCGCGCGGCAGGGTCAGCGACACCCACGCCGCCAGCACCAGGTTGAGGGCGAGCAACGCCACCAGCGGGGCAAATGCGATCATGGCATGACCTCGCGAGAGTTATACGTGTAGATGCACCGTGACAGCCTACCGCTTCTGGGCGACCGACACAACCTCTTGCAACGTATCCAGAAGCGCCGCGTACCGCTCCCCGCCCAACGCAGCTTCCACGCGAGCCTGCGCCTCCTCGCGCATCGGCGCGGCGTCCTCGAGGGCGGCGCGGCCGAGGTCGGTGAGCGTCACCAGCCGCGTGCGGGCATCGCGGCCCGGCGCGACGCGGATCAGTCCTTCGCGCTCGAGCGGACGGAGGTTGCGGGTGAGCGTCGTGCGATCGGTCACCAGCATGTGCGCGAGGTGCGACATCGACACCCCATCGCGCAGCCGGATGGCGGCGAGGACGCTGAACTGCGTGGCGCGCAGGCCGCTGGGCGCCAGCGCCTCGTCGTACAGCTGGGTCGTGGCGCGCATCGCCTTGCGGAGATTGTTGAGGGCGCAGGTGGCGAGCCGCTGCTCCACCACCTCGCGCGAAGTCTCTAGGCTCATGCGAACAGGGTATATGCACTGAACGCCCCGCCGCAACCCGGACGCATGGTCGCCGTGGCATTGGCACCTTGGTCGCACACCGGCGCGCTGCGTATGATGCGCCGCACCCATCAACCCAGGAGACGTCCGTGAAGATCACCGTCGAAACTCACATCGCCGCACCCATCGACCTCGTCTGGCGCGCCTGGACGACGCCCGCCGACATCGTCCAATGGAACGCCGCATCGGACGACTGGCACACCACGACCGCGTCCGTCGACCTGCGTGAAGGCGGCACCTTCAGTTCGCGCATGGAGGCGAAGGACGGCAGCATGGGCTTCGACTTCGCCGGGACGTACACGCGCGTCGTCGAACACTCACTGATCGCCTGTCTGTTGGGCGATCGCGAGTTGCTCGTCGAGTTCTTGCCGGACGCGGATGGCGTCACCGTGCGCGAGACCTTCGATGCGGAGGAGACGCATTCGGAGGAGCAGCAACGCGCGGGCTGGCAGGCTATCCTCGACAACTTCGCGCGGCACGTCGCGCAAAAGCAGTAGGGGAGACGGACGATGAGACATCGCATCTGGACGGCGGTCGTGGCGGCGGCAGTGGCGATGGCGCGTCCGGCGGCCGCCGCGACGGACGGCGCCGCCGTCGCCCGCCTCATCGACGCGATGTACCCGCAACTCTCCACGCTCTACCAAGACCTCCACGCGCATCCCGAGCTCGGCTTCGCGGAGACGCGCACCGCGGCGGCATTGGCGGCGGAGATGCGCGCGCTCGGCTACGAAGTGACGGAGAAGGTCGGCGGCACCGGCGTCGTCGCGCGGTTGCGGAACGGCGCCGGCCCGACGGTGATGATCCGCACCGAACTCGATGGCTTGCCGATGCAGGAGAAGTCGGGTCTGCCGTACGCGAGCGTCGCCAAGACCACCGCGAAGAACGGCGAGACATTCGTTGCGCACAGTTGCGGGCACGACGTGCACATGGCGTGTTGGATCGGGACCGCGCGCACGCTCGCGGCGCTCAAGGCGCAGTGGCACGGCACCGTGCTCTTCGTCGCCCAGCCGGCGGAGGAACTCGTGCAAGGCGCGCAGGCGATGCTCGACGACGGGCTCTTCACGCGCTTCGGCACGCCGGACGTCGCGTTCGCGCTGCACGCGTGGCCGCTCGCCTACGGCACCATCGGCTACACCACCGGCGCGGTGACCTCGAACGCCGAGTGGCTCGACATCACGTTCAAAGGCCGCGGCGGCCACGGCTCCGCGCCCGACAAGACGATCGACCCGATTCTGATCGCCGCGCGCTTCATCGTCGATGTGCAGTCGGTGGTGAGCCGCGAGAAGGATCCGATGGAGTTCGGCGTCGTGACGGTCGGCGCGGTGCAGGCGGGCAGCGTCGGGAACATCATCCCGGACACCGCGGTGCTGCGTGGCACGATCCGCTCGTACAAGCCAGAGGTGCGCGCCAAGTTGCTCGACGGCGTGCGGCGCACGGCGGAAGCAGCCGCGGCGATGGCCGGCGCGCCGGCACCCGAGGTGAGATTGACGAAAGCAGCGGACGCCGTGGTGAACAGCGAGCGCGTCGTCGCGGTGACCGAGCCGGCGCTCGAGGCGGCGCTCGGCGCCGAGCACGTCACGCGCCTGCCGCCGATCACCGCGAGCGAGGACTTCTCCGTGTTCGTCGACGCGGGCGTGCCGTCGATGTACTTCTTCCTCGGCGTCTATCCGCCGGAGCGCGTCGCCGCGGCGCGGCAGGCGGGCGGCGAGCCGCTGGCGTTCAATCACTCGCCGGCGTTCGCGCCGGTGCCGGACCCGTCGATCAAGACCGGCGTACGCGCGATGAGCGCGGCGGTGCTGAACGCGCTCGCGACACAGTGGCCGCGCACGGCGCGCTGATGCGCATTCGCCACGCCACGCGCGACGACGCGCCGGCGCTTGCCGCGATGGCGGCCACCGCGTTCCGCGACACGTATCGTGACATCAGCGAGGCGGACGAGATCGAGGATTACGTCTCGCGGCACTTCAACCTGCCGGCAGTCGCGGCGCAACTCGGCGATCCGGGCGCGCCTGTGCTGCTGGTCGTGGACGGCGAGGCGATCCACGGCTACGCGATGCTGCGCCGCACCGCGGCGCCTGAGTGCGTCACCGGCCCGTCGCCGATCCAACTCGCGCGCATCTACCTTGCGCAGAGTGCGATCGGCCGTGGCATCGGCACGCGACTCCTGCGCGCGGTCGACACGGAAGCGCATCGCCTCGGCGCCGAAACGCTGTGGCTCAGCGTGTACGATCGCAACGTGCGCGCGGTGCAGTTCTACGAGAAGCACGGATTCCTGCTGGCCGGCGGCATGAACTTCGAGTTCGGCGGCCAGATCTACGTCGATCCGGTGTACGCGCGGCCGGTGCGCGTGGACGCGGCGCAGCAGGCCGACCGCGACGCCATCGACTCGCTCGTCCACGAGTTCTTCGCCGCGTTCACCAACGTCGGCCGTGCCGCCGCCGATGTGCGTCGCGTGTACGAGCTCCTGATCGACGGTGCGGTCATCGTCAAGGCGATGGGCGAGAAGCCCGAAACGTACAGCGTCCGCGCGTTCGTCGAACCGCGCGAGGCGTTGCTCGCCGGCGGCACGCTCGTCGACTTCGAGGAGCGCGAACTCGCCGGACACACGATCCTCGCCGGCAATGTGGCGCAACGGATGTCGACGTATCGCAAGACCGGCGTGCTCGACGGCGCGCGCTTCGACACCACCGGCATCAAGACCTTCCAATTCGTCCGCATGCCGGAAGGCTGGCGGATCAGCGCGGTCGCCTGGGACGACGACGCGCACTAAGAGGAGAGACGACGAATGTCCGCTGCTCGTTCCACCGATCCCCTCCACGCGTTCTGCCGTTCTCTGCCGGGCACGACAGAGGACATCAAATGGGGCAACGACATCGTCTTCTCGGTGGGCGGCAAGATGTACGCCGTGTTCCCGCTCGACGGCGGCGAGTCGTGCAGCTTCAAGGTCGATCCGATGGCGTTCCAGTCGCTCGTGGCGCGCGAGGGCATCGTGCCGGCGCCGTACGCCGCGCGATTCTCGTGGATCAGCGTCATGCAGCGACGCGCACTTCCCGCGGCGACGCTGCGCGCGATGATCGCCGAATCGCACAGGCTCGTCGCGCTCTCGCTCCCGAAGAAGACGCAAGCCGCGCTCGGCGTGACGTCCGTCGCGGCGCCGGGGCCGCAGGCGCCCGCGGCGAAGAAGAAGTCCGCCGCATCCGGCGCGCTCGCCGACGGCGCGTCGTGCGTCGTCATCGCCGGCACGCACAAGGGCAAGCGCGGCACGGTGCGCGACATCAACACGAGTAAGACCGGCGCCGTGACGATCACCGTCGTGCAGCCCGACGGCGAGCGCTTCAAGACGCTCGCCAAGAACGTCACGGTGCAGAAGTAGGGGAGAGCGAGATGTCGAACGGTCCGTTTCTGTGGCTGAACCGCCAAGCGCCGCCGCGTGGCTTCCGCGAGGTGCCGGAGGGCGGCATGTGTCTCTGCGCGTTCCTGTTCGTGCGGCGCGGCGACGAGATCCTGCTCGGCCGCTATCGTGACGATCCCGCGTGGGAGACGCTCGCCGGTCTCGACGAATCGCGGCTCGCGCGACACTCGCGCGGCTGGACGGTGCCGTCGGTGCATCTCCAATTCGGTCAGGATCCGCGCGACGCAGCGCACCACATCGGCGAGGCGATTCTCCAGTTGCCAGGCCTCCACTACTCGGCGCCGCGCGTCCACAGCGAGACGTATCCGCTCACCGCGGATCTGCCGCACTACGACTTGTGGTTCTTCGTCGACGCCGAAGTCGCGCCGGACACGCGCGTGCAGACGCCGTCGTGGTACGACGCGCTCGCGTGGCACGACCCACGCACGCTCGCGGCCGCCGACTACGCGCGCGCGCACGAGGATGTCGTGGCGCGCTGGATGGGAGAGCGCCAGTGAGCGAGACGCGCTGCCTCATCCTGCTCGTCCACGGCAGCAAGGACCCGCGCTGGCGCGCGCCGTTCGAGTTGCTCGCGGCCGATGTCGCGCAGCGACTCGGCGATGTGCCCTCGCGTCCGGGGCGCACCGCGCTCGCCTACATGGAATTCGCGGAACCGACGCTGATGGACGCGGCGACGCGTCTGCACGCCGACGGCGCCAGCGAGTTCGCCGTGCTGCCGGTGTTCCTCGCGGCCGGCGCGCACGTCGCCACCGACATTCCCGAGCAGATCCAGGCGGTGCGTGAGCGCCTGCCCGGCGTGCACATCGAGCTGATGCAACCGCTCGGCGAACACCCGCGCTTCCAAGCCTTGTTGCGCGAACTCATCGTCGAGATCGCCCGCGAGACCACCACGGTCGGTTGACGCGCGACCAGATCGCGGCCTACCGTGCGTGCGCTCACGTCACACAGCACGGAGGGTTCGTCCCATGCGCATCGCCGCATTCGTCGTGTCCCTGCTCGCGGCCAGCGTGCCGCTCGCCGCACTCGCCGCCGAGGCTCCCGCGCCGGGCGGCTGGATCTTCAGCTCCACCGCCGGCGTCAACCTGTCCGAGAGCGCGTACAGCAACAACTGGGCGGGTGGCGACAAAGGCCAGTTCGCCTGGGTCGTCAACTCCAACTCGCGCCTCGAACGCCAATTCACCACGGCGTTCAACCTGACGAATACACTGCAGCTCGCGTACGGCCAGACGTCGAAGCAGAAGTCCGATCCCGACGCCGCCGCCAGGCGCGTGTGGGACGTGCCGGAGAAGTCGACCGACCTCGTGCTGTTCGAGACCACCGCGCGCTGGAGCGCAAACGGTTTCGTCGATCCCTTCCTCGCGGGGCGCCTCGAATCGCAATTCGAGGATCGCAGCCACGATGCCGGCGTGCTGCACTTCACGCCGGTCAAGTTGACCGAGACCGCCGGCGTCGCCCGCGTCCTCGAGAAGACCGACAAGATCGAGACGATCACGCGCGTCGGCTTCGGCTTCCGCCAGTCGATCGCGCGGACGTTCGCGTCGAATGACGTCGTGCACTTCACCACCAACGATGGCGGAGTCGAATGGCTCACCACCGCTACGCGTCCGCTGCTCGCCGGGCGCGTCGCGTACAAGGGCCGGCTCGTCGCCTTCCTGCCGGTGTTCTTCAGCAAGTCGAAGGCGCTCGAAGATTTCGACGCGGAAGCGCTCGCCGCTGACGGGATGCACGTCGCGGTCGGTGGCTACTGGAGGACGCCGGACATCAACTTCCAGAACACGTTCACCGCGCAGATCACCAAGGCGCTCAGCGTCGACCTGTTCGCGCAGGCGGTCTACGACAAGTTCGACAGCGCGACGAACGTGGATCCGGCGCAGTCGCTTCCGGCGCGCGCGGTGGCCATCGAGGGCGGCATCCGCAAGGCGGTGCAGATCAAACAGACGATGTCGCTCGGCTTGAGTTGGAAACTGAAGTAGGGGAGAGGCGCGTGGCGATCGAGTTCGAACCGACGTGGCGGCCGGTCATGCACGTGATCGGCCTCGAAGTGCGCACCCGCGAGACGCGTGAGGCGGATGCCGCGACGGCGCTCGCGCCCGCGCTGTGGCAGCGCTTCCGCGACGAGGCGATCGCCGCGCGCATCCCGCTCGTCGTGGATGCCACCGTGCTCTACGCCGTCCGCACCTGCTACGCGCCGGACGGCGAGTACTCGTTCATCCTCGGCTGCGCGGTGGACGAGCGTGCCGTGGCGCCGGGCGGCTTGATGAAGGCGACGCTGCCGCCGGGCTCCTACTACGTCGCGACGTCCTACGGGGAGCCAATGGCGGCCGCGGCGGCCGGCTGGCGTGCGGCGGCTGCGTTCTTCGCGGCGCCCGATGCGCCGTCGCGGACGTTTACCGCCGACCTCGAAGTCCACCGCACCGACGCCCCGCGCGAGGTCGAAATCTACGTGGCGGTGGCGTAGCGGACATACCGTAACGCTATTGGGGAAAGCGCGTTACGCGACGCTTTTGCAGATCGTCCACGGGGTGGCCGATTTTCAACTACGTTCCGCCACACCTCCGTGCCCCCTGAGGCGACGCGCCCGCTCACCTCTCGCGTGTTCTCCCTCGGCAGGACTTGACTGCGTGCGGCACGGCATCACGCTCGATGCACGGCCGCGGCGGAGTCACCGTCCGTGCGAAACGCGCCGTGACACTCCGCGCTCGGCGGCCGTCTGCTCAGGAGGCCACGATGCGCCCACGCGTTCGGTGGCTCGTGTTGGTGTGTGCGTTGCTCGGCATCGCAAGCACGACGGCACGCGCGCAACTCTGTCCGCACCTCGACTTCGACAATGACGGCAATCCGGCGACGTGGCGGACGGAACTGCCGGTCGGCGAAACGCAGGGGATGCTGGACCTGATTGTCGACACCGGCATGCTCGCACCGGTGCCCGGCTGGATTCAATTCGAGGTGAACGGGTCGTACTGCACGGACTCGTATCTGCTCTTCACCAAGATCGGTGCGTCGCTGGCCTGGCCGTCGTTCGATCCCGCGTATGTCGATTCCGTCATCGTCGACGCGCCGGTGTGCCTCACGCCGTCGCCGCAGTGCTTCGGGACGACGTACTTCGTGCACGCGCGCATCTCCGAGGCCGGCGCACAACTTCTACACGCGCACCACAGCTACGTGTTGGGGTGGGCGATGGCAACCGGCGACTGTTCGGCCGGCATCTGCCAAACGGCACACGACATCTACGTGACGCTCGCGCCGTCGTACCGCTTCCCGCCGGGGCCGGCGATCTGCTCCGACACCGTCGCCCATGCCCGCTTCGTGTGTGACAGCGGGAGTCCGGCGCTCCCCAGCACGTGGGGCGCGATCAAGGCGACGTACCGCTAACGGCGGCGCGTCGTCCGGCGGCGCGGCGGGCCGAGCAGCGCGCCCATCAACCCGCGCGCAACCACACCCGCGACCGTCGCGGCCACCGCGCGTGTCGTCGGCGACTTGAGGATCGACTCGAGCTGCGATGGCGGTTCCTTCGCGGCGCGGCCACGGTGCGGGACATTGGAGTCGTCCGGCGCCGCCTCCGCGTCGGGCGGCGCGGCGGCATCCGCCGCCTGCTGCAACTTCTCCTCCGCCGAGACACGGTTCACGTCCTCGGCGTAACGCTTCACCTGCGCGCTCGAGGCGAGACGCTGCCGCAATTCGTCTTCGGTGAGCGGCGCCATGCGCGATGACGGCGGGACGAGACGCGTCGCCACCGGTGGCGTCGGCACGCCGTTCGCGCTCAACACGGTGACGAGCGCCTCGCCGATGCCGAGTTGCTGCAACGTCTCCTCGATGTCGTAGAACTCCGTCTTCGGAAACGTGCGCGCTGCTGCCTTGAGCGCCGCCGCGTCGTCCGGCGTGAACGCGCGCAACGCGTGCTGCACCTTGTGTCCGAGCTGCCCGAGGATGTCCGCCGGAATGTCCTTCGGCGACTGCGTGATGAAGAACACACCGACGCCCTTCGAGCGAATCAACCGCACCGTCTGCTCGACCTGCTGCAAGAACGCCTTGCTGGCGCCGTCGAACAGCAAGTGCGCTTCGTCGAAGAAGAACACGAGTTTCGGCTTGTCGACATCTCCGACTTCCGGCAGCTGGTTGTAGAGTCGCGCGAGCATCCACATCATGAACGTCGACGTGAGCATCGGCTTGTCTTGCATGTCGCCGAGTTCGAGCACCGACACCAAGCCGCGGCCGTCGCGCTCGACGCAGAGCAAGTCGTCGAGGTCGAGTTCGGGTTCGCCGAAGAACTCCTCGGCGCCCTGCGATTGCAGTTCGACCATCTCGCGCAGCAGCACGCCGATCGTCGCCTTCGAGATCGCGCCGTACGCGGCGAGGTCGTCGGCACCGTCGCCCGCCAAGTGCTGCAGCACCGCGCGCAGATCGGCGAAGTCGAGGAGCTCGAGCTGGCGGTCGTCGCAGTACTTGAAGACCATCGTCAGCACCGACGTCTGCGTCTCGTTGAGGCCGAGCACCTTCGCCAACAACACCGGGCCGAACGAGGTCAGCGTCGCCCGCACCTGCGCGCCGCGCGTGCCGGCGAGGCTGAGATATTCGACGGGGAAGCCGGCCGGATGCCACGCGTAGCCGGTGGCGGCGGCGCGCTGCGTGACGCGGTCGTTGGCCTCGCCCGCGGCGCCGATGCCCGAGAGATCGCCCTTCACGTCGGCGAGGAAGACGGGCACGCCGGCGCTACTCAGCTGCTCGGCGATCAATTGCAGCGTCTTCGTCTTGCCGGTGCCGGTGGCGCCGGCGATGAGCCCGTGCCGGTTCATCATGGCGAGCGGAATGCGGACCAGCGGCTCGGCCGCACACTCGCCCGCGAGCACTGGCGCGCCAAGCGTGACGGCGGCGCCCTCCGCGGGGAAGGCGGCGCGCACGGCGGGGAGGAATTTGTCGACCATGGTGGAGCGTCCTCGGAATGATGAATGGTGGCTCGGATGCGCGGCAGTGTAGAGGGCGATGTGACGGGCGGCAACCAGGTGAACCGAAGCGACAGGTGAATTCAGCTCCGCGGCCACCACGGCACGAACGCGCTCGTCCGCCGCGCGTACTCCGCGAACTCCGGCCGCGTCTCCGCGAGCTTGCGTTCCAGCAGCGCGACGCCCGACACGCGGACCAACAGGAACGTCATCACCACCGGCGACACGACCGTCTTCCACCCGCCCGGC
>JBGATO010000130.1:0-7620 GCA_044229145.1 Candidatus Eiseniibacteriota bacterium | reverse complement strand
AAGTTCCGCGCGCCGCGACCTACGCGCCGCGCTTCTTGACCTGCGCCCACAACCGGCCGAACACGTCCTCGAGCGCCGCGCCGAGCAGCGCCGGGTCGTGCGTCTTCTCCGGCTCGTTGGGGAACACCGCGAACGGCACGTCCTCGCCCTTCACCGGAATCACGCCCTGCAGCTCGCCCTTGGCCAGTGCGTCCCAGTCGTTCGTCTTGTAATAGAAGTCCATCTTCTCGTCGGGCAGCGAGTGATAGAGGATGCTGTCCGCCTGATCCGGACGGAAGCGGCGGCGGTTCTTGCGCACCGACTCCTCGTACGACACCGCGATGTAGGCGATGCCGGCGCGCTTCAGGATCTCCTCGCTCAAGTACGAGAACGCCTCGGCGAATCCGTTCTCGCCGCCGCGGCTGAACTCGATGATCGCCGTGTGGTGCGTGTGGTACTGCGCGTCGGCGGCGAGCTTCTTGGCGTAGGCGAGGTTGATCTTCTCGATCAGGTAGTTCCAGAAGAAGTGCTCTTTGAAGTAGTAGTCCGCGGTCGTGTGCAGGCGGGGCTTGCCGTGGCGCTCGAGGATGTCGTCGTCCTCGAAGCGTTCCCACAAGATCGGGAAGTCGTCGATCTCGTCGAACTCGCCGATGTGGAAGCGGCGCTTCCGTTCCTCGACAGGCGTGTGCTTCAGGAAGTCGATGACCTCGCTCTTACCAGCGGCCGGCCGGCCGATGAGGATCACGACATCGAGTGTGTCGGACATGCAGGACCTCGAATGCGGAAGGAAGGAGTGGCCGGCGCCGGGGGCGGCCAACCCGCCCCGCGCCGAAATGGTCCGGGAGAATAGCACGGCCGCCGGACGGCGGCGAGGAGACCGCGGGGGCAGGTGCGCTGTGTCGGAGTACTACCACGGCGCCGTAAATACGCGGTTGCAAAGCGCCCGCCCGGATTGACCCGGGCCGCCGCAGCCCCAATCCTTGAGAACGCGACGCCGGGATGCGAGCCACTCCACCGTGGAGGAGCGGCCACCGCAGTCCCGGCGTTTTGTCGGGCTCGCGGTTCTACCCTCGGCGCCTCGTCGCTCGTATCGCGGCACCTGTCGTGCCGTCCCTGGTCTGCCCGCCGGCGACCCCTTTCCGGAGGAACTGTCTCCCATGTTGCTGTCCGCCCTGACCGCAGTCGCCCTCGCGGCGACCCCCGCGCCGCCGGATACCCTGGTCTATCCGATGGCCACCGTCGAAGTCATCAGCACCCGCGTGCCCGAGTCGGTGCTGCGTGCGCCCGCCGCGATCTCCGTCATCGGGAAGAAGTCGTTCACCGACTCGCGCGGCATCAGCCTCAAGGATGCCCTCAGTTCGGTGCCCGGCGTGTTCGTCCAGTCGCGCAGCGGCGCCCAGGACGTGCGGGTCACCATCCGCGGATTCGGCGCGCGCGGGTCGGGCGAACGGTCGAACGCGGGCAACATGCGCAGCCTTCGCATCATGACCGACGGCATTCCCATCACCCAGCCCGACGGCCGCACCTCTCTCGATCTCGTCGATCTCGGCGGGACGGACAAGATCGAGGTGACGCGCAGCAATGCGGCAGCCGTGTACGGCAACGCCTCGGGCGGTGTGGTGAACCTGCGCACCAACATGGCCTTCTCCGCGCCGTTCGTCGAAGTGCAGGAACGGGCCGGGGCGTGGGGCTATCGCCGCGATCAAGTGGTGGCCGGGACGACGATGGGGGAGTCCCGCGCTCACGTGTCGGTGCTGAATTCGCAGTTCGACGGCTGGCGCACCCATAGCTCCAGCTACAGCACGCAAGCCAAGTTGCGCCTCGAGACGCCGATGGGACGCAATTTCCGCTTCGGCTTCCTCGCGGATGCGACCTCGAATCTGAACTTCTTCCCCGGCGCGTTGACCCAGGCGCAGCTCGACTCCGCGCGCACCCAGCCGAACGCGACGTTCGTGTCGCGGAACGAGCGCCACGGCAGCAAGATCGGCCGCTTCGCCACCACCCTCGACGGCCACCTCGACGCGAACACGCACCTCTCGGCGAACGCGTACGTGGAGCCGAAGGTGCTGTTCCGCTCGGAGCGCAACCGGTGGAAGGATTTCACGCGCTACAACGTCGGCGGCAGCGTGACGGCGACGCGCAGCATGACGATGGCCGCGGACGTGCGCGGCAAGACGAGCGTCGGCCTCGACGAGGGCTACCAGGACGGCGCGATCCTGTTCTACGACCTCATGCACGGCGAGCGCGGACTGTCGGTCAAGGCGAACAAGCGCGAGGCGAGCAACGCCTTCGGTGGCTTCGTCCAGCAGGAAGTGGCGTGGGGAGCGCATTGGGCGCTCCGCGGCGCGCTGCGCTACGACGCACTCGGCTACATCGCCCACGACTTCACCACGCCGGCGCTCGATTCGACGATGACGCTGACGCACTGGACACCGAAGGCCTCGCTGTCCTACACCACCCGGACGCACACGATGTACGCGTCGCTCGGCGGCGGCGTCGAAGGGCCGGCCTTCAACGAGATCGATCCGCCGGCGCCGTTCGACCAATCGACTGCGCTCAATCCGTTCCTCAAGCCGATGACGTCCAAGACCTACGAGCTCGGCGTGAAGGGCGATGTCACCGGCTCGTCGCGCGGCAGCCTGCGCTACGACGTTGCGCTCTATCAGATCGACGTGAAGAACGACATCATTCCGTACAACGGCGGGGCGTACTTCTTCACCGCCGGCACGTCGCGCCGCCGCGGCGTCGAGCTCGGTCTCGACTGGATGCCGGTGTCGCGCCTGTCGTTCGGTGGCGCCGTCGCGGCGACGAGCAACAAGTACCTGACCTACACGAACGACCTCGGGACCTACGACGACAACGACATCGCCGGTCTGCCCTCGCTGACCGCGAATCTCCGCGCGCGCTACGCGTCGGCGCTCGGGGTCAGTGTGGAGGCGGAATTCGAGCACATCGGCATGTACTACGCCAACGACGCCAACACGGCCGAGGCACCGGCCTACTCGCTGCTCAACGGCACGCTGGGCTACAGCCTGCCCGGGACCCGTGACAAGATTCGCGCGTTCGTGAGTGGGAACAACCTGTTCGACACGGAGTACGTCGCGTCGGTGTTCATCAATGGCATCAACGGCCAATTCTACGAGCCGGGGTTGCCGCGCAACCTCACCGCCGGGCTGACCCTGCGCGTGGAGTAGGCGCACGACTCAGCCGTAGTACGAGGGGGCGGGCCGCGCGGCCTGCCCCCTTTCGCTTGGGTCTCGCGGCCTGTATCCTCGGGGACGCATTCGCCTCGCGCGCTTGACGTTCGCGTGGGTAGCGGGGCCGGCGCGACCGTGCGTCGGCGCGCGCGGAGGCTGGCCGTCCTCGTGTCACTCGCCTGGAGAAAGTCGCATGTTGTCTCGCGCGAAGGCGCCGCGCTCGGCGTCGCCTGCCTTGGTGTCCCGTCGTTCCTCGTTGGTGGTGGCCGCGGTGAGCGCGTTGGTGGCGGTGGCTGCCGTCGCCTCGCTCGGCAGCGCCCGGCCGTCGAAGTCGCGTTCCGCGCGTCCCGCCCGTATGGCCGCCGCCAAGGCGACTACCGTGCTGCCGCGTCTCGCCGTCGCCCCGGGCGACACCGCGCTGCGGCTCATGCTGCTCGAAACCACCGACATCCACGGCGCGCTGCTGCCCGGCGCCACCGATCGTGACAAGCGCGCGTGGGGTTCGGCCGCGGTGCTGGCGGCGTGGGAGCGCATGCTGATGGCGCGGGCGCCCGGCGCCGCGGTGCTGGTCGACGGCGGCGACATGATGCAGGGCTCGCCGATCTCCACCGTGATGCGTGGCCGCAGCGTCATCGACTTCATGAACGAGGTCGGCTACGACGCGGCGGCGTGCGGCAACCACGAGTTCGACTGGTCGGTGGACACGCTCACGGCGCGCATTCGCCAGGCGAACTTCCCGGTACTGGCGTGCAACATCTTCGACAAGGCCACCGGCAAGCAGCCGGACTGGATCGCACCGTACACGCTCGAGCGGCGCGGCCGCGTGACGCTTGGCATCGTCGGCGCCGCGACGCCGGAGACGCCGCTGGTCACCGTGCCGAAGAACGTCGCGGCGCTGCGCTTCGAGGATCCGGTGACGCTCGTCAACGCCTACGCCGACACCTGCCGCGCGCGCGGCGCCGACGTGGTGATCGCGCTCTTGCACATCGGCGGCGAAGCGATCCGCGACAACGCCAAGCCCAACGGCCCGATCTACGAACTCGCGACGCAGCTCAAGGTCGACGCGCTGTTCGGCGGGCACACACACCAGTTCGTCACCACGACGATCGCCGGCAAGCCGGTGATGATCGCGGGTTCGCACGGTCGCGCGGTCGCGGAGCTCGGTCTCAAGGTCAACCGCGTGGCACGCTCGGTGCAAGTCACCCAGCAGGTTCTGCACCGCACCTACGCCGACAGTGTCCGGGTGGCACCCACCGACAAGGTGGCGAAGATCGTCGACGGCTACAACTCGAAGGTCGCGCCGATCATGGGGCGTCCACTTGGCACCGCGTCGGGCGCCTACCTGCGCGAGCAGCCGTCGATGGGCAACTTCGTGGCGGACGTGATGAAGGCGGCGACGCGGTCGCAAGTCGCGTTCACGAACTCGGGCGGCCTGCGCGCCGACCTCGATTCCGGCACCGTGACGCTGGGAGAGCTCTACGAGATCATGCCGTTCGACAACGCCTTGGTGACCTGCAAGCTCACCGGCGCGCAACTCAAGCGCGTGCTCGAGGAGCAACCGTCGAAGATCTTCTTCGCCGGCCTGCGCGCGCGCTACGACGCGGCGCGACCCGACGGCGACCATGCGGTGCAGCTCACGCTCGACGACGGCACGCCGGTCGACAGCACCGCGTTGTACAGCGTCGTCGTCAATGACTTCATGTGGCAGGGCGGCGACGGCTTCAAGACCTTCGCGCAGGGCGCCGACATCGTGCAGACCGGCAAGTTGATCCGCGACGCGATGGTCGATTTCGTGAGCGACGCGGGCAAGGCCGGCACGGCGATCGCGCCGGACCGGACCTCGCGCTTCGCCGACCGTCCGGGCCGCTCGCGGTAGACGCCTCGATGCGGCGACGCAGCATGCGACGCGCGGCGAGCGTGGTGGCGACCGCGCTCGCCGCATGCGTTGTGAGCGTCGCGCGTCCCGCCGTCGCGATGCGCGCGAGCGAGCGCCATGCGCTGGTCGAACAGGCGCTTGCGCTCGACGCGCAGGGGCGCGCGGCCGATGCGGTACCGCTGCTGCGCCGCGCCGCCTTCCGCGCCGGAGCGCTCGGCGACTCGCTCACCATCTTGCTCGCGCGCTCGCTGGTGCACACCGGCACGATCGAGGGGCGCCGCGAGGCGGTGCGGCTCTATCGCAAGGTGCTCTACCGGCGTGCCGACGACATCGCGCTGCGCCGCGAACTTGCCGAACTCGAAGACCGCCGCGGCTTCCACGCCAACGCCAAGCAAAACTTCGAAGAGATCGTCCGCCGTCATCCTGACGATGCTTCCGCTGCGTTCGAGGTCGCTCGCTACGAGAGCAATCTCTACACGCGCACCTGGAGCATCGACCACTTGCACGAAGCGATCGGCGCGACACGCCGCGCCGCGCGGGCCGACACCGCCGAATGCGCCCAACTCCTGCTCGCCTTGCTCCTCGCTGACGACGAGCGCTACGGCGAGGCGGAGGACATGCTGGGCCCGCCGTCGCGCTTGCACCGCGATCCGCGCGCCGATCTACTGCGCGCCTCGTGCGCGTGGCGGCGCGGCGAGTGGGCGCGTGCCGATGAGGAATTCCGTCGCGTCTTGCCGCGCCTTGGCGTTGCGTTGCGCCGCGTGTACGACGACCCCGCATGGCTCGCCGACTCCGCCGCCATCGCCAGCGCGCGCGCCACGTTCCGCGGCAGCGACTCGCTGTTCGTCGAAGCGCAGTGGAAGTCCGTCGACCCGACGCCGGCGACCCGTCGCAATGAGCGCCGCCTCGAGCACTGGGATCGCATGCTGTGGGCGGATCTGCTCTTCACGCGTGCCGACCGGCACACCGACGGCTGGCGCACCGAGCCGGGCATCGCATGGGTGCGCTACGGCCGTCCGCGCGATCGCACGTACACCATCGCCAGCGGACTCGGCGGCAATCATCTCGATCCGTCGCACTGGACGTGGACCTACCGCATCGGCCCGGAGTTGCGCGAGGTCAACTTCTACGATCACAGCTTCAACGGGATCTTTACATTGCCCTGGATGACCGCGGCGCAAGGTGCCGAGACAGCGGAGCAGGTGTTGGCGCTGTTGCTCGACGGGCACCCGGCGTACTTCGCCGAGGAGCCGCGTGCGACGTTTGCGCTCGGGGCGGAAGGCGGAGTGGTGTACGACGACGGCGCGCCGGTGTTCGCGTACGGCATCGGGGTCGCGGCGCCCTTCGACACTGTCGGCCTGTCACGCCGCGCGAAGCGGCGATTGCCGGCGTTGCGGCTCGGGCCGTACGAGCGGCAGGTCGCGGTGTTCGACACGCTGTGGCGCGAAGTGTCGCTGCGCGTCGATACGCTCAGCACGGCGCGCGAGTGGTCGGCCGCGCGCGGCGTTGCGGTGTGGGCGGATACCGCGCATATCGGCGGCGGACATGTACGCGTGGCCGTCGGCCTGCGCGACCTGCGCACTGGCGCCCATGCCGACGGGCTCTACGATGTCGTGGCGCCGCGATTGGGCACGCGACTCGCGGTCAGCGATCCGATTCTCGCGTGGTGGGCCGGCTCGCGCGGCGAAGCGGCGCACGGCGCGCCCGGCGAACGGCCGTGGCGGCTCGGCGCCGGCTTCCCTCGTCCCGCCAACCGTGTCGTCGTGCCGAATCCCGTCGGACGCATCGCGCTCGAGGAACCACTGCGCGTGTACTTCGAGGTGTATCGCCCGGCCGGTGCGCCGGTCTCGACGCTATCGCTGACCTACAACATCGCGCCGGTACGCAAGCGGCACCGCCTCTTTGGCCGCCGCGCTGGGTCCACGCTCGCGAGTTCGACCCGCGACACCGCGCGCCCCGGTGTCGATCCGCACGCTCTCGAGATCGACGTCGAGCGTCTCGACCCGGGCGCCTACATCCTCACCTTGACCGTGCGCGACGAGAAATCGGGGGAGACGGCGACCTCGACCGCGACCTTCACCAAGGCCGAGCCGGACGGCAAGTACGGCCGGTGGAAGCTCGCCCAGGCCGAGTAGACGGCCGTCGACGGAAGGACTCTTCCCTCGCCGTCGCCGATTCGGAAGGTTCGTTCCATTCCGCGCATTCCCCGGCGTTCAGCTCGACAGGGCAACTGTCTGGAAGGATTGCAGTTGGTGACGCGGTTGCAGATGCGTGGCGAGGCACGTCGATTGCAACTCGTTCCTCATGCGCGTCACGCAGGCGACGTCCGTGCACCCTTGAATGCGTCGCAGCCCAGCCGGGCTCGCCTGTGGACGCTCCCTTCCCGTGTGCTCGTACAGCATGGCTCTGGCATCGCGAAGGGGCGCGGTGGTCGATTCTCGCATCCTGCCACACAGTGACCGCCGCGCCCTGGAAGGCGACCTGCACGCGATTGGAGGACTCCACACACGCAACGCACAACTCGCTTCGACACCAACGGCCGGGGACCCCTTGACCCCGGCCGTTCGT
>JBGATO010000129.1:0-7698 GCA_044229145.1 Candidatus Eiseniibacteriota bacterium | reverse complement strand
AGGGGAGTCGCCTCAGGCGGACAGGTCCGCGGCGCCCGCGCGGGCCGGAGGCGCCGAGGGCCCGCGGGCCGTGCAAAAACTGTCGGGGGCGGAGGCCACAGGCCCCCGCCCCCGAGAAGGGCAGATCTCGAAACTTCGGCGTCCGGCTAGCGGACGATCGCCAATCGCGTGGTCAGGCGCTGGTGGTCCGAGGAGTCGAACCGCACCAGGTAGATGCCGGACCCCGCGTGTCCGCCGCCGGCCGTGCGGCCGTTCCACGTGATGGAGTAGCGTCCCGGCGCCATGCTGCCGGAGTGCAGCGCCGCCACCCGGCGGCCGGCCAGATCGAACACCGAGAGGTCGCCGCTGGTGGCCTTGGCGATGTCGAGACGGATCGTCGTCGATCCGCGCAGCGGGTTGGGCGTCGGCGTGAACAGCTGCGTGCTGGTCGGCACGCTGAGCGGGTCGCGCACTGCGACCACCGTGCTGGTGACCAGCGCCCGCAACGTCACAGCGATCTGCGGCGCCGCGACGGCCCCCGGCAACGCCTCGTCGGCGCTATCGAGCATAAGGGTCGCGGTGTACGCCGAGTCCGTCGTGGCCCCCGCGTCGTCGAACGCCACCGTGAGCTGCTGCGCCGTGGCGCCGATCGACGCCGGGGCAAAGCCGCCGACCAGGGAGAAGCGGCCGTCACCGCCGGTGATCGTCGCGCCGTTGAGCGCCAGCTGCGCCTGCAGTGCATCGAACCCGAGGTTGTACACCGACAACGTCTGCGGGCTGAACTGTCCGGCGTCGTGATCGCCGAAGTCGATCGAGCCGGCCTGCGAGACCAGGATCGCGTCCAACGACGGCACCGCGTGGCGCAGGACGGTGCCGCTCAGCGAGACGCTGGCGTTCGGTGCGTCCGGGGCGTCGGTGGTGAGCGCGAGCGACCCCGCCTTCGCGCCGGCGGATGCGGCACTGAGCGTGATCGAGGCGCTGCCGCTGGCGCCCGCGGCAACCGCCAGAGCGGCCGGCGCGCCGAAGTCCGGCGGCGCGGCGAACGTGCAGTTGAGCGAGTCGCCCGGCGTGACGGCCGGGTTGGAGACTGTCAGCCCGAGCGTTTGCGTCGGCGCGCCGACGATCACCGGTGCGAACGCGAGTGTCGAGCCCACCGAGAGCTTCGCCGGTACCTGCATGTCGACGCGCACCGGCAAGTGGTCGCTCGCCAGGATCAACGCCGACGCGTACGCCGCGCCCTCGGGGATGGTCGGCGCGTCGGTGATGTTCTTGTTCCAGTGCTGCCCATCGTTTCCGACCGCGATACAGGTGCCGTTGATGACGCCGAGGCCCTGTCCGGTGCCCATGTTGTACGTCGGCAGGATGAAGTCGAAGCGGTCGTCCACGCCACCGGTGGCAGCGCCGGACGCGCACGTCGCGCCACCGCTCAGACACGGCGACTGGGTGTGGATGTTGAGGTACGCCGATCCGTCGTGCCACTCGCCGCTGGGCAGCATGTCGTAGACGCGGCCGGTGTTGTTGGTCTGCGATTCGAGCAGCTTGGCGTAGCCGGTCTCGGTGCTTGCCTTGTAGAAGTTGAGGTCGCCGGCCACCATGGCATGAGTGCCCGCCGGCATCGCGTTCATGCTGTCGCGGATGCCGATGCACTCCTGCAAGCGCTGGCTCTCGAAGCCGGTCGACGCCTTGAGATGTGCGCCGTACAGGCGCAGTTCGGCGTTGCCCGAGGTGTAGCCGGCCGGGCGGATGCGGTAGACGTGAACGTACCGCAGCAGATTCGCCGGGTTCGGGTAGTAGGCCCACTGTCCGAGGAAGTCCACCGCCGACGTGCGGTAGAACAGCGAGCAGTCCGTGTCGTTGCCGTCGATGTACGGCACGGTGGCCCATTGCCCGGGCTCCATCACCTCGAGGACGTCCGTCAGGAACTGGGTGTTCGAGGTCGGGGACGACATCTCCCCGGTGATGATGACGTCGGGATGCAACGGTTGCAGGATGGTCCGGTAGTACTGGGCACGAGTGCCGCCGGTGCTGCCGGGGTAGTTCAAGATGTTGTAGCTGACCAGGCGCAGCGCGCTCGCAGGAGGGGCGGCGAGAAGGCTGGCGGCGACGGGCAGCAGTGCCACGAGGGCGCGGCGACGCAACGCCCGAACGATTCGGTGGGCCATGGAAACTCCAGTCGGGAGATGTCAGGCAGGAGGTCGACGCACTCCGCAGTGGGGAGGAGCATCCTTGATGGTACCGGACGCTCCTCCCCAGCATCAAGAATCGCCTCCCGCCGTCGGTCCCTTCACCCACCTCGGCCGTTAGTGCTCCCACCACGCGACGGTGCGCTCCGGGGCGACATCCTCCCAGGTCGGCGGCACGCCGTTCCAGGCGATCCAGTTGAGGTACGGCGGCCGCCCGATCTCCTCCGCGGCGAACCGGACGCCGACGTAGTCGCCGCCCGCCGCATGTTGCAGGTAGAGCGTGGCGTCCGGCAGCGGCACCGTGCCGCCGTCGGGACTCCATTTCGCCACCGTCCACGCCGTGCCCTCGGGGACGACCAAAATCTCCCAGTCGATGCCGATGTAATCGAATTGGCGGTAGCCCGTGTTCGAGTTGAGATCGGTGTCGAACCGCCACGAGTAGCCGTCGAAGTCGGTGGGCGGCACGAGCGGAATGCTGCCGCGCACGCGTTGCACGACGAAGAGGTCGCCGCCGGTGTTGGCCATGCCGGCGCCGATGATGTCGCCGTAGTCTGGCCCGCTGCCTTCGTCGTGTGCGGCGTCGGTGAGGAGCGTCGGCAACAAGCCGCGCGGCAGGGTCGAGAGCGGGGTGGCGGCATGACACGGAACAGCCGCACCCAGCGCGGCAGTCAGTGCCACGCCTGCGATGAGACGGTGCATGGAGTCTTCCTCGGAGTCTGACGACGAGGCGCCGCAAACGGCGCGTGACCCCGTGCCGGGGAGCGCGGCGTGTGGCGCCGCGTTCCCTCGCCCGGGCGAGGAAGCCGGGCGCAACGTGTGTGCCGGCTCACGCGCGGGGCGTCGCCGCACAATGCTGCGACCCGCGTTCGCAGCGAACGCGGGCCGCCGGTGTGACTCCTGTTCGCGGCGCGCTACGTGTCGAGGACTCCCGACGCCGGCACGTGCACGTCGAGCCGCGCGATCACGCCGTCGCGCGAGAGCAAGGCGGCACTGTACGCTTCGTCCAGCGTGGCGCCGTCCAGGTCGCGCACGCTGCCGTCGGCGAAGGTCACGCGGATGGCCGCGTCGGCCGCGTCGCCGTGATACAGCACCGGTGTCTGGCACACACTGAAGGCGAGGGCGCCGGGTGGCACCTCCAGTGCCGACGGCGCGCCGGCATGGCTGAACCCGCGCCACGTCGCGGTGTCGCGCGTCCACTCGTCGCGGCGCAGGAAGCGCGGCGCGAATGACACCCGGCCCTCGCGCACGCGCACCCCGAGCTCGCCGGCGCGGGTCAGGATCTCCTCCTTGACCTGTCCGGTCATGCCCGGTTGCTGCGCGCCGGCGTGACGCGGCGTGTGCGAGTAGGGATCGGTGGGGAAGGCGCCGTAGGCCGCCGGCGTCTTGGCGAATCCGAGCCCGCCCCGAATGCGGTAGTACGCGCGCGTCAGTTCCGCCACCACGGCGGGCGGCTCGCCCTCGTCGATCGCCCGCCAGAGCACCTCCTGCACGGCGAGCAGGAGCTTGCTCACCATGTGCCAGTAGATGCTGCCGAGCCCCTCGTACGCGTACATGGTGCCCGAGCGACCGGTGAACGCGCGGTGGTGGAACGTCGCCTCGTAGAGGGCGCGGAGCGCATCGCCGTCGCGCGCGATGGCCGCGGCCCAGCGCGGATCCTCGGCGAGCGCGGACAGGGCCGCATCGAGTGCGGCGGCGTTGCGGAGGGCGGGGGCGAACCGATAGTGCCCTTCGACGTCGCGCACGATCACCGACGCGTCGCCCGCGGCCACCAACTCCCGTACCAACGCGATCGCGTCCGCTGCGTCGCGCGGCGCGAGGTTGCGCTCGAAGAACGGCGGCACGTCCTTCTCCGGGTAGAGCAGGAAGCTGTCTTGATCGGCGCGGTACAGCCGGCCGCCGTACATCTGCCACACTACGTGCACGGCTTCGGCGGCACCGACCAGCCCCGAACTCAGTGCGGCCACTTGGCCTTCGAGCATTTCGTCGAGATACGACAGCGACGCGGCGCCCGGGCGCAGCTCGAGCAAGTTGTAGCTGTGGTAGAGGCCGTCATCGCGACGGTTGGCGCGGATCGCGTGCTCGACGTGGGCGAGCGCGGTGTCGCAGAACGCTGCGATGTCGGCGGAGGCCAGCGCTTCGGCGGTCCGCGGACCGCCGGCGTACGCCGCCGCGCGGTATTCCTCGAACGCCAGCCCGCACGCATCCAGCAACTGGCGGCGCGTCGCGTCGTCGACGCGTGCCGCGGTGAGCGCCGGCAGGTACTCGGCGAACGCCGCGTGCAGCCGCCGCATCCACAACACGACGCTCGCGGCGACTTCGACTTCGCCGCCGCGCCGTGCTGCCAGCTCCGCGAGCAGCCGCAGATAGCGCCGCAGATGGCACAGCGTCACCACCGACACGCCGTAGCCCGCAAGCGCATTGTTCGCATCGTTCCACTCGGGACGCTGCGTGTTCATCCAGATGCCGCCGTCGGGCACCAGGTTCGACAGCTTGGCGAGCGCCGGCAGCAGGAGCTTCTCGGCGAGCGTGGCGAGGTGCGGCTCGCCCGCGGGGCCGGGGAGGAAACGCCCATCGCCGCCGCACGCCGCGACCCGCGCCGCCGCGCGCTCGGCCGCCGCGTCGTCGTAGTCGATGGTGTGATGCGGGTCGGCGACGATCGCCGCGTACGGCTTGAGGCGGTACGGCACGTCGGCGAACGCGTAGAGCGCGCGTCCCCACGCCGCATCGAGATCGCCGGGTGCCGCGTGCTCCAGGGCCTCGAGGAAGCGCAGCAGATAGACGATTTGGTGATCGCCCCAGTAGCCGATGTGGCTCCATGGATCGTGCGGATCGGCGACTTCCCAGTCGATGCCGTCGCGCGTCAAGCGGTACGGATTGAAGCCGTCCACCGTCGAGGCGCTGAGGAACGTGGCGATCATGTGCGGCAGGAAGCGCGGGAAGCTGGCGGCGAGCGCCTCCCAATTCTGGAAGATGTCGCGCCAGTTGCCCTCGAAGTGCAGCGCGCGCGAGCCATCGGCGTGGCGCACACGGATGTCGAAGCGATTCCACGGCCGGCTCGGATCGCCGTGGCGGCGACCGAAATAGAGCGGCAGATACGAGAGCACGAGGCGCTCGCACTGCGGATCGCCGGTGGTGCGTGCGGCCTCGCGCAGCGCCGCCGCGTCGAGCGACTCGGGCAGCGCGTCCAGCCACGCCGCGTGCCGCGCCGCGATGCCGCGGTGCCGCTCGTGGAAGAACCGCCGCAGATCGTCGCGCGCGATCACGTGGTGCCGGTCGAACACGCCGCCCCGCATGTTGTTGAACAGGACGTTGGCGGTGTGGTGCGCGGTGGTGGCGGTGTCGCCGCCGGTCTGCACGCCGTCGGCGCTGGCGACGGTGCGCCACAGCGCCTCGCTGGCCTCGTCGAGTGCGGCGTCGACCGCGGCCGCGATGCCCGGCGTGTCGAGCAGCGCGCGACGCAGCGCGGCGACGTCGGCGTGGCTGCGCGCGGTGTCGGCGGCGAGGTGCCAGCGCGACGCCTCGCCCGCGGCCAGCGTGAGCGCGGCACGGGCGAAGTAGTGCGCCCGGCGTCCGGTGGAGCACGTGGCGCCCTGCGCCAGTGCGTCGCCGCGGCGGAAGCGCGCCGGCGCGTCGCCGTCGAGCGCGACTTCCGCGGCGTCACGCCACGACGTCCACACCGTCGTCGCGCGCAGTGCCTCGGCCGGCTCGGCGCGATCGACGATTTCGGCGGTCAGGGCGACCACCGCGAGTTGCGTCGCCGGGTCGACATCGACGCGCTTGTACGCGTCGACGAGGACGCTGGCGGTTTGGTAGAGGCCGAGCGGCGCGCCGTGCGGCAGCAGATTGCGCAACCCATCGAGCACCTCGAGCGATACCGCCCGCGCGCCGTGATTCTCGATCGTCACGGTGCGCACCCAGCCGAACGCGTCGCAGGCGGCCCAGCGCGCGCGGATCGTCAGGCCGAGGTCGGCGCGTTCTTCTTCGACGATGACGCGGTTGCCGAGCAGGTTCTTGGCGAGCCGGCGTTCCACCGCGTCGTCCTCGCGGGGCGGCGCGAAGGGCTCCCACAGCGTGACGTGGCCGTCGTCATGGAGCACGCGAATCAGCGTGAGCGGGCCGGTGTGGTGGTGCGCGTCGTGGAGTTTGTCGGCGGTTTCGTAGGGGAAGAACGCGCCATGCGCGTCACGCCGGCCGGCCGTCAAGCCGCCGCGCGACGAGACGTACATCCACAGGTCGGTCTCGCTCGCCAGGGCGACGAGGAACGGCGCCAGGGTGTCGACGCCGTCGATCAGCGAGTACGTCTCGCCGTCGCGCGTGACGAAGCGCCCGGTGGGAGCCGAATGCGTCTCGCGCGTCAGCCCGGTGTGTGATGCGGTGGTCGGTGTGAATACCATGATCGTCAGGGTCTCGCGGTCCAAGCGGCCTTCGGCGTGCGGTCGGCGCGGAAGACGCCCCAGTGCTTCTCGGCGTCGCGGGGATCCGCGCTGCCCTTCCAGTTTTCGTCGAAGGCTTCGAACAGAATCGTGAAGGCGTGGCGCCGGATGGCAAAGGCCTCGGCCTCGCGGACGAAGCGCGCTTGCTCGGCCTCGCCGGGCGTGCCCTTCATCAGCGTGGCTTGTTCGCCCTCGGCGCGCTTGTCGGTGGCCCAGCCGGTTTCGCCGATGATGACCGGGATGCCGGGGTGGACAGCGCGCACGCTGTCGTAGCGATCCTCGACCCACGCGGCGGCGCGCTCGAGCGACTGGCCGGCCCACAGCGGGTGCAAATGCAGCGAGACGAAGTCGAGTTCGCGCGAGATGCGCCGCGACTCCGGCGTGATCCAGTACAACACGTCGTCCGATGTGGTGAGCGGCAGGCGCGTGCGGCGATGCAACTCGCGCAGGTAGCCGATCAAGATGTCCGGCGCGACGCGGTTGGCGCTCCAGAACACCTGCGTTTCGTTGCCGACGCTGAGCGCGGCGACGAGGTGCGGATAGCGGCGCGCCCAGCGCACCGCGGCGTCCACTTCGCGCCGGTTCGCTGCGCGCGCGGCGGGGAAGCGCTCGACGATGGCGCCGGTGGAATCACGGCGGTCCTCCGGCGCGATCCACACCCCGAGCACGACCTGCGGCGGCCGGCGCATTGCGGCGAGCGCGGGGAAGAGGCTGTCGGCGGCGCCGGTCGAGTTGTAGGTGCGCAGCACGCGCCAGCGCGGCGCCAGCAAGCGCACGTCCTCGGTGATCTGCGCGCGTGTCGGTTGCGCGCCGTTCGGCGATTGGCCATCGCGGTGCGGACCGTAGGCGATCGCCATCCACGGGCCCTGCTCCGCGAGTGCGAACGGGCGAGGCGCCGCGTCCGCGGCGGACGCCACCGACGCGGCGAGCGCGAATGCGGCCAGCAGGCGCATCAGTGCGTCACCACCACGCGCGCCTCGGCGGGCGCGCTGCCGTCGTCGCGCGTCAGGCGGCAGACGTACATGCCTGCGGCCACCGCGCGGCCGTGTGCATCGCGCCCGTCCCACGCCACCGTGCGCGTGCCGGCGGCGAGCGCCTCGCCC
>JBGATO010000128.1:0-7668 GCA_044229145.1 Candidatus Eiseniibacteriota bacterium | reverse complement strand
AAAACACCCGGTCGCCGGCACCTGCGATGCAGGGTGCCGGCGACCGTTGTCGTTGCGCGCGGAACTGCGGCCTATGCCACGCCCGCCAAGCGCCGCAGCACGTACTGCAGGATGCCGCCGTGGCGGAAGTACTCCATTTCGCGCGGCGTGTCGATGCGCACCGTGGTCGCGAAGCGCAGCGTCGAGCCGTCCTCGCGCGTCGCCGTGACGTCGAGCGTTTGGCGCGGCGTGAGCGCGTCGAGCCCGTCGACGGTGAACGACTCGCGGCCGGTGAGCCCGAGCGACGCCGCGTCGGAGCCCGCCGCGAACTCGAGCGGCAGGATGCCCATGCCCACCAAGTTCGAGCGGTGGATCCGTTCGAAGCTGATGGCGATCGCCACGCGGACGCCGAGCAGCATCGGCCCCTTCGCCGCCCAGTCACGCGACGAACCGGTGCCGTACTCGCGGCCGGCCAGCACGACGAGCGGCGTGCCGTCGGCGCGATAACGCTCGGCGACGTCGAATACGCTCAGCACCTCGCCGCTCGGCACGTGCGTCGACCAGCAGCCCTCGGTGCCCGGTGCCATCAAGTTGCGCAAGCGGATGTTGGCGAACGTGCCGCGCATCATGACCTGGTGATTGCCGCGCCGCGCGCCGTACGAGTTGAAGTCCTTCGGCGCGACGCCGAGGCCTTGCAGATACTTGCCGGCCGGCGAGTCCGCGGCGATCGAACCGGCGGGCGAGATGTGGTCGGTGGTGACCGAATCGCCGACGAACACGAGGCAGCGCGCCGCGCGAATCGCGCCGAGCGGCGCCGGCGCGGCGGCCAGGCCGTCGAAGTACGGCGGGCTCTGGATGTACGTCGAGTCGCCGGCCCACGCGTAGCGGTTGCCCTGCGGCACGTCGAGCGCTTGCCACGCCTCGCCGCCGGCCAGCACGTTGCCGTAGCGGGCGCGGAACATCTCGGCGGTGAGGCCGCTCTCGACCGCCGCCGCGACATCGGCATTCGACGGCCAGATGTCGCGCAGGTAGACCGGCGCGCCGTCGCTGCCGGTGCCGAGCGGTTCGCGCTCGAGATCGATGTCAACGGTGCCGGCCAGCGCGTACGCGACGACCAGCGGCGGCGACGCGAGGTAGTTCGCCCGCACCTGCGGGTTCACGCGGCCTTCGAAGTTGCGGTTGCCGGAGAGCACCGCGGCGACGACGAGGTCGCCCTCCTTCACGCCCTTCGACACCGGATCGAGCAACGGGCCGCTATTGCCGATGCAGGTCATGCAGCCGTAGCCGGCGAGCGCGAAGCCGAGTTGCGCGAGCGGCGCGTCGAGGCCGGTGCGCGCGAAGTAGTCACTCACCACCTGCGAACCGGGCGACAGCGACGCCTTCACCCACGGCTTGGGCGCCAGACCCTTCGCCACCGCGTTGCGGGCGAGCAGGCCGGCGGCGAGCATCACGCTCGGGTTCGACGTGTTGGTGCACGAGGTGATCGCGGCGAGCACGACGGCGCCGTGCTTCAACGCGCCGGCCTCGCTGGCGACTTCGCGGGCGAGCACGCCGGGCGCCGCGGCGCCGTTCGACGACGTCGCCCACGTCTCCGCCGCGGCGGCGTCGAGTTCGGCGCCCTTCGCCGTCACCTGCTGCACCGCGTGCTGGCGGAACGAGCGCCGCACGCCGCCGAGCGCGACGCGGTCCTGCGGGCGGCGCGGCCCGGCGAGGCTCGGCTCGACGGTGCTCAAATCCAGCGACAGCGTCTCGCTGTAGCGTGCCGGCGCGTCGCTCCGCCACAAGCCTTGCGCCTTGCAGTACGACTCCACGAGCGCGACCTGCGCGTCGTCGCGGCCGGAGAGCCGCAGGTAGCGCAGCGTCTCGTCATCGACGGGGAAGAAGCCCATCGTCGCGCCGTACTCGGGCGCCATGTTGGCGATGGTGGCGCGGTCCGCCAGCGACAGTCCGGCGATGCCGTCGCCGAAGTACTCGACGAACTTGCCGACCACGCCGTGCGCGCGCAGCATCTGCGTCAGCGTCAGCACGAGATCGGTGGCGGTGCGGCCGGCCGGCAGCGCGCCGTGGAGCCGCACGCCGACGACGTCGGGAATCAGCATCGCGATCGGCTGGCCGAGCATCGCTGCTTCGGCCTCGATGCCGCCGACGCCCCAGCCGAGCACGCCGAGGCCGTTGATCATCGTGGTGTGCGAGTCCGTGCCGACGACCGAGTCCGGATACGCGATGCCGTCACGCGTCATCACGCCGGCCGCGAGGTATTCGAGGTTGATCTGGTGCACGATGCCGGTGTCCGGCGGCACGCAGCGGAAGTTCGAGAAGGCGCCCTGGCCCCAGCGCAGGAACACGTAGCGCTCGCGATTGCGCTCCATCTCGATGCGCGCGTTCGCGGCGAAGGCCGACGCGTCGCCGGCGTGGTCCACCTGCACGCTGTGGTCGATCACGAGGTCGACGGGGAGGAGCGGATTGATGCGCGTCGGGTCACCGCCGAGCGCCGCGATGGCGTCGCGCATGGCGGCCAAGTCGACGACGCAGGGGACGCCGGTGTAGTCCTGCAGCAGCACGCGCGACGGCGTGAAGCCGATCTCCGCGTCGGTGGCCGCGTCCGGCGTCCAGCGCGCCAGCGCCTCGATGTCGGCGGCGCGGACCGTGACGCCATCTTCATGGCGCAGAAGGTTTTCGAGCAGGATCTTGAGGCAGACCGGCAAGCTATCGACGCCGGGGTAGCCATGGGCGCTGAGGTGGGCCAGCGAGTAGTGATCGACACCCTGCGCGCCGACGTTCGAGCCAAGGGGAACGCGCGTTCCGAACGAATTCGAGCCAGACGTGCTCACGCAACTCCTCCATCGATAGAGGTGGATCGGACGAGTGCCCGCAACATAGCACAGCGTCCGCGACACCCGCAGGAGGCGGGGCGGCGCGCGGTCCCGATTGGTCGCGGCTAGGGCGTCGCGGGCTCCGGCAGCGCCGCCCACAGCACCATCTCGGCAAGTGGCAGCGGGTGATCCATCGTGCAGCGCCAGCCGCGGAACTCGGCGGCCGCGAAGCCGACGCGCCGCGTGACGTGCTGCAACACGCCGGGGTGGCCGGACGCCTGGCCCCACAGACTCGCCAGCGCGGTCGGGCTCAGCTGCTCCACCGGCGCGAGCAGGTCGATGCGGTCGACGGCATCCGCCTGCAGCGTTTGCTCAAGCGAGAACGGGACGGTCGGCGCGGGAATGCGGAACAGCACGTGCATCGACGCGCCGCGGTAGATGGCCTCGTGCACGAACACGTGGCGCACCAAGCGGCGGCACGGCGAGTGGAGCAGGTAGGAGCGAATCGGCATCTGCGTGCCCTGCGGCACGAGGTCGAGCGCACGGCGGATGCGGATCGCCGTGACGATGTGCTGCGCGCCGGTGGAATCGTCGTCGCCGGCCAGCGTCACCGCGGTCATCGGCCCCTGCACCTGCTCGGTGAGGCGCGGCAGGCCGGGGCGCGTGAACTCCGGCAACAGGTAGTCGAGCGGCGACACGTGTTCGTCGAGGCCGCCGAGCGGCTCGATCCACGTGCTGTCTGGCGCCGGCGCACCGTCGCCGCGCGAGTTGATGCGCAGCAGCGCCAGCGGTGCGCTCGGCCGCATGCGGCGGAGATCTTCGCGGTGCTGAATCTCGATCGCGTCCACCATCGCGCCGTCCGGCGACGGATAGAGGAACAGCGACGTGTACAGCGTCTCGCAGTAGTGCCCGAGCAGATACGACATCGAGCGGAACACGCCCTGACGCGCCAGCTTCTCCTGGCGTTCGCGGGCCGGCGACAACACATCGGCGATGCGCGCGTCGATCATGTCGCGGCCGCCCGGCACGTCGTCGTGGAACTCCTGCAGATCCTTGATCGCCTCGAAGAGCGCTTCGCGCACCGCCGGCGAGACGTGTTCGGTCGAACGCTCCCACAGGATGCGCAACCCGGCGGGCGAAGGCAGGCGGTGCAGGAACTCGCGATCGCTGTCGACCTTGAGCGCGGCCACCAAGCGGCTCGCCAAGCTCTTGTCGAGGCCGAGTTCGGTCACCAGCCGCGACGGGCGCGGGTGCGGCCCCGCGACCTCTTCGACCGCGGCGCGCACCGCGGCGCGCACGCCACGGCCGACTTCTTCGATGCGGTCGAGCAACTCCGCCGCGGAGGCCGAGAGATAGCCGGCGTCCACGGCCTGTTTCATCGCGGGCGTCATGGGAGACGAGTCCTCACGGGGTGAAACGGAAACGGCGCCGCGACCGGCACACGATCGCGGCGCCGCGGGAGACGCGGCCGGGGAGCTACCGCGTCACCACGATGCGTTGCACCGGACCGGCGGCGCCGTGCAGCGGCCGCGCGTAGTAGACGCCGCGCGACACCGCGGTGCCGGCTTGCGTCACACCGCGCCACGCCAGCCGGTAGCCGGTATCGGTGCGCTCGACGCGCGAGACCGCGTCCACCTGCTTGCCGGTGCAGTCGAAGATCCCGAGGTCGACCGGGCCGGCCGCCGCGACCGACGTCGTCGCGACGCGCGGCGTGGCCGTCTTGGAGACGCCACGCGTCGCCGCCACGTACTGCGCCAGCGCCGCCTCGAGGTTCGCCACGTGCACCACGAACGTCATGCCGGCGAACGGCGCCTTCGTCTGGTAGCCGTAGCCGACCAGCGTCGTGCCGTCATCGGAGATCGCCGCGAGGCTCGTGATGTCGAGCTTCTTCGCCACCGGGTAGCCGAAGAAGTTGAGCGCCTTCTCGATGTCGACCATGCCGGCGGTCGGCGTCCACACGAAGCCGGTCTGCGCGCCGCCGAAGCTGCGCGTGGTGTTGTAGCCGACCACCACGCGGCCATCCGCCGTCACGTCATTGGCGATGGCGAAGCCGTCGCCCTGGCGCGTGCCGGGCAGCACGCCGATGCGCGACTCGACCCAGCCGCTGTCGCTGCGCGTCCAGTACGCGGCGAGCCGCGAAAAGGTCGGCGGGTCGTAGGTGTAGCCGACGATCATCGAGCCGTCGGCGGTGATCGAGCGCGCTTCGCACGATGCGGCGGTGTGGTTCAGCACGGTGACCGTGCCGTTCTCCCACACCGTCGGCTGCCAGGCGCCGGTCGGGTCTTCGGTCCAGCCGACGGCGGTCGCGCCGGTGCCGCTGCACGCGTTGGCGCGGCCGGAGCGGATCTGCGTCCCGAGGTCGAGCATGCCGCCCGCCGCCGTCCACGATGAGGCGTGCGCGGAGCCGTCCGCGGCTCCGGGTCGCCAGTAGAGCCCGACCACCGTGGTGCCGTCCTTGGACAGGCCGTACGCCGAGCTGACCTCGTTGTCCAACTGCCCGCCGTCCGGCGGCAGCGGCATGCACTCGACCCAGCCGGTGCCCTGCGTCCACAGGCCCTGCGTGCCGTAGGTGCCGTCGTCGCTGAGGATGGTCGCGCTGACGCGGGTGCCGTCGGCGCTGACGCCGGGCAAGCCCGAGGCGGTGCCCAGGGCGGTGAGCGTCGACCGGCCGAGCCGGACGACACCATCCGCCGCGGTCCAGCGGAACGATTCGTAGGTGTCCGGCATATTGCCGACGACCACCGAGCCGTCGGCCGAGACGTCGGTCGCCAGCGCAGGCCCGAACACGTCGAGGGTCAGCGACACCGCGTGCGCGGCGCCGGGAGCGAGCGCCGCGCCGAGCAGCGCGACGGTGAGAACCTGCTTCATGGGACGATCCTCCAACCACTACGTGGGGGGGAGAGGGCCCGGGGACGGCACAGCCGGGGGAGCCCCGGACCCTCGAATTCAGTGCTTTGAGAACTCTCTCAGAGAGTATCGACGAGAGTCAAGAACTCTCTGAGAGAATTTTCGCTTCCCAGAGCCGAAAAGCGAAAACGCCCTCGCCCTGCCACGGAATGGGCCAGGCGAGAGCGTCGAGAGAGCGGTCGGGGCACAGGCGCTACGGCGCGGTCACCGGCGATATGACACCCTGCGGCTGCGTCACGATCACGGTCGCCCGCGCCACCGGATACGACGGCTTCGTCAGAGTCGACCAGGCGTACCCGTAGGTGCCCGGCAGCGTGAAGCGGAAGCCATACGTGCCGCCCGCTTTGGCGATCTCGTGCGCGGTGCCGAACGTCACGAAGTCGTCGCTGGCGAGGCCGTGCGGCAAGGTGTCCTGATTCGTCCAGGTGACCGAGTCGCCGGCGGCAATGGTCAGGCTGGCGGGAACGATGGCGCCGGTCACGCTCAGGGTGACGGCGACGTTCTTGGCTTTCTGCTCCGAGTCGGAACAACCGGCGGCGGCGACGGCGAGGGCGGATGCGGCGAGGGCGCACACAACGGCGGGACGCATGGGAGTCCTCCTGCTCGTGGAGTAGGTTCGCGGCTCGCGGCAGGGGATTGCGGCGGGGGAGCCGCGCGCGAGGCGAACGGACGGGATGACGCGGCGCGGCGCTGCGGGCCGTGCGCGTCGGAGTCTACCGGATCGGTCCCGGCGTGGGTAGTCCGGGCCGGCGCGTCCCGCGGACGTCCGGCCCAGCGTTCGTCACTTCACGACGATCGTCGCCGTCATGCCCGAGTGAAATGCGCAGTGGTAGGTGAAGGTGCCGGCACCACTGAAGGTCACCGCCGTGCTCGACTGATCCTTCGACAGCGAGCCCGTGTTGATGCCATTGCCGGTGTCGCTGGTGGCGGTGTGCGGGCTGGTATCGCGGTTCGTCCACACGACCTTGTCGCCTGCTGCGATCGTGAGGGTGGCGGGCGAGAAGGCGAAGTTCTGGATCGTCACCGTGTGCGTGGTGCCGGAGCCGCCACCGGCCGGCGGCTGCGTCGGGGAATCCTTGCAGCCCGCGACGGCGAGCGTGGCGCCGAGTGCGACGGCGGCGAGCACGAAACGACTGCGCATGCGAAAGCCTCCTGAAGGCGAAAACGAGAGCGCGAGGGGCGGGAATCGCGCGGTGCCGCTGAGGCGTTCGGGGGCCACACGAGCGCGGGTGCCGGCGAGTGTGGCACGCGCCGGGCGCCGCCGCAACCTAGCGCGCCAGCAGCGCCTCGATGTGTGCCTTGGTGGCCGGCCACTCCGGCGCGATGACGCTGAAGTACACCGAGTCGCGCCGCGATCCGTCGGCGCGAATCATGTGAGCCCGCATCGTGCCTTCCTCGACGCAGCCCAGGCGAGCCATCGCCGCGCGGCTGCGCGCGTTCTCGACTGACGTCTTGAGTTCCACGCGATGCAGGCCCCACACCTCGAAGGCGTGACGGAACATCAGGTACTTCGCCTCCGTGTTGACGACGCTGCGCTGCCGCGACGGCGTCACCCACGTCCACCCGATCTCCGCCCGCTTGTGCTCCGGCGTGATGTTGCCGAAGCGCGTCGACCCGACGACCTCGCCGCTCGCGCGCTCGACGGTGACGAACGGGATCGCCGTGCCGGCGCTCTGCATCGCGAGCGCCTCGTCGACGTAGGCACGCATCGTCTCCGGCGTGTCGTGCCGCGTGTTGATGAGATCCCACAACGCCGGGAAGCACCCGGCGGCGATGAGGCCGGGGAGATGATCGAGCGTCATCGGCTCGAGGCGGACGTGTGTGCCGTCGAGCGTGACGGGGGCGATGGGGGTGTGCATGGCGCGTTCTCCTGTGGGGGCGACGACGCCAGCCTGCCGTGCGCGAGGTTCGGCCGCGAGGGCCACACCGGTCCGGCCCTTGCCCTCCCTTCCGCCCCCGCGTAGACTTC
>JBGATO010000127.1:0-8781 GCA_044229145.1 Candidatus Eiseniibacteriota bacterium | reverse complement strand
CTCGCCGACTTCGCGCTCTACGGCGCGCTGCGTCCGCTGGAGATGGTCGGCGAGGAGATACCCGCGACGCTGCCACGCCTGTGCGAGTGGTTCGGCCGCGCGGCGACGGTGTGAGTTCTCGCAAGGGCGCGGGAGCACGCTTCGGCTCCCGCGCCCCGAGTTTTCTCCGACCGGCGTCGCGTCAGTACGCCAACAACGTCCGCAGCGTCTCCACGATCCGCGCCTTCGGCAACGCGATCTCCTCGAGCTTCTTGCTGAACGGCAGCGGCACGTCGAGGCCGCCGAGCCGCTGCACCGGCGCGTCGAGGTAGTCGAACGCGTCCTGCGCGATGGTCGCCGCGATCTCGGCGCCGTAGCCGCCGGTCACCGGCGCTTCGTGCAGCACCAGCGCGCGCGAGGTGCGCATCACCGAGTCGAGCACGAGTTCGACGTCCCACGGCAGCAGCGAGCGCAGGTCGATGACCTCGACGTCGCCCTCGCCCGCGGCGGCGAGCGTCTCCGCCGCCTCGAGCGCCCAATGCACCGCCGCGCCGTAGGTGACGATCGTCGCGTCGGTGCCGGCGCGCGCGATGCGGCCCTTGCCGAGCGGAATCGCGTACGTCTCGGCCGGCACGCCGCCCTTCACCGAGCGGTAGAGCAACTTGTGTTCGAGGTAGAGCACCGGATTGCCGTCTTGGAACGCGGCGAGCAGCAGGCCCTTCGCATCGTACGGCGTCGACGGCGCGACGACCTTCAAGCCCGGCACGTGCGTGAACCACGCTTCGACGTTCTGCGAGTGGAACGGCCCGGCGCCGGTGCCGCCGCCGCTCGGCACGCGGATCACCACCGGCACGCCGGCGTCCCAGCGGTAGTGCGTCTTCGCCAAGTTGTTGACGATCTGGTTGAAGCCGCACGAGATGAAATCGCCGAACTGCATTTCGATCATCGGACGGTAGCCGTTGAGCGCGAGACCCATCGCGCAGCCGATGGCGCCGCTCTCGATGATGGGCGTGTTGCGGACGCGGTCGTGGCCGAACTCGTCGAGGAAGCCCTTGGTAATCTTGAACGCGCCGCCGTATTCGGCGATGTCCTGGCCGAGCAGGACGATGCGCTCATCGCCGCGCATCGCGGTGCGCAGGCCGTCGCTGATCGCGTCGATGTAGCGCAGTTCGGGCGCACCGGCGGCGGACGGCTCGTGCGCGTGGACGCCGCTCGGCACGTAGACGTCCGCGAGTTCCCGCGCGGCGCTCGAGTCCGGCTCGGCGGCACCGATCGCCTCCTCGACCAGCGCGTCGATCCGCGCCTTGATCGCGGCCTTGCGCTCGTCGCCTTCGCCGTCGCGCAGGATGCCGGCGGCCACCAGCGCGCGATCGAAGCGCAGGATCGGGTCCTTCTTCGCCCATTCCTCGAAGAGCGCCGGCGGGACGTAGTCGGTGCCGCTCGCCTCTTCGTGGCCGCGCATGCGGAAGGTCTTGAACTCCATGAGCGTCGGACCGTCGCCGCGGCGGGCGCGCACGGCGGCCTCGCGCACCGCGCGGTGCACCGCGAGGATGTCGTTGCCGTCGACGATCACGCCGGGGATGCCGTAGCCGATCGCGCGATCCGCGAGGTCCTTGCAGGCGTACTGCTCCTCGACCGGCGTCGACAGGCCGTACTGGTTGTTCTCGATGATGAGCAGCACCGGCAGCTTCCATACGGCGGCGAGATTGCACGCCTCGTGGAAGTCGCCTTCGCTGGTGGCGCCGTCGCCGGTGAAGGTCGCGGCGACGCGGCCGGTGCCGCGCAGCTTCTCCGCCAGCGCGAGGCCGTCGGCCACCGGCATCATCGCGCCCAGGTGGCTGATCATGCCGACCACGCGGTGCTCGAGCGCGCCGAAGTGGAAGGTGCGGTCGCGGCCCTTCGTCCAGCCGCCGGCCTTGCCGAGCAGCTGGCGGAACAGGCGCGCCGGCTCGAGACCGCGCGTCGTGAACACGCCGAGGTTGCGGTGCATCGGCAGGAGCCAGTCGTCCTGCTCGAGCGCCGACGCGACGCCCACCGCGATCGCCTCCTGGCCGATGCCGGAGAACCACTTCGACAGGCGGCCCTGGCGCAGCAGGTTGAGCATCTTCTCCTCGATGACACGCGGCAGGAGCAGCGCGTCGTACAGTTCGAGGAGTTGCGCGGGCGTGAAGCCGTCGAGCGACGGCGCGGCGGTGGTCTGGGCGGACTTCTTCATGCGGACGAGCGTCCCTACGGTGGCGGAGGCGACACGCCCTCCGTGCGGCGCGGCGGCCGGCGGAGGCGGCCCGGTCTGGGCTGATGGGGAACGATTCTAGCGGCTCGGGCGCCCGCCGGGCACCCGAGGCGATGGGACCATCGCCGGGGACGGGTTACGGGGCGGGAGCGGTGCGGCGCGGGCGCGGCTGTAGTTCGCCGCCGCAGTTGGGGCACACCGACTTCAGGGCGTAGGTGCAGGTCGGGCAGAACGTGCACTCGTAGCTACAGATACACGCCGCGCCGTGCGGTGGCGTCGGGGTCTGGCAGCGTTCGCATTCGGTGCGCATCTCGAGGGGCATCGCGCTCTCCTAGGCGGGACGGGCGCCGTGCTGGCCGTCGCCGCGCAGCATCCGCACGACTTCGCGCACCAGCCACACGACAGCGAGCACACCGAGCACGCGAATCACGCGCCGCTCGGTGCGGCGCATGCGCCACCGCCGTCCCCACATCGGCCGCGCGGCGAAGGACGGCGCTCGCCGCCCCCACAGCAGCCGGCGCATCCAGAATCCGAGCATCGCTCCCCTTTCATCCGCGCAGACGGGCGTACAGCAGCACGTCGACGTACTGCCCGTCCTTGAACGCGGCCTTGCGCATGCAGGCTTCGCGCTCGAAGCCCGCCTTCTCCAGCACCCGCATCGACGCGGGATTCCACGCGTAGACGCCGGCTTCCAATCGCATCAGATCGCGCGTCGCGAAGAGCTGCCGCGCGAACGCGTCGATCGCCTCGCTGGTGATGCCGCGCCCCCAATAGGCGCGACCGAGCCAGTAGCCGATCTCCGCGGTGTGGCGATAGACGTCCGCCTTCGCCTCGAAGCCGATCGCGCCGACCGCCGCGCCGTCCACCTCGATCGCAAACGCCGAATACGGCTCGCGCGCCGAGCGCTCGAGCCAGGCATGGGCGTCCTGCAACGTGTACGGGTGCGGGAAGAGATCGCGCAGATTGCGCCACACGCCGCGGTCGTTGGCGTGGTGCGCCAGCGACGCCGCGTCGTCGAGGCGAAACGGACGGATGATGCTGCGCTCGAGCGTCAGGCGCATCGCGGCGATCCTCGGCAGACGGCACGGCGCCGCGCGCGCGGCGCAACCTCTACGCTAACAGGTTGCGCCGCCGGTTGTCACGCGGCTCAGTCGAGGTCGTCCTCGCTGGTGCGCCCGATCCACACGTTCACGCCGCCGTCGTCGGAGGTCACCTTGACTAGGTTGATCTTGCCGCGGGCGACCACGAGGTCGTTGAGGTCCTCGTCGGTGAGCCGGCCGTCGTGGGCAAGCGTCGCCTCGATGATGTAGTCGGGAATCTTGATGCGGGCGCGGTCGTGCGCCGCCGCCGGCTGTGGCTCGAGCACCAGGAAGCCGGCCCGGCGCGTCGCCTTGATCTTGTCGTGCTTGGTGGTGATCACCACCGGCTGGCCTTCGGGCAACTGCTTGAGGGTCGCCCACGCCCAGCGCAATTTGGCGGTGTCGACATCGTCGCCGGTGGCCTTGGCCGTGAAGTCGAACGGGCTGCCGCCGTGCGAGCTCTTCCACGGCACCGAGAGGTTCACGCCGTGGCCGTTGGCGTCCTCGGCCCGGACGTGCAGCGTGTAGTCGGAGTGGTGCCGGCCGGCCCAGGCGGCGCTGGGAGCGCACGCCGCGACGGTGGCGGCGAGGGCGGCGAGCGGCAAGAAGAGGCGCGAGCGTGACATGGCGATGTCTCCGGTGGGCGTGCGAGCGGAATCGGGGCTCGCCTGAGACGCGGCGGCGGGGACCCGGGTTTCACCGAACCGGCGGCACCACGGCCGCTCAGCTCAACTGTTCCGCAAGCCACACCCACAGCGCCGGGTCGCCGTACGCCGTGTCCCAGACGGCATGGCCGATCCCGGGATATTCGACGTGGTGCAGATGCATGGCGCCACAGGACGCGAGCGCGCGGGCCATCTCGCGGGACTCGTGCGCCGGGATCACCGGATCGTCGGCGCCGTGCGCCAGCCACACCGGAGTCGACGGACCGATACGCCGCGCCAGGCACACGTACGGATCGTCGCCGGTGGCGAGCGGCGACTGCCGCACGACGCTTCCGCCGGCCGGCCGTCGCACGCCGCCGCACACCGCAACGCACGCGGCAAAGTGCCCCGGATGGGCCGCGGCCAAGTGCAGCGCGCCGTACCCGCCAAGCGAAAGTCCGGTCACCACCAGCGGCGTCGCCGTCGCGGCGAACCGCACGCGCGCCGCCTCCGCCGCGGCGAGCGCGGTCTCGGCGACATCGCCCAGCCACACGTCGTCTGCGGGCGCTTGCGGCAGGACGACGAGCGCGTCGCGCATTGCGTCGTGCGCGGCCAGCATCGGGCCGAGACCGACGGTCGTCTGGCGCACACCGTCGTCGCCGCGTTCGCCACTGCCGTGGAGGAACAGCACCGTCGCGCGCGGTGTGGCGGGCACACGCACCGCCACCGGCACACGGCAGGACACGCCCTGCTGCTCGAATCGCCTGAACATGGCGGCGACGCTACGGAGCCTGCGCCCAACGTGTCAATCGGCGGCTCTGCGCCTGTAGTCGCCGCGTGCCGATTTCGCGTGCGCGGTCCGGCCGCGGGCGTATCGTCGCTCCTGCAGCACGTAAGGGAGTCGCGGTGCTCCGTGGGAACGCGGACCCGCTCCGTTCGGTGAGATTGCGCCATCGGACGCGCCCCCCAGGCCGACCCCAACAGGTTCGACAGCGCCCGTGCACCCACAGCCGCGCCTCTTCTACGCAGTGCTCCCCGCACGCAGTTGGGACCCGCTGCAAGGAGGTAGCCATGCGTTGTCGAATTCGCGGACTCTTCGCCCTTCTCCTGGCCGCCACGTTGTGTGGACCGACGCTCGCGGTTGCGTCGACGACTTTGCTCCCCAGCGTGTCCTCGGCGGACTGGGTCACGCTCCCCGGCGCCGTGCCCACGGTGCGGTTCCACGTCCAGTTCACCAACCTCGATCCTCAAATGCCGACCACGCAGGTGGACGGCGAGGTGTTCTCGCAGGTGTTCGGTGTCTTCGTGCCGAATGAAGGACTGCTCGGCACCTTCAACGTCCCGCCGATCATGCCGCAGAGTTTCTTCGATGTGTTCATGGACGTGCCGCTGTCGATGCTGCCGCACACCCAGGAGTTCATCCAGGGCGGCACCGTTCCGCGGCCGAACAACATCGTCGACTGTCTGCCGACCGATCACTGGGACGGTAACATCGACATCCAGTGGCACGACCCGTTCGGCGGGTTCGCGCAGGTGAATTACCACATCGGCGACATCAAGGTCTGTCCGGGAGGTGGGCGTTCGTACATCCACATGATCGGTGGGTGCAACGGATTCATGGGATGGCAGATCGCCTTCAACTGCCCGGGATGGACAGTGACCTTGGTCAATGAGGACTTCACGCCGGCGCCCAACCCGCTGCCGCCGTTCTGGACCGGCTACATCTGCATGACGGCCGGCCCGAACGTCGCCGTCGGTGACGTGTGCTGCGCGACCATCACCTTCACCTGCAACAACCAGCAGGCGCAGGTGCGGATCTGCGGCACCGCATGCGAGTGGGCGACGCCGATCGAGCCGCGCACCTGGGGCACCATCAAGTCGCTGTACCGGTAGGTCAACGCTGCGCCGGGATGACCCGGCGCGATGCGGGGTGGCTCGCGCTGTCGCGGCGCGGGCCGCCTTGGCGTTCAGGCGTAGTGTTCGGCGTGGGTGAGCGTCTCGCGCCACAGCGCTTCGAGCGCGGCGAGGTCGGCGGCGGGATCGTCGTCCGGCGTATCGCGCGGCGGCAGCGTGTCGAGGGTGGTGAACTCGAAGGCGTCCTCGCCGAGCGCGCGCCAGTCGGCTTGCAGGTCGCGGCTCGGATGCACGCCGAGCGTGAGTTGCGCGCGATGGCGATTGAGGCGCGCCGGCACGTCGACGCTGCTGCCGACCAGCACGCGGCCGCTCGCGCAATTGCGGATTTGGTAGACGCCCATCGGCCGCGGCGTCTCGCGGTAGGCACGTTGCAGTTCCTTGCGGCGGTCGGACATCGTCGTCTCCGTCAGGGCAGCAGGGCGATCACGCGGCACGGGGCGCCGCTGGTGCCGGTCAGACGCAGCGGCAGCGCCGTGAGTTCGCCGCCGGGGCGCATGTGACGGGCGGCGAGCGGCTCGAGGTCCTCGACGAAAGCAGCCGGCCTCGGCGATCGCGCGATGCAGGGCGAAAGCCTCGGCGCTGTCGAGGCGCACATCGCCACCGAGCACCCAGACGCGCGGCGGCGCGGCGAGCAGCGCGGCGCAGGCGGCGGCGGTGAGCACGCCATCGCCCGCGAGATAGAGGAAGGTCGCGCCGTCGATGTCGTGGCGCGCGCCAGTCGCCACGTCGATCCATGCGTAGCGTCCGCGCAGGGCATCGAGCGGCAGCGCGTCGAGCGTCGCGCCGCCCTCGACGAAGTGCGCCGGCGCGTCAAGGTGCAGGTGCCGGTCTGCGTGCCGCACGTGATCTGCACCGCGAGCAACACGCCGCCGATGGCACCGCAGCGCGATACGCAGCGGCGGGTCGCCTGTAGCCTTCGTGCGCCATGCACCGGCAGCGATGCCGGGTGAGGCCGCGTAGTCAGGCCAGCATCCAGCGGCCCCAGCGTGCGCTTCGATAGCGCGTCAGCAATACATGATGACGCGCACACGTAGATCGCACACGCCACCCACGGCTCGAAGAACGCCGCGCCGACATACCGCAGCGCCAGCAGGGAACCGATCCCTTGACGTCGGCACAAACCGCGCGGCCGAGCACGGAATCTTCGCCGTGCAGCGCGACGAGCTGCCGCGACAAGATGAAGTACGCTGCTCCCGACAGCAGGAGAATCACACCGTAGAGCGCCACCGGCAGCGCCGCGAAATGCGTCTCGCCGACCCAATTCGTGCCCCACGGTACCAGCGACAGCCAGAACAGCAGGTGCAAGTTCGCCCACAGGACATTGCCGTTCACGCGCTCGATTGCCTGCAGCATGTGGTGGTGGTTGTTCCAGTAGATGCCCAGGTAGAGAAAGCTGAGGAGATAACTTGCGAGCGTCGGCGCGAGAGGGCGCAGCGAGGCCCAGTCGTGCCCGGCCGGCACGTGCAGTTCGAGCACCATGATCGTGATGAGGATGGCGATCACGCCATCACTGAAGGCTTCGAGCCGTCCTTTTTCCATGTGATCTCAAGGGCGAATGCCACGCCGCGACCAGGCGGCCGCACGATTCTGTCGGGTCACGGCGGCATGTGCAAGGGATGTTACCTCACCCTTGGTTGCACACGGGGGCAGGCGAGACTCGAGCGATTGGGGGTTGCACTCCGCACAGAGAGGCGTACGGTGTGAGAGGTGCGTCGAGATTCTCGACGCCCCATCCCGCACGTGTTCCCCACCAGCGCTCCCTTCGATTCCGACGCTCCCTCGTCAGGAGGTTGCCATGCGTATCTGGAATAGCGCTCTCGCTCTCGCCGTGGTGTGTTCTCTGTTCACGTCCGTTGCCGCACAAGCAGACCCGCTGCCTACCCTCGACATTGCCGACTGGGAGACCTTGCCCGGCGCGGCGTCCGTGGTGCGCTTTCACCTGCACTTCGTCAATCATGATCCGGTGCTGCCCAGCACATCGTCGACCGGAGATCTGCGATCGCAGATGTACGGCGCATTCGCCCCGGACTACGGCTTGCTGGGCACCTTCAACGTCCCGCCGCTGCAACCCAACAGCTTTTTCGATGTGTTCGTCGATGTGCCGCTGTCCGAACTTCCGCGCACCAGCGAGTCGATCACCGGCGGAACCGCGCCGCGGGACAACGACTGCCTGCCGTCGGATCACTGGGACGGCAACATCGACATCCACTGGATGAGCATGTCAGGGCAGACCGCTCAGGCGAACTACCACATCGGCGACATCAAAGTCACGCCTGGCGCCGGCGCATCGCTGATTCACATGATCGTTGGCTGCGCGGGCACAGCGTCGTGGACGGCGGCGTTTCCGTGTGCGGGATGGACGGTGAGCTTGGTGAACGAAGATCTGACGCCAGCGCCCGCCGTGCTCCCGCCGCTGTGGACCGGCTACATTCGCGTCACCGCCGGCCCGAGTATTCCGGTGGGCTCCACCTGCTGTGGATCGTATACCTTCACCTGCGGTCCGGAGTCCGCAGTCGTGCAATTGTGCGCGACGGCATGTGAATGGGCGACGCCGGCGTCGCCGAGTACATGGGGCACGATCAAGTCGCTCTATCGGTAGTTTTGCTGCGCGAGGGCCGGGTGATCTCTCGATCGTCCGGCCCTTTTCCTTGCCGCAGAGGGGAGTCCGCACCAAGTGAGTGGCATTGACAGCGGACGTACGCCTACGCTCGCCTCCCTGCGCGGTCACGAGCATACAGCCGCGGCCACTCGGCGGATCACAGCGCGCGACACAGCCAGTGCACGACGTTCAGGGCGAATTGCTGGTTGTCGTTTCCTGGCGCGTTCATGCCGAAGCGCTGCCGCTTGTAGACTTGGGCGGTGAGCATGGCCGCTTCTCCGAGCACGACGACGCGGCCGCGGCCGCGCGCGAAGGCAACGCCCTGCGTGGTCA
>JBGATO010000126.1:0-7722 GCA_044229145.1 Candidatus Eiseniibacteriota bacterium | reverse complement strand
ACAAGCAGACCTTCGCCCTCTTGGCGAAGCCCGACGCGACCCAGGTCCAGCCGTTGATCGACATCAACCGGCGCCTGGCCGCGGGGTTGAGCGTCAGCAACGCCGCGATGGCGGCGGGCCCGCAGTTCTAAGGAAGCGCCCGCTGCCCGCTCGAGGCGGCGGCCGGCGAGCTCTCAAGTTTCGCCGCCGTCCTCCGAGATTCAGAACTGCCGGCCGTCCCGCCGGCCTGGGGCAGGATGCCCCGAAGCAGAAGCATAACGGACCCTAGAAGGGGGAAATCGGTCATGATCAACGACATCACTCTCGCGTCAGGCATGCGCAGCAATCTGTTCAGCCTGCAGAACATCGCGAGCCTCCAGGCCCGCACGTCGCTCCGCCTTGCCACCGGCAAGCGCGTCAACAGCGCGATCGACGACGCCTCGAACTACTTCGCGGCGAAGGACCACATGGACCACGCCAACGATCTGAACGCCCGCAAGGACGGGATGAACGAGGCGACGTCGACGATCACCTCGGCCTCCAACGGCATCGACGGGATCGAAGCGCTCATCGACCAGGCCAAGGGTCTGATCACCAGCGCCCGCTCGGCCAGCACCACCGACCGCGCCAGCCTCGCCACCCAGTTCGACGCGCTGCTCTCGCAGATCGACGACCTGGCCGGCGACGCGAGCTACAAGGGCACCAACCTGCTGGCGGCCAGCAGCAGCCTGACCGTGGTCTTCAACGAGGACGCGACCTCGTCGCTGACCATCACCGGCTTCGACGCCTCCTCGAGCGGCTTGTCGATCTCGACCGCCACCGGCTCGTGGGCGGCGGACACCGACCTCGACGCCGCGCAGACGGACCTCGAGGGCGCGCTCAGCACGCTGCGCACCAACGCCGCCACCCTGGCCGCGAACGCGGGTGTGATCACCGCCCGCCTGTCGTTCACGGACGAGATGGTCAACACGCTCACCGCCGGCGCCGACAATCTGACGCTGGCCGACATGAACACCGAATCGGCGAACATGCTGTCGTTGCAGACACAGCAGTCGCTCGCCGTCTCGTCCCTCAGTCTCAGCAACCAGGCGTCGGCGGCCGTTCTCCGGCTCTTCGGATAACCTCGCGACGACGACTGACTGAGATCTGCCGGGACGGGTACGATCTCGCGACATGGCTGATTGTGCCGCCCCGCCCTCCGGGGACGGGGCGGCCTCCCCAGCCACGCGGGATTTACAGATCGGCCCCTCAAGTTTCGGGGAGGGCCGCCGATCCTAGGACAGTGGAGGCGGATACCTGGGGCAACCCGGGGGAACCGACACCACGAGACCCAACCGTCTCGCACGAGGTGATAAGGCCATGACAGCGGACGCAATCAATCCCAGGCACACCCTAGGCCCGGCAACCGGACGGGCAGCGGACACCGCTGCCCCGGCGGCGCGCCCAGCTCAGGGACCCGCGAACGGCGGGGCGCCGGCGAAGTCCGACCGCATCGAGGTCTCCGAGGCCGCGCGCGCCCTGCACGAGCAGATCGCCCGCGAAACACCCCCGGCGTCCGAGCTGCCCCCGGAGCGCCTCGGCGAACTGCTCCGCAGACTGAACTCCGGCTACTACGACAGCGCGAAGGTCGTGGACACAGTGGTGGCGCGCCTGACGCGCGACCTGTAACCCGCACCCTCCCGCCAACAAGGAATAGGTGGCGACTGATGAAGTGGCTCATTGTCGACGACTCCGCCACGATGCGCCGCATCGTGAAGAACGGCATCAATGAAACCGGCGCGCACGAGATTGCCGAAGCCAACGACGGCAAGCAGGCGCTGGGGATGTGCGACGCGAGCTTCGACTTCGTGATCACCGACTGGAACATGCCGGTGATGGGCGGGATCGAGTTGGTGAAGCAAATCCGCTCGAATCCGGAGTGGGCCAACATCAAGATCATCATGGTCTCGGCGCTCAGCACCAAGAAGGACGTGGTGTCGGCGCTCGAGTCGGGGGTCAACGGCTACATCCTGAAGCCGTTCAACGTCGAGACGCTCAAGGGCAAGATCGAGGAGATCCTGTCCGGCAAGAACGATACTGCCGACGCCGCCTAGGCGTCCGCGCGTCTCCACTCCCGGCCCGCCTTCCGCACGGGCCGTGGCGACCTGCGCGGCTGCTCACCGCGCGCGAGTTTAGAACCGCTCCAGCGTCAGCCCGATCGTGCGTTCATCCACCCGCCGCGCCACCGTCGCCGGCGCCGCACGGACCGGCTCGCGCGAATTCGCCGGTGCCTGCAACCACTCCAGCGACGCACGCACCCGCCAGTGCCATCGCTCCATCGCCAGCGCGAACCGCGGTCCCGCACAGCGCACGTCGTCCACCGCCGTCCCATCGGTGCTCCACGCGGCACGCAGCGCTTGCCGCCACCCGGCCAGCACACGCACGCCACGGGTCACGGAGCCTTCTGCCTCGCCATCGACCAGCGTCCACCAGCGCGCCGGGAGTTCCTCGACCGTCATCGGGGCATTGAAGAGCGGGCGCGCGGCGAGCATCTGCAGGCGCACGGTGCGGGCACGGGTGAGACGCAGGCGCCCCTGCAGCGGCCACCCCGGCCGCGCCGCCGCGACGACGTACTGCACCGACGGCTGCAAATGCATGGGGACGCCAGCGAGCGAATCCGCCCCGGCCGCCGTGGAGGCGCGGAACAACTGCGTCGGCGGAAAGAACACTTCGGCGACGCGCGTGGTGTCGAAACGCGCGCGTTTCCAATCGGCGGTGACCGGCGCGCGGTACGCGATGCCGGCCGTCACCCCAGGCCACGGCTCGGCACGCACGGCGTAGTGGAGGCGCGGCGCCACGGTGGATTCGAGCACCACGTCGCGCGTGCGGGAGAGACGGCTGACCGAGCCGAGCGGCGCGCCGCTGGCGTCGTGCTCGCGGGTGTCGGTGTCGACGTGCAGGGTGTTGCGGAAGCGCGCCGCCCCCACCGAGACGCCGAGCGCGATGCGCGGCGCCACGGGGATGCCGAGCGCCGCCCACGCCGCGTCGATGCTAGAACTCCCGAGCACGTGCTGCGTCTCGGTGTCGTCGCCGCCGGTCACCGTGGTGCGGCGCGTGGCGGTCTCGGCATCGAAGGTATCGCCGCCGTGTTGCACGGCAACCGCGAGACCGGCGGCGCCGGTCCGGCCCTGCTGCCACATCGCCGGCTGATCCGCGAATGCACCCAGCGCGACGCGGGTCATCGCGGTGGAACCGGTCTTCTCGACCCCGCGCATCACCATGCAGAGGTGACGCGCCTCGATCACCACCGCCACGCCGCGCGGCGCCAACACCTCGTCGAGGGCCTCCGCGACCTGCCGCGTCATGCGCTCCTGCACCTGCAAGCGTCGCGCGAACATCTCGACCACGCGCGCCACTTTCGACAGACCGAGGATGCGGCCGTTCGGCAAGTACGCGACGTGCGCGCGGCCGAAGAACGGCAACAGGTGATGCTCGCAGAGCGAGAACACTTCGATGTCCTTCACCACGACCATCTCGCGATACTCTTCCTCGAACAGCGCGCCATTGACGATGGTGCGCACGTCGGTGTCGTAGCCGGAGGTCAGGAAGCGCATCGCGCGCTCGACACGCTCGGGGGTGCGCACCAGACCGTCGCGGGAAGGATCTTCCCCAAGGGCGCGCAGCATGCCGGTGACGTGCGGCGCGATGCCGCTGCCCCGCGGTGCTTCGCCGTTGGACGCGGCGGCGCCGTGGCCGGCCGGATCGAGCGTGGCGAGATGGAAGTCGGTGCGGTGTTCGTGCGTGCTCACTGCTGTCCCCCTGCATACTCGAAGGCGCTGTTCGCGGTCTCGACCACGCGCACCTTCTCCAACGCGCCCGCCGGCAGGACGCCGACGAGCAGATCCCACACCACCACCGCGATGTTCTCGCCGGTGCTCACGCGGTCGCGGAACTCCGGCAGGTCGAGGTCGAGATGCTTGTGGTCGAACCGGCGCACGATCTCGCTGTCGATCGCGCGGTCCAGCGTGCCGAGGTCGATGAGCGTGCCGCTGCGCGCATCCACCGGCCCGCGCACCGTGACCTCGATGCGGTAGTTGTGGCCGTGTCCGTTCGGATTGGCGCACTTGCCGTAGACGGCGACGTTCTCGGCGTCGCTCAGCGCCGCGCTGCGCAAGCGGTGCGCGGCACTGATCTCGACGGCGCGGGTGAGCGAGGCGACCGGCCGCGGGCCGGCATGCGTGCTGTGATCCATGGCTCCTCTGTACTCCACCCACAAGCGGGGATGCTCGGCCACTCGGACGGCAACCAACGCGGCGTCGCCGGTGCGGCGTTCCAGCTTCGTCCACACCGCGAGCGCCACCGACTCCATCGTCGCCGGAAGATCGGCGAGTTCGGGCACCTGCGTCGCCAGGTCCTTCCCGTCGTACGGTTCGACCACCTGGTCGACCAGAATGGCTTTTAGCGTGGCGACGTTCACGCCGAACCCGGTCACCGGATCGACCGGCGAGTCGAGCGTGACCCACACCTCGTAGTTGTGGCCGTGTCCGGGCGGATCCGCGAATGCGCCGAACAGCGCGCGGCTCTCGGCGGGCGCGTGCGGGATGCGCAAATGATGGGCCGCGGCGAACTCGACGCGGCGGCTGACGCGGACGCGCGGGCGCGGGACCACCGGCTGCGCGAGGGTGGCCGCCGACTCACCCCGCGGGAGCATACACGCGCCCCTTCCATGTGATCCCGCCGCCGCGGCGGTTGCACACTGCCGAGCGCACCAGCAGTCCGCACACGATGGCGAAACCGAGCGGCTCGCGCACCGCGTGCCGGGCCCCGCGCGGATGCGCGATCACCCAGAGCGCAACCGCGGCGCCGAGCACGGTGGCCCACAGGCCGTGACCGCTGCGCGCGGCGGCAATCGTCATCGCGGTGGCCCACGGCGCCGCGAGGGCGCGGCCGGCGGCGCGCACCGCCTCCGCCCCCACCGTCGTCCCCGCCTCGGACTCGGCGACCAGCGGCGCCAGCAGCCGCGTCCAGCCCTGCACGACCGCGGCGAAGGAGTCGTACATCCGGACGCGGACGAGATCGCCCCCGGGGAGGAACGCTTGCCGCGCGCCGGACCGCCGGAGCAGGCGCGCCAGGTGCAGGTCTTCGACCACCGCGTGCCGCACCGCATCGAACCCGCCGGCCGCGGCCAACGCCGTGCGGCGCATCAGGAAGAAGGCGCCGCTGGCGGCCGCCTGAGCGCTCTCCGGACGGCTGGTGACGGCAAACGGATAGAGGCGGTCGAGCAGTTCGTACGCCGCCGCCTGCACCGCGTCGATCACCGCGCCGCGGCTCGCCTGCGAGGGCGAGAGCGAGAGCGCGTCGAGCCGGTTCCGGTCGGCGTGCGCGACGGCGCGTAGCACGGCGTCGGGCGCCAGGGTGACGTCTGCGTCGAGGGTCAGGATCCACGGCGCATCGCTCAAGGCGACGCCGCGGGCCAGCGCATGCGTCTTGCCGGTCCAGCCGGCCGGCAACGTGCCGGCGGGTACCACCAGGCCATCCGCCGCGCCGCTCAGCGCCGCGCGTGCCCGGGCCGCCGTGGCGTCCTGCGAGGCGTCGTCGATGACCCGGATCTGGAGCGTGACGCCAGCCTGCGCGCGCACCGACGTCACCGCGTCGGCGATCACCGCTGCCTCATTGCGCGCCGGGATCAGCGCGGCGACGAGTGGCGGATCGGGCAGCGCGCCGACCGGCGCGGGCGGGGCAGGCGTGCCGGCGCGGCGGCGGCGCGCAGCGGCACCGTCGGCAAGCGACCACATGAGGAGAAAGATGGCGAGGCCGAAGCCGGCGAACAACATGGAGTCGTCCAGGACCACGAAACCGGTGGTCGCGCGCGGCGCAGCAAGCCGCGAAATCTGGACCACGTGGAGAAAAGAGTATGGATTCCGCCGCGGGGAGCGTCAAGCGCGGCAGGCCGGAGCACGCGGCGCCACGGGCACCAATCGCCGGTGCCTTCGTCAGGTCCGGCGCGGCGCGGCGCGCTGCAGGCGGCGCGCAAGCCACACCAGAGCCCCCAACCCCATCGCGACACAGGCAATCGCCACGACCGGCGCGACGAGCGCGAGCAGCGAGGCTCCGGCCGCCGCCGCCAGCTCGGCCGTGGCGACCAGCGGATTGGCGAGCCCGCCGGTGAACAGCGCCGACTTCGCCCGCGCGAGCACCGACGCGCCTTGCGCCAGTCCCGCCACTCCGCCGCCGGCCACGATCGCCACCGCCCAGCGCACCAGCGGCGGCACGTCGACGAACACCGCGGCGGTCGCCACCGCGCCGGCGATCACCGCCGCCGGCGTCGCCACCACATCGAGCACGTGATCGACGAACGGAATGTAGTAGCCGGCGATCTCGAGCACGGTGGCCACGGCGAAGGCGATGACCGCCGGCCAGGTGCCCATCCACGCGAAGCCGGGCGCCAGGTGCGCGTGCCCGGTGAGCGCCGCGACCGCGAGCAAGAGGAGCGGCACGAAGACGCGGAAGCCACAGGCAGCGGCCAGGCCGAGGCCGACGGCAATGCTCAGAAGCGTATCGGGCAGCGTCGCGTTCACGACAATCTCCGCACAGTCGGACGTCGAGGAACGTGAGTCTAGGCGAGTGCGCGGCCCGGCGTCCACGTCCGCGCCGTGCTTGACACCGCTCGCGCGGCCCCGGCACCCTGCGCGGCATGAGATATGGCTTCGCGATCGACCATCGCAAGTGCATTGGCTGTCATGCATGCACCGTGGCGTGCAAGACCGAGCACGGGGTGCCGGTCGGACAGTTCCGCACCTGGGTCAAGTACACCGAACGCGGCGAGTTCCCGCACGCGCGGCGCTTCTTCAACGTGCTGCGCTGCAACCACTGCACGAATCCGCCGTGTGTCACCATCTGCCCGACCGCCGCGCTCACCAAGCGCGCCGACGGCATCGTGGACTTCAACGGCGACGCGTGCGTCGGTTGCAAGGCGTGCATGCAGGCGTGTCCCTACGACGCGCTCTACATCGACGGCACCAACTACGGCGGCCAAGTGCAGCTTTTGCGCGCATCGGGTCGAAGTCGGGCTGGCGCCGGCGTGCGTGATCGTGTGTCCCGAGCAAGCGATCGTCGCCGGTGATCTCGACGATCCGGCGTCGGAGCTGCGGCAGTTGCTCGGACGCGAGGCGGCGGAAGTGCGCAAGCCGGAGCAGGGCACCGGCCCCAACGTCTATTACGTCGGCGCCGACGCTGCCTCGTTGTCCCCGGCTGCCATCGAGCGTGGCCGAACGTATCTCTGGAGCGAGCCGCGCGCCGAGGACGGCACCTCATTGCGCGCGGCGCCGGGCTCCAACGTCGTCCCGGCGAACGCGATCGCGCGGCCGGCCGCTCCCCCGAGCGGTGAGCCGTACGCGCCGCCGAGCGTCCGTGCGGCGCGTCCCGCCGGCGCGCCGACCGGCGCCTCGCGCGATCTCGCCCCGCTCGCCCGCGTCACCTACGACGTCCACCACCCGATGCCGTGGGACTGGCGCGTCGCCGCGTACTTGTGGACAAAGGGCATCGCCGCGGGCGCGCTGCTGGTGCCGGCGCTCATCGCCGGCCTCGGCCTCGGCGCTGGCGGACGCACGCTCGGCGTCGCCGCCGGCGTCCTCGCCGGGTTCTTCAACGCGCTCACCATCTATCTGCTCGTCGTCGACCTCAAGCGGCCCGAGCGCTTCCTCTACATCCTCACGCGGCCGAACCTCAAGTCGTGGCTGGCGCGCGGCGCGTACGTCTTGATGG
>JBGATO010000018.1:0-62508 GCA_044229145.1 Candidatus Eiseniibacteriota bacterium | reverse complement strand
GCCCGCGATCGCCAGGACCAGAATCGCCACGCACAGATCGCGCAACGCCGCCAGCGCCGAGCGCGCGGCGAGGCGCCGCACGACGTGATGGCGCATGGTCTGGAGATGGCTCAGGAGAGCGAGTCGGGGTGCGGACATCGTCGGTTGGATGCAGTTCCCTGGGAACGGGTGGTCGCGCCGTGCCGCGGTGATGGGTTTTTCCGCCTGCACGGATGGGCTCGCGGGGGACGCGGCCCGGAACCATCGAGAGTACCAGCGCGGTGCACGCGAGGGCAATCGCGGCGGCGCTATGGCTGCTCGTCGCGCTCGGCCCGCCAGTAGTCCGCCATCAGTTCGCCCGCCCACGACGGCTGCCGCACCTCGCCGCGCGGCAGGAACTCGCGCAGCACCGGCTTGATGTCCACCACCGGCGTGCCGTCGAGCGCGTCGAGTTCCGCCACCACGAGCGTTCGCCCCTCGACGGCGACCACGCGGCAAATCGTCAGCCCGAGCCGGTTCGGCCGCCCGCTGGCGCGCTGCGCGAAGATGCCGACCCGCGGCCACGCCGGATTCTCGCGTGGATGCTTGGCACCCCGCAGCACGTCCGCCGGCGCGATCCGGTCGAACACGAAGGCGATCTCGACGTGCGAGAACTCCTCGAGGCCAGCGAGCGCCGCCGTATCGTATCCGTCGGCGAGTTCGATCCGCGCGACCGTGCCGCCCCAGAAGTCGTCGCGCCGCTCGTCGCGCCCGGCGCGGACGTACGCGACCGGTTCGACCATCATCGCGCCGTCTCCGGAAAGATCGCCGCCAGCGCCTGCGTGCGGTAGTCGAAAATCGCGTCGAGCATCCGCTTCACGAACAGCGCGTGCGCCAGCCGTCCGAGCGGGCCGAACGGCATCTCGTAGAACACCTCGTCGCGCACACGTGTATGGCCGGCGTCCACCGCCGTGAACGTGTGGCGATGGTCCCAGCGGCGATACGGTCCGCGCAGCTGCACGTCGCTGAAGGCATGCGGCGGATCCCACGTCTCGATCAGCGTGCGCCACGGCGTCGGGATGCCGGCAATGCGGATGCGATAGTCGATGAGCGTCCCGGCGTGCATGTCGATCGGCCGTGGTGTGAGGATGACGAAGCCGGTGGTGGACGGCGTGAGACGCTCGAGATTTCCCGCGTCGGCGAAGAACGCGAACACCGCATCGAGCGGTGCCGGCACCACGACCTCGCGGCGGAGCAGGTACGTGTGTCCCATGTCGGCCATTCTCTCATGACGGGATGTGCACGTCACGAATCGTCCAGACCGCGTCCTGCTCACGGCTCGCTGCGCAGGTGGAGCGCGCCCGGCTCCACCTGCGCAACACTGCGCGATGCGATCACGGACGTGTCTGCGGACCGCTCATGGCGCGAAGACCACCTTCGTCGACGCCGAGGCTTCGCCAGACGCCAAGCGCAACCAGAAAATGCCCGCGGACACCGCCGCCCGCTCGCCGTCACGCCAGGACCAGCGGACCGTGTGGGTACCTGCCGTCACGACCTGGTCGACCAGGAGCGCAAGACATCTCCCGGATGCATCGAACAGTCCCACCCTGGTCGATCCCGTTCGTGCCACCGAGAACGCCACCTCGAGCTGACCCTCGGCGTGGAACCGGTCCGCGACCGCGATCCACGTCGCGTCGTCGCCCCCGCGAATGGGGGGAGGCGCGGCGACCGGGGCTGCCGTCCGCACGTCGGCCTCCGACGCGGCGTTGGACGAGGGCGTCAACCACGGCGTGTGCGGGAAGAGGGGTGAGCGGCTTGCAACCCGGGCGCGCCAATGATACGGGCTGGAGGGCTGCAGGCCGCCAGGGATCTCCGAGCCCGCGAGCGCGTCCACCGTGACCGCGCTCCCAGCGCCGCCGGCGGGCGCACCCGAGTCGATCCAGGTGCCGTGCGCGACGGAACCGCCGAGGAAAGCCGATCCCAGCAACGCTTCCTCCCACTCCAATCGCACCCGTGCGCGTCCCGCGGCGCTTCGCGCCAGAACGCGAACGCGGAACGCGGTTGGATCGTCGGACCGGCCCAGCGAGGCGATGGGAGCGGTGTTGGAGACCCGTCGCTGTTGCTGCGGTCGTTCGAGCCCGTCTCCCCCGCCTCCGTACGCGAGGAAGGCTCGGCCTTGCGCCTGGATGCCGTTGTTGTACCCGGGCGCGCCGGTAAGCACGTCCCCGAAGCCATCGCCGTTGACGTCACCCGCCGACGCCACGGCCGTCCCGAAGAACGCCTGTGCCTTGTTGCTCTCGACGACGGAGATAGCCAGCGCGGACACCCCCGACGCCGTTCCCGCATGCACGTACGTCAGTCCCTCTTGCGGCTGTCCGTTGGTCCATTGCGGCGCGCCGACGAGTACGTCGCTGAGTCCATCGCCGTTGACATCGCCCGCGCTCGCGACGGCGAATCCGAGTGCGGCGTTCGCCAGTCCGCCTTCCAAGGTCCAGACCGGCGACGTCGAGAGCCCAGTCGCAGAACCCAGATACGCAAAGACGGCACCCTCGAGCGATTGGCCATTGCTCGCTTGGTAGGCACCTACGAGGACATCACTGTAGCCATCGCCATTGAGGTCCCCCGCCCCGGCGCACGCTTGTCCGAACCAGCCTGGCAACGGTGCGAGCAGACTCGTGGCGGGCGTCGCCGAGAGTCCGGCCACCGAGCCATGGAACACCAACACGGTTCCCGCATCGGCGGACGCCCGCGGCACACCGACGATCACATCACTGAACCCATCTCGATTGACGTCGCCGGCGCTCGCCACGCAAGCGCCGTAGTTGCTGGGCGACTGACTCCACTCGGATATCCACGTCGGCGTGGCCGACAGACCCGCGGCCGACCCGGAGTACAACGAGACGCGGCCGGTGCCGCCCAGCCCGTTGGGCGCCAGCGGCGCGCTGACGAGGACATCGGCGAAGCCGTCGCCGTTCACGTCCCCGGCGCCCGCCACGCACCCACCGAGGTTGCCGCCGGCCTCCGCTCCTGTGACGGTCCACGCCGCGGTCGCAGAGAGCCCCGCGGGGGATCCCAGGTACACGGAGGCCGCGCCACCCGACCCGGCAGTCGGCGCCCCGACGATGATGTCGTCGTATCCGTCGCCGTTGACATCCCCCGCACCGGCGCACGACGTTCCGTAGCCGCTGCCCGGCGTTCCCACGAGGGTCGAGGAGGGCGCACCCGGGAGACCGGCCGGCGACCCGAGGAAGAGTTCGACTTGGAGGGCCAGGTCCGCCACAAGGACATCGCTGTACCCGTCTCCGTTCACGTCTCCCGCGGACGCCACATGGTTGCCGAGTCCCTGACTGAGCGAGGTGCCGGTGACGATCCAGGAGGGAACGGACGCCGGCGGATCGCCCGAGCCATAGAAAACACTGGCCTGCCCTTCGTCGAACTCCGGACCGTTGTAGAACACGGTTCCGATCACGACATCGCTGAATCCGTCGCCGTTGACGTCACCTGCTGTGCCGAGCCACCAGCCCGTTTCGGCCCCAGCCTGATTGCTCTCCGTCGACCACGTCGCAGTCGCCGTGAGTCCCGCGCTGCTCCCCGTGTAGAGAAAGACGCGTCCTTCATCCGACTGGCCCGCATCGAACAAGGGGGCACCCACCATGACGTCCGCGAAGCCGTCTCCATTGACGTCTCCGGCGCTCGAAACGCGAAACCCATAGAAGGCGTTGGCTTGATTGCTTTCCGTCACCCAGGCCGGCGTGCCGCTCACCCCAGTCGACGTGCCGTAGAACACGTACGCACGCCCTTCCCAGGTTTGGCCGTTGCTGTGATTGAAAGCCCCGACGATCACGTCGGCGAATCCATCGCCGTTGACATCGCCCGCGGCGTTCACCGCCTGCCCGAACAGCGCTCCCGCGGAGTTGCCGTAGACCGTCCACACGGGGGTAACCGCCAAGCCTGCCGCGGAGCCGAGATACACGGAGGCATAGCCCTCGTCCGTGAGGGTGTTGTCGAAGTTGGGAGCGCCGACGATGACATCGTCGAAACCGTCGCCGTTGACGTCCCCGGCCGTCGTGAGACCCGCGCGCGTGCCGAAGTAGGTATTGACCTGATTGCCCTCGGCGGTCCACGCGGGCGTGGCGGCTAGGCCGGCAGGAGAGCCGAGGTAGAGGAACGCGCGGCCTTCGTCCGCTTGGCCGGCATCGTAGTTGGGAGCGCCGACGAGGACGTCGTCGTAGCCATCGCCGTTCACGTCTCCGGCCGCGCTCACGCCATATCCGAAACTCGCGCCGGCTTGGTTGCCCTCCGCCGACCACGCCGGGGCGGCCCCGAGGCCCGTGGGCGATCCCAAGTACACGAAGGCCGCCCCCTCGCCACTCTCCCCGTTCGAGTACGCGTGGGCACCGACGATGACGTCGCCGAATCCGTCGCCATTCACGTCCCCCGCATAGGCCAGCGGGCCACCGAAGTTCGCACCCGCCTGATTCGGTTCTGCGGTCCAAGCGGGCGTGGCGGCAACTCCGGACGCCGATCCGAGGTAGAGGAACGCGCGCCCCTCATCGAACTCGCCGTTGTCGAAGAAATCGGCGCCGACCAGAACATCCGAGTAGCCGTCGCCATTCACGTCTCCCGCCGTGGACACCGAGGTTCCGAAGTAGGCGCTCACTTGATTGCTCTCCGCCGTCCAGGCGGGAGTACTCAGGACAGGATCGACGACCACCGGGTAGTGCGCCCCGGTGTCGTCGAACGCGAGTGTGACGACTCCGTCGTCGTAGGATGCCGACGCCGGCAACAGTCTCCCCTGCGCGTCGCGAACCTGGAGGTTGCGATAGCGGAGGATCTCTCCGCCTGCATCGTCCACGAAAGCGAGACCGTCTTCGTACTCTCGGGCACGCAGCCCCTGTGTCGCGATGCGACCGACCACCCGCACGCGGCCACTGCCGGGTGGAGGCGTCGCCACGGTGAAGCCTTGCTCGAGTCCGTCGCCGCGGTTCTCGTACCATTCGAGGAACTGTGTGGAGGCATTCGACACCACGCGTCCCAGCGCGATCCACGGGGTTGCCAACACAGGAGAGAGCTCCGACGACCTCCCGTAGCCAATCGTCCGCCAGGACCATCGCCACTCGGGATCCCCGCTCCTCGCCGTCACGACGACGCCGCCAGCATGGAAGTCGGCGCGAAACCGGTGCGTCGCGTTGTCGAGGGTGAGCGACCCGGACGTGCGCGTCGCCTCGTAGCACGACACGCCGGCCGCGATGATCGCACCCCGGAGGTTTTCGTCGGCGCGTGGGGTTTCATCGGACGACGATGCACGGACGTTCGCTGCAATACATACTGAAAGTAGCGTGCACGCTGTGAGCAGATGTCTGAAGAGTCGCGAGACGAATGGCATGTGGGGGGTCCTCCCTCGATCGCAGCGAATTGGAGGTAATAACTTCGGAGGCGGCCAGGCCACTACGAAATCAAACTTCCTACGATCGGCGGACTCCGTCAATTGCCGATTTGGGTCCGGGCGTGCGAAGTCAGTCGAGAAGCGGTCTCCTCCGCAGGGACACCGCAAGGGGGGACGGGAGGGTGGGCGATGCTGCCCCCCCGGACACCAGGCCGAGGACGCGATCGTAGGGCAGTGCAGGACGATCGTGACGCGTCACCGCACCCCCAGCAGGTCGCGCAACGCCGGCTCCAGCGTCCCGAACTGCCACGCGAAGCCGCTCGCCGCGGCGCGCGACGGACGCACACGCTGCGAAGCCAGCAGCATGTCGGCCATCTCGCCGAGCGCGAGCCGCAGCGCAAACGCCGGCGCCGGCAGCAACGCCGGCCGCCGGAGCACGCACCCGAGCGTCGCCGCGAACTCCGCGTTGGTCACCGGCTCCGGCGCCACCGCATTCACCGGCCCGCGCAGGGACACGTCGTGCAGCGCGAGCATCAGCAGGGCGACGAGATCCTCGCGATGAATCCACGACCACCACTGTCGTCCGGAGCCCAACGGACCGCCGAGCCCCAGCCGCGCCGGCCTCAACATCTTGTCGAGCGCCCCACCGCCGTCGGCGAGCACCAGTCCGATACGCGGCGTCACCACGCGCACGCCCAGCTGCGCGGCGCCGAGCGCGGCGTTTTCCCAGCCACGGCACACGTGGGCCAAGAAGTCGTCGCCGGTTGACGCGTCCTCGACGAGCCAATCGTCGCCGCGCGAGCCGTAATAGCCGACCGCCGAGGCGCTGACCAACACCGGCGGGCGTTCGTGACAGGCCGCCAGCCCGGCGACCACGGCGCCGGTCGATTCGGTGCGGCTGCGCACGATCGCGGCCTTGCGCGCCGGCGTCCACCGCGCGCCGGCGATCGGCTCGCCGGCCAAGTGCACGACACCGAGCGCGCCCTCGAGCGCGGCAGCGGCGGGCGGCGTCACGCCGTCCCAGGCGACGCACTCGATTTCGCCGCCGAGCCGCGCGGCGGCCCGCGCCGGGTCACGCACCAGGGCCACCACCCGGTGTCCGCTCGCTCTCAGAGCCCGTGTCAGCGCGACGCCGATGAAGCCCGTGGCGCCGGTCACCACGATGCGTTCGTGCGCCATGTGTCCTCCTCTGCCCGGGCGGCCCTTGACGGACGCGCGCGCGTCCCGTCCTCTCGTGACATGCCGCTCGACACGCTGTTCGCCGATCCGCGCGTCACGCGCCGCAACCAGCTCCCGGTCGATCCGCACGGCCGCGTCGTCCTGTACTGGATGCAGCGGGCGCAACGCGCCACCGACAATCCCGCGTTCGACTGGGCGATCGCGGCGGGAAACGCGCTGCGGCTGCCGGTCGTGGTGTTCCTCGGGCCGGTGCCGTTCTATCCGGGCGGCAACCGCCGCCACTATACATTTCTCGCCGAGGCGTGGCCCGAACTCGCGCGCGGCATCGAAGCGCGCGGCGCCGCATTCGTGTTCCGTGCCTATCCGCGGCACCGCGTCCTCGACCTCGCGCAGGAGATCGGCGCGGCGGTCATCGTCGGCGACGAGAATCCGCTGCGCGAGGCCGAGCGCTGGCGCCGGCAGGTGGCCGACGCCGCGCGCGTCGCGGTGGTCACGGTCGACGCAGATGTCGTCGTGCCCACCGCGCGCTTCCACAAGGAAGAGTACGCGGCGCGCACGCTGCGGCCCAAGATCCAGGCGGCGCTGTCGGAATTCCTCGTCGCCCCGCCCGAACCGGTGCGCGCCTTCGTGCCGTGCGCCGAGCGCCCGTGGAGCGATCCGGTCGACCCCGTGGCGACACTGGCATCGTGGCACACGCTGGCCGACGTCACGCCGGTGCCGCCGGCGCTGCGCCCGCGGGCGGGCGAGCAGGCAGCGCTCGCGCTCCTCGACGACTTCGCGCACGGCAGCCTCGCCCGCTACGACGAGGCCCGCAATCATCCCGAAGACGCGGCCGGCACCAGCCGTTTGTCGGCTCATCTGCACTTCGGGCACCTGAGCCCGCGGCTCGCGGCGTGGAGCGTGACGCAATCGGCCGTGCCCGCCGTCTCGCGCGATGCCTTCCTCGAACAGCTGATCGTGCGTCGCGAGCTGGCAATCAATTTCGCCGCGCGCAATCCACGCTACGACGCGTACGACGGCACGCCGGACTGGGGCCGCGCCACGCTCGCCCGCCACGCCGGCGACGTACGTCCCGCGCTCTACACCGCCGACCAACTCGAGTTCGCCCTCACCCACGATTCGCTGTGGAACGCGGCGCAGCGCGAGATGCTGCTCACCGGCTACATGCACAACTATCTGCGCATGTACTGGGCGAAGAAGATCCTCGAGTGGACGCCGGACGCCGCCGAAGCCTTCGACATCGCGGTGCGGCTCAACGATCGCTACGAACTCGACGGCCGCGATCCCAACGGCTACACCGGCATTGCGTGGGCGATCGGCGGACGGCACGATCGCCCGTGGCCGGAGCGGCCGATCTTCGGCACGGTGCGCTACATGAACGCCGCTGGTATGAAGCGCAAGTTCGACACCGCGGCGTACATCGCACGGATCGCAGCCATCGCCCGCGAGCACGGTCCGGCGATGGGGTTCTGACCCGAGGAGATTGCATGGCGACGCGACGCGCCGCATCCGACATGACACCGCCTCCCGCTCCGGGCGCTCCGGACATCCGCATCGGTGTGTCGTCGTGCTTGCTCGGCCTGGAAGTGCGCTTCGACGGTGGACACAAGCACGACACGCTGCTCACCGCGGGACTCGGCCGCGTAGTGTCCTTCGTGCCACTGTGTCCCGAGATGGCGATCGGCCTCGGCACGCCGCGCGAAACCGTGCGCCTGGAGCGCGCCGCGGACGGCACGCGCATGGTGACGACGAAGACGCGCGTCGACATCACCGAGCGCATGACGACGTGGGCGCACGGGGCCATGAAAGACGTCGCGCAACTCGATCTCTCGGGCTACATCCTCAAGAAAGATTCGCCGTCGTGCGGGATGGAGCGCGTGAAGCGCTACGACGCGAATGGCGTCCCCGAGCGTGCCGGCATGGGAGTGTTCGCCGCCGCGCTGCGCGAGGCGTTTCCGCTCCTGCCGCTCGAGGAGGAGGGCCGTTTGCGCGATGCGCGACTGCGCGAAACGTTCATCATTCGCGTGTTCGCCTACCGCCGCCTGACCGAGTTCTTCCGCGGCGCGTGGACGATGAAGGGCCTCGTCGACCTGCACGCGCGCGAAAAGTACCTGCTGCTCGCACACTCGCCGAACGCCTATCGCGCGCTCGGACAGTTGGTGGCCGGCGGCGTCAAGCAGACGCCGCGCGCGCAACTGGCGGCGCGCTATCAGCAGGAGTACATGGAAGCCATCGCGCGGCCGGCCACGGTGACGCGCCACGTCAACGTGCTACAACACATGGCGGGCTTCTTCAAGAAGCAGCTCGACGACGAACAACGACGCGAGTTGAACGGCGTCATCGACGACTACCGGAGCGGCTTGGTGCCGCTCATCGTGCCGGTCACGCTGATCCGTCATTACGTGCGGCTGCTGAAGGTGGAGTGGCTCGCCGGCCAGGTCTATCTCGACCCGCATCCCAAGGAACTGGCCCTCCGCAATCACGTATAGCGCCGCCGCGGGCGCGCCGGTCTGTAACACACTATTCACGCCAAGGCCCGCTGACCTGCCGGGCGATTTCACCGCATGATGCCAGCCCACCCCTCGCGTGTCCGATGCATGTCTCGGAGGTTCCGTGATGCGTAGTCTCCTCGGCGCGCTGCCGCGCGTCTGCGCGGGGGCGGCCCTCGGGTTGCTGCTGTGCGCCGTTTCCTCTTTCGCCGCCGGGTTCGCCGTGCACGGCACGGTGCGCGACGCCGCCGGCAAGCCGCTGTCGAATGCCGAAATCGTCATCACCGAATTGCAGCGCGAAACCTACAGCGGCGCCGACGGTGCGTTCACGCTGAAGGACGTGCCGGCCGGCGACTACACGTTGGTCGTCTATCACGCCGGCTACGCGACGGTCACACGCGACGTGAAGCTCACGGGCGATGTCGATCTCACGCTCGACCTCACGGCAACGCCGTTCGTGCAAGAGCCGGTCAACGTCACGGCGGCGCGCTCGCCGATCAGCCCGTTGCGTTCGCCACTGCCGACCGCCGCGTTGTCCGGCGCCGCGGTCAAGGGCGAGCACAGCGTGTCGCTCGCGCACGTCGTCGATCAGGTGCCGGGCGTCCGCACGCTGAGCACCGGGGGCGAAATCGGCAAGCCAGTGATCCGCGGCCTCACCGGCTCGCGCGTGCTGGTCATGGACAACGGCCACCGCATGGAAGACTACAGCTGGAGCGACGAGGACGGCCCCGCGATCGATCCGTCGAGCGCGGAACGCATCGAGGTCATTCGCGGCCCGGCCTCGGTGCTGTACGGCAGCGATGCGCTCGGCGGCGTCATCAACGTGATCCCCGCCGAGCTGCCGAACGCGGAAGGCGCGGCGAAGTTCTCGCGCCTCGGCGGCGGCGCCTATTTCGCCCTGAACAACCACGAATTCGGTGGCACGGTGCGCGCCGCCGGTGCGAGCGGCGACTGGGGTTGGCGCATCAATGGCGTCGGCCGCAAGTCCGAGGCATTGCACACACCGGCCGGCGAATTGGAGAACACCGGATTCTTCGCCGCGAACGGCGACGCCGCGATCGGCATCCACGGCGACCACGGCAGCGCCACGCTGCGGTTCGCGCACTACGGGGGCGAGTTCCGCTTGCTCGAGGCCAACGGCCCGCCGCCCGGAACCATGGAAGGCGAGGAAGAAGGGCCGGTGCGCAAGGCCGATGACGAGCGTGTGCAGTTCACGGGCATCCTGTCGCCCGAGGGCGACTGGCGTCTCGAGACCAAGGTGCAATGGCAGCGTCACTCTCTCATCGAGGTGAGCGACGACGCGGCGATCGTCCAACCCACGACGCCGGCGTTCGGTCACGACGGCGGCGACGCGCCGACGGCGACCGAAACCACCGCGTTCGACCTGCTGCTCAACACGCTGTCGGTGGACGTGCTCGCGCACCACACCGCGTGGGAACGGTTGCACGGCACGCTCGGCGTGAATGGCGTACGGCAAACCAACGACTCGAAGGGCCCGATCTGGTACATCCCGGACGCCACCGTGCAGTCGGCCGGCGTGTTCGCCTTCGAACAGTACACGCAGGGTCGTTGGAGCGTACTCGCCGGCATGCGGGGCGAGAGCCGCACGGTGGAGGGCACTGCCACCGGCGATGTGCTCGCCGCCGATACGTCGCGAACGTGGACGCGAGCCACCGGCAACCTCGGCGTGGTGTTCCAGCCGCTGCCCACGGTGTCGATCGCCGCGAACGCCGGCCGCGCCTGGCGCGCGCCGACGCTGTTCGAGTTGTTCAGCGACGGCCCGGTCATCGCCGACGCCCGCTACGAGATCGGCCGGGCATCGCTGCACGAAGAGGTCAGCACCAATATCGATGCGGGGGTGCGGTGGAGCACCGCGTCGGCGCGCGGCGAGGTCTCGATCTATCGCAATCGTGTCGACGACTACATCTATCTGCAACCGACCGGCGCCACGCACACGGTGGGCAGCGAAACCTTGCCGGAGTACCGGCACGCGCAGACCGACGCGACACTCAAGGGAGTCGACGCGGCGCTCGACGTGCGCGTCCTGCCGGCACTCACACTGGGCGGCCGGGTCGATCTGGTGCGGGCCCGCAGCACCTCCGGCGTGAACCTGCCGCTGACGCCGGCACCGCGCGGCGTGCTGTCCGCCGAATGGCAACACGGGGGCTGCCTTGGCTTCCGCCACCTCCGGCTGCGCGGCGAAAGCGAAGTGGTGGCGCAGCAAACACACCTCAACGCGTTCGACTTGCAGACCGACGGGTACACGTTGTTCCACGCGGCGCTCGTGGCGGAACGCGAGATGTTTGGGCGGGACACCGAATTCAGCATTCGCGTGCGCAACCTTGCCGACACCGCGTACAAGGACTTCCTCAGCCGCTACAAGCAGTTCGCGTTGTCGCCCGGACGTGACGTGGTGTTCCGCGCCGACATCGGGATCTAGGCTCACGGGCGGTCGGCGGGCGCGGAGGCTGTACTTTGAATGCCAAAGTACTTGACGCACGCGCCCGCCGGCCGCTATCGTGAGTGACATGCGCGCCGACCCGCCTCCGCCGATTCCGCTCTACACCGCCGATCCCCAGGCGGTGGACGACCTCCGCTTCATCCGATCGACCATGGAGCGCGCGGGCGCATTTACCGCACTGCCCGGCGTCGGAGGCATGGCGATGGGCTGCGTGGCGCTGCTCGCCGCCGCGGTCGCGGGAGCTGACACAGGCTCCCCACGCTGGCTCGCGGCGTGGTTCGCCGCGTGTGGCATCGCCGTGCTGATTGGCGTGATCGCCGTGTGGCGAAAGACGCGTGCCGACGGGCGCTCGCTCACCCACGCCACCACCACGCGTTTCGCCTCCATCTTCGCCCCCGCCATCGTCGCGGCGGCGCTCCTCACGCTGGCAGTGATGCGCGCCGGCGCGCCCCACCTGCTGCCGGGGGTGTGGCTGACGCTCTATGGTGCGGCGTTCCTCGCCGCTGGCGCAGTCTCGGTGCGGGTGATCCCGGTGATGGGCGCGTGCTTCCTGGCCTGCGGGGGCGTGGCATTGCTGGCACCGGCGGCGTGGAGCGCCCTCGTGATGGCCATCGGCTTCGGGGGATTGCACATCGCGTTCGGGGCGGTGATCGCGAGGCGATATGGCGGCTAGGGCGAAGGCGGTGCGGCCGGCGCACATCGTGCCGGCGGAGGTCGAACGGCTGATCGCCGACCGCACGCGACTCGGCATCGTGAGTGCGCTGGCGGTCAATGCGTCGCTCAGTTTCACCGAACTCAAAGGGCTGCTGGCCACCAGCGACGGCAATCTCAGCGTCCACGCGCGCAAGCTCGAGGACGCGGGCTATCTGTCGTGCACCAAATCGTTCGCGGGGCGCGTGCCGCGGACCGAGTACCGGCTGACCGCCGCGGGACGGCGGGCGCTGGAGAAGTACCTGGAGCAGATGGAGACGCTCCTCCAGGCGATGCGGACCCGCTGACCGGAGGCCGCGACGCACTCGTCGCGGCTTTTTGCGATCTCGTGACTTTGCCCCATAAAGTACTCAACACATGGAGAGCCTTGCCATGAACCTGCCCCGTCTCGCCCGCACGTGGCTGCCGCTCGCGGCAGCGCTGTGCATCCTCTGCGGACTGGTCTATGTCTGCGTGCAGCAGATGTACCGGCACGGTGCCGACGATCCACAGATCCAACTCGCGGAGGACGCCGCGCGTGCCCGCGCCGCAGGTGCCGCCGCGGATGCGGTGCTGCCGGGCGGCGCGCCGGTCGACCTCGCGCACAGCGCGGCGCCGTGGATCGCGGTGTATGACGCCGAGGGCCGGGCGCTCGCGGCGTCGGGGCTCCTCGACGGCGCAGCGCCCTCCCTTCCGGCCGGGCTCTTCCCGCTGACCCAACGGCTGGGACGACACACCGTGACCTGGATGCCACGCCGCGAGGTCCGCATGGCGACGGTCCTCGTCGCGGTGGACGGCGGCCGCGGCGGTTTCGTCGCCGCCGGGCGTTCCCTGCGCGAGGTCGAAAAGCGCGAGAGCCAGACGCTGTTCTTCTGCGTCAGCGGCCTGCTCGGGGCGCTCGCCGGGACCCTCGCGTTGGCTCTGGTGCTCGAGTGGGCGCTGGGGAAGAATCCCTAAGCGTTGCCGGCGGCTGCCGGCGCCCACCCGTTGCCCCCAGGAGAACGAGCCCGTGCCGTCGTTCGTGTTGTGGTCGATCGCCGCGGTGACCGGCATCGTCACCGCGTGGTTCAACACGCGCACCGACAGTCCGCTTCCCATCATCGTGCAGGCGCTGATCACGTTCGCGCTCGCGGCCATCGAGCCGCGGCGCGCGTGGCGCTGGGCGCTGGTGAGCGGCGTGCCCGCGGCGATCGTGCAATTCCTCGGCGCCAACGGCCTCTACCAGGCGCCGTACGAAAACGAGTCATGGCACGCGATCGTCACGCCGCTGCCCGGTTTCGCGGCGGCGTACGCGGCGGCGATGTTCCGCGCGTATCCGCAGCGTCGCGCCTTCGATCGCGAATACGAGGCGGCGAAGGCCAAGCGGCAGGCGGAGACTGGCGACGACCCCGACATGCCGGACGCCTCCTAGCGCGCTCCGCCGCACCGACCACACGAGGGAACTCATGCAGGTATCGACGATCGGCGTCCTCGGCGCCGGCATCATGGGACGCGGCATCGCGTACGTCAGCGCGGTGGGCGGATTCGCCACGCGGTTGTTCGACAGCTCGCCGGCGGCGCTCGCGAAGGCGCAGGGCGAAATCGAATCGCTGCTCGACAAGGGCGTCGCGGCGGGCAAGCTCGACGCCGGCGCGGCGGCGGCGGCATGCGAGCGGATGTCGTACGTCTCGACGCTCGCCGACGCGGCGCGCGACGCCGACATGGTGATCGAGGCGATTCCCGAGAACATGCAGCTCAAGATCGACACGTTCGCGCAGCTCGACACGTTGGCGCCGGCCCATGCCGTGCTCGCGTCGAACACGTCGTCGTTGTCGATCACCGAGATGGCGGGCGCGACGAAGCGCGCGTCGCAGGTCGTCGGCATGCACTTCTTCAATCCGGTGCACCGCATGCGGCTGCTGGAAGTCGTCGATGCGCTGGAGTCGAGCGCGGAGGCGGTGGCGGCGGCAGTGGCGGTCGGCGAGGCGATGGGCAAGGAGTGCGTCGTGGTGCGCGAGGCGCCGGGTTTCATCACCACGCGCGTCAACGCGACCATCGGCAACGAAGCGTTCTACATGCTGCAGGAAGGCATCGCGTCGGCGCGCGACATCGACAAGGCGCTGAAGCTCGGTTTGAATCACCCGATGGGACCGTTCGAACTCGTGGACCTCGTCGGGCTCGACACGCGCTTGTCGATCTTGCGCTATCTGCACCGCACGCTCGGCGAGAAGTACCGGCCGTGTCCGCTGCTCGAGCAGTATGTCGCGGCGGGGCGCTTGGGCCGCAAGGTCGGGCGCGGCGTGTACGAGTACGACGCGTCGTAGGGCGATGCCGCGTTGCGCGAAGCGGGACGCCGTGCCCACTCCGCGCGCGTTGCCCGGCGGTCCTCGGCGGCTAGCCGAGCAGCTCTTCCACCGCGACCTCCGGTGCGCCGGGCAAAGGCAGCGCGATCGACTCGCCGCGCTGCGCACGCCGGATTATCGCGTATCCCTTCGTGTCCTGCGGCTGCGAGTACATCTCGATCGCTTCCCCCGCCACGTCGATGATCCACAACTCCGGCACACCCTTCGTCGCGTAGAGCGGCGCCTTCACCTTACGGTCGAAGGCGAGCGACGATTCGGCCACCTCGATGGCCAGGAGTGTGTCGTCAGGAGTCGGATGCGCCGAGGCGTAGAAGTCGGCGCGCGGGCGCAGCAGCACGATGTCGGGCTGTGGCTCGGAGTGGTCATCGAGCCGCACCGGGTTCTGCACCTGCACGATCGCGCGATCGCCGAAGCGCCGGGCGAACAACATGGTCAGACGATTCACGATCCCCGCGTGATGCGGCCCTATCGGACACATCTCCACCACCTCCCCCTCGATCAGCTCCACCCGTGCCCCGTCCGCGAAAATGCCCGCCTCGCCCATGGCGTGGTAGTCGGCGACCGTGAACCTGTACGGCCGCGCCAGCTCGATCATCTCCGGATCCCTTTCCATCGCGATCTCCCCGTGGTGAGACGACGAGTGTAGCACGCCGAGAGGACACCTCGGGGGCGTCCCGCCGCGCCCATTCCCGCTTGTCTCCCCGGCTGGCTCTCTGTCACCATCGCGCGCATTCCCCGATGCCCCTCGACCGCCAGGAGACTCGCGTGCCGCCGTCCGATTTCCGCGTCGTCTGCGAAGTGCGTCCGCGCTTCCGCGACACCGACGCGATGGGTCACGTCAACAACGCCGTCTACGTCACGTATCTCGAAGTCGCGCGCCAGGAGTATTGGGTGCGCGTGCAAGAGCATCCCGATTACAAGCGCGTGCCGTTCATCCTCGCGCACGTCGACATCGACTTCCGTAGCGAGGCGTTGGTGAGCGACGTGCTCGAAGTCGGCATTCGCTGCGATCACATCGGCACCAAATCATTCCGCTTCCGGTACGAGGTGTGGGAAAAGGAATCGGGCCGCTTGGTCGCCGAAGGGTCGACGATCCAGGTCTGTTACGACTACGCGACCAAGAGCACGATCTCGATGTCGGCGGAGTTGCGCGCCCGCATCGAGACGATGGAAGGCCACGCGATCTAGCCGGTCGCGCATGCGAGGAGGATCGATGTCGCACGAGGACGAATCGCAGATGAAGGTGTCGCGCCGCGCGTTCGTGGGCTTGGTGAGCGCGGGCGCGGTGGCGGCGCTGGCCGGCGACGCGGCGAGTGCGCCGGCGAAGAAGCGCACGGCCGCCGCCAAGGCGGCGCCGGCGCAGCCGAAAGTGATCCGCGACGGTATCGCCGCGCAGAAGAAGTCGCTCGCCGCCGGACTCGAGAAGCTGCGCGCGCACAAAGTCGACAGCGACGTGTGGCCGGCATTCGGCTTCCGTCCGATCAAGTCCAGCCGCCCGCGCTAACGCGACAAGGAGCCGACGCCATGGCGATCTCAGACGACGTCCTCTACTTCTCGGTGCGCGAACTCGGCGCGCAGATCAAAGCGAAAGCGCTCTCACCGGTGGAGCTCACCGAGGCGTATCTCGCGCGCATCGCGAAGTACAATCCGCAGCTCAACTGCTTCCAGACCGTCACCGCCGATCTCGCGCGGCAGCAAGCGCGCGACGCCGAACGCGAGATCGCCGACGGCCGTTACCGTGGGCCATTGCACGGCATTCCGTACGGCGTGAAGGATCTGCTGGCGACGAAAGGCATCCCGACGTCGTGGGGCGCCGAGCAGTGCACGTCGCAGGTGTTCGACTACGACGCGACGGTCGTCGAGAAGTTGAACGATGCCGGCGCGGTGATGCTCGGCAAGCTCGCGATGGTGGAATTCGCCGGCGGCCTCGGGTACTCGTACGGCACCGCATCGTGCAGCGGGCCGATGCGCAACCCGTGGAATCCGAAGCGGTGGACCGGCGGATCGTCGGCCGGCACCGGCGCGGCGGTGGCAGCGGGACTCGTGGCGTTCGGCATCGGCACCGAGACCTGGGGCTCGATCCTCTGTCCATCGGCGTTCTGCGGCGTCACCGGATTGCGCCCGACGTTCGGCCGCGTGAGCCGGCACGGTGCGATGGCGCTCAGCTGGTCGTTCGACAAGATCGGGCCGATGTGCCGGACCAGTGCGGACACGCGACTGGTCTTCGCGGCCATCGCCGGACACGACGCGCGCGATCCGCACACCGTCGACGAACCGATCGACCTCGGCATGCTGGCGGCGCGGCCCATGCAGTCGATCAAGGCGGCCGTGCTGCGCCCCGACTACTCGCAGAAGGGCGCCGAGCAGGAGTCGAAGCAGGCGTTCGACATGGCGCTCGCGACGCTGCGCACGGCGGGTTTGCAGACCGAGGAAGCAACGCTGCCCGAGTATCCGGCGAATCTCGTCGCTGGGTTGCTCATCACGGCCGAGGCGCTGTCCGCATTCGAACCGTTCCACCGTGACGGTTCGGTGTCGCGGATGCACGATCCGTTCGCGCCGTACCAATGGGAGATCAACGCCGATCTGAGCGGCGCCGACATCGTCAAGGCGTGGCGCATGCGCACCGAAATGCAGCACAAGATGGCTGGCTTCTTCGACAAGTACGACGTCATCCTGGCTCCCAACTTCTTGTCGATCGCGCCGCCGGTGGACGAGGACATGAACCAGTACCTCGCCTACGACGATCCGATCGGTGGCATCGGCAACATGTGCGGTCTGCCGGCGCTGGCATTGCCGATGGGCATCGGCCGCGAGCGTATGCCGCTCGGCTTCCAGATCGTCGGCGCGCCGTACGACGAGGCGACGCTGTTGATGCTCGGCGATCTCTATCAGTCCCGCACGTCGTTCCACCAGTTGCGGCCGCCGCTGGCGTAAGCGCCGCGCGACCGCGAGGAGACGTCATGTCCGCACCTCAGTTCCCGCCGCGCCTGCGCGACAACGTGCAGCGCTACGGCATCGAACAGTTCTTCGCCACCCGCGCGCTCGGCGACGCCGAGTGGTCACCCGACGGCGTGCACGTGGCGTTCGTGGCGAACATCTCCGGGCGCGACAACATTTGGCTGGTGCCGTCCACCGGCGGCTGGCCGACGCAGCTCACGATCTCCGAGCAGCGCCAGGAAGAGCCGACGTGGTCGCCGGACGGCCGCTACCTCGCCTTCGTCAGCGACAACGACGCCAACGAGCAGTGGGACATCTTCCTCGTCGATGTCGCCAACGGCGCGGTGACCAACCTCACGCAGACGCCGGACATCAGCGAGGAATCGCCGCTGTGGTCGCCGGACTCACGGTCGATCGCCTGCTGCGTGAAGCGCCAGGACGAGGCGAACTACGAGATCGCGTTGATCGACGTCGAGACGTGCGCGCTGCGCCGCGTCACCGCGCTCGGCGATCCCGACGTGTCGCTGTCGCCGTGCGCGTTCGTGCCGGACTCGCGCTGGCTTCTGTGTTCGCGCGAGTTCGCCAGCGGCAAGGATGGCGACGCGGTGCTCGTGCACCTCGACAGCGGCGAGATCCGCGTGCTGACGCCGCATGAGGGCGAGGAGGTGTGGTCGCCGAGCGATATTTCGCCCGATGGCCGCTGGGTACTGCTCACGTCGAACGCCAAGAACGGCCACGACAACGTCGCGTTGCTCGACCTGCCGGCCGCGCTCGCCGACGACGTGCGCCGCGAGACGACGTCGCACGTGCGCTGGATCACCGACGACGTGTGGGAGATGGCGAGCGGCGGCTTCAGCCCCGACGGCTCGTACCTCACCTATGAAGCCAACCGCGACGGCCAGGGCGAACTGTACGTGTACGAGGTCGAGGCGGACCGCTCGACGCGGCTCGACGTCGGCAGCGGATACTGCGGCTTCGACGGTTGCTCGTCGTCGTGGTCGCGCGGTGGACGGCGCCTGCTCTACTACCGCAGCGCCGCCGACTCGCCGGGCGACGCCTACGTCTACGACTTCCTCGGCGGCACCTCGATGCGCCTCACGCACTCGTTCGTCGGCGGTGTCAATCCCGCCGACATGGTCGAACCGTACGCGGTGCACTACGACTCGCGCGACGATCTCTCGATCAGCGGTTTCCTCTACGTGCCGTGGAACGCGCAGCCCGACGGCTCGCATCCGGCGATCGTCTGGGTGCACGGCGGCCCCGCCGCGCAATCGGTCAATCACTTCAACCGCGCCGTCCAGTACTTCGTCAACCAGGGCTACGTCGTGCTCACGCTCAACTACCGCGGCTCGACCGGCTACGGCAAGGCGTTCATGGACGCGAACCGCTTCGACATGGGTGGCGGCGATCTCGCCGACGTCGTCGAGGGCGCGCACTTCCTCGTGCGCACCGGTTACGTCGACGCGACGCGCATCGCGGTGGGCGGCGGCTCGTACGGCGGCTATCTCACGATGTGCGCGGTGACCAAGACGCCGGAGGTGTGGGCCGCCGGCATCGCCATGTTCCCGTTCGTGAACTGGTTCACCGAACTCGAGCACGAAGACCCGCTGCTGCGCCAATACGACCTCGCGACGATGGGCGATCCCGCCGACGCCGAGGCCGCCGCGCGCTACCGCGACCGCTCGCCGATCTTCTTCATCGACCGGATCACCGCGCCGCTCATGCTGGTGGCCGGCAACAATGACCCGCGCTGTCCCGCCGACGAATCGCAGCAAGTGCACGACGCGCTCGCCGCACGCGGGCAGGCGTGCGAGTTCTTGTTGTACGGCGACGAAGGGCATGGCTTCGCGAAGATCGAGAACATGTTCGACGCATACCGCAAGATCGTCGGGTTCTTGGCGGCACACGTGTAGCGCCCTTGGCGGAAGGCGGCGATCCCTCGCCCGTCGCCCTTGCCGGCGGTCTCGCGCTCCGGTTGACTGAGAGCAGGTCTCTCGTCGATCGGAGCGCTTCATGTTGGCCCTGCCGCCGCGCGATGCGGCGTGGATGTCTGGAATCGTGGCGGTGTGCATCGTCGCACCGGCGTGGTGGTGGATCGCCACGCGGCGGTCGCGGCGCGCGTTTGCGTGGAGTGTCGGGCTGAGCGGATACCTTGCGCCGTGGGCAACCGGCGTCGCGGTGAAGGGCTATCTCGACGCGCTGGGTCGGCCGACGTATCCGTGGCGGGCGTTCTTGCATCCGCGGACGGTGGCCGCCGAGTTGTTGCTCGCACTCTACATGGCGGCGCCGATGGTGTTGCTGGCGTTGCTGTCGCCGTGGCTGGCGGAGCAGACGGCGCGCGTTGGCTTGCACACGCGCGCGGCGCAGCGGCTGCCGTTGCGCTACGCCGCGTGGGGCGGCGTCGCGGCGACGTGTTGGATCTACCTCCCGATCTTTTGGGAGTTCGACGCGATGGTGCTGCTGTGGCCGTGGTGCGTGTACACGCTGCCGGCGATGGTGCTCGGCGCGGTAGTCGGGTGGGCCGCGGGGAGGCGAATCACCGCCCCGCCCGCGCCAACGCCTCCTTCAGATCCGCGATGATGTCGCGCGGGTCCTCGACGCCGAGCGAGATCCGGACGCCGCCCGGCTCGATGCCGCCGGCCTTCTGCTCGCGCGGCGGGATCGCGGCGTGCGTCATCGAGGCCGGGTGTTCGATCAACGTTCGCACCTGTCCGAGGCTCACCGCGAGCGTGATCGCCAGCGACTTCTTGGCGATGTAGTCCATCATGCGTTCGCCGCGACGGCGCGCGACGGCGGGCGATCCGGTCAACGCGAACGACACCAAGATCCCCGGCGCGAAGCGGCCCGACGGATCGCGCATTTGCCGCTTCGCCAGTGCGTGTTGCGGATGCGACGGCAAGCCGGGATACACGACGGTCGCCACCTCGGGCTGCCGCTGTAGCCACCGCGCCACCGCGAGCGCATTGCGCTGCTGCTTCTCCGCGCGCACCGCGAGCGACGGCAGGCCGTACACGAGAATCGGCCACGCATTGCGCGGTGACAGCGGCGCGCCGAAATCTTTCCGATACAGCAGCAAGTCCTGCTCGAACAATCGCGGCGCGATCACCGCGCCTCCCATGTCGGTGCCGAAGCCGCCGAGATTCTTCGTCAACGAATGCACGACGATGTCGATGCCGAACTCGAGCGGCCGCTGGCAGAACGGCGTCGCGAACGTGTTGTCGACGACGGTGTAAATGCGGCGATGCGGCGCGCCGCGATGCCGCCGGGCGCGCGCCGCGTTCGCCCGCCGCACGGCCTTCGCGATAGCGGCGAGGTCGAGCAGATCGAGCGTCGGGTTGCACGGCGTCTCGCAGTACGCCGCCATCACGTCGTCCGCCGCGAGCGCCGCGTCGAGCGCCGCCGGATCGTTCATGTCGATCAACTCGACTCGCACGCCGAAGCGCGGCAACCAGTTCATGAACAATGAAAATGTGCAGCCATAGAGCGTGTGGTGCGCGACGATGCGGTCACCGCTGCGCGCCAGCACGCCGATCGCCGCGCTGATCGCCGCCATGCCGGTGGCGAAACACACCGCGCGCTCGCCGCCTTCCGCCATCGCCAGATTTTCCTCGAGCATTCCGCGCGACGGTTCTTCGAGGCGGTCGTAGATGTAGATCGGTGCATGCGTCGCGCGGTTGAACTCCGGGTTGGCGAACTCACGAAAACCCTCGGCGCCGCGCGCCGCGCTCTCGAGGCGATACGCAGCGGATGCCGAGATCGGCGGCACGATGTGATCGGAGTAGTTCCAGTGCTCGGATTCGAACAGCCCGTGCACGAGCGTCGTCTCGGGGTGATAGGCGCGGGAGGGCTTCGACGAGCGGCTGGCCTGCTTCCGCGTGGCGGGGCGTGTGGTCGGCATGACGGGCTCCTTGGGCAGGGCGCGGCGCACCGCGCCACCATGGTCGACCACAAATCTGCGAAATCATTGCAACCGAGGCTACGACCCTTCCGTCTACCCGCCCACGCCGGCCGTGCGGCCCGCCGTGCCGCTCCTACCTACCGGCCCCAGAAACAACGAGATGCAGCGTCGTGCGCGCCGGGTCGCGCCGCGCTTTGGTCCCTCCGGAGGTGTGTCATGGACACCACGCCCGTGCGGCGGCGCTCCCGCCGCGCACTGATCGCCTCGCTCGCCGCCGTCGTCGTGGTGGCCGGGGGGCTCGGCAGCGTCGTCTGGGTGCGCGGCGCGAAGGCCGCCAAGACCAGCGGCGCCAAGGCGAAGAAGGCCGAAGGCCCGACGGCCGCGCCGGTCGCGGTGTCGCCGGTGCATGCCGGCTCGCTCGTCACCTATCTCGAGTCGACGTCGAGTCTCGAACCGCGCACCGCCGCCACGCTGGTGGCGCGGCGTCCGGGCCAGCTCGTGAAATTGTTCGTCGAGGAAGGTGCGTCGGTCCGCAAAGGTCAGGTGCTGGCGCAACTCGAGGACGACGACGCGCGGCTCGCGCTCGAACGCGCGCAGGTTTCCGAGGAGATGGCGCGCCGCGAGATGGAGCGCGGCACCCAGCTCATGCAGCAGCATTTGATCGCCGACCGCGACTTCGACGATCTGCAACTGAAGCACAAGTCGGCGGTGGTCGCGGTGAAGCAGGCGCGCTACGACCTCGCGCAGACGCGCATCGTCGCGCCGTTCTCCGGCCGCGTCACCGCGCGGCTCGTCAACGCCGGCGAGTCGGTGGTCGCCGGCAAGGACTGCTTCACCATCGCCGAATTCAGTCCGATCCTCGCCCGTGTCTACTTCCCGGAGCGCGAACTGCCGCACGTGCGCGTCGGGCAGACGGCGACGCTGTCGTTCGACGATCTCGGCGGCGATCCCCACGCGGCGCGCGTCGAGCTGGTCAATCCGACGGTGGATCGCGGCACCGGCACATTCAAGGTGACGCTGGCGATCGACAATGCCGACGGCACGCTGCGTCCCGGCACTTTCGCTCGCGTGAAGTTGGAGACGGCGCACGTGCAGAACGCGCTGCTGATGCCCAAGAAGGGTTTGCTCACCGAGGACGGCGAAACCTACGTCTTCGCGGCGCGCGGCGACAGCGCGGTGCGCGTTCCGGTGACCGTCGGCGCAGTGTCGGGTGACACCGCGCAAGTGGTGGCCGGCCTGCGGGCGGGCGACCGCGTCGTCACCGTCGGCCAGGGTGGTTTGAAGCAGGGCACGAAGATCCGCATCGTCGCCTTCTAGGTTTCCCGATGTCCGTTCGCGACGCCGGTTCGGCGCGACGACGGGACGCGGACGGCTGTCACGCGAGGCAGGCCCGCCGCTCCCGTTGTCGCAGTCCGGCCCGCGCGCACCCTCCGCCTCCGCGCCGGCCCTCGAGCGCCGGCCCGCCCGCGGTCGAAGGAGAACTCCGATGCGTCTCGTCGACATCAGCATCACGCGCCCGGTGACCGTACTCATGGTCACGCTCGGTCTCGCGATCTTCGGCGTGGTGGCGCTGTCGCGCCTCGCGGTGGACTTGCTGCCCGACGTCTCCTATCCGTCGCTCACCGTGCGCACCGAGTTCCCCGACGCCGCGCCGGAGGACGTCGAGCAGTTCGTCACACGTCCGGTCGAAGAGGCGGTGGGCGTGGTGCCGGGCCTCACGCGGTTGCACTCGACGTCGCACGCCGGACAGTCGGAGGTGACGCTCGAGTTCGCCGGCGGCACGCGCATGGACCTCGCCTCGCTCAGCGTGCGCGAGAAGCTCGATCTGGTGAATCTGCCGCGCGAGGTGAAGCGGCCTGCCATCGTGCGCTTCGACCCGTCGCTCGACCCGATCCTGCGTTTCCGCCTGAGTGGCGGCGGCAACTTGCAGCGCTTGCGCCGCATCGCCGAGCGCACGGTGAAGACGGAGCTCGAAGGCGCGCAGGGTGTGGCTGCCGTGAAGATCGCAGGCGGCGAGGAAGAGGAAATCCAGGTCGATGTCGATGCCGCACGGTTGTCGGCGGTCGGCATCAGTTTGTCCGAGCTGACCACACGGCTCGGCGACGAGAACGTCAATCTCGCCGGCGGTTCGCTGACACAGGGCCAGAGCGAGTACTTGGTGCGCGTCGCCAACCAGTTCGCCTCGCCGGAGGAAATCGCCAGCATCGTGCTGGCGTCGCGTCCCGAAGGCGTGGTGCGCGTGGGCGACATCGCCACCGTGCGGCGCGGCGCCAAGGAACGCGACATCGTGGCGCGCGTCGGCGGCCGCGAAGCCGTCGAAATCGCCGTCTACAAGGAAGGCGACGCCAACACCGTCGCCGTGGCGCGTGCCGTCAAGGCGCGCGTCGCCAAACTCGCGCTGCCGGACGGCATGACGATGGTCACCGTCGCCGACCAGTCGCTGTTCATCGAGCGCGCGATCAAGGACGTCGTCGACGCCGCGCTCATCGGCAGCATTCTGTCGATCCTCGTGATCTTCGGCTTCCTGCGCGACCTGCGCTCGACGGCGATCATCTCGCTGTCGATTCCGGTCAGCGTGCTGGCGACATTCATCATCATGTACCGCCTCGGGTTGTCGTTGAATCTCATGTCGCTCGGCGGCTTGGCGATGGGCGTCGGCATGATCGTCGACGACTCGATCGTGGTGTTGGAGTCGATCTGGCGCAAGCGGCAGGAGCACCCAGACGACTTGAAGACGGCGGCGGCTCGGGGAGCGGGGACGGTGGCGATGGCGGTCGTCGCCTCCACGCTCACCACCGTCGTCGTCTTCTTGCCGCTCGTCTTCGTGCAAGGCCTCGCGGGCCAGTTGATCCGCGACCAGGCGTTGACGATCTCGTTCTCGCTGCTCGCCTCGATGCTGGTCGCGTTGGCCTTGGTGCCGACGGTGGCGGCGTTGGGCGCGCGGCGCAGCTCGCGGCACGGCGCGGACGCCGTCGCGGCGGATGCCCTCACCGTCTCGGGCGCATCCGATGCCGCCTCGCCGACACGGCGCCGCGCCGCGTCCGTCGGGCTGTGGACGTTGTTCGTCGCCGTGTGGCCGTTGCGCATGCTGGCGCGTGGGCTCGCGCTCGCGGGCCGCGTGCTGGTGCCGCTCGCGGCGCGCGTGCTGGCGCCAGTGGAGTGGGCGTACGAGCGTCTGCTCGCCGTGTACCCGCGCGTGCTGCGTCAGGCGTTGGCGCGCCCGGCGCTCGTGCTGGCGAGCGCGGCGGCGCTTCTCGTGGGATCGCTCGCCGCGTTCGCGCTGTGGCCGAAGGATCTGATTCCGAGCTTCGCGCAAGGCCAGTTCACATTCGACGTGCGGTTGCCGGAAGGCACGGCGCTCGGCGTCACCGACCGCACGCTGGATTCGCTCGCCGCGACGATTCGCCGCGATCCGCGCGTGCAGTTCGTCTACACCAGCGCCGGCCAGGACAACCTGGCGTCGTTCGCGGGCAGCGCGCGCGAGCCGAACCGCGGGCAGATCGCGGTGGCGATGAAGACGGCGGGCGACGCGCATGCCGAGGACGACGTCGCCGGCACGCTGCGCGCGGCGATGGAGGACGTGCCGGGCCTCACCTACGAGTTCAGCCGCCCGTCGCTGCTCACCTTCCGCGCGCCGATCGAGGTCGAAGTGTACTCGCACGATCTCGACACCTTGCGCGCGGTGACGGCGCAGGTGACGCAGGCGCTCGGCGGTATCCACGGCATCGAGGACGTCGAGTCGTCGGTGCGCGGCGGCGATCCCGAGGTGCAAATCGCCTTCGACCGTGACCGGCTCGCCAGCGTCGGGCTGACGCCGACCTCGGCGTCGCGTCTCGTGCGCAATGCGGTGCAGGGCGACGCGGCGACGCAGTTCTCCGACGCCGACCGCAAACTCGACGTCCGCGTCCGCGCGCGCGCCGAGGACCGCACCGCGGTGACCGACCTCGCGACGCTGGAGGTCGGACGCAACGACGGCGCCGTGGTGCCGCTCGGTGCCGTCGCCCACACCGCCGTCGTGCACGGCCCCGGCGAGATCCGCCGCATCGCGCAGCAGCGCGCCGCCGTGGTCACTGCCAACCTGCACGGCCGCGATCTCGGCAGCGTGTCGAAGGACATCGTCACCGCGATCGGCGCCCTGCGCACCGGCGACGGCACGCGCGTCGTGCTCGCCGGCCAGAACGCCGACCTCGCCGAATCGTTCACGTCGCTGCGTCTGGAGATCCTGCTCGCCATCTTCCTCGTATCTCGTGATGGCTTCGCAGTTCGAGTCGTTGCTGCACCCGTTCGTCATCATGTTCACGCTGCCGCTGGCGGTGATCGGCGTCGTGCTGACGCTGGTGCTCACCCGCACGCCGGTGAGCGTCATGGTGCTGATCGGCATGCTGGTGTTGAGCGGCATCGTGGTGAAGAACGCGATCATTCTCGTGGACTACACCAATCGTCTGCGCGCCGCGGGCCGCGCCAAGCGCGACGCGTTGATCGAGGCTGGCTGCGTGCGTCTGCGTCCGATTCTCATGACGACGTTGTGCACGGTGCTCGGTCTGTTGCCGCTCGCCGCCGGCCTCGGCCAGGGCGGCGAGGTCGGGCAGCCGCTGGCGCTCACCATCATGGGCGGGCTCGCGTTCGCGACCGTGCTGACGCTCGTCGTCATCCCGGTGGTGTACGCGACGCTCGACCGCAGCGCGTAGGAGGCGGCGATGAACCTCTCCCGCTGGAGCGTGCGCCGGCCGGTGTCGGCCGCGATGTTGGTGGTGTCGATCCTGGTGGTGGGTGCGATCAGCGCGCCGCGCCTGCCGCTGGCGTTCTTGCCCGAGGTCGACTTTCCGCAGCTCGAGATCACGATTCCGTATCCCAACTCGCTGCCCGCGCAGGTCGAGGAGGAGATCACGCGTCCCGCCGAAGAAGCGCTCTCGACGCTCTCCGGCGTGCGCCGCATGCAGTCGTATTCGAGCGCGAACCAGGCGACCATCTCGCTCGAGTTCGACTGGGGCAAAGACATCGGTCCGCTGCGCGCCGAGGCACGCGAGAAGCTCGATCGCATCCGCGATCAACTGCCGGTGGACGTCGATCAAATCCAGGTCAACGGATTCCGGTCGTCGGACATTCCGGTGCTCGAGTGCCGCGTCGCGGCGGAGCGCGACCTGTCGCGCGAATACGAACTGCTCGATCGCCACATCGCCGATCCGTTGCGTCGCGTGCCGGGCGTGGCGAAGGTCGAGTTGTACGGCGTCGAGCGGCCGGAGGTGCTGATCGAGTTCCGCTCGGCCGCGCTCGCCGCACACGGCCTCGACGCCACACGTGTCGTGCAAGCAATCGACGGCGCCAATCGCAGCGTCAGCGCCGGCACCTTGCGCAACGGCACCGAGACGTGGCCGCTGCGCGTCAGCGGCCAATTCGCGCACCTCGAAGACATCGCGAACTTGCCACTGGGGCACGGCCTGCACGTGCGCGACGTCGCCGCGGTGCGCTACCGCGAGCCGGAGCTCGACTACGGCCGCCACCTCGATCGCGCGCGCGCCATCGGGCTGAATGTCATCAAGGAGTCAGGCGCCAACAGCGTCGACGTCGCGCGCCGCGCGCAGGCGACGCTCGCGGACATCCACCGCGATCCGGTTCTGCGCGGCATCAAGGTGCTCACCTTCACCGACCAGGGAGCCGACATCACGAGCGCGATCCGCAGCTTGCAGCACGCCGGCGTCGTCGGCGCGTTGCTTGCCGTCGCCGTGCTGTTCTTCTTCCTGCGCAACTGGATCACCACGCTGGTGGTCGGCATGGCGATTCCGTTCTCGCTGCTCGCCGCCTCGGCCCTGCTCTACTTCACCGGCCGCTCGCTCAACATCCTGTCGATGATGGGGCTCATGTTGGCGGTCGGCATGTTGGTGGACAACGCCGTCGTGATGCTCGAGTGCATCTATCGTCATCGGCAAAACGGCGCGGGCCGGCTGCGCGCCGCACTCAAGGGATCACGCGAGGTCTTGCCAGCCGTCGTGTGCGCAACACTGACGTCGATCATCGTATTCCTGCCTCTGGTCCTCGGCGGGCGTACCGAGATCACGACGTGGATCGGCGAAGTCGGACGCACCATCATCTTCACGCTCACCTGCTCGCTGCTGCTCTCGCTGACCGCGATTCCGCTGGCGCTCGGCCGCATGCTCCCGGCCGGCGCGGCGACGCCGCCCAAGGCATTCGCATCCTTGGCGGCGCGCTACCGCGGTGTGCTGGCATGGACGCTGGCACACCGTCCGGCAGCCCTCGGCATCGCGCTCGCCGTCGTGGCGTCCGCCATCGTGCCATTCCTCAAGGTCGACAAGAGCACGTTCAGCGCGTCGAAGGTCGAGACCATCTCCGTGTCCTACGAGTTCGCCGACAATCTCAACTACCGTCAGGTCGAACGCTACGTCAGCGCGGTCGAAGCGTGGGCACTCGGCCGCAAGCAGGCGCTCCACATCACCGGCACCTACTCGTACTTCTCCCACAACACCGCGATCACGCGCCTGTACCTCGCCAAGGGATACCAGGACGACTTCGGCGCCGAGAAGGTGCGCGGACTGGTGCGCGGCAAGCTGCCGGAGCTTCCGGGCTGCACGCTCAAACTCGAAGGTGGCGACTCGAACACGGGCCCCACCGACCTCACGGTGCGTATTTTCGGCGATCCCGGGCCGCGCCTCACGCAACTCGGGGACGAGGCGATGCGCCGCCTGCGCGACGTGAAGGGCTTGCACGATGTCCACGTCGGCGCGCGCAAGGGCACCGAGGAAATCGAAGTGTCGGTGCGCCGTGACCAGGCCGCGGCGTACGGTCTGACGCCGGGCGACGTCGGCAGTGCGGTGGCGCTGTTCTTCCGCGGCCGCCAGCTTTCGCGCTACCGCGGGCCCGAGGGTGAGGTGACGATGCAGGCGCGCCTTGCCGAGGAGGACCGCACCGACATCGAACAGCTCGAGCGCTTGCCGCTCGGCACGCCGGACGGACGCGTCGTGCCGCTTGCCGCAGTCGCCGACTTACACCGTGCGCTGACGCCGACCACCATCGAGCGCCAGCAGCGCCGCTCGGTGCTCGAGGTCAGCGGCAACTGCGACTCCAAGGGCGTGCAGCAGACGCGGCAAGCAGTGACCGCGGCAATGAACGGCATGGCGTTGCCAACCGGCTACACGTGGTCGTTCGGCTCCGCGTTCGAGAACGAGAGCGCGACGCAGAAGGAGTTGCTCGTCAACCTGCTCTTGGCGCTGTTCCTGGTGTACGTCGTGATGGCGGCATTGTTCGAGTCGCTGCTGCACCCGTTCGCCATCATGTGCGCGTTGCCGTTCGCGTTCGTCGGCATCGCGTGGATGTGCTTCGTCACGGGATCGCCGTTCAACCTCATGTCGCAGATCGGACTGCTCATCCTGATCGGCATCGTGGTGAACAACGGGATCGTGCTCATCCACCACGTGCATCAGATGCGCGAGCGCGGTGTGGCACGGCGCGAGGCGTTGCTCACCGCCTCGAGCGACCGTCTGCGCCCGATCCTCATGACCACGTGCACGACGATCCTTGGTCTGGTGCCGCTCGCCGCCGGTTCGAGCGGCGTCGGCGACGCGATGTACTACCCGCTGGCGCGCACCGTGATCGGGGGACTGGCAGCATCGACCGCGCTCACGCTGCTCCTCGTGCCGTGTCTCTACACGCTGTTCGAGGACGGCGTGCACCTGGTGCAGCGCGTGTGGCACGAGGGCGTGCGGCCGGCGGCGGCTCGCGGGCAATCTCCGGAGTTCTCCCAGGCGACGGAGCCCGCAACGATCTGCTAGGCTTGCGCTCCATGCGCATCCTTCGAATCGTCTTGTTCGCCGCCGTGATCGTGATCGCCGGCTGCCGCGGCCGCACACCGGCGCTGCCCGTCTACCAAGACGCCTTCCTGCAGCCGCGCGTGCTCGCCGAGGTGCCGGCGGATTCCCTGCACCACATCGCCGACTTCACGCTGACCGATCAAACCGGCGCCCCCGTGAGCGCTGCCGACTTGCGCGGACGGATCCACGTCGCGCAGTTCTTCTTCGCGCAGTGCACGACGATGTGCCCGCCGATGTTCAAGGCGATGAATCAGGTGCGCGCGGCGTATCCGGACGCCGATCGCGTGCACCTGGTGTCGTTCACGCTGGTGCCGGAAGCCGACAGCGTCGCGGCACTACAGCGCTTCGCGGCATCCAAGCATATCGCGGCACCCGGTTGGCGGCTGCTAACGGGCGATGGCGCGGCAATCCGCACGCTCGCGCACGACTCGTACTTCGTCGGGGTCGGCGGCGAGGGAACCGCGACGGAGCACGCCGGCAATCTCGTCCTCGTCGATGGCGCACTGCGCGTGCGCGGCGTTTACGGCGTCACGCACAGCAGCGAAGTGCAGCGGCTGATCGACGACATCGCCACACTGGAAAAGGAAGCGCGATGAGGCGACTCGCACTGACCGCGCTGTGCCTCGCCGTGTCGGCGCGCGTCGCCTGCGCGGGCGGCCCGTGGACATTGCCGGCCGGCGCTCTCGCGTTGCGCGCCACTGGCTCCACCGAGCGCGCGCACCAGGAGTTCTGCGGCGGCGCCAACGACTGCGGTGACGCCGCGCGCGTCGACTTCGCGCTCGCCGGTCAATGGCGGCTGCGCGCGTTGTTCGTCGACGCGGACTACGGCTGGACGCCGCACATCACCGTCGGTGTCACCGCGAGCGGCGAAGCTGCGCGTTACGACGATGCCGCCGGCCTGCGCACCACGACGGGCCCCGGCGACACGTCGTTCCGTGTGCAGTATGGCCTGACGACGTGGCCGGTCGCGGCGGCGCTGTGCGCAAGCGTCAAGGCGCCGACCGGCCGCACGCCGATCGACCCCGCCAGCTCCGCGCTCATCCCGCTCAGCGAAGGGCAGTGGGACGGCGAGCTCACGCTGGCCATCGGCAAGAGCCTCTACCCGAAGCCGGCGTACGTGCTCCTCGAGTCGGGCTATCGCGCGCGCACCACGTCGCATCGCGACGATCCGCCGCGCAATGTCGGCGACGAGATTCCCTTCCGCCTCGAAGGCGGCACGATGGTGAGCCACGCGCTCGGCGTGCGCATGCGCGTGCAAGGCTTCGCCGGCCTTCCGGGCAGCGCGCACTTCGGCGATGTCGGCCTGCGCATCCCGGCTCGCACCATCCTCTACGCCGCGCCGTCGGTGTTGTGGCGTCACGGCGAATCCGAACTCGAAGCGACACTCGCGCAGGCGATCGCCGGACGCAGCTACCCCATCACCACGACGTTTCGCCTTGGCGCCTCGACACGCCTCACGCTGCGCCGCTAAACGCACGCGGCGGAGGCGCCCGCAGGACACCTCCGCCGCGTCACCCGCCCGCCGCTACTTGACGGCGAGCGCGTCCTTCAGCTTCTTCGCGTTGAAACCCTCGACCACCGTGGCCTTGCCATCCGGACGATAGATCACGAGATGCGGCAGCGCCTTGACCTGCCCTTCCATCTGCTTGGCGAGCGGCGAATCCCAGCTCACGAAGTTGATGCGCCGCACCGCGACGTCCGTGCGCTTCTCGAGCTGCCGGTGCAGCTCCATGTCGACTTGGCGACACGGCATGCACCACTCGGCGTAGATGTCGAACACGGTGAACTTGTCGGGCACGCGCAGCGAGTCGAGCGGTCCCATCGTCGAGCCGTCCTTGTTGAGCACGGCGAAGTCCACGTTCGCGCCGTACGGCTCGAACTCCATGTACTTGCCCTTGCCCGCGCCCGCTTCGCCGCCGTATCCCGCGGCCTCGATCGCCTTGACGATCTGCGCGTCGCTCACAGCGTCGAGCATCACGACTGTGGCCTCGGCCTTGAGATAGTCGAACGTGTACTTCTTCACGCCCTTGACCTTCTTGATCGAGCGGCCGATGTCGTCGCCGCACTCGACGCAGTGCAAGCGCGAGAGCGAGTACGTCTGCGTGCGATCGGCGAACGCGTTCGACACCAGCGCGCCGACCAGCATCACGGCAGCGGCAATCTGCAGTACCACGGGCTTCACGTTGTCTCCTCGCGCAATCACTTCGTGTAGGTGAGGCGGACGATGACGTTCGTCTTCTCGTCCTGCGTTCCGTTGAGATCCGACCACGCCGGCACGAACACTTGCGCGCGGGCGATCCAGTCCGTGCCGATCTTCGCCTGCACGCCAGGCGTGACGAAGGCGACCTTGCCGCCACTGTCGACGAGCAGCGGCTCGGCGGCATCGCCCGTCTCGTCCTGCTGCGTCGTGCGGGCGGCCACGCCCATCACCGCGCTCACCGCCGTGCCGAGCCGGCGCCCGCCTTCGACGGTCAGCAGCCACGAGGCGCCATAGCGGTAGTCGTGGCTGTTGGTGGTGAGCACGCGGTAGGCGACGCTGCCGTACAGCCACGTCGCCGGCGTGCTCCACAGCTGCGCGAGTCCGAGCGTGCCGGCCCACGCGCCGGTGCCGGGTTGCGCGTGTTCGTCATAGCGATCGCCGGTGGATTCATGTGCCGGCACGAGATCCCAGACGCCGGGCGACGGCATGCTGCCGGTGGAATCGGCATTCGGGTTGTGCGTCTTCATGAGGTTATTGCTGCCGGTGGGAAGCGTGACGCCCGCCAGCACACGGGTGGCCGAGAACACGCCGTGCGTGCGGTGCACCCAGACGTCCGCGCGCGCCTGCGCTTCGATGTCGCCGAATTGCAGCGAGGTTGTCGTCACCGGCCGGTTGGTGATCTCGATGCGGCGATCCACCAGCGGCACGTTGAGGCCATAGGAGAACCGCATCGTCGGCGAGTACGACAGCGCCAGCGTGGTGCGGCTATCGCGCGACGACTCGGTGGAGAGCGGTTCGCCCTCCACGCCGTTGCTCTTGGACGACACGCGCTGCTCGAGTCCGAGCCGCCACTGCCCCACCACCGGCGTGTCGAGCCCGAGGTTGGCGGCGTGATTGTCGCCGCACAGGCACACCGAGCACGCGTGGGCCACGGCCGGCGCCACGAGCAGCGCCGCGACCGCGGCCACCAGACTTCCTCGCACGATCATCGTCTCCGCGGGCCTAATGGATGTACGACACCGAGACCGACAGACTGTTGTCCTCGGACTGCGGCTGGATGAAGCCATTCTTCACCGGGAAGTACGCCAAGCCGCGCACCATGAAGTGGTTCACCGGCGTTGCCTGCACGCCGCCGCCGACCAGGATGATGTCGCCGCCGGTCTGCACCTGATAGATCGCCGACAGCGGGCCGTCTTCCTGCTTCGTCCAGCGGTAGACGGCGGTGCCGAGCAGCGCGACCTTGCTCGTCGCCTTTTGCCCGACTTCGACGGTCGCCATGTAAGCGTGCCCGTAGTTGTAGTCGTAGTCGTTCTGGAACACCTGCTTGAAGATGTTGCCGACGTAGATCCACTGATTGGCGTTCTGCGCTTGCGCCGACAAGCCGGCGAGCAGCGAGAACGCGCCGGTGCCCGGCTGGTTGTGCTCGGAGAGCCGCTGCGAGGTGCCGGGGAACAGCACGCTGTTGACGCCGGTCGGCACCACGACGCCGCCCATCACCGACGCCGAGGCGTACTTGCCGGCCGGGTGGTGGATCCAAAACGTATAGCGCGCCTGGATGTCGGCGTCGCTGAAGTTGTTCGCCGTCGTCTTCACCGGCGGGCTGATGGTGCTGTACTGGACGTGATTGCGGAACATGAACGGCACACTCGCTGCGAGCCCGAGCCGCATGGTCGGCTGGTACGCAAACGTCGTGGTGAGCCGGTCCTCGTGCTGGAATTCGTGATCGGTGCCGACGTTGCCGGACTGGAGGATGCCATTCAGCTTCGAGAGCGACTTGTTCTCGACGGTGACGCGCCACTGGCCGGTGTTCGAGTTGGTCGAGCCGGGGTTGTTGAGCGCGGGGTCGCTGTTCATGCACAGCGGACAGGCGGCGGCAGGCCGCGCGGCGGTCAGACCGGCGAGCAGGGCAAAGGCCGCGAGCACCAGGGTCGGGCGCGCGCTGCGGCGAAGGGTCAGCATGTGAATCTCCTTGTGATCGGCAAGCGGCAGGGAGCCCACGGGCTCACGAGGCACAGGTCAGCGGGCGCAACGACACCGGCGGCGGGCGATATCGGGAGAGGAACGAGAGGAGCGCCCACGGCGCGGCCACCGGCCGGGTACGACGTCACCGGACGGGGCAGGACAAAGACGGCGCGTTGACGACGTAAGCCAGACATGGGTCAGACCTTGGATGCTAGCGCAGCCTTCGGGGTGGCACAATCGTCGCCCAAAGGGGTACGGCGATTCCCTGCTCCCTTGGCCACCCGCTCCCATTGGACCACGGCGCGTCGCCGCGTCCGCCGCGACGCTCCGGCGCGAATCGTGTACAATGCGCGGTCTTGAATCCGGACTCGGAGCGGATCCGAGGCGCACTCACAGCCGCGTCGCGCCAGGCGCGCAGTGGACGGCTGCTTCCTTCAAGGAGTCACCGATGGCGTTCGTTGTTGCGGAGCCGTGCATCAAGTGCAAGTACACAGACTGTGTCGAGGTCTGCCCGGTCGATTGCTTCTACGAGGGTGAAACGTCGCTCGTCATCAACCCGGACGAGTGCATCGACTGCGGCGCGTGCGAGCCGACCTGCCCGACCAAGGCGATCTTCCCCGCCGAGAGCCTGCCGGAGAAGTGGCGCGAGTTCGAAGCGCTCAATGCCCAGCTCTCCAAGGAATGGCCGAACCTCAACATCAAGCGCGACCCGCTGCCCGAAGCGGAGCACTGGAAGACGGTCGAGAACAAGCGCGATCAAATGTCGATGGAAGGGCGCAAGCGCGGCGTCTAGCCGCCCGCAGCCCCGTAGATAGCGAACGCCGCCGGCCCGACACGTGTCGGGATCCGGCGGCGTTTCGCATGGCGCGTCGTCGGAGGCGCGCTACTTCTTGGCCGCGGTCTTGGCTTTGGCGCCCATCGCCTGTTTCGCGACGACCAAGGCGGCGACCTTGTCGTAGGTCGACTGCGGCACGATCTTGTTGCTCACCAGCTGCGACTTGTTGGCATACGGCCGGCCGGCGACGATCTTCGCCGCGTACGCCGCCCCGATGCCGGGCAGCTTCGCCAGGTCCTCCTTGCTCGCGGAGTTGATGTCGACGAGCGCGGCGGCCTTGGTCGCGACGGCGGGCTTTGCCTTGGCCGCGGCGCCCGATGCCGCGGTGCCGCCCGCCCACGCCGCGCACGGAATCGCCAGCGCGACGAGCGCCGCGCAGATCAGACGACGCATGATCGCTGTCCTCCTTCGTCCTCGGTCATCACCAGTCGCCGCGCCGGACGCGACGCCTTCTGCCGTTCGGTGACGCGCAGGACAACCTCGCCGCCGCGCGAATCGTTCCCGCACAACGCGAACGGCGCCCCGCATCGCGCGGAGCGCCGTCGCACAGCTTTCGGTGCGGACCCTTAGGCCTTCGCCGACTTCTTCCCCGCCGGAGCGGCCGGCGCGACCACGGCCGGCTTGTTCTTGTGCGTGAGGCGCGTCCAGTCGAGCACGAACGCGCTCGCCACGAAGATCGACGAGTAGGTTCCACTCACCACACCGATCAGCATCGCGAACGAGAAGTCGTGCAGCACCTGTCCGCCCACCAAGTAGAGCGCGAGGACGCTCAAGAACACGGTGAGCGCCGTGATGATGGTGCGCGACAACGTCTGGTTGATCGAGGTGTTCATGATCTCGGCCAGACCTTCGCGGCGGTAGCCGCCCTTCATCACTTCGCGGATCCGGTCGAACACCACGACGGTGTCGTTGATCGAGTACCCCGCGAGCGTCAGGAACGCCGCCAGCACCGTGAGCGAGAACTCCTTGTCGAACAGCACGCAGAGCCCGAACACGATGAACAGGTCGTGGAAGAGCGCGAGCACACCGCCCACCGCGAAGCGGAAGTCGTAGCGCACGCCGACGTAGAGCAAGATGAGGCCGAGCGACCAGAAGATCGCCCACAACGCCTTGCCCTTGAGTTCGCCACCGATCTTGGGTCGTTGAGCCGCTCGATCTTGGTGTTCGGGAACGTCTTGGTGAGCGCGTCTTGGATCGGCTCCCACTTGAGCGCGCCGCCGCCTTCGCTCGCCTTGGCGCGCAGCATGATGTCACCCGAGTTGCCGACTTCCTGAATTTCCGCGTCGCCATAGCCGATCTTGCCGAGTTCGGCGCGCAACTGCGACGCGCTCACCGGCGGCGTGAAGCGCACTTCGATCAGCGTGCCTCCGGTGAAGTCGATCGACAGCCGTGGTCCGCCGTGCAGGACGATCGCACCCAGCCCGACCAGCGCAAGGATCGACGTGATCCAGTACGCGATGAAACGCTTGCCCATGAAGTCGAATTTCGTGGGCTTGATGAGTTCCAGCATCGTTCTTTCTCTCCGCGATCGTGGCCGGTCAGATGGACAGCGTGTCGAGTTTGGACTTCGACGCGAGCCAGTCGAACATCATGCGGCACACGAAGACCGCGGTGTAGATGTTGAAGATCAAACCGATCGTCAGCGTGACACCGAAACCCTTCACGGTTCCGGTTCCCACGAGCATGAGGACGACGGCGGTGATCAGCGTGGTGATCTGCGCGTCGACGATGGTGCGCCACGCGTGCTTGAAGCCGAGATCGATGGCGGTGCGCACGCTGCGGCCATTGCGCAACTCCTCACGCAGGCGCTCGAAGATCAGCACGTTCGCGTCCACCGCCATACCGATGGTGAGCGCGATACCTGCGATGCCGGGGAGCGTCAGCGTCGAACGCAACTGCGACAACCCGGCGAGCAAGAAGATGATGTTGAGCAGCAAGGTGAGGATCGCCACGATGCCGGAGCCGCGGTAGTAGATCAGCATGAAGCCGACCACCAAGATGGCGCCGAGCAGCGACGCCGTCAGCCCGGCCTTGATCGAGTCGCGGCCGAGGGTCGGCCCGACGGTGCGCTCCTCGATCACTTTGACCGGCGCCGGCAGCGCACCGGCCTTGAGCACGATCGCCAAGTCGGTGGCTTCCTGGTCGCTGAAGCTGCCGGTGATGCTGGCGTTCCCCGACGGAATCGGCTCGCGGATCACCGGCGCCGTGTAGACGCGGTTGTCGAGCACGATCGCCATGTAGCGCTGCACGTTCTCGCGCGTGACGCGGGCGAACTGCGCGGTGCCGCGGCCGGTCATCGACATGCTGACGCCCGGCGCGCCCGGGCGCTCCGGGTCGAGGTTCGGCGACATGCGCGCGGTGGAGATCGCGGCACCGGTCATCTCGGCGGCGCGGGTGAGCACGTACAGGTAGCGACCACTCCGGCCGCTGCCGCTCAGCGGCTTCTCCTTGGCGTCTTCGGCGAACTGGGTGTTCGGCGGCAGCACGCTGTCGGGCAGCGCGGCGAGCAGCTCGCGCACCACCGGCACATCGCCGGATTCCACGAACGCCATCGCCTGCGCGGCGGACGCCAGGCGGCCGCTCAGCGGGTGCTGCGCGATCGCCGAGTCGGTGCGGCTGGCGCTCGCCGGCACCATCGCCTTGCCGTTGGCCACCAGCCACTGGTCGGCGCGCTCGAAGGCCTGCTTCGCCTCGTCGTCGGTCTTGACGATCTTGAACTCGAGCAAACCGGTCTGGCCAATGAGGTTCTTGGCGCGCGCGGCGTCCAACAGACCCGGCAACTGGACGAGGATGCGGTCCTCGCCCTGCTTCTGGATGAGCGGCTCGGACACACCGAACTGGTCGATACGCGAGCGGAGAATCTGCTCGGCACGGTCGATGGCGTCCTTGGCGTCGGCCTCGGAGAGCTTCGAGCGGTCCACCTCGAGCACCAGGTGCATACCGCCCTGGAGGTCGAGACCCAGCTTGATCGCCCGGTCCTTCAACTTCTGCAGCGCTTCCGGCGCCATCTGCTTCTGCGCCGCCTCGGACATCGTGTAGTACTGCACCGAGGGGTACAGCTCGTAGGCGCTCCACGCCAGCAACAAGATGAGGAGCGCGAGCTTCCAGTAACGGCCGAGCATCCAGGTATCCTCTTCAAGAACTCAGGGCGCGATCGCCGGACGAGCGGATGCCCGCCTGCGGCTCGCGGTGCGAGTTGGACATTATGCGGCGGCGTGGGTTGGCCGGGCAGAAATGCGCCAGGCAGCCACACATAGCGTCCGCACAAGGGTGACCGGCGATGGTAGTCGGGCGGCGGGGGGAGCGTCAACGCGTATCGTCCCTGGCAGCGCACGGCGGCGCAGCGAGCGACACAGCAGGGCACACACGTGCAGGCACATGGGCCACTCGTCCACCTTTTCCGCCCCCAGAGCCCGACTCGTCAGTGTAGAATCGCCCGTTCTTTTGAATCGTCCGCGAGCCCTGGCTGCCGTCGGCGGCGCCGCGAGTTTGCTTCAAGTCGAGAGGAGATTGGCGATAAACATGATCGCGACCCTGTTTCCACAGTGGAGAACGGCCTTCCGGAGCCTGCGAGCCATGATGGCGCCGGCCCGGTCCGCGAGCGCGCGGAGCGCCGTGACGTCCCTGGGCGCCCTGATGGCGCTTGTCCTGGCGGCCCCGGCGTTCGCCAGCGAGGCTGACCTCATTCTGCCCGACCTCGGGTCGGTGAGCTTCGGCGGCATGAACGGCCGGCAACTGCTTATGGCCGGTCTCGGCGTCTGCGTGCTCGGTCTGGCCTTCGGTCTGATCGTGTCGCGTCAGATGAAGGCGCTGCCGGTGCACAAGTCCATGCTGGAGGTCTCGGAGCTGATTTACGAGACCTGCAAGACCTACTTGATCCAGCAGGGCAAGTTCCTGATGGTGCTCGAACTCTTCATCGGCGCCATCATGGTCTACTACTTCGCCTTCCTGCGACACATGGAGCCGTTCAAGGTCGTGATCGTGCTGGCGATGAGCCTGCTCGGGATCGCCGGCTCGTACGGTGTGGCGTGGTTCGGGATCCGCATCAACACCTACGCCAACTCGCGCACCGCGTTCGCGTCGCTGAAGGGCAAGCCGTTCCCGGTGTACGCGATTCCGCTGCGCGCCGGCATGTCGATCGGGATGCTGCTCATCTCGACCGAGCTGCTCATCATGCTCGCCATCATGCTGTTCATTCCGAAGGAGTACGCGGGGTCGTGCTTCATCGGCTTCGCGATCGGCGAATCGCTCGGTGCCTCGGCGCTGCGTATCGCCGGTGGTATCTTCACCAAGATTGCCGACATCGGCTCGGACTTGATGAAGATCGTGTTCAACATCAAGGAAGACGACGCCCGCAACCCGGGCGTGATCGCCGACTGCACCGGTGACAACGCCGGTGACTCGGTGGGCCCGACCGCCGACGGGTTCGAAACCTACGGCGTGACCGGTGTGGCGCTCATCACCTTCATCCTGCTCGCGGTGCAGGACCCGGCCAACCAGGTCAAGTTGCTGGTCTGGATCTTCGTCATGCGTATCGCCATGATCTTGGCGTCGGGCCTCTCGTACTTGGTCAACGAGGCGCTGGCGAAGGGTCAGTACGGCGACTCCGACAAGATGGACTTCGAGAAGCCGCTCACCAACTTGGTGTGGCTGACCTCGATCGTGTCGGTGGTGGCGACGTTTGCGATCTCGAAGTTCCTCATCAGCGACCTCGGCGACGGCACCATGTGGTGGAAGCTCTCGGCGATCATCACATGCGGCACGCTCGCCGGCGCCATCATCCCCGAACTGACCAAGGTCTTCACCTCGACGGGCTCGCGCCACGTCAAGGAAGTGGTGACCTCGTCGCGTGAAGGTGGCGCGTCGCTCAACGTGCTCTCGGGTTTGATCGCCGGTAACTTCAGCGCGTACTGGATGGGTCTGACGATGGTCGCGCTCATGGCCATCGCGTACGTGGTGTCGGGCCAGGGCCTCGGCGGCCTCATGATCGCACCGGCGGTGTTCGCCTTCGGTCTGGTGGCGTTCGGATTCCTCGGCATGGGTCCGGTCACCATCGCGGTCGACTCGTACGGCCCGGTGACCGACAACGCGCAGTCGGTGTACGAACTGTCGCTCATCGAGGAAGTGCCGAACATCAAGGACGAGGTCAAGCGCGAGTTCGGCTTCGACGTGAAGTTCGAGCGCGCGAAGCACCTGCTCGAGGAGAACGACGGCGCCGGCAACACATTCAAGGCGACGGCCAAGCCGGTGCTCATTGGCACCGCGGTGGTGGGCGCGACGACGATGATCTTCTCGATCATCATGTTGCTCACCGAGCACCTGACCACCGGCATGGACAAGCTCTCGATGCTGCACCCGCCGTTCCTGCTCGGCCTCATCACCGGCGGCGCGGTGATCTACTGGTTCACCGGCGCGTCGACGCAGGCGGTGTCCACCGGTGCCTACCGCGCGGTGGAGTTCATCAAGAAGAACATCAAGCTCGACGGCGCGACGAAGGCGTCGGTCGCGGACTCCAAGAAGGTGGTGGAGATCTGCACCATCTACGCGCAGAAGGGCATGTTCAACATCTTCCTCACCGTGTTCTTCTCGACGCTGGCGTTCGCCTGCCTCGAGCCGTTCTTCTTCATCGGCTACCTGATCTCGATCGCGCTGTTCGGTCTGTACCAGGCGATCTTCATGGCCAACGCCGGTGGCGCGTGGGACAACGCGAAGAAGGTGGTCGAGGTCGACCTGAAGGAGAAGGGCACCGAGCTGCACGCGGCCTGCGTGGTCGGCGACACCGTCGGCGACCCGTTCAAGGACACCTCCTCGGTGGCGATGAACCCGGTCATCAAGTTCACCACGCTGTTCGGTCTGCTCGCGGTGGAGTTGGCGATCGGCATGAGCCGTCAGGCGTCGCTGGTGCTCGCGGCGATCTTCTTCGTGATCTCGCTGGTGTTCGTGTGGCGCTCGTTCTACGCCATGCGCATCGAGTCGAACTCGTAAGCGCGATTCGACAGAGGCAACACGCGACCCCGGGCGGCGACGCCCGGGGTTTTGTGTTGGCGGCGGGATCGCCGGCGGTCGTATGCTTCCTGTCCACACACGACTCGAGAGGATCATGGCAGACGATTGGGCACACGATGGCGCAATGCCGATTCGCATTCTCCGCGAACCGACGGATCGGGCGGCGGTGAAGGCGCTCGCTGGCCGGCAGTTCGGCGACTTCATCAAAGCAGTTGTCGATTGCGCACGCGGCTACATGGCGATCGGCGCGGAGCTGCACTCGGACGAAGAGTCAGTCCTCTTGGCGGACGGGTCGGTGCAGTCCGACCTTTGGGGCATCAATCTCTATCCCGATATTCCAGGGGACGACTGGGTGGAGTTCGACTCGCTGATCAATCTGCGGCCGGGAGCGGGCAACGTGTCGCGTGGCGTCGATGATCCGGCGACACGCAAGGCCGTGCTGCGCGTCGTTCGCGCACTCGTGCGGGACGCCGGGTAGCCTATGCCGGTCCACGAGTCTCTTGCCGCCGGCCGGTGGGCAGCGATGCCGATCGCGGAGCAGCTCGCGAACATCGGCAGCGAGGTTGGGCGCTGTCTCGCGTGGCGCAAGAAGGGCAACGAGGCCTACGCGCAGCGGGCCTTCGAGAGGGCCTTAGAGTTGTTCGACCTGACCTTGGACGCAGGCCATCCGTTGCCGCGCATGCGTGAAGTGTGTCGCGCTCGCGAGGTGCTGGTCGACTTTCTCGCGGGCGACAACATCTACGGATCTACCGAAGCGAACACCGAGCGTTACTTCCGCGCGTTCGCCATCCTCACGGCGCGCCGGGCGGGTCGCTAGGGTCGCACGCGATCAGCGAACCACGAGGATGCGTGCGAGCGCCCTCTGTCCGTCTTGCGTCACCCGCAGCCAGTAGATGCCCGCGGGAGTCCGCGGCCAGCGTGCGGTCTGCGCGCCGTGCTGTGGACAGCGATGCGTCATGTCGAGCACGCGCCGGCCATCGGCTGAGAATCCTTCGACGCGCACCGAGCCTGCGTGCGGCACCGTGAAACGCACCGTCGTCTCACCGCGGCGCAGCACAGCGGGCGTCACGCGGAGTACTTCGTCAGGCTCGACGAGGGCGCCAATAGCTGTCGCACCCGTCGTCACGTGCAACCAGCGATTGTCCGGACTGCGGCGCGCCCAGATGCCGGTGATGCGCACGACGCCGTCGCTGCCCGCGGTCGTCGTACCGCTCGCGACGGTCGGGCCCGCGCGGGACACACCGCTGGTGATCCACCACGAAATCGGCGTCCCCGCGACCGGCACGAAATGCTGCGGGCGGCGGATCGCGACGTCGCACTGCAGCGATTCGTCGGGGCAGTTGTCAGGGAGCCACGCGGAGCCGTTGATCAGCCAGTACGGGCATGTCCATTCGGAGGGCGTGTCCGTGATCGAATCGGGCAGCCAGCTGTGGAATCCGCCCCAGGTGCCCCAATCGTCGCCGGAGTACAGCGAATCGCCCGAAGTGCCTCGCGTCCCGTCGCCGGGATCGTGCGCGTTCGCGTAGAGACGATGATTGAAGAATCCCGGAAACGATTGATTCGCGCGGAACTGCCCTTGATAGACGGCATCGTCGCGCTGTGTTTGCCCCGACGGGATGTTCGCATGTGAGAAATACGCCCACCGCGTGCCGAGACCGTGCTCGCGTTCGTCCCAGTACAAGTGCATGCCGAGCCCAAGGGAGTCCGCGGTGCGATACTGAGCGACGACAGCGGGCGTCCATCCCATGACCGAGTTGGCGTCGTGCTTGCCGTCGAGGACGCGCCACACGGGAAGATCGCGCACCGGCGAAATCGGCGTGACGATGTCGAAGAGTTGGTACGCGTGCACGATCGCCCCGCCCTGTCCGCGCAGGACGGTGGGCAGGTTGTCCGATGGATAGCCGAAGAGATTGATACCCGACGGAACGAGCTGGCCGGGAGGCCCGTCGCTTTCCGGCGTTGGCCCCACCAGTCCATTGTTGAACACGCTCACCGAGGACCACCGCTCGGGATAGGCCTTGCCGAGCGCCGTGACACCGGCAGAGCCAACACTATGCCCCTGCAAGGCCACCCGCGTCGAATCGATCGGAAAGTGCGCACGCAGCCAGCTATCGATCCACAGGATCCGCCGCTGCGTGTAGTTGACGATGGTGTCCCCTGCCGCCGGCGACACGAAGGTTGAATCGAACGGATCGTGCGAACGTGCCCACCCGAACCACCACGAATTCGTCTCCTTGGTGAACACGCCGATGCCGGGAAGGTAGCGATCGAAATCGTCGTTGTGGGCGCAGAGAAACCCATCCTCCGGATCGATGTCGATCGACGGCCGGTCGCCGGGGAGCGACTGGCTGGCTTGCCCTTCGCCGCCGTGCAGCCAGTGCACGAGCGGGCGCGGACCGGCGGGCAACGACAGCGGGCGGCTCAGGATGAACAAGCTCGGCATGCCGTTCTTGTGTCGGTTCGCGCACACGGGAAAGTCTGGACGCGCGGCGGTTTCGACGTCACGTCCATCGGCCCACATCGTATAGAGCGACACGGTCCACGCGCCGTCTTGGACGTATTCGGCCTGCAGGTGGCACTGCGGCGGATCAGCAAGCGAGTAGGACACGTGGATCTTGCCGGTGCGATTGGCAGCGGTCACGAGGGAGTCGCCCCAGCGCACGACCGCGTAGTAGCGCGGAAGCGTATCGACGACGGTGTCGACGAATAGGCCTTCGTTCGTGGCGAGCGTATCGTAGGCGCCGGCTCCCGCGGGCACCCGCCAGCGTGTCACCGGCGGCGACGTCTGTGTGGACTCGGGTACGGGCAGCCACTCGTCGCGAAACAGGCGGCCGATGAGTGTCGCGTCGTGAACGTTAGTGAACGCGGACGCACCCCGATAGATCGCATACGTCTGCGGTGGCGCGGGATCAGCCATCCAGCTCACCCAAACCTGGCCAGTGGCGTAGCGAGCGCGGACGGACGATTGCGCGCGCGCGGACGTCCACGGCAGGAGGCTCAGGAAGGCACAGGTGATCACTAGGCGCGGGTGCACGAGGAGACTCCGTCACGGGTCGGGTGACACGGCGGGAACTGCGTCCTCCAAGCTTACACATCTCGCGGAACGCAACGCAATGCGGGACGCGTGGGGGTGCGGCCTGTGACCCGCCCTGCGTGATATACTTTCACCTCCATGTCTGCCCCCGTACCCGACATCACCCTCTACTTGGGCCACGCGCGCCGCGGCGAGAAAGACGCCGTGGACCGCGTCTTCGCGCTGGTCTACGACGAGTTGCGCGGCATCGCCGAACGGCAGATTCGCCGCACCGGCGGCAGTCCGACGTTGAGCACCACCGTCGTCGTGCACGAGGCCTATCTAAAGTTGGTGCGCGGCGCCGAGATGGACTGGAATGACCGCGGCCATTTCTACGCCGTCGCCGCCACCGCGATGCGCCACATCCTGATCAACTACGCGCGGCAGCATCAGGCGCAGAAGCGCGGCGCCGGCGCGCACGTGCTGTCGCTCGACGACGCCGATGTTCCGGGTGAATGCGATGTCGAGGAACTCGTCGAACTGGACGGCGCGCTGACGCGGCTGGCGGCGGAGGATGCGCGCCTGGCTCGGGTCGTCGACCTGCGCTTCTTCGCCGGTCTCAGCGTGGAGGAAACCGCAGCAGCGCTTGGCGTCGGCACCGCCACCGTGAAGCGCGATTGGCGGGTGGCGCGCGCGTTCCTGTTCAGCGACCTGCGTGGCGATGTGTCGGTCTAGCGGCGACGGGCGGCCATGACGACGCCGCGGTGGTCCGAGGTACGGCGGCATTTCGAGGCGGTGCTCGACCTCGCGCCGGCGGAGCGCGACGCCTACCTGCGCCACGCGTGCGGCGGCGATGCGGCCCTGCGCGAGGCCATCGACCGCCTGTTGCGCGCCGACGCCGAACTCACCACCGACACGCATCGCTTCCTCACCGGCGCCGCCGAACAGCGGCTCGCCGCGGTGGCCGGCCCCACCGCGGTCCCCGAGGATCCGCTCGCCCATGCCGGGCGCCGCATCGGCAGCTACGTGGTGATCCGCCGCATCGCCGAGGGCGGCATGGGCATCGTCTACGAGGCCGAGCAGCAAAATCCCAAGCGCCGCGTCGCACTCAAGGTGGTGCGCGGCGGCGCCTACGTCGACGACGCGCGCCTGCGCCTGTTCCGGCGCGAAGTCGAAAGTCTCGCGCGCCTCGCCCATCCGCACATCGCCGCCATCCACGAAGCCGGCCGCACCGACGAAGGCGAGCACTACTTCGCGATGGAGTTGGTCGACGGGCAGCCGTTGCACGCGTTCCTCGAATCTCGTGGCACCGCGCGCACCGCGCGCGAGATCGCGGCGCGCCTCCAGCTGCTCCTGCAGATCTGCGATGCAATCCACTACGCGCACCAGCGCGGCATCATCCATCGCGACCTCAAGCCGGCGAACGTGATGGTGACCGGCGACGAGTCGCCGCGCGCCAAGGTGCTCGATTTCGGCATCGCGCGGATTGCGGACGAGGACCTTTCGGTACACACGCACGGCGATGCCAGCACGCTCGCCGGGACTCTCGGCTACATGAGCCCGGAACAAGCGCGCGGACGCGCCGACGAGATCGATGTGCGCTCGGACGTGTACTCGCTCGGCGTGCTGGCGTTCCACATGTTGACCGGCGAACTGCCGTGCCCCGTGCAGGGCGTCGGACTCACCGAGGCGTTGCGTCGCGTCATCGACGATCCGCCGCGGCGCCCGAGCGCGCTCGTCCCGCGTCTGCGTGGCGACCTCGACACCATCCTGCTCACCGCTCTGGCGAAGGATCCGGCGCGCCGCTACGACAGCGTGGCCGCGCTGGCCGGCGACCTTCGCCGCTTCCTCACCGACGAGCCGATCCTCGCACGGCCGCCCAGCACGGCGTATCAGTTGCGCAAGTGGACGGCGCGGCATCGCGTCGCCGCCCTGGGAGTCGCTGCCGTTGCGATCGCGCTCGTTCTGGGCATCGCGGGTACCACGGCCGGGTTGGTGCGCGCCCGGCGCGCCGAGGCCGAGGCGCGCGCGCAAGCGACCTCGGCGAAGCGCGTGATCGGCTTCCTCGAGGGCATCTTCAAGGTCAGCGACCCGGGCGAGGCACGCGGCAACTCGGTCACCGCGCGCGAGCTGCTCGACGCCGGCAGCGCACGCATCGACGAAGAGTTGCGCGACGAACCGGCGGCCCGTGGCCAGCTGCTCTTCACGCTGGGCAACGTGTACCGCAGTCTCGGGCTGTATGCCGAGGCGCTGCCGCTGCAGGAGCGTGCACTCATCGCGCTGCAACACAGCTACGGCGAACGTCACGAGCAAACCGCCGCCTCGCACTTCATGCTCGCATCGCTGTTGCGGCGCCTCGGACGTTTCGAGGATGCGCGCCCGCACTACGAAGCGGCACTGCGCGCGCGACAGGCGCTGCTGCCGGCCACCGATCCCGCGGTGGTGCGGAGTATGGCCGGTCTGGCGAATCTCGACATCGACACCGGCGCCTATGCGCGGGCGGAATCGCTCTACGTGATCGTCGTCGCGCTCACCGACGCGGCGGTGCCGCCGCGTCCGCGGGACCTCGCGAGCTTCCTCGCGAACCTGGGATTGCTCTACAACAACGACGGAAAGTTGCTGGAGGCGCGGGCCGTGCTGGCGCGCAGCGTCGCGATCTCCACCCGAGAGCTTGGCGCGGATTCTCCGGACGCGATGTGGAACACCGACCAATTCGGACACGTGCTCGTGGGATTGCACGAATATGCGCGCGCCGACTCCCTGTACGCCGCTCTGCTCCCACGCCAGGAGCGCGTTCTGGGCACCGAACACTCGGATGTCGTGTCGACGCTCGACACCCGCGCGACGCTCCTTCAGGTTCAACGCCGCTACGGCGAGGCCTTGGCCCTGCAGACACGGTGCATCGACATCGCGGAGCGCACGCTGGGCGCCGCACACAAAGAAACCGCATTGGCTCGCAACAACCGGTGCTCGACGCTGCGGGCGCTCGGCCGGCTCGACGAGGCACGGCGTGAGGGCGAACGCGCGCTCCGCGACGCGTATCACGCCCTCGGAGACGGCAACGAGGAGGTCGCGGCCATTCGCGTCAGTCTCGCGGACACCTATCGTGCCCTCGGCGACGATGCCCACGCCGAGGCGGGCTACACGGCGGCCATCGCCGAACTCCGCGCCGCGGTGGGCGGCCCGCACCGCAACCTTGCGCAATGCGAGTGGGGTCTCGCCGCGATCGCCAGCAAGCGCGGCGATGTCCCTGCGGCCTCGCGCCATTACACAGAGGCGTGGCGATTGATCCATGCCACGCAAGGGCTTTACGGCAACGACGACCTGGACTTCTGTGCCGCATATGCCGCCTTCGCCCGCGCACAGGGCGATGCCGCACTCGCCCAGCGTATTGCCGCCCGTGCCGACAGCCTGCGGCGCGCGTGGGGCATCACGCCGTAGCGCAATTTCTCCCGGCCTGACACTGCGCGCAGGCGATGTCGTGTGGTGGAACCCGCCTCGCGCCGACAAGGGGACTGGCAGAGCATCGCCGCTGTGAACGGCACCCGGCCAACGCGGAGACTGACGCGCATGCTGCACCACGTCCCCGCTCGCACCCGCCGTGCTCTCCGCGTTGCCGGCGGCACCGCGCGGCGCGAACTCGTGACGTGGGCCCTCGCGCCCAGCCACGTAAATTGTCCGAGGCAAACGGGAGTTTGCCGCACCTACGGGGCGTCACTGGTCGACATGTACCTAAGTCCACGTACGTATCGACTCGTCCGTCCAACCGGAGGTCCACTCGTGCGACCCAACTGGATGACACGCCTACGGCGCGGCCTGCGCGTTTCCACGCCGGCCGCGCGGCGTCGTGGCGCCACACTTCTGACGGTGCTCGCTTTCGCGGTCGTCACGCTGAGCGTGGGCAGCGCGATCCTCTCGGCGGGTTCCTCCGAGAGCCGGAATGCAGACCAGCGGCTGAACTCCTCTCAAGCGTTCTGGCTCGCGGAAGCCGGCGTGGAGCGCTTCCTCGCCGAGGAGTACAGCAGCACGACATGGGTGTCGTCGCACCGGTCCTTCAGCGACACGCTCTCGGCCGGCAGCTACGCATTGACGATCCGCGACACCACGGTGTCCGGGCTGGCCAGCGGCACGACGGCGTATCACGTGATCTCGACCGGCGCCGTCGCGGGATACAATTCGACGTCGTCGCGCACGCTCGACATGTTGGTGACGGTGACGCCCGGCACGTCGACTGGGATCAACCTCGGCACTGCATCGCCGGCGAACTACAGCACCCTCGTCGCCGGCCCCACCGCGGTTACCATCACCGGATCGTCGATCATCAAGGGCAGCGCGCCGAGCATCGGCGTGCCGAGCGGCGGCACGATCTCGATCACCGGGTCGTCGACGGTGCTGGGGTCGGTGTTCGCGGACACCTCGATTCCGGTCTCGGTGACGGGGAGCAGCAGTGTCGGCGCGGTGGTGCAGAACTCCACCACCAACGCGCAATTGACGCAGGCGTCGACCGACGCGCGCAATGCGTCGACGACCTACGCCGCGCTCCCGGCGACGCTCGGCACGACATCGATCAGCGGCAGCACGACGATCACCGGCACCAGCGGCCGCAACGTCATGAATCTCACCAGCCTGAACGTGAGCGGCAGCAAGATCGTCACGCTGAGCGCTCCAGCCGGCGCGACCTTCATCATCAACGTCAGCGGCACCTTCGACATCAACGGGAGTTCGTCGATCAAACTCTCGGGCGGCGTCAAGGCGGCCGACGTGTTGTGGAACATCACCGGCACCGGAACGATGCGCCTCAATGGTTCGTCCGAGTTCAACGGCATCCTGCTGGTGCCGGACCGCAGTGTGACCTTGAACGGGAGCAGCGCGTTCACCGGCGCGGTGATCTGCGGCGGCAGCACGCTCGAGCTCAAGGGCAGCACGTCGATCACGGGCTGCGGCGCGCCAAGCTCGTCCGGCAGCACCAGCTCGCCGTCGCTCTCACGCGTCCACTGGGCGGAGAGCGGCGGATAGGCCGGGGCCGCGACTTGAGGCCCATCGTGTCGACGAGGGTGCAATTGGGGGAATTCGCGCAACCCGTGTAAATACGAGGCGGCCAGGCGCCGGAGGCGCCGCCCGATCCGAGACAATCGACCTGAGTCCCGCAGAGCGCGGGGCGACAGGACGCCAGTCTCGGAGACGCCCTCCATGCACACGACCCCCTCTCGCCGGCTGCAGCGCGCGCTGCGCTGCAATCGCCGTGGCGGCACACTCCTCACCGTTCTCGCCTTTGCGGTGGTGACGCTGTCGATCGGCGGCACTCTCTTGGCAGCCGGCGCGGGTGAAGGCCGCAATGCGCAACAGCGGGAGAACTCGCAGCGGGCGTTCTGGCTCGCCGAGGCGGGGTATCAGCGTCTGGCCGCGGAAACCTACGCGAGCGCCAGCTACCTGACCGCGCACCGCACGCTGAGCGACACGCTGAGCGGCGGCAACTACGCGTGGACGGTGCGCGACACCACGGTGAGCGGCCTCGGCTCCGGCGTCACCGCGTACCACGTCATCGCGACCGGCACCTACACGGGCGTCAACGCGACCTCGACGCGCACCCTCGACCTCCTGATCACGCAGTCGAGCGGCGGTTCTCCGCTCAACCTCGGCACCGCCTCGCCGTCGAACTATGCGATGCTGGCGATCGGGAACACCAACGTCAGTTTGAGCGGCTCCAGCACGATCCAGGGCACGGTGTCGAACATCGGCGTACTCGAGGGAGAACTCTCGCTCGTCGGATCATCGAGCATTCAGGGCACCGCGTTCGTCTCCACCGCAAATAGCGCATCCGTGACCGGGTCGAGCACGGTCGGCGGCGTCGTGCAGAACGCGACGACCGACGCGCAGCTCGCGCAAGCATCGAACGACGCCATCGCCGCGTCTACCGCCTACGCCGCAATGACCGCGACCAACGCCACGAAGACGATCACCGGCAACAAGACGCTCACCGGCACCTCCGGCACCAACGTCGTCAACTTGACGTCGTTCGACGTGACCGGCAGCAAGACGGTCACCATCAACGCGCCGGCCGATGCGATCTTCATCATCAACGACAGCGGCGTGTTCTCGCTCAAGGGCAGTTCGCAGATCCTGCTGACCGGCGGCATTCAGCCGTCGCACGTGCTGTTCAACCTCACTGGCACCGGCAACTTCACGCTCAACTCGTCGTCGGTCATCAACGGCATCGTGCTGGCGCCCTATCGGACGACGTCGATCGGCGGCAGCAGCACCATCAACGGCGCCCTGCTCGCCGGCGGCAACACCATGAGCGGAACGCAGCAGACGTTGGACATCGGCGGGAGCTCGGTCATCAACGGCGTCGGCGGGGGCAGTTCGGCCTCCGGCGGCATCGTGCTCGCGCACTGGTCGGAGGGTCACTAACCGGCGGGCACGTCGAGTCTGATCCATACAGAATGGTTACGCCTGGGGCGTCGCCTGCCGATCATTCCCTTCGGAGTCCACGCGCTCCGGGCCCGAACGGGAGACGATCACACATGAAGTTCGATGGATTGCGGTGGCTGCGTCGCGCCCTGCGCGTCGCGCCCGGCGCCGAACGGCGGGGCGCGACCCTGATGACGGTGCTGGCGTTCAGCGTCATCGCGCTGGCGATCGGCGCCAGCATCATGTCGGCCGGGTCGTACGAGAGCCGCAACGCGCAGCAGCGGCTCGACACCCAGCGCGCCTTCTGGCTCGCCGAGGCCGGCTTCCAGAAGCTCTCGGCTGAAGCGTACAACGACGCCAGCTGGGTGACGGCACACCGCACGTTTTCGGACACGCTGAACGGCGGCAGTTACTCGTGGCTGGTGCGCGACACCACGGTGAGCGGCCTGGCCTCCGGGGTGACGCCGTATCACGTCGTCGCCACCGGCACCGCGTCGAGCCCCGGGGGCACCGCATCGCGGTCGCTCGACATGCTGGTGGGTGTGTCGGCAGGCACGTCGCCCTACTTCAACCTCGGGGGCGCATCGCCGTCGATCTACGGCTTGCTCGCGGTGGGCAATGCGGATGTCACGATGTCCGGAGGCAGTTCGGTGTCGGGTTCGGTAGGCAGCGTCGGCGTGCTCAACGGCAACCTGTCGCTGAGCGGCACGTCGCACATCGACGCCAACGCCTACGTGTCGACCACCTACAGCGTGACCACCGGTGGCACGAGCACGATCGCCAGCGTGGTGCAGAACACGACCACCGACGCCGCGCTCACGCAGGCCGCGAACGACGCCGTCTCCGCATCGGCCTACTACGCCGCGCTGGCCGCCACCAACAACACCAAGACGATCAACGGCAACAAGACATTCACCGGAGTTGCGGGGCAAAACGTCGTCAACCTCACCTCGCTCGACTTGAACGGCAATAAGACGATCACGTTCAACTCACCGTCGAACTCGACGTGGGTGGTCAATTGCTCCGGCCTGTTCTCGTTGCAGGGCGGCGCGAGCGGCGGATCGAAGATCGTGCTGACCGGCGGTATCACGCCATCGCAAATCCTGTGGAACGTGACCGGCGGCGGCAACCTGTCGATTCAGACGTCCTCGATCTTCAATGGCATCGTGCTGGCACCGAGCCGTGCGACGACGATCGGCGGTGGCAGCGTGGTCAACGGCGCGCTACTGATCGGCGGCACGTCGACGATGGGCGGTTCGCCGGTGGTGATCGACATCGCGGGCGGTTCGGTGATCAACGGCACCGGTGGCGGTGGCACGGCCGGATCGGGTCTCACGCTGCTGCACTGGGTCGAAGGGCACTAACGCTGCTGCGCGTCGCGACGCCCCGGAACGCCCCGCGCGTTCCGGGGCGTCGCGTTTTCTAGCGGCGGGTCACGGCGTCGCGGGTGACGAAGCCGTCGACCAGTCGCGCGAGGCCGAGCGGGTTGGCGTCGCGGAGCGCAGGTGGGAGGAGCGCGTCGGGTGCGTCCTGCCAGGCGATGGCGCGCGCGAAACGTGTGAGGGCGCGGCTGCCGACGCTGGTCGCGCGTGCGTCGCTGGTGGCGGGATACGGGCCGCCGTGCACCATCGCATGACACACCTCGACGCCGGTCGGGAATCCGTTGAAGACGACACGGCCGGCGCGCGCTTCGAGGAGCAGCGCGAGGTCCGCGATGTCGTCCTCGGCGCTCGCATGGATGGTCGCCGTGAGTTGTCCGTCGAACGCGCGCGCGACATCGCGCATTCCGGCCGTGGTGTCGCACACGACGATCAGCGTCGTGGGGCCGAAAACCTCCTCGCGCAGTGCGGGTGTGGCGAGGAAGTGCGAGGCATCGACGCGGAACATGGCCGGCCGCGCGTGACAGGCGGCGGCGGCTCCGGGCGGCGGCGCGCCCGTGAGGGTCGCGTGGTGTCGCACACCGTCGGCATACGCCGCCGCGATGCCCGGCGTCAGCATCGCCGCCTCGGGCGCACCCGACAGCGCCGCCTCCAGCGCATCCACGAACGCCGCCGACTCGCGCGTCACCACGACGATGCCGGGATTCGTACAGAACTGACCGGCACCCAGCGTCACCGATCCCGCGAGCCCCTGCGCCAGCGCCTCGCCGCGCTCGCGTGCCGCGGCCGGCGTCACGAAGACCGGATTCACGCTGCCCATCTCGGCGAACACCGGGATCGGTGCGCGCCGCGCCGCCGCGAGATCCATCAGCGCGCGCCCGCCGCGCAGTGAGCCCGTGAAAGCGACCGCGGCGATCGCCTCGTGTTGCACGAGCGCGGCGCCGATGGCGTGACCGGCGTCGTGGAGGAGGGCGAACACGCCGGCGGGCAGGCCGCACGCTGCCACCGCGTCACGAATCGCCTCGCCGGCGAGTTCCGAAACGCCGGGATGCGCGGGATGCGCCTTGGCGATCACCGGGCATCCGGCCGCGAGTGCCGATGCCGTATCCCCGCCCGGCACCGAGAAGGCGAACGGGAAGTTGCTGGCGCCGAACACCGCGACGACGCCGAGTGGCCGCAGCATCGACCGCACGTCCGGTTTCGGCAGCGGCGCGCGCACAGGATCACCGCGGTCGATGCGCGGATCGGTCCACTGGTCGGACTCGACGAGCGCGGCGAACAGGTCGAGCTGACCGGTGGTGCGGCCGAGTTCGCTGTGGAGCCGCGCGCGGGGCAATGCGGTCTCGTGCATCGCGCGCTGCACGAGCGCGTCGCGTCGCGCCTCGAGGTGTGCGGCGATGGCGCGCAGGAGCGCGGCGCGCGTGGCGCCGTCGGTGCGCGCGTACGAGGTGAACGCGTCGCGTGCGGCGGCTGCGGCGGCGTCGAGATCGTCGAGCGTCGCGGTGAAGAACGGGTCCGGCAACGCGGCGTTGGCTGCGGGATCCCACGCGTGGTACGGCGCGCCGTGCGGCGCGGCGCACGCGCCGGCAACGATCGACGTGCCGGTCATCGCGTCACCGCCGGCTGCGTGGCGCGCGCGGCGCGGATCACCGCGAGCGCCGCGTCGCGTTCCTCGCCGACCAACGTCAGGCGCGGCGGACGCACACGCTCGCTGCCGCGCCCCCATTCGGCTTGCACCAGTTTGATCAACTGCACGAACTTCGGCACCGTGTCCAGCCGCAGGAGCGGCAGGAACCACTCGTACAACGCGCGTGTATCCGCACCGCGCCGCGCCGCATCGAACAGCGCCACCGATTCGTGCGGCAGCGCGTTCACCAGCCCGGCAATCCACCCGGTCGCGCCGGCGGCGATGCCTTCGACGATGAGATCATCGACGCCGACGAACAGCGCGAGCCGGTCGCCGCACAGCGCGCGCAGAGCGGTCAAGCGGCGAATGTCGGCGCTCGATTCCTTGACCGCGTGCAGGTTGGCATGCACCGCCGCGAGCGCGGCAATCTGCTCGGACGTGAAGTCGGTGCGATACGCGAGCGGATTGTTGTACAGCATGCACGAGAGCGGCGTCGCCGCGATCACCGCCTCGACGTGGGCGCGCATCTCGCGCCAGTCGGTCGAGTAGACGTACGGCGGCAGCACCATCAGGCCTTCGCACCCGGCATCGGCGGCCGCACGCGCGAGCGCCACTGCCTCCGCCGTGGAGAGCGCGGACACGCCCGCCACCACAGGAGCGCGCCCGTCCGCCGCCGCGACGCAGGTGCGCAGGATCGCCACCTTCTCATCGAAGGTCAGCGTCGCGCCTTCGCCCAGCGAGCCGAGCGGCACGATGCCGGTGCAGCCGGCGTCGAGAAGCCAGCGCACGTGCGCGGCGACGAACGCGTGATCGACGGCGAGCGAGTCGGTGAATTCGGTGGTGATCGCAGGCATCACGCCATGCCACTGCATGCGAGAGTCCTTTCTATGCGGCGAAGCGGTCAGGGGCGAGCAGCGCAAGGTCGAGCGCCGGCTGGCGGTCTTCGAGCAGATCGGCGATCAGCGCGCCGGTGACCGGCGCGAGGCTGATGCCCATCATCGCGTGTCCGGTGGCGATCAGCAGATTCGTGGCGTGCCGCGTACGGCCGATGTACGGCAGGCCGTCGGGCGAACACGGACGGAAGCCGGCCCACGGCGCGATGCGCGCGAAGGCTGCAGGATCGAGCGACGGATAGTAGCGAGGCAGCGCGCGGAGGATGGCGTCGACGCGTCGCGGATCGATGCGCGGGTCGAGTCCCGCGAGTTCCATCGTGCCGCCGACGCGCAACGCACTGCCCATCGGCGTCACCGCGACACGCGCCTCACTCAAGATCGCGCACACGCTGAGCCGCGCCGGCGCCGGATCGCAGGTCACGCTGTAGCCTTTGCCGGCCTGCAATGGCAAGCGGACGCCGGCGGTGCGCGCGAGCGCGTCGCTCCACACGCCGGCGGCGAGCACGACGTGATCCGCATCGATGTCGCCCGCGCTGGTGTGGACCGCGCGGATGACGCCGCCCTCGACGCGCAGCGCCTGCACGTCGACGCCATCGCGCATCGTCACGCCACGCGCCGTCGCGCGGGCACGCAGCCCCGTCATCATCGCCCCCGGCGCCAGCCAGGCATCGCGCGGATAGAACACGCCGCCGGCGCAGCGCACGGCGAGTGCCGGCTCGTAGCGCGCGACCTCCGCGCCGTCGAACTCTTCGGCCGGTACGCCGAGCTGGCGCGCGAGCTCCGCCTCGTGGCGCGCGGCCGCGAGTCCTTCGCGCGTCGCGCACAGCATCAGCAATCCGCGCGGCGCGAATCCGATGTCGTGATCGCCGGCGATGCGTTCATACAAGGCACGGCTGGCGAGATGCAGGTCGCGCAACAGCGGCGCCGCGCGGCGTACGTGCTCCGCCGTCGCGCTGCGCACGAAGCGCCAACTCCACGCGAGGAAGTCACGCTCGAGCCGCGGTTTCACCGCGAGCGGACTCGCCGGGTCCGCCATCCAGCGAATCGCCTGGCTCACCACGCCGGGCGCCGCGAGCGGGACGATGTGACTCGGGACGATCATGCCGGCGTTGCCGTACGAGCAGCCATCGCGCGCGTCTGCCGGGGCGCGATCGAGCACCGTGACGCGGAAGCCGCGCGCCGCCGCCTCTCCCGCGACGCACAGACCGACCGCGCCGCCGCCCACCACCACGACGTGCGCGCTCAGCGAATCCCCCAGCACAGTGGATCGCGCGGGTCGAGCACCAGCGTTGTCTCGCCGGTCACGAACGCGCTACCGCGAATCGTCGGCCGCACCCCGCGCGCGGACGGCGCAATCCACCCGTCGAACACGCTGCCGACGATGCTCTCCTGGCGATACACCTCACCCGCGCGCAACCGCCCGTCGGCGAACAAGCACGCCAGCTTGGCGCTGGTGCCGGTGCCGCACGGCGAACGATCGTACGCGCCGCCCGGACACATGACGAAATTGCGGCTGTCGGCGCGCGCGGGATCACTCGGCGGTCCGAAGAGTTCGATGTGGTCGATCTCGCCACCGTCGTCGCCGGTGATGCCCGCGGCGGCGAGCGCGGCGCGGATGCGCAACGTCACGGCGCTCAACTCGGCGGCACGCTCCACCGCCAGCGCCACCGACGGCGAACGCACGAGGAAGAACCAGTTGCCGCCCCACGCGACATCGCCGCGCACCTCGCCAAGGCCGTCGACATGCACGGCCACCTCGGCGGCCGCGCGATACGATTCCACGTTCGCCACGCTGACGCGTCCGTCATCGTCCAGTGTGGCTTCCACGACGCCCACCGGCGTGTCGAGCCGGTGCACGCCAGGCGCGATGCGCCCAAGCCACGCCAGCGTCGCCACCACGCCGATCGTGCCGTGCCCGCACATGCCGAGGTAGCCGACGTTGTTGACGAACAAGACGCCGGCGACACACTCCGGCGCGTGCGGCGGCACCAGCCACGCGCCGACCATCGGGTCCGAGCCGCGCGGTTCATTGCACAGCGCGGAGCGATAGCGATCGAAGTCGCGCTGGAAGCACGCGCGCCGTTCGGCCAGCGGGCCGTCGCCGAACGACGGTCCGCCTTCGAGCACCACGCGCGTCGGTTCGCCGCCGGTATGCGAGTCGACGACGCGCAACCGCTCCGGCGCCGCCGTCATGCCGTGTGCTTCGCCCCGTGCGCGCCGTGCGCCAAGCGCAACGCGCCGGCGATCAGGCAGATCGACACCGCCATCTCGAGCAACTCGCGCATCGATGCCACATCGATCTGGATCGCGTGCTCGAAGAATTTCACGACCAAGATCAGCAACACGACTTTGGCAAGCCGGTCCTTGAGGTCGTCGAGGCTGCGGATGAGCAGCACGCGCTCGGCAAACTCCGAACCTTCCGCCGCCTCGATGCGGCTGATGAACAGTTCGTACAGCCCGAGCGCGAAGATGAGCAGGATGGTGCCGAGCAAATAGCCGTCGACGATCTCGACGACGTTCGCGGTGATGGCCGCGCGCGCCACACCGTGATCGTGTCCGCCGCCGCCGTGGAGCATGTAGTCGGCCACCTGCGACGCCAACCCGGCCGCGTCCACCGACGCGACGCAGAACACGCCGACGCTGGCCACCAGGCTGCCGAACACCGCGATGAGGACGATGAGCCGTCCGCGCCACAGCAGACCTTCGAAGAGGGATTCGAGTCGCATGGCGGAACCGTAACACGCGGATGCGGGTCCGGCCACCGGCGCCGCGCGGCCACCGGCCTGCACTGGACGCGGTCAGTAGACCAAAGTATCCTGCCAAGCGTGATTCGGCGCCTCTCGCTGTTGCTCATCACGCTGTGCGTTCTCGGCGCCGGGCTGTGTTCCGCCCTCGGCGTCGCGACCGCGCGCGCCGCCGCCTTACCCGAAACGCTGGTTCCGCTCACCATCACCCTCGCCGACAGCGCCACCGGCGCGCCGCTCGGCGTCCGCCTCAGCGTCCTCGACGACGCCGCAAAACCCCGCTGGCCGTCCGACCCGCTCGCCTTCTACCACGCGACGATCCTCGGCTTCTTCTACTGCCGCGGCACCTGCACCGTGCTGGTGCCGCCGGGCCGCGTCATCATCACCGCGCGCCGCGGGCTGGCGTATCGCCCGCACGCCGACACGCTGACGGTCACCACCGCCACCTCGCACACGATGACGATGGCGCGCTGGATCGACCTGCCCGCGCTCAGCCTGTGGACCGGCGACACTCACGTGCACCTCGACCACGGCGGCGGCGATTTCCTGGTCACCCCCGCCGATGCCTGGTGGATGGGCCAGGGCGAAGGGCTCAACGTCGTGAGCTGCCTCGACAACGCCTGGTATTTCACCGGCGCCGACGACCCCGCCAGCACGTCCGACTGCATCGTGTCGATGGGCGAAGAGAACCGCGCCTGGGTCTACGGCCACGTCAGCATGCTCGGCCTGTCGCGCCTCGTGCAGCCGGTGAGCGGCGAACCGTACTGGCCGATGCTGATGGACCTCGCCGACTCGGCGCACGCGCAGGGCGCCCTCACCATCGCCGCGCATCCGCTCACCGACGGCTGGTTCTACATCACCGGCGGCTGGCCGGGCAGCGGCATCGCGCGCGAGTTGCCGGCGGACTTGTACCGCGGGCGGATCGACGCCATCGACATCGCCTCGTACAGCAACTACGCAGGGCACGGAATCGACCTGTCGACGTGGTATCACGCGCTCGGCTGCGGCTTCCGCCTCGCGCCGTCGGCCGGCACCGACGCGGCGATGAACCGCTACACCGATCCGCCGCTCGGCGGCTGGCAGGTGGTGGTCGGGCTCGACGGCCAGCCATTCGACTTCGCGACGTGGCGCGCGCAGTTGAAGCGCGGTCGCTGCTTCGTGACGAACGGGCCGCTGTTCACCGACTTCCGCGTCGCCGGCGCTCCGGCGGGCGACAGCGTTGCGCTGGCGTCGCCTGGTATTGTGCAGGTGCACGTAACGGTTCGGTCTCTCGACCCGCTGGCGCGGCTCGACCTCGTGGCGAACGGGGCGGTGGCGCGGGCGATCGCTCTGCCGGCGGGGACGACGACGGTGGACACCACGGTGACCATCGACGTCCCGGTGTCGTCGTGGATCGCCGCGCGGGTCACCGGCCGCGTGCCGAGCGTCCGCACGCCGGGCGACTCGCTGTTCGCCCACACCGGCGCGGCATACGTGACGGTGGGCGGCTCGCCGGTGCTGGTGCCGGCGGATGCGTCGTACTTCGCCTCGTGGTGCGACGGCATGCGCACCGTGCTCGACCTCAATCACAGCTGGCCGTCGAGCGCCGATTCGGTGCGCGCCTACGCCGAGATCGACGCCGCGCACGCGTACTACATCGACTTGGCGAGCGGCGGGGCGACCCGCGTCGACGCGCCAGTCGGCCACACGGGTGCGCTGCGGCTGGTGTCGCCGGCGCGCGGTCACGTTGCCTTCGACCTCGCGCCGCTCCCCGCGCGCGCGACGCTCGTCGTGCTGGATGCGACCGGCCGCGCGGTGCGCCACCTGCCGCTCGCCCGCGGCACCCGCCACGCCGTGTGGGACGGCACCAGCGATGCCGGCGCGACCATGCCCGCCGGCGTCTACTGGGCTCGCCTGGCGCCGCATGGCGCGGTGCGCGTCGTGTTCGTCCGCTAGCCCGCCCCCGGCCCTCGACACCCTGCCCGGCGTCCTTGTACGCTGCGAGACTTCCGGTTCCACCGTCGTGCCGGTACCCGTTTGGTCGTCGAAGGAGGATCGTCCCGCCATGCCCACCGCCTTGCCGAAGCACTACCCTGCCCGCGAAGTCGAGAAGAAGTGGCAGGACGCGTGGGAAGCCGCCGGCATCTACCGCTACGACCCGGCCGCTCCGGGCGAGCGGTTCGCCATCGACACGCCGCCGCCGACGGTGAGCGGCGTCATCCACATCGGGCACGTCTACTCGTACACGCAGGCCGAGATCCTCGTCCGCTACCACCGCATGCGCGGCGCCAACGTGTTCTACCCGTTCGGCTTCGACGACAACGGACTGCCCACCGAGCGCTACGTCGAGAAGGTGCACGGCGTCAGCGCGCGGCAAATGTCGCGCGAGGAGTTCATCGCGCTGTGCGAGACGACGGTCGTCGAGGCGGAGAAGCAGTACGAAGCGCTGTGGCGCACGCTCGGCCTGAGCGCCGACTGGACGCAGTGCTACCGCACCATCGACGCGCGCAGCCGCCGCATCTCGCAGCGTTCGTTCCTCGATTTGCTGGCGAAAGGCCACCTGCACCGCGCGCGGTTGCCGATGCTGTGGTGCAGCGTCTGCGGCACCGCGCTCGCGCAGGCCGACCTCGAGGACAAGGAGCTGCCGTCGCACTGGAACTGGGTGCGGTTCCGCGAAATCGAGTCCGGTGCCGACATCGTCATCGCGACCACGCGCCCCGAGCTGCTGCCGGCGTGCGTCGCGCTGATTCACCACCCCGACGACGCGCGCTACACCCACCTCACCGGCAAGATGGCGCGCGTGCCGTACAGCGAACACGAAGTCCCGGTGCTCGCCGACGCGCGGGTCGATCCCGAGAAGGGCACCGGCATCGTCATGTGCTGCACCTTCGGCGATCAGACCGACATCGAGTGGTGGCGTCAGTTCAACCTGCCGTACCGCGGCACCTTCACGCTCGACGGCCGCTTGCGCGAGTCGGGCGATGCGCTCAACGGTCTCAAGATCAAGGACGCGCGCGCCAAGGTCGCGGAGATCCTCGAGGCCAACGGCGAGATGCTCAAGCGCGAGCCGCTGGTGCACGCGGTGAAGGTGCACGAGCGCTGCCAGTCGCCGGTCGAGTTCGCGATCACCGATCAGTGGTTCATCAACGTCCTCGACCACAAGCACGACCTGCTGGCGATGGGCGCCAAGGTGAAGTGGTTCCCCGATTACATGCGCGGGCGCTACGAGAACTGGGTCGAGAACTTGTCGTGGGACTGGTGCGTGTCGCGCCAGCGCCACTACGGCGTGCCGATTCCGGTGTGGTACTGCGCGCAGTGCAACGCGACGCTGCCCGCGGCGGAGTCGCAGTTGCCGGTGAACCCGCTCGTCGACAAGCCGCTCGCGCCGTGTCACGACTGCGGCTCCACCGAGTTCACGCCCGACCGCGACGTGCTCGACACCTGGGCGACGTCCTCGTGCACGCCGCAAATCAACGCGTGGTGGGGCGAACCCGACGACCGCAGCGCGACGCTCATGCCGATGACGATCCGGCCGCAAGCGCACGACATCATCCGCACGTGGGCGTTCTACACGATCGTCAAGTCGTTCTATCACCACGGCGACATTCCGTGGACCGACGCGGTGATCTCCGGCCACGTCAAGCAGCGCAGCGCCGATGAACCGTCGCGCCGCCAGCAAGGCCAAGGCGCCGCCAAGTCGAAACTCGAAAAGATCTCGAAGTCGAAGATGCAGGACGGCAGCGTCGCGACACCGATGGATCTCATCGAGGAGTGGTCGGCGGACGCGGTGCGCTACTGGACGGCGGGCGCGAATCTCGGCACCGACTTGGCGTACGACCTCAAGGAGATGAACCAGGGCAAGCGCCTGCTCACCAAGATGTACAACGCGACGCAGTTCGCGCTGCCGCACCTGGAGCCATACGACGGCGCGGCGCCGGCGGAACGGTGGCCGTTCGACGCGTGGGCGCTCGACTCGTTCCGCGCGCTGACCGGCCGCGTGCGGCAATACTTCGACGCGCACGACTTCTTCCACGCGCGGCTGGAGATCGAGACGTGGTTCTGGGGCGTCTTGTGCGACAACTATCTCGAATTGATCAAGGGACGGTTGTACGCGGGGATGCCGCCGCGTCCGCCGGCGGCCCAGGCTCCGGAGTCGCCGGCGCCGGAGTGGACACCGTCGGCCGAGGATCTCGCGGGCTGTCTGTCGGCGCGCGCCACGTTGTACGAACTGCTGATCGGTGTGTTCAAGCTGTTCGCGCCGTTCGTGCCGCACATCACCGAGGAGTTGTACGACCACCTCGCGCTGCCGGGCGATCGCGTGACGTCGATTCACGTTGCGCGCTACCCGAGCCCCGACGATTTCCCCGCCGACGAGGCCGCGCGCCGCGCCGGTGACGAGGCGATCGCCGCGTTGCAACTGGTGCGCCGCTTCAAGAGCGAACGCAAGATGTCGATGGGCGCCGCGGTGACGAGCGTCGAAGTCGACGGCCTCTCTTTCGATCCCGCGGCGGCGACGCGACTGATCGCGGACCTCGCGAATACTTGCCGCGCCACGTCCGTGCGCGCGGGGAGCGGTTTGAGCGGCGACGACGTGCTCGCCGAGGGCGCACTCACCGTGCGCGTGACGCCGGAGCCGGCGAAGGAGGTGGCGCAGTGAAGAAGCGTTCGGTGATCGCCCCCGATGCATTCGTGTGGGGCGGGCTGTCCTTGACGATCGCGTTCTGCGCGTTGCTCGCGGCGCGGCCGACGTTGTTCGGCGGGCATCTCGCCTTGGTGCGCGGCGTGTGCGCCGGCGCCGGGATCTCGGCGCTGGTGCTCGGCCTGGCGCGCGGCGGACGGCTGGGGCGCGCGCGGTAGGGCGCCTCCAAGAGAGTGAAGCCTATGGCTGGCGGCGCCCGTTCTTGGCTCCATTGCCGAGCGCTGGGGAGTTCTCAACGTCTCCGCGTGGAAAGATTCAGATTGCGCCTTGTCTGCACTGACGTCGAGGACGGATCGGCGAGGATACTCATCTGAGGATCTGAAAATGAACTCACCAAGCGCGGCCCAGTTTGCACGAGCACTTCAGCAGATCACCCCACAGGAGCGATGGCTCAAGCTTCTGCGCATACACGTCGGACTCAAAGGCAAAGCCACGACGGCCACGGCGCTGGGAAGGCTTGTGGGATACACAGACCATCGCGGAGTGAATGCCGCATACGGTGCGCTTGCCGCGAAGCTTGGCGCGGTTCTGAATCGCCCAGAGGACCGTATCGGTCTCCTCATGGAGTTCTTGCCTCCGACCTCCGTGACAAACAAGGAGTGGGTTCTCGTCTTGCGCCCCGAGTTCATTGATGCCCTCACTCGTGTCGGCTGGGTGTAGGACGCCGCGTCGGCCAATCGAGGAAGGGACATCAGTCGGGGGCATCCCTGCGATGGCTACACGTCCTCGGATGCTCCGCCGCAGCGCCTTATGCTCTGTTGTCTGCGATCCAGTTGAGCATGTGGGCAACGGCACGATACTTCTTCTCATCGGCGGCTAGTTGGATCGGCCCGTAGCCCTCCGGCAGGTAGTCGATATTGATGCGCCTTGCGATGTTTGGCGTGAGCCAGATCTTCCCCTCTTGGTAGTTGTATTTCCTGGCGCGAACCGCGATCTCGGTCAACTTGACCGCTCGCACCTCCTCAGGGGTGACCGACGAAGGAGGTGCAACTGTCGCGATCGACGACGAAGTACCGCCGCTCGATGGAGTGGTCTCTGATCTTGAAGCGGCAATTGCCATGATCGCAATCCCAAGCAACGATCCCGCCCAACCGACGAGAATAGCGAGGCCTTCGAGAAGGAAGAACACGAGGCGAATGAGGGCGTAGATACCCGCGAACATTGGGCGTTCCTCGCTGGTCTTCCTCTACCGAGAATCCGAATCGGGTTGTGGAGCCGTCTCGAGATCGTCCAAGAACTCGGATACCGGATCCACCCCCACCACGAGAAGGTGGTCGCGGGCTCGGGTGCAGGCAACGTACAGCAGATGCCGTTCTGTGTTGTAGATCTCTTCGAGGTCTACGTCGTCTCCCGCCTGTTCGATGCGTGCCCTGAGTGGAATGACGTCGTCGTCGCACGCCATCACGACCACGGTTCGGAACTCAAGCCCCTTGGCGAGGTGCATCGAACAGATCGACGCCTTGCCGGCCATGACCTGGAGTCCGTCGTCGAGAACGACGGCTGGGAGGTCGCACGCCTTTGCTGCCGCCACGGCACGAGACATCTGGGCTTCGGATCGCACGAAGATCCCGATCTCGTTGGGCGTAACGCCTGAGGC
>JBGATO010000125.1:0-8335 GCA_044229145.1 Candidatus Eiseniibacteriota bacterium | reverse complement strand
CGATGCATCGACCGTCATGAGGTGTTTCATTCGTGGCGCGTACTATAGAAGGCAAACGGGAATGAGCGTCGAGGTCGTTCGGGGATTTCTTCAACTTCTCAAGACGGCCGTAAGCGAGAAAAGGCCGATCATCTATCAGAATTTGCTTAACAGGCTTGCTTCAATTTCCAGGTACGACGAAGACCTCGAAGACGTGCTCCCCTTCTAGACTAAAGCCCAGAATGCAGAGCTCCCTAACCGGCGCGCGCCACGCGCAGCCGCAAGCCGCCGTTGTTGACGAGCGCGAGCGACGCGAACGGCAGTCGCGTCTCCGTCTCGTACGAGGTGTGCGCCGAGAGCAATGTCACCGTCCACTCCGGACAGCGCGTGCGCACCACCTTGCCGAGTTGCGCGTAGAGATTGCGCAGCGGCGCGCGTTCGCCGATGCGAATGCCGTAGGGCGGATTCGTCACGAGACATCCGCGCGGCGCGGCGGGAATCGGTGACGCGGAGAGCGCGCACTGCGCGAACGTGATGTCGTTCGACACACCCGCGCGTTCCGCATTGGCGCACGCCGCGGCGATCGCGCCGGCGTCGCGATCGCTGCCGACGATGGGGGCCGCCGCCGTCGTGACTTGCTCCGCCTCGGCCGCCGCGCGCACCTCGCGCCACACCGCCGCCTCGTGCGACGGCCACTTCTCGAACGCGAACGACCGTCCGCGCCCCGGCGCGATGCGGCGCGCGATGAGTGCCGCCTCGATCGGAATCGTCCCCGAACCGCACAGCGGATCGACCAACGGCTGCGAGCCGTCGTAGCCCGCCGCCATCAACAACGACGCGGCGAGCGTCTCGCGGAGCGGCGCCTTCGCGGTGGCCAGCCGGTATCCGCGGCGATGCAATAACGCCCCCGAACTGTCCGCGCTGATCGTCACCTGATCGTGCAGCACGCGCACGACGAAGCTCTGCGCGCCGTCGTCCTCCTCGTCGTCGGAAGCCGCCTCCGGCGCGCCACACGCGCGCAGCAATCTCTCGGCGATCGCCCGCTCGTGATAGAGCTTCGACGCGCGCGCCGTGACGCGGAAGTGCGCCGCCGCGCCGCCTGGCAGCACGGCATCCCACGCGACGTTCGCCGCGTGCTTCTCCAGCTCGGCGAACGAGCGCGCCACGAAACTCGCGAGGCGCCACGTCACGCGGGTCGCCGTGCGCAGCCGCAAGTTCATCGCGTAGAGCTGTGCGACCGTCGCCTCGACGTCCACGCTGCCCGGCTCCACCGCACGCACGGCGACCCCGAGCGCGTCGAGTTCGGCGCGGGTCCAGATCTCGGTGCCGGGCGCGCAGGCGACGTGGCAGGCGTGCAAGGTGGCGGACATGCGCGCAGGATGCCGGAGGGCGGGAGGCCGAGGCAAGCGGCGCGGCTGGCGTGGCCGCGCGCGCGACGCTACACTGCGCCGCCGATGAACCCGAGGATCGACCGATGAGCGAATGCTTCCAAGACGCCTACCCCGACCATCTCGCCGTCTGCTACGGCTGCGGCCGCCACAACGAGCACGGCGTCCACGTGCGCAGTTTCTGGGAAGGCGACGAGGGCGTCGCCCGCGTGACGCCGCGCGACTACGAACGCGCGTTCCCCGGCATCGTCTACGGCGGATTGGTCGCGTCGATCATCGACTGCCACTGCATCGGGACCGCCGCCGCGGCCACCGCGCGCGCCGAGGGCCGGCCGCTCGCCGGCGACCCGCCGCTGCGTTTCGTCACCGGCACGCTGGAGGTCAAGTTCCTCAAGCCGACGCCTCTCGGCGTCGAACTCGTCTGTCGCGCCCGCGCCGAGGAAGTCGGGCCGCGCAAGGTCGTCCTCGCGGCCAGCCTCGAGGCGGACGGCGTGGTGACGGCGACCGGCCGCGTCGTCGCGGTGCGGGTGCCGGACGCGGTGGCCGACGCGGCACGGCGCGAGGCGTGACCGTCGCGGCGCGCGGTGCTAGGCTTCGCCGCATGACGCGACTCGCCATCTTCGCCTTCCTCGCGCTTGCCGCCACCGCCCGCGCCGACGCCCTCCACGCGCCGATCACCCGCAACTCGCTTCCTGCCGACACGCTGTGGGATGACGGCCGCGCCGAAGTCTGCGTCTACGACGCCAGTGGCCCCAAGGAAGGCGCCACCCATCGCTTCACCGCGACGTCGTTCGTCGTCAAGGAGGACATGGACCTCGCAGAGCGCGTGAAGTCCGACGCCGGCCCTGTACCCGGCCGCACCGCGACGGTGCTCAAGCAGAACGTCTTCTACACGATCCCGACCGGCGTGTACGCGCATCATCTGATGTCGTCGGCGTTCTACGATCGCGACGCGTGGCGGCTACTCAAGTGCGCGACCAGTTCGCAGGACGGCTGCGGGCTCACCTACACCGAAACGCTCGCGCACGACTCGACGCTGGTGCGCACCGCGCATTCGTATTGGCAGGGCGAAGCGGACCGCGTCGACACGCTTGCGGCCGCGACCGCGGTGATGATGGACGCGATGCCGCTGTGGCTGCGCGGCATGAACATCTTCTGGCGCGGCTCGTTCACGCTGCCGGTGATTCCGTCGCAAATGAACAACCGGCTCGGCGCGTGGCGCGTCGAGCCGGCGACCATCGAGTTCCTCGGCAAGGAACCGCTCGTCGTCCCGGCCGGCAGCTACGACGCAGCGGTGCACGTGCGCGTCACCGCGGCGAAGACGGTGGACGACTTCTGGTTCGACGCGCGGTTTCCGTTTCCGCTCGTGCAGTGGTGGCGCGGCGACGGCACGCGCTTCGCCCTGCGCAAATACCTGCGGCTCGACTACTGGAAGTACGCCAAGCCGGGCGACGAACGGATGTTGAACTAGCGCGGACCGCGCTTCGGCTTCGGGCGCTTGCCGCCGACGGTGAACCCGTCGCGCGAATTGCGCGGGGTCGCCGGACGCGGGCCACCGCGGAACGCGGACTTCTTCGCCGGCTTGCCCGCTGGCGCGGCCTTCGCCACCGGTTTCGCGCCCTGTGCCGGTCTGGCCGACGGCCTGCCGCCCTGCGAACGCGGCGCGGCCGCGGGCTTCGTGCCCTCCTCCGGCTTCGGCTTCCACATCCGCGACGGATCTCGCGCGATGCCGCGCGTGCCGCGGTCGACCGGCGCCACGGCAGGCTTCTTCGCCGGCTTCTTCTTCGGCGGACGCGGCGCATCGAACTCGTCGCGCGGCGGACGCCCGGCGCGCGCGTGGCCGACCGATGAGCGGCGCGGCTTCACGGCATCCGGATCGTCTTCGTCCTCTTCGATGCGATACGGCAGGCGCGACGGGACATCGACGCCGAAGCGCATGTCGTCGTCGGCGCGTTCGGCGCGCCGCGCCGCGACGTGCGCCTCGCGCGCCGCTTCCTCTTGCACGATGTCGCGCAGCAGTCCGAGCGCGCGTCGCCAGCGCAGCGCGGTCCCCGCACGTTCGTCGTCGCGCCTCGACAACGGTAGTGCGTCCCAGCCGGCGGCCTCGAAGCGCAGACGCGTGCCGCCCTTCAGCGGCCGCAGGTCGAACGTCGCGACCACGGGCGCGCCCCAGCCGGCGTGCGCGCGCGTGAACGCCACCGCGAAGCGTTCGCCGGGACGGAACTCGACGACGCGGCCGCGCTCGACCACCGGCTGCTCCTCGGCGTCGCGCGTGTGCCACGTCACGTTGCCGCCCATGCCGGCGCCGATGTCGGCGTGCTCGCACATCCAACGCGCCGCTTCCTCGTCGCGCGTGAGCAACGCGAAGATGCGCGTCGTGGGCGCCGCGAGATCGACGGTGAGCGCGATGGTGTCGGGGCCGCGGCGTTCGACGCGCGTCGGTTCTTCGCCCGAGGCGAGTTCTTGCAGATGCAGCATCCACACCATGGCGCGGCGCTCGGCGGCCGCGCGATCGTGTTCGAGTTCGAAGCCGCGCGCGGTGCAGGCAAGGCGCGCGCCGAACAGGTAGCCAGGTGCCTCCGGCGTGACCTCGAACGCGAACGTGCACTCGGGGCCGATGCCGCCGGCGCGCAACGTCCACACGATGCGGTGGCCGGGCTCGCACGCGGTGACGCGGCCGATCCATGCATCGCCGGTGGCGTCTTCGATGCGCACTTCGCCGCCGAGCGTCGCCTCGTACGCGACGGTGGCGACGTCCTCGTCCGGCATGCCGACCCACTGGCGCACCGCGGCGGTGTGGGTGAGCAAGCGCCACGCGGATTCCGGCCCGCCTTGCAGGACGCGCGTGAGCCGGAAGCCGTCGCTCGGCACCTTGCCGTCGTCGGCGAGCGCGGCGCGCAGGTCGGCGAGCGCGGTGCGCCACGCCGTCTTGCCGGGGCGATCGCCGCGCGCCAACGCGAGCGGCAGGTGATTCCAGCCGCCGTGCCGGACCGCGAGGCGCGTCCCGCCGGGAATCGGAGTGAGCGTCCAGTCCACCGACGTGTCGGCCGGCCAGCCCGGCTCCGTCCAGGTGAAGGCGAGGTGCGCGCCAGGCTCGAACGCCGTGACGGTGCCGCGATCCAGCACCCGCCCGGTGCGCGGCGCGAAGAACGCCACCGCGCCGCCGAGCGCCGGCACCAAATGCGCGCGGGTGAACCAGTGCCCGATCTGCGTCTCGTCGACGAGCGCGTCCCACACGCGCGCCGTCGGCGCCGGCAGGTCGATCGCCATCTCCACCGCGCCCGGCGCCTCGTTCATCTTGCGTTGCGGCACCGCTTCGCCTTCGCAGAGATCGGCGAGACGCTGCAGGAAGTGCCGCCAGCCGGCGGCGTATTCGTCGCGATCGAACGCGTCGGCCAGCTGGTGGGTGAGCGTCACCGCGATGCCGTCGTCGACCTGCGTCACGCGCCACGTCACCAGCGAGACATTGCCGATGCCTTGCCACGACCACGTGTAGGCGAACACCGATTCCGGCTCGCACGCGACGACTTCGCCGTAGACGCAGTCGCCGTCGTCCCACGAGACGCACAGCGGCGCACCGGCGCGCAACTCACAGCGCACCTCGGCGAACCAGAACGCGGTGTCCTCGGGATCGGTGAGCGCCTTCCACACGGTGGCGAGGTCGGAGCGCACGATGCGCTCGGCGCGCAACACGGGACCGGCCGGCGGGGCGATGTGCGGCGCGGCGACGACGGACTCAGACATGACCGACTTCCTTTCGGCAACGACGGGGGCAGGAACCTGCGAACGCGAACCGTAGCCCCCGCCGCGCGTTGCGGTCAAGGCGAGCGCGGGGCCACGCGGCTTGACGCCCCACGCGCCAGCCCGCACCATCGACGGTTCGCACCGCTTCCTCGCCTCGAGCCCTCGGGATGGACCTCCACCGCATGATCCGTCGTGCCCTCGCCCTCGCGGCTTGCGTGCTCGTTGCCGGCGCGCTCTCCGCCGCCGCCGCGCCGCGCCGCGCGGCGCGCCCCGCCGCCGCACCGCTGATCCCGCGCGCCGCCTTCTTCGCCGCGTCGACGGTCGAGAACGCCAAGCTGAGCCCGGATGGGCGGACGTTCTCGTTCCATCCGCCACGGAGCAGCGATCTCGCGCTGCTCGACACCGCCACGCCGTCTCGCGTGCCGCGCCGCGTCCACTTCGCCGCGCCGCCGGCCGCGTACGAATGGCTCTACGACAACTCGCTGCTCGCACTGGTGCCGGACTCCACCGGCACGCGTGTGTGGCACGTCGCCGCGGGCGACAGCGTGCCGCGCGACCTGTCGTTCTCGCGCTGCGGCAGCGTGACGCTGCTGACGCCGTCGCTCACCCATCCGCAGATCGCGCCGCTGCTCGTCGCGGCATGCGACTCGCACGCCGCCGGCGTCTTCCTGCTCGACGTGACCAGCGGCGAGGTGTCGCTCGAGGAGCCGCTCGCCGAATTCCAGCAGGTGTACCTCGACGGCGACTTCCACGTGCGCGCCGGCACCAAGCCGAATGCGCATGGCGCCCACGTGCTGCTGGCGCTCGACGGTGCCGGCGAGTGGAACGTCATCGGCGACTACGCCGCCGACGAGTACACCGAGGTCGGCGGCGCCGAAGGCGTCGTCTCGATGGCCACCGACGGCAGCGAACTGTTCTTCGTCGATCGCGAAGGCAGCGACACCGCGCGGCTCCGCGCGATGCGGGTGATGCGCGGCCAGTGGCGCGTCGTCTACGGCAATCCGCGTTGCGATGTGCTCTACGGCGGCGCCATCGTCGACCCGCGCACCGGCCGCCCGCAGGCGGTGAGCTATCTCGAAGGCACCACGCGGCGGCAGTTCTTCGACCCCGCGGTGCAGCGCGTGGTCGAGGACATCGAGCGCCGCGCCGGCTGCGACATCGGCGTCGTCGGGCGCAGCGTGGACGGCGGCGTGTGGTGCGTGCGGACCTTCGGCGGCGGCCCGATGCGCTACCTGCTCTACCGCACCGCGACGCGCACGCTGACGCCATTGCTCTCCGATGTCCCGGCGCTCGACGGCACGCGGCTGGCACGCCGCACCCCGCTCATCGTGCCGGCGCGCGATGGCCTGTCACTCGCCTGTTCGCTCTTCTTGCCGCCGGGCAGCGATCCCGACGGCGACGGCGTGCCGTCGCGCCCGCTGCCGACGCTGCTCTACGTCCACGGCGGCCCGTGGGTCGGCCTGACGCTCAATCTCTGGCTGACCAACCGCCATCTGCAATTGCTGGCGAACCGCGGCTACGCCGTCATCGCGTGCGAGTTCCGCGGCGCGCTCGGTTTCGGCCGCGCCTTCGTGGACGCGTCGAACGGACAGTGGAAGACCGGCATGCAGGACGACTTGCTCGACATCGCGGACGCCGCGGTGCGGCGTGGCATCGCGGCGCGTGGACGCATCGGCGTGTGGGGCTGGTCGTACGGCGGCTACGCGACGCTCGGCGGGCTCGCCTGGCATGGCGACCGCTACGCGTGCGGCATCGCGATGTACGGCGTCAGCGACCTCGAGATGCACTGCGCGCTGCCCAACTTCGACAACGAGGTGTGGCGGCGGCGGGTCGGCAGCGTGCATTCGATCGCGGGGCGCCGCCTGTTGCGCGAGGCCTCGCCGCTGCGCGCCGCGGCGACGCTCACCAAGCCGCTGCTGCTCACGCACGGCGCGCTCGACTCGATCGTGCCGATCGCCGAGAGCGATTCGATGGCGGCGGCGCTCGAGGAGTTCGGCCGCGCGCCGCTCTACCTCGTCTATCCCGATGAAGGGCACGACTACGCGCAGCCGGCCAATTGGGAATCGTTCTGGGCGATCGCCGAGGCGTTCCTCCGCGAGCACCTCGGCGGCCGGGCCGAGCCGGCGGGCCGCGCGCTCGACGCGCCCGGCTATGAGGTGCGTTCCGGCACCGCGTTCGTCGATCGCGTGCGGCACGGCGGCCCTGCATCCGGTCGTTGACACCACCCGGCCGCATCCCAATACTGCGCCCTCCTTACATCGCCCGGCTCCCGCGCGGCCACCCGAGATCACGCCGCCAGGACGCCGGGCCGTTTCTTCCTGGAGGACCAGAATGGCCGCATCCCGCGCCCGCCGCGCCTCGACCGTGACCCGCCGCAGCTCCTCGACGTCCTCGACGCGCGCGACGCGGCCTGCGACATCCGCCGCGAAATCGTCCCGCTCCACCGCCGCCTCGCCCGCCCCCCGCAAGCCGGGCGCGGCAGGCGCCTCCAAGAAGGCGGCGATCGTCAAGAAGCCGGTGCCGCACGCGCTGCGGCCGGCGCCCAAGCGTCCTGCCGCGCTATTCGACCGCCTCGAGGTGACCTCGATCCACGTCACGAACATGGAGCGCGCGGTGGCGTTCTACCGCGATGCGCTCGGCCTGCGCGCGGCGCAGATCTGGCCGAATTGGGCGGAGTTTCCACTGAAGGGCGGGGTGTTGCTCGGTGTGCACCTGGAGTCCGACTGCGGCGCCGGCGGCCGGCGCTCCGGCGGCGCCACGGGGCTCTACTTCCCGGTCGAGGGCATCAAGAAGGTCGTCACCCAGCTGCGCAAGCGCGGCGTGAAGATCACCGGCGAGGTGACGCGACACTCGTACGGCACCGTCGCCTACTTCGCGGACCCGGACGGCAACGAATTCGGGCTGATCGACGGCGGGCTCTAGACAAACGATGCACTCATGTGCAGTATGAGCGGAGGCTCGCCAAGCTGGCGGGCCTCCGCTTTCGTCATGCCGGTCCCGGCGTGGGCCGGCCATCTCCTTCGGAGGATTCCATGGCTGCCCCCATGTTCGACACCATTCCGCTGCTCAGTCTTCACGTGAACGACTTCGACAAGTGCGTCGCCTTCTACCGCGACACCATGGGCCTGCCCACCGGCGACATCATCCCGGAGGCCGGCTGGGCGGAGTTCAAGCTGGCGAACGGCGTCACCCTCGGCATCCACCGCGACGACTTCGCGCCGGAC
>JBGATO010000017.1:0-62896 GCA_044229145.1 Candidatus Eiseniibacteriota bacterium | reverse complement strand
GGCGAGTGCCAACGATCCGGTGACCGGCGCGCGCGGAAACGGATGGGTGGCGATCAGCGAGACGCGCGCGCCGTCGACCCGCGAATACCACGGCTGCAGCCCGATCACCGCGCGCCGTGCGCGTGTCGAATCGGCGCCGGCGGCGCGGTCGTGCGGCAAGTAGATGTGCACGGCCGCCGAATCCTCCACCGTACCGGTGCGCGGAAGCGTGTCCGCGGACGGCGCCGCGAGTGTGACGCGCACCGCGACGCAGCACGCGAGCAAGGCCGCGGCCGCGCTACGGCGCATGGGGCTCGCGCTCCAATCCATACTCCTTGATCTTGCGGTGCAAACTGGCGCGTGCGATGCCGAGTTGCCGTGCCGCCTCGCTGACATTCCAATTGCAGCGCCCGAGCGCCTCCACGATCACCGCCATTTCGCGCCGCCGCACTTCGCCGCGCAGTTCGCCGCCATCATCCTCGACGAGCGGTTCCGGGGCGTCCCGATGCGTCGCCTGCACTGCCGACGCGACGTCGCGCTCCCCGATGGTGTCGGACTCGGCGAAGATCGCGAGACGATCGACCACGTTCTTCAGTTCGCGAATGTTGCCCGGCCACTCGTGCCGGCGGAGTGCCTGCACCGCATCGTCCGCGAGCGTGAGCGCCGGCCGGCCGTAGTCGGCGGCCGAGCGCGCGAGGAAGTAGGCGGCGAGCGCCGGCACGTCTTCGCGTCGCTCGCGCAGCGGCGGCAGATGGATGCGCACGACGTTGAGGCGATAGTAGAGGTCTTCGCGGAAGCGCCCCTCGCGCACTTCCTCCTCGAGCTGCTTGTTGGTGGCGGCGACGATGCGCACGTCGACCTCGATCTGCCGCGTCCCGCCGACGCGCTGCAGGCGTCCAGTCTCGATGGTGCGCAACAATGTCGCCTGCGCGGCCAGCGACATGTCTCCGACCTCGTCGAGGAACAGCGTGCCCTCGTGCGCGAGTTCGAGGCGGCCGGCCTTCGCGCCGGATGCGCCCGTGAAGGCGCCCTTCTCGTGGCCGAACAACTCGCTCTCCACCAACTCGCGCGGGATCGCCGCGCAATTCACTTCGACGAACGGACCGCCGCGCCGCGGTGAGCCGTCGTGCACCGCGCGCGCCACCAATTCCTTGCCGGTGCCACTCTCACCGGTGATCAGCACGCGCGCGTTGGTGGGCGCGACGCGTTCCACGGCGGCGCGAATCTGCGTCAAGGCAGCGCTGTCGCCGACCATGCGCACGCCGTCGACCGACGGTGTCGCCGTCGGGGCGCGTCGTGGAGCCGCGCCGCGGTCGCCCTCGCGCGCCGGCACGCCGCGTGCCGCTTCCTCGCGGCGCCCTTGTTCGATCGCGTCGTCGAGCAGCGCGACCAATTCGTCGGGATCGCCGATCGGTTTCTGCAGGAACGCGGCGACGCGCAATTGCCCTGCCTCGAAGGCACGCTCGATAGTGCCGACACCGGTGAGGACGATCACCGGTACCTCCGGCGAGATACGGCCGGTGCCGACGCGCAGCCGCCGGATCAGGCCGATGCCGTCCATGCGCGGCAATCCGAGGTCGACGAGCGCGACATCGGCCGCCACCTCCGTCGCCAGGTCGAGTGCCGCCTCCGCGCTGTCCGCTTCGTGCACGTCGAACCCTTCATCGCGTAGGTACGCGGCGATTTCGTCGCGCGCCCGTGCGCTGTCTTCGACGTACAACACGCGTCCGCGTCCGGGTCGTCCGGTCACGATGCGTTCCCTCCCTTGTCCGCGGCCGCCGGCGGGCCGTCCACCGGCAGCGTGAGCACGAACCGCGCGCCGCCGGCCGCGCGATTCTCGGCGATCAAGCGGCCGCCGTGCCGCGCCGCGATGTCGGCGGTGATCGCCAGGCCGAGCCCGGTGCCGCGCGGCGATTTGTACGAGGTGTACGGTTGGAAGATGCTGGCCAAGCGCTCGGGCGGAATGCCCGGCCCCGAGTCGGTGACCTCGATGTCCACCACCGCGCCGCGCGTCTCGTCCTGGCGCCGCGCGGTCGTGATGTCGACACGACCGCCCGGCCCCGCCGCTTCGAGCGCATTCTTCACCAAGTTCGTCACCGCGCGCGTGAGGAGGCCGCGATCCGCGTGCACCATGCCGGCATCGGCGTCTAGGTGCATCCGCACGTCGCCGGTGGTCGCGTACATCTCGGTCACCAGCGATGCCACCTCGTTCACCGCGCATGCCGCCATCACCGTCGTTTCCGTCGAGGCGAAGGCCGCGAACCGCTTCGTCAATTCCTGCAGGCTGTCGACGGCGTGCGTGATCGATTCGACGCTCCGCGCGACCGCCGGGTCGGCCTCGCCCCGCGCTTCGAGCATCTTGGTCAATCGCCGCGCCGCGAAGGGGAGCGGCAGCACTGCATTGCCGATCTCGTGTGCCGCGACCTCGGCGGCCGCACGCGCGGCCGCGAGGCGATCGGCGCGCGAGATCGCCTCGCGCTGCGCATCGAGTTCGGCGGCCATCGCGTTGAGCGATTCCGCAAGCCGCGCGAGTTCGTGCGCACCGGCCGGCGCCACGCGCACGTGCGGCTCGCCGGCGGCGATGCGTTGCATGGCTTCCGCCATCTCCGCCACCGGACGCGCCACCACGCGCGCCAGCCAGAACGATGCCACCAGCACGAGCACCAGCAACGCCAGACCGACCACGCCGGTGGTGAGCAGAATCGCGCGTCGCGACGCCTCGCGGTAAAGGCCGAGCCACCGATAGTACGACGTGCCCTGCGCGACGTCCTGCACGCGCGCGAACGTGCCGTCGGCGAGCGACACGCCGACGACCAGAACGCCGTCGGGCGGTGTGTGAGCCGGGCTGCCGAGCCGCCGCACCGCCGCCACGGTGCCGCCGCCGTGCGTCGCGATCCCGTCGGCGTGAAGCGCTTGGAAGATCTCCTCTTCGCCGATCGGCGGTGGCGACTTGACGCCATTCCCGGCGCCTTGCGCGGTCACCACCTGCGCCACGACGCGCAGCCGGCCGTCGCGGCCGGGGCGATACACGGCTGCGAAGTCCACCGGCGTGGCGCGGCCCCAGGCGGTCAGCGCGTCCTGCGCGCGGTCTGGCTCGGCCAGCAGCGCGGGTTCGGCGCTCAACGACTCGGCGACGCGCGCGGCTTCATCGCCCCAGCGAGCGAGCAACGCCTTGCTGACGTCGAGGGCCGAATCCAGCGCGCGTTGCACGCCGGGGGCGTTGAGCAGATCGAGGGTCCGCGACAATTGCCGCGTCGCCATCACGCCCACCACGGTGACCGACGGCACGGACAGCAGCAGGAAGAGCAGTGTGAGCGTGGTGCGAAAACTCAGGCGCGCCGGGAGCCGGAACGGCGAACGCCGCGCGGACATGCGGGCGACCTACGCCGGCGCCGGCGGCGCCACGCTCACCGGCTGCGCCGCCTTGCCGCCGAGTTGTCCGCACGCCGCCAAGATATCGCGGCCGCGGCTGCGCCGGATCGTGACCGCCGGCGCTCGCCGGGCCACGCGGTCCTGGAACTCCTCGGCCGCACGCTGGGTCGGCCGGGTGAACTCCGGCCCTGCCGATTCGTTGTAGAGCAGGAGATTCACTTTCGCCGGAATCGAGCGCGCGATCTCGCCAAGGCGCGTCGCGTCCTCGGGGCGGTCGTTGACGCCGGCGAGCAGCACGTACTCGAGTGTCGCGCGGCGCGACACCGCCTCGGCGTAGTTACGCACCGCCGGCACCACCTCGGCGAGCTTCCACTTGCGGTTCGCCGGCACCAGGCGATCGCGCAGCGCATCGGTGGTCGCGTGCAGCGACAGCGCCAGTTGGAGCGGCAACCCTTCGGTGGCGAGTTTGCGGATCATCGGCACCAGCCCCACCGTCGACACCGTCATGCGGCGGGCGCTGAGCCCGAGCCCATCCGCCGCGTGCATGGTGCGGATCGCCGCGAGCAGGTTGGCGTAGTTCGCGAGCGGTTCGCCCATGCCCATGAAGACGACGTTCACGCCGTCCATCGACTCCCAGCCGCTGGCGGCGCGCACCACCATCATCTGCGCGACGATCTCGCGAGCCTCGAGATTGCGCTGCATGCCGAGACGGCCGGTGGCGCAGAACGCGCAGGCGAACGCGCAGCCGGCCTGCGACGAAACACAAATCGTCGAGTGCGACCCCATGCCGATTCGCACCGTCTCGATGGTCCGGCCGTCCTGCAACGCGAGCACGAATTTCGCGGTGCCTTCGTCGTGCGATGACTGCGTCTGGGCGATGGAGGGGAGATCGCAAGCGCCGGCGAGGGTGGCGCGGAGGCCCTTCGGCAGGTCGGTCATGGCGGCGACGTCGACGACGCCGCGCTGGTACATCCACGTGGCGAGTTGGCGACCGCGGTAGGCGGGCAGTCCGGCGTCGCGCATACGCTCTGCGATCTCGGCGGCCGCCAAGCCAGCCAGACCGTGCAGACGCGGCGCGGCGACGTCGGGCATGTCGGGCATCGGGCGAAACCTCGAGGCGGATGCGGCGGTGCCGCGCGGCGGGGATCGCGGCGAAGGAGGTTGCGAAATCTCGCCAAACGTCGACGCGATCCACGTTTACAGCGATTGGCGGCTATGCTACGGTCCGCCCCGGGCCGGTGTCAATAAAGCTCTGTGGCACTTACGGTTTCGCGGTCCGATCGCGATCGCCCACGAAGGGCAGCCGTGCGCCGTCCCGCGCGTTCCGTAGGGGGTGTCCCATGGATGTGGCACACGAACCCGAACTGCTGGATCCGCGCCTCCGCCTCCTCCGCGCGGCCGGTGATGCCGCGCGTCTCGCGTTGCTCGACCGCCTCAGCCTCGGCGAAGCGTCCGTCGGCACGTTGGTCTCCGCGCTCGGCATTCCGCAGCCGCTCGTCTCGCGGCATCTGCGCATTCTGCGAGAGGCCGGCTGGCTGCGTGACGAGCGGCGCGGGCAACGCGTGTACTACCGCCTCGATCCGCTCGCCGTGCAGACGGTCCGCCTGTGGAGCGCCACGCTGCCACTGTCCTTCACCACGCCGCTCGCGCCACGCGCCGTGGTTGCCGAATCGCCGGCGGCCGTGCCCAGTGCGGGAGTGCTCTTTGTCGACTAGCCGCCCTCGTCGCGTCGCCTCCGTGGACATCGGGACCAACTCGGTGCGCGTCTTGCTCGCCGAGGTCGGGCCCGGCGGCACGCTGCGCACCCGGTTGCGGCAGGGCACCATCACACGGCTCGGACAGGGAATGGTCAGTTCCGGCGCGATCAGTGATGAGGCGCGCGACCGTACCATCGAAGCCGTGCGCAACTTCGTCGAAGAGGCCGAATACGGCGGTGCCCAAGACATCGTCATCACCGGCACTAGCGCCTTCCGCGAAGCGCGCAACGGGGGAGCAGTCGCCCAGGCGATCGGGGATGCCGTCGGGTACGAGGTGCGTATCCTCAGCGGTGAGGAAGAGGCCCGGATGGTGTTCTCCGCCGTGGCGGGCGGGAGGCCCGGGCCGTGCGCCGTCATCGACATCGGCGGCGGGAGCACCGAGGTCATCTCGCGCGTCGGCGAAGAGTGGTATGTGCGTTCGTTCCAACTCGGCGCCGTGAGCATGACCGAGCAGTTCCTCACCAGCGATCCGCCGACCGACGCGCAACACCAGGCGCTACGCGACCACATCGCGGCGGCGCTCGCCACCCATCTCGCGGGGTTCGAACCCGCGCCCGGCCTCACCGCCTACGGTGTCGGCGGCACGGTGACCGCGCTCGCCGCCATCCACAAGGGCCTCGTGCGTTACGATCCGGCTGCGATCGAGGGCGAGGTCATTCCGGTCGCGCGCATGCACGAAATCGCCGCGGCGCTGTGGACGATTCCAGTGGGAGACCGTGAGGCGATTCCCGGCGTGAACACCGGTCGGGCAGACATCATCTTGGCCGGCTCGACCATTCTGCTGGCGGTCCTCGACCGTCTCGGGGTGCGCGACCTGACAGCCTCCACGCGCGGCCTGCGGTACGGCATCCTCTACGATTTGCTGGCGCGCCCCCCCGCCTAATCCGCATTGACGGTCCCTCCAAAGGGGCATATGATCCTGTGTGCTGGTAGAGTCCCCCAACAGATCAGGGATGACGGAAGGACTGTGGCCGGTCCCGCCGTCCAAGCAACCAAACCGCTCGTGCGCTCCGCGCCGTGCTCCCGGTGCAGGGTGGGCGAAGTGGTTGAAGAGTAGGAGTGACTTAGATGAAGCGCTCGTACACGCGCTCACTGGTTCGGGTGACTTGTCTTGCCGCGCTGCTTTCTCTCGGTTGCGCAGCGGTGTCGTTCGCGGACCCGGATCCCACCGGTGGTGGTTTCCAGGGCGTCCCGGACGAGATCCAAACGCGGCTTCCGCCTCCGCCCACGGATCCCCTGGCGAAGAAGTACAACGCGCCGGCGGCCGGGCAGAAGAAGGGCGGGCCCATCGTGTCCTCGACTTCGGTCACTTCGCCGAGGCTCCTGGACTTGATGATCCGCGTCTGGCAGCTGCAGCTCCGGTACACGATTCAGCACTAAGCAGACACCCCCGCGTGGCGTCCACCACGCGGGATCCCCCTCTGTCGAGTGAGCGGAAGCACACGCGAATGATTGGCCGGAAATTCGCACATGAGTCTCGTCAGCCCTCCGAGGGCGCGATGGGACACCTTGCCGAAGCCCAGCGCCTCGAGGCGCTCGGAGACGTCCACGCGGCGTCCGAGAACCTCGTCTTGGCGATGGAGTACTTTGCGCAAGCGCTCACCGAACTGCGCCTGGAGCCGAACGAGGCGCAGCCCCTGGATGTCTCGCGCGTCCTCCGCAAGATCGCCGCGTGCCACGAGCGGCGGGGCGATCTTGGGGGGGCCGCGGAGGCATTGTCCCACGCACGCCGGCTGCTCTTCGGCGGCGGTGCGTCCTGCCGTGTCGAACGTGCCGTCGTGTTCGGCCGATCCGCCACCCTCGACACGCTGCGCGGTCGCTACCTTCGCGCCCGGCGTCTCGCCACCACCGCCCTCGCGATCTTGCGCGCGACGAACGAACACGCCGAACTCGCGCGCGTCGAAAGCAGTCTCGGCGCGATCGAGCAGCGTGAAGGCCGTCTCGAACGCGCCCGCGAGTGCTACGAGAGCGCGCTCGCCAACTTCCGCCGCGTCGGCGACGAGCCGGGTGTGGCGCGTATGCTCAACAACGTCGCCAACATTCTCCGCACCGAAGGCGCCTTCCGCGAAGCGATCGGCTACTACCAAAAGGCCGCGCGGCTGAACGAAGAGGCGGGCAACGTCGCCCAGCTTGCGGGTAATTGCCTGAACCTCGTCATCCCGCACATCTTCCTCGCGCAGTGGGCGCAGGCGGAAGCGACGCTCTCGCGTGGTCGCCGCTTGGCCGAGCAAACCGGCAACACCCCGCAGCAAGTGAGAGGTCTGCTCGCCGAGGCGATGCTGGCGCGGCGGCGCTACGAGTTCGCCCGCGGTCTCGCGGCGCTCGACCGCGCCGACCTGTTGGCGGCGTCCGCGCAACTTGCCCGCGAGGCAGTCCTCGCCCTCGAATTCCGCGCCGACATCGAATGCGCACGTGGCGACTACGGTGCGGCACGGGCGCTCTATCTCGACGCGCGCGAGAGAGCACGTGCGCTGGCGGGCGATGGCGACATCGTACTCGAACTCGAGCGCCGGCTTGCCGACGTCGCCCTCGCCACCGGAGATCTCGACACCGCGCGAAACGCGGCGCTCGCTGCGCTCTCGCTGTCGCGCGTGCACGCTGATCGGCTCGAAGAGGCGGCGGCCGAGCGCGTGCTCGGCGCGCTCGCCGCGCGCACGGGTCACTGGCCCGAGGCGCTCTCGCATTTCGAAGTCGCGCTCAGCACGTTCGAGTCGATCGGCGAGCGGTGGGAGCTCACCCGCAGTTACGTCGAGTTCGCGCACGCGGCGCTGGCCGGCTCGCCCGATTCGGGGCGCGTCGAGCAGGCGCGCGGATGGCTGCGTCGTGCCGAAGCGCTGGCAGCCGAGACCGAGGACGCGGCGATGAGCACGCTGGCAAGCGTCGGGCTCGCCGAAGTCGAACTGCAGCGGTCGCGCCTCGATGCCGCCTTCCACCACCTCGATTCGCTGGCGCCCACACTGGCTGCCGTCCCCGACGAGGTGCGTGTCTCCTTGACGCGGCGGGTGTCGGAGGTGCGAACCGCCGCCGAATCGCGCGCCGAAGGTGCTTCCAGTGCGCTCCCGGCGTCGGGCCGCCTCCTCGAGCACGTGCACGCGCTCATGCGCGGCGCCAGCAATCCTGCCGAGGCGCTCAACCAAGTGCTGCGGCTGCTCGCCGAGACCATCGGTGCCGACCGTGTCTTCGTCGCGCGCCGCGGAGAGGGCGGGGCTCGCATCTTCGCGCACATCGGCCTCCGCCGCGATCAGGCCGAGCACAGCTTCGCCGCGTTCGAAGCCGCCGGCCTCCTCGAAGGCGATCGCACTGTCGTGAGTACCAGCGTCGCCGCGGATCCGCGACTGGTCGACAAGTCGGCGTTCCGTGGGGTGCGCTCGTTCATCCAGTGTCCGCTGGGCCTGTCGGCGCCCGCCGCAGGCTGGCTGTACGTCGACCGCATCGAAGGATCGGGCCACGGCCCGTTCCTGCAGGGCGATGTGACCGCGACCAGCGTGCTCGCCAGCCTTGCCACCGTCGCCGTGCTGGAAGCGGAGCGCGCCTCGCTCGAGCGCGACTACGCGCACCTGCGCGCGCGCCTGAACGACACGCGTTCGTTCGAGGCTGTCATCACGCAGAACGCCAAGATGCTCGACGTCCTGCGCCAGGTCGAAAAGGTTGGTGCCAGCCCGGAGCGTGTGCTGATCCAGGGCGAAACCGGCTCTGGCAAGGGCCTGATCGCCCGCTGCATCCACGACAGCAGCCGCCGCAGTGCCCGCGAGTTCATCCAACTCAACTGCGCCGCGTTGCCCGAGTCGCTGCTCGAGTCCGAGTTGTTCGGCCACGAGCGCGGTGCCTTCACGGGGGCCATTCGCGACAAGAAGGGTCTCTTCGAGGAGGCGAGCGACGGCACGCTGTTCCTCGACGAGATCGACAAGACGAGCCTTGGCACGCAGGGCAAGCTGCTGCATGTGCTCGAGATGGCGCAGGTGCGGCCCGTCGGGTCGAACCGCTGGCGGCCAGTGGACACGCGCGTCATTACCGCGACCAATGCGCAAATCGGCGCGGCGATCAGGGAGCGGCGCTTCCTCGAGGACCTGTACTATCGGTTGAACGACATCGTCATCGCGCTGCCCGCCCTGCGGGAGCGCCGGGACGACGTGCCGCTGCTGGCGCACCACTTCCTCGACCGCTTCCGCGGCTCCATCGATAAGGAGATCCGTGGATTCAGCGATGCCGTGCTCTCCCGCCTCGTCAGCTATGACTGGCCCGGAAACGTACGTGAGCTCGAGAAGGCGGTGCGGCGTATGGTGGTGCTGGCCGAGCCGGGAGCGGTCATCGACCTCGATCTGCTGCCTCCTCAGATTTTGGGCGATGTGGCCGGGGAGGCGGTGCGTTCCGGTGCCCTCCGGGATCACGTCGAGAGCGTGGAGCGTCGTGTGATCGCCGAAACGCTTCGTGCGTGTGGGTGGAATCGTTCCGAAGCGGCACGCCAACTGCAGATCAGCTACCCGTGCCTGCTTTCGAAGATCCGCACGTTTGGCCTATCGCCGCAGGCCTGTTAATCTCTTTTCGACCGCCTATCAATTTGTTTTATAGCCGCAACTTGTTTGCTTTGAGAGTGTTGCGGAAGGCCGGCCATACGGTGGCAAGATTGTTTATAGTTTCGGCGCCGACCGCGCTGTCCCGACAAAACCTCTGCCTTGGCTGCAGCCGCGTATGTTGTTGTCAATGAATTACTTGGCTGCATTCTGAAATTGCGTGGCCGAACTGGCACGCACGTTGCCCATGCTTAAGTCCCGGAGAGGGGGATCTCCACAACCCGTCCGACTGGGTCGGTTGTGCGGGAGAGATCGGTGGGGGCGTCCGGCCAAAAAATGCCCCGACGATGGTCTCGACCGTACGACCGGCCCGGACGGCGGGTAATCCGAGGATCTCACCTCAAAAGGCGTAAGTGTCAGGATGCGTGTTGGCAATCGAACCGTCCTGACCCAGCGGGCACCGGGTGGCGTCACCTTCTACGGCAGGGAACGTGACGCTCCGAGGAGACACCGGTGCCCGCTCTTTTTTTGCCTCCTTCGGCCCGCCAAGCGTCACCTCGCCGCGACACATCCTGTGACAGCCCTGGCACATGGACTCGAGGTCTCTCGCGCATCGCGTTGCCCATGATCTGCTAAGAGTATTAATGTCAATTCGTTACAATCGTCTCGCGTCGCCGCGTTCCGGCGCGCGCGCTGGCACGCGCACTGCTCCTTCGCCCATTGCCCAGACAGTGGATGACTCCGCGATACGCGGACGAGGAAAGGACGAAATCATGATGCGAGTGCGATGGGGAGTGTGGGTGGCGGCCGCCGTGATGGCGCTCGCGATGGCCGGGTGCGACTCGATCGACAACGTCGATGGCATCCCGCCTTCGGCGCCGGATGGCGTGTACTCCGTCACCGGTGACCGCCAAGTTGACATTTACTGGAATGCGAACGACGAGCGCGACCTCGCAGGGTACCGGGTGTACCGGTCGGGGAACGCCTCGACCGGATTCGTGCGCATCGCGTCGGTCGGGCTGAATGCCTTCACGGACCGCGACGTGAACAACGGCGACAAGTACTACTACCGCGTCAGTGCCTACGATGACGCCGGCCACGAAAGCGATCTGTCCGACGCGATCCGCGATACCCCGCGGCCTGGGGGCACGGTGACGCTGTTCGCCGCCGACGGCACAAGTCCCTCGAAGAGCGCCTTCGATTTCCGCCATGCGAGCCGCGCGTCGTGGGACTGCAGCTGCGCCGACGTCTACCTCGAAACTGCGGGCTCGTCTCTCGCGCTCGTGATCCCGGCCGGCATGAACGCGCAGATTCAAGACGCCGGCTACTCGACGAGCCAGCCACCGATCTCGAAGGCAGACTGGGCACCGGACGGCGGATGGTCGCCAAGCGGGGCGGCGGAGGTCATCCCCGGTCACGTCTACATCATCTGGACGGTCGACAACCACTTCGCTGCCCTCTACGCGGTATCGAGCAGCCCACAGACCGGCCAGGCGACCTTCGACTGGGCGTACCAGCTCGACGACGGAAACCCCGAACTGATCGCCCGCTTCGGTGCGAAGCCGGCGACCGGGAGGAACATCCAATGACACGCGCATCGCGACTCTCCGCTCTGCTCCTCGCGGCGCTCCTGCTTCCGGGGATGGCGCACGCGGTCAGCGACAAGGGCGATGTCCGAGTCGACCCACACGTCCGCGTGACCCGCTCCGTTGGCGTCGAAGTGTGGACCGATCGCGGGACCGACGCCCTCTACTCGCCCGGGGACGACATACAGTTCTACGTGCGTGTCGACCGTTCGGCCTACGTCGCGATCTACGACATCGACACGCGCGGGCGGACGCACCTGCTCTACCCGACCGATCCCCTCGAAGAGCGGCCGTTGCGCGCCGGGAAGACCTACCGCTTCCCGCGCGGCCGGGCCGACCGCTACACGGTCGATGGACCGCGGGGTGTCGAGTACATCCAGGTAGTCGCCAGTCGCGAGCCGCTGTACTCCCGGCTCCCGTGGGACTACCGCCTCCTCCGCCGGTCGGGCGAATGGTGGGGCGACGATGCTGACGACGACGACACCTGGATGTACCACGTGACGGGCGATCCGTTCGTGTGGTGCGACCGCCTCAATCAATTGATCCTCGACGACGATGCCGAATGCGGGAGCGGCTTCGTCAGCTTCGCCGTCGATCAGCGCGTGACGTACCCGCGCTACCTATGCAACGAGTGTCACGTCCACACGCCGTACGGCTGGGATCCGTACGGGCGTTCCTGCTCGACCTTCGATGTGCGGGTCACGGCCGGCTGGGTGTATCGCCCCTGGGGCTATCGCGGACGGACCTGCGATCCGTTCTTCGTGTATTACCGCAGGGACTCGTGTCCACCGCGCTATCGCGAACTGCCGCGGTACTGGTCGTCGCAGGAACGGCACCGCATCCGCGAGTACTTCGGGCCGGCGCGCGTGAACGGACCGTTGGGCGGAACCGGCGGTGAGGGCGGCTCAGCATACGAGAAGGACTCGGACGCGCGGCGGAAGTCGCCGGATCTTTGGGGTGGCAGCCGGAGCGGCAGTGGGCGTGGCGGTGCCGATCGTGGCGGCGCGACGTGGAAGGATGGCCAGACCCAGCCGACTGCGCCGCGGGATCGCGGACAGACGGACGTGTGGCGCCGGGCGCCTCGCGAAGAAGGCAGCCGGGGGACCGAGCAGCGATCCCCGGAGGCCGCGAAGCCGGCGCAACCCGAGCGGCGTTCGTGGATCAACAATCTGATTCGTGGGGGAAGCAACAAGGGATGGGATGCGCCGGAGCGGCAACCGCCGTCGCCGCGCGTGTCCGAGCCGAGCCGTTCTTCTTCGCCCCCGCCAGCGTCGCCGCCGCGCAGTGATCCGCCGCGCAGTGATCCCCCGCGTGGCAAGGACGCAGACTCGCGGAAGAAGTAGACGACGCAGCGGCTCAGGTCCGAAGCGCGGCGGGGGCATTCGCTACGGCGGATGCCCTCGCTCGCATGTAAGCGCCCGTGAACGGGGAATGCGATTGACCCTCGTTTCCGCGCGCCCCTATGCTACGACCCTGCATGCGGTGCGCGTGCGTGAAGGCCGGATCGAGGAGGGCAACACATGCCACGGTGGTGGCGAATCGGCGGCGCGGCGGCAATTGTCGTGTCTGTGAGTACGGCGCTCGTGGGAGTCGGGGAAGCGGCGACGCCGGGTTTTGCCTTCCTTCGTCTCGATCCGGTTGCGCGCACTGCCGCCTTGGGCGATGTCCAGGCGACGATCGGCGGTCAGGCGTCGAGCCTCGCGGGGAACCCCGCGACGCTGACGCAGTTGACGGGCAGCGCCGTGTCCCTCAGCCATGTCGAGTGGTTCCAGGACTTCCGCCTCGAGTCGGCAGCCCTCGCCACGCGCACGCGATTCGCCACCATCGGCGCGATGGTGACCGGTGTCTATGCGGGCAGCGGCGATTTCGTCCTTCGCGATCCCAACGGCGCCGAGGGCGGGCACTTCGGATACTACGACCTTGCGGTGCAACTCGCGGCTGCACGCGCGATCGGGCACGGAGTGTCGCTTGGGGTGGGCGGCAAGGCCATCGTCGAGGAGATCGACGACGCGCGCTTCAGCGGCGTGGCGGCGGATGTCGGTGCCACGTGGGTCGCGCCGCGCGGGGGATTCATGCTCGGCGCCGCGGTCACGAATCTGGGCCCGGCTGTCACGACGAATGGCATCGAGATTCCGCTCCCGCGCGCGGGCCGCGTGGGTGCCAGCTACCGCACGCCCGTCAAGGCCTTGGAGGGCAGCCTGCTGCTCGCAGCCGACATCGAATCCCGCCGGGGCGACGACACGCACGCGCATGTCGGGGCCGAAGTGCACCTCCGCCGCGCGCTGGTGCTGGCCGCTGGGTGGAAGAGCGGAGACGATTCGCAGGACCTCTCACTCGGCGGTGGCGTCGAGTCGGGTCGCATGGCGTTCCACTACGCCTTCCTGCCGTCCTCGACGGATCTCGGAAGCACGCACCGGCTGACACTGAATCTCGGCCTCTAGAGGCTGAGTGGTTCGCTCCGCCCGTCGCGCCAGCGATGGAGGGACAGCACCCCCGCGTCGAGCCGCGCGACGATGCGCCGTGTGTGGAAGTCCGCGATGATCGCAAACTCACGGCCCTGTGTGCGCAGGTGCGTGGGTTGGTGGTAGTGCCCGACGAGCGAGAGATCGACGCGATCGAGGCCCAAGGCCGGCGTGAGCCGGCGGTACACCGCGTCGGCGTCGACACGTCGCGTGCCGCTGAACCGGCGTGACACCCGCGAGATTCCGAGCGCGAACGGCACGCCGATGTCGGGCGATACCAGGCGAAATGCGGCAACGGCCGCCCGACTGTGCACAACGGTGCGAAACGCGTGCGTCCACGGCTCGCGAACCGCGATCCCGTCGCCGTGCGCGAGCACCGCAGAGCGCCCGTGGAGCGTGGTGCGCAGCGGCCCGTGCACGACCTGGATGCCGAATGTCGCGAGACCGTCGCCCGCCCACCAGTCGTGGTTGCCGGGGATCAATGTGACGGGCACTCCGGCCGCGACGACCGCCTCGAGCGCGTGGAGTGTCGGCAGGTACGGGCGCAGCACCGCGTGCCGGTACTCGAACCAGAAGTCGAACAAGTCGCCCAGGACGTACAGCGCCTCGCCCTCGCGGGAGACGTGGCCGAAAAAATCGTGGAGGTCGCGCACTCTCGGGCTGTCGGGCGCATCGCATGGCAGGAGGTGCGCGTCCGAGACGAAGAAGATCGGGCGCACGCTAGGCCGGCGCGGGCGGTCGGAACGGGGCGAAATGCGGCATGCGGCCACTCTAGCAAGGGCCGCTCGCGAGGCGCAACCGTGCCACCCTGCCGCTGCCCCCGCCGAAGCGGAACTTTTTCGCGAACAACGCGAGTTCCGGTTTCGTCATCCAATGTCGCGTTGCCGCTAGCGCGCGGGCGGCGAAGATGGTGTGATGCCCACTGCGCGAATCCGTCGTGGAGGAGGTAGATCCGTATGACTCAGAAGATGCACGACCGGCGTTGGCCCATCGTCGTGGCGTCGGTTCTGCTCGTCGGGATAGGACTGGCATGCGGGCTCGTCTTGAGCTCCAGCCTCAACCTGCAGAACCCGCTGCACGCGCGCGAAACGGCTGCCGAGTCCGCCGCGCCGGTTCCGCAAAGCCCGTTCGTCAGCGTCGCCGACAAAGTCGTGCCGGCGGTGGTGTTCATCGACGTGAAGAAGAAGGTCAGCGGGATGGCGCGCGGGTCGCAGTTCGACTTCTCGCCGTTCGGGGACTTCTTCAAGCAATTCGGCGGACCGCAGGGCCAGCAGTCCGATCCGCACAGGGGCATGACGGTGCCGTCGTCCGGCTCCGGATTCATCATCAGCAAGGATGGCTACGTCCTGACCAACAACCACGTGATCTCCGATGCGAGCGAGATCAAGGTGCGCCTCCACGATGGCCGCGAATTCAAGGCCAAGGTCGTGGGGACCGACCCAACCTCGGACGTCGGCGTGCTGAAGATCGAAGCGAGCGACTTGCCGACCGTCGTGGAAGGCCGCGCGGATGACGTGAAGGTGGGAGACTGGGCGATCGCCGTCGGGAATCCCGGCGGACTCGAGGGGACGGTGACCGTCGGTATCGTGAGCGCGAAGGGTCGCACCAACCTCGACATCCAAGGCGGCACGCCGCAGTACCAGGACTTCATCCAGACCGACGCGGCGATCAACTTCGGCAACTCCGGCGGCCCGCTCTGCAACATCCGCGGCGAAGTCATCGGCATCAACACGGCGATCAATCCGTCGGGCCAGGGCATCGGCTTCGCGATTCCGATCGAGCTGGCGAAGCACCGCAGCGAACAGTTGATCGCCACCGGGAAGGTCATTCGCGGTTACCTCGGCATCCGTCCAGACGAACTTTCGCCGGAACTCATCGCCGGGATGAACCTTCCGGAGAGCACCAAAGGCGTGATCGTCGGTCAGGTCGAGAGCAACACGCCGGCGCAAAAGGCGGGCGTGCACGAAGGCGACGTCATCGTCAAATTCAACGGCCGCAGCGTGCGCGACGTGTCGAACTTCCGCTTCCAGGTCGCCGATTCCAAGCCGGGAGATCGCGTGGTGCTCGACGTCCTGCGCGACGCGAAGCCGATGACGCTGACGGCGACGTTGACGCAGTTCCCCGACGAGCAGGTGGCCGCCCGAACCAACGGTGGCGACGAAGGGGATGGCGAGGACAGCGCGGACGCTTCGGCGTCCACCGTCACCGTGAGCTGGATGGGCGTCAGCGTCAGCACGTTGACGCCGGCGCTGGTGCAGGCGAAGAACCTCAGCGAGTCGCGCGGGGTCTACGTTCAAGACGTCGATCAGGACGGAGCCGCGGCGGAAGCGGGACTCCGCCCCGGTGACATCATCAAGAAGGTCGATGCGACGCCTGTCTCGTCGGTGGCAGAGTTCCGCCAGGCAGTGAAGGCGGGCAAGGCGTCGAAGAAGGCCATCGTGTTGTTCATCAAGCGCGGGACCACGACGACGTTCTTGGGCGTCCAGGTGCCGCAGGATTAGCCGACGAGATGCCGCGTGCGGGCGCCCGCGCCAGCGCGGCGGACGTCGTCGCCGCGGCCTTCTGCCGAGGGCACGGAGGGCCTCGCAGAACATGGAACTTCGAGTGGCTCGACACCTGATGCTGACGCTCGCGCTTGCCTGTGTGGTGGGCGCGGGCGTTCTGCTGCCGGGCGACGCCGCCGCCGCCAAGCGGCGGTCGCGTGGATCGCGCGCCGTGGTGGCGCCGCGGCACAGCGCGCCGCAACTCGCGAACGTGCGGTGTTTCACGGCACCCGATCACACGCGGCTGGTGGCCGACCTCGCGGGCGGCCGCCCGGACGACGTGGAGTGCGATTCGCTCACCTCGCGCACCACCCTCGTGCTGCGCTTCCCGGGCATGCAGCGCGGGGCAAACGTTGGGGATCTCACCGTACAAGACGGCGCCGTGCGCACCGTGCATGTCGAGGCCAACGACGATGGCGTGCAGCTCCGGATCACACTCGAGCGCCCGCTGGCGCTCAATGTGCTCACGCTCGACTCCGAATCCGGACGCCCCGCGCGGTTCGTGCTCGACGTGCTGCGACCGATCTCGGCGGCGCAAGAGGCGCGGGAGGACAGCGTCATCACCGCGCTCAAGGAGCAGCGCACCCACATCATCGCCCTCGATGCGGGCCACGGCGGGGAAGACTACGGCGCCATCGGGAAGAACGGGACGCCCGAGAAGAGCGTGACGCTGGCGGTGGCCGAGTCGCTCGCGACCCGCTTGAACGCGCTGCCGGGATTCCGCGCCGTGCTCACGCGAAAGGGCGACTACTTCGTCCCGCTGCGCGAGCGGACGCGCATTGCGCGGCGCGCCAAGGCCGACCTGTTCGTCAGCGTGCACTGCAACGCGTCGCTCAACCGGCAGGCGACGGGAACCGAGGTCTATTTCCTCTCGCCGCACGGCGCGACGGACGAGTTGGCGCGCGCCACGGCACAACGCGAGAACGAGGCCGACCTGATCGGCGGGCTGGCGGCGTCGCAGGGCGACGAGGTCGGCGCCATCCTCCTCGACCTGGCGCAAACCGCGAGCGTGGAGCGCAGTAGCGTGCTCGCCGAGACGGCGCTCGATCAACTCGCGACATCGTCCGACGTCACCACGCGCGGGGTGAAGCAGGCGGGTTTCGTCGTCTTGAAGACCGTCGATGTCCCGTCGATCTTGGTCGAAACGGCGTTCATTTCGAATCCGCGGGAGGAAGCCTTGCTCGGCGATCCGAATTTCCAAGCCAGCCTGGCCGATCGCCTGGCCGACGCGATCCAGGCGTACTTTTCACGGTTCCACGGCGACTGATGCTGCGCTCGCTCACCGCCAACTGGCGCGTCAAGCTCGCCTCGCTGCTGGTGGCGATCCTTCTCTTCGCGCACGTCTACACCGAGCGTCAGGATGAAGCGGAGTACCTTGCGCCTGTGCGCATCACGGGGCTTGCGCCGGGACTCGCGGTGGAGGAGATCCGTCCTGCGTACGTGCGCGTGAAGGTGGCGAGCACTGGGAAGGATCATTTGCGGATGCGCGTCGAGCCGCCCGAGATGGAAATCGATTGGCGCGGTCTTGGGGCCGGTGCGCATGCGGTCAGCACGTCGGGTGCCCGCGTCGTGTTCCCCGTGCACAGCCAGGCGCGACTCTCCCGCGTCGTGGATCCGCCCAGCGTGTTCGTCAGCGTCGATACGTTGGGGCGGGCACAGGTGCCGGTGCGCGTCGCGCTGTCCGGCCGTCCACCCGCCGGATTCGTGCTGCAGGGCGATCCTCTCGTGGAGCCGGATAGCGTGACGGTAGCAGGGCCGGGCCGGCTGATTGCGGCGCTCAAGGCGGTCGACGTCGCGCCGGTGGAGTTGGAAGGCCACGATCGGACGTTCCGGCGCGATAGCCGCGTGTTGGTGAGCGAGGTGATGCGGGCGACCCCGCCGCACGTGCGGGTGACCGTCGCCCTGGCGCGCCGCTAGTTGCAGCCGGCGTCCCTGTGCGGGTGTGAGGAGGGGAGAAAACGAGGGAGAGGAGCGCCGCCCATCATTCGTCTCTATGACCACCGCGAAGGGGTCTGTCCCCCAATGTGTGATGGAGGCGAAGGAGAGTTCGTCGAATCAGGCAGCACGCGCGCTCAAGCGCTACTCCTCTCCGTCAAAAGTCTACCATTTTCTCCGCGATGGACGCAAGTAAGGCGGGACCGCGAATCCGGGAAAAGCGCGGAATCGCATTGACAGCTAGAAGTTGCGCCGGTAGGATGCCGCGTTCCCAGCACCCGGGATCGGCCCTCTGGCGCCGCCGGCGGGTCGCAAGACCGCCAAATCCCGGGCGCGATGGGCCAAGTTACACGCCCCAAGCACACCAGGCGGAGGACGCGCATGCTCATCGTCCCGAAGCGGCTCTTTCTCACGAACGGCGTCGGTGTCCACAAGGATCAACTGGCGTCCTTCGAGTTGGCGCTGCGCGATGCGGGCATCGAGAAACTCAATCTCGTCACCACGTCCAGTATTTTCCCGCCGCGCTGCAAGATCATCTCCAAGCGCGAGGGAATGAAGGAGTTGGTCGCGGGGTCGATCGCCTTCGTGGTCATGAGCCGTCTCAGCTGTAACGAGCCGCACCGCTTGATCGCCGCATCGATCGGCGTCGCACTGCCGGCCGACAAGAACGCCTACGGCTATCTCAGCGAGCACCACGAATACGGCCAGACCGACGAGCAGGCCGGCGACTATGCCGAGGACCTCGCCGCGTCGATGCTGGCGTCGACGATGGGTGTCGAGTTCGACGAAAACGCGGCGTGGGACGAGAAGAAGCAGGTCTTCCGCATCAGCGACAAGATCGTGCATACCCGTCACGTCGCGCAGTCGGCGGTGGCCACCAGCAAGTGGAGCACCGTACTGGCGGCAGCGGTCTTCCTGTTCTAGTCGAAGGTACGCAGCACAGCGCGACACGGATGGATCCCCTGGAGTTTCATGCGTCGCGCCCGGTTCGCCGGGGCGCCGTGTCGGCTCCATGCGCGATGATGTCGAGGGAGGAAGGTCATGACCAAGGCTGACTTGGTAGACGAGATCGCGGGCCGCACCGGCTTCTCCAAGAAGGAAGTGGCGATCACCGTGGACGAGTTCCTCCAGGCGGTGTCCCGTGCCCTGGCTGGGGGCCATCACATCGAGATCCGCGGCTTCGGAACATTCAAGTTGAAGGAGCGCAAGCCGCGCATGGCGCGCAATCCCCGCACGGGAGAATCGGTGCCGGTGGACTCGCGCATGGTGCCGGTCTTCAAGGTGTCGCGAGAATTGAAGGCGTTGGTGTCGCCCGCGGCGGGCGCCGACGCGGGCGCAGAGGGCCAGGGCGGCGGCACTCCCGCGGAGTAGCGCCGTGCCCCACTCTTCACCGCAGGTCGACCTGCGGTCCGACACCGTGACGCGCCCGACCCCGGGTATGCGACAGGCGATGGCCTCCGCAGACGTCGGGGACGACGTCTTCGGAGACGATCCCACGATCCGTGCCCTCGAGGATCGGGTCGCGTACCTGCTCGGCAAGGAGGCCGCCCTGTTCGTGCCATCCGGCACCATGGGCAACCAGATCTGCATCGCCTGCCACACCACACCGGGGGATGAGATCTTCGTCGAGGCAGAGGCGCACTGCTACGTCTATGAGGCGGGAGCGCCCGCTGCGCTCGCCGGGGTGCAGATCCGTCCGCTGCGCGGTACGCGCGGACTGCTGACCGCGTCGCAACTCCGCGAAGCCGTCGCACCCGCCAACGATCACTTCCCGCAGCCCCGCCTCCTGTGCCTCGAGAACACCCACAACAAGGCGGGCGGCACGGTGCTGCCACTGGCAGAGATGCGCGCGGTGGCGTCGATGGCGCGGGATCTCGGTCTGAGCGTGCACCTCGACGGCGCCCGGCTGTGGAACGCGAGCGCCGCGTCCGGCCACTCGCTCGGCGAGTATGCCGCCGTGGCGAACTCGGTCTCGCTCTGCTTTTCGAAGGGCCTCGGGGCTCCGGTCGGATCCGCGATCGCCGGGAATACCGAGTTCGTGCGGCGCGCGCGTCGCCGCCGCAAGATGCTGGGCGGCGGCATGCGGCAAGCCGGCATCCTGGCCGCGGCCGTGCTCTACGCGATGGATCACCATGTGACGCGTCTGCCGGAGGATCACGCGCGCGCGGCGCGTCTCGCGCGCGGGCTCGCCGACCTGCGCGGCGTGTCGCTCGATCCGGCCGCCGTGGAAACCAATATCGTCATCGCCGATGTCGCGCCCAGCGGCCTGACGCCGGCACAGGTCGTGGAGCGTGCCGCAGCCGCGGGTGTGCTCCTGGTCGCGTTCGGAGCGACACAGGTGCGTCTGGTCACCCATCTCGACGTCGATGATGCCGGTGTCGACCACGCGCTGTCGGTTCTGCGCGGCATTCTCGACGTGCGCGCAGCGGCGTGAGCGCGGCCCCCGCGGGCACGCTCTACGTGGTCGCGACCCCGATCGGCAATCTCGAGGACATCACGGCGCGCGCGCTGCGCGTGCTCCGCGACGCGGATCTGATCGCGGCCGAGGATACGCGGCACACGCGCAGCCTCCTGCAGCACTTCGGTCTCGCCACGCCAGTGGTCAGCTACCACGACCACAGCGGGCCAGGAAAGCTGGAGGCGTTGCTCGCGCGGCTCGGGGAGGGCGCGTCGATCGCGCTGGTGTCGGACGCCGGGAGCCCGGCGATCTCGGATCCGGGGTATCCGCTGCTGCGCGATGCGGCGGCGCGCGGGGCGCGGATCGTCCCGGTGCCCGGGCCGAGCGCGGCGATCGCGGCGCTCACGATCGCCGCGCTGCCGACCGATCGCTTCGCGTTCCTCGGCTTCGCGCCACGCAAGAGCGGAGCGCGCCGGGCTCTGCTCGCGGAGTACGTCGAGCGGGCGGAGACGCTGGTGCTGTACGAGTCGCCGCACCGGCTCGCCGCGCTGCTCGCGGATGCGCGTGAGGTGCTGGGCGACCGGCCGGCCGCAGTGTGTCGCGAGCTGACCAAGCTGTACGAAGAAGCGCGGCGTGGCAGTCTCGGCGAGCTGGCGGCGATGCAGGCGACAGATCCGGCGCGCGGCGAGATCGTCCTGGTGATCGCCGGGGCGAGCAAACAGGAGCGCCGGGAGGCGGAGCGCGCGGCACGCCGTGCGGCACGCCACGCGGAGCGGGAGGGCGACGATGCAGACACCGCTTAAGGGCGCCTTCCGCCGCACCATGGAGCCGTTCGCCGACCTGCTCGGCAAGCTCGGGATTACGGCGAACGGCGTGACGCTGTTCGGTCTGGTGGTGTCGTGTGGCGCGGCAGTGCTGTTCGCGCAAGGCCGGCCGCGGCTGGCGGCCGTCGTCATGCTGGCCTCTGGACTATGCGATGCCATCGACGGCACACTGGCGCGCCGGCAGGGGACGATCGGGCCCTTCGGGGCCTTTCTGGACTCGACCGTCGACCGCTACGCCGACGCCGCGGTCCTCGGTGGCATTGCGTGGCATGCAGCATTCGGCCGGGGAGACAAGGTAGGCTGTGCGCTCGCCTTGATCGCCCTGATCGGCTCGTTCGCCGTGTCCTACACGCGGGCGCGGGCCGAGGGTGTCGGACAAGACTGCGCGGTAGGTGTCATGGAGCGTCCCGAACGAGTGATCGTGCTCGCGGTGGGCGCGCTCTGCGGGCCGCGGGTGTTGCCGTGGGCCGTGGGAGTGCTGGCGGCAGGGACGCAGATCACCGCGTTGCAGCGCATCCTGCACGTGCGGCGGGGATTGGCCGCGCGCGATGGCGCGCGATCCTCAGTGTAGCGGTGCCGGGGTTCGGCGCCGGCGAAGCAAGAAGGGAGACAGAATGTCGTCGAAGGTTCGGGTGGCAATCATCGGCGTGGGCAATTGTGCCTCGTCGCTCGTGCAGGGTGTGCACTACTACCGCAACGCCAAGGACACCGATTTCGTGCCGGGCCTCATGCACGTGAATTTGGGCGGCTACCACGTCCGCGACGTCGAGTTCAGCGCGGCGATCGACATCGACAAGAACAAGGTCGGCAAGGACCTCTCCGAGGCGATCTTCACCAAGCCGAACAACACCTACAAGTTCTGCAGCGTGCCGAAGCTCGGCGTGCCGGTCGTGCGCGGGATGCTGCACGACGGTCTCGGCAAGTACCTCTCGAAGGTCATCGAGAAGGCGCCGGGCGAAACCGCCGACATCGTGAAGCTGCTGCGCGACACCAAGACCGACGTGGTCATCAACTACCTGCCGGTGGGGTCGGAAGAAGCCACCAAGTGGTATGTCGAGCAGATCCTCGAGGCCGGCTGCGCCTTCGTGAACGCCATCCCGGTGTTCATCGCGCGCGAGGCCTACTGGCAGAAGCGTTTCGAGGCGAAGGGCCTGCCGGTGATCGGTGACGACATCAAGTCGCAGGTCGGCGCGACGATCGTGCACCGTGTCATGACGCGCCTCTACCGTGAGCGCGGCGTCAAGCTCGAGCGCACCTACCAGCTCAACGTCGGCGGCAACACCGACTTCCTCAACATGCTGGAGCGTGAGCGCCTCGAGTCGAAGAAGATCTCGAAGACCAACGCCGTCACCTCGCAGCTCGAGTACGACCTCGGCGCGAAGAACGTGCACATCGGCCCGAGCGACTACGTGGAATGGCTCGACGACCGCAAGTGGGCGTTCATCCGTCTCGAAGGCCGCACCTTCGGCGACGTGCCGCTGAACATCGAAATGAAGCTCGAGGTGTGGGACTCGCCGAACAGCGCCGGCGTCATCATCGACGCGGTGCGCTGCGCCAAGCTGGCGCTCGACAACGGCCTGAGCGGCGCACAGTGGGGTCCGTGCGCGTACTTCAAGAAGTCGCCGCCGATCCAGTACACCGACGTCGAAGCGCGCCAGATGGTCGAGGACTTCATCGCCCAGTACGGCCAGAAGGCCGGCAAGGCGTCGGCCGCCGCGCCGAAGAAGGCCAAGAAGGCGGCCGCCAAGAAGAAGGCTGCGCCGAAGAAGGCGAAGGCGAGCGGGGCGAAGAAGGCCAGCAAACCCCGCGCGGCCTCCGGCGCGTCGAAGAAGGCCGCGCGTTCGGCGAGCGGCTCGCGGCTGAAGAAGGCCGCGAAGAAGCGCGCGGCGCGCTAAGCGGTCCGTGCCCGGCACGACGCGTGGCGTCTTCCTGACCTTCGAGGGCATCGAAGGGTCGGGAAAAACCACCCAGGCGGCCCGGCTCGCGGAAGCCTTGCGCCTGCGGGCTGGGCTGTCACGCTCATACGTGAACCCGGCGGCACCGCCCTGGCGGAGCCGTGCGCGCGCTGCTCTTGGCGCGCGACGGGGCGCCACCGGAACCTCTGGCGGAGGCCTTTTTGTTCCAGGCGGCACGCGCGGATCTGGTGGCCAAGGTCATCGAACCGGCGCTGGCGGCTGGCGGCGTGGTGATCGCGGACTGCTATGCGGATGCCTCGGTCGCGTCACCAAGGCATCGCCCGCGGACTGGGCCGCGAGCGCATCGAGCATCTCAACGCGCTCGCGACCGGCGGGCGAACGCCCGATAGAACGTACCTGATGGATTTGCCGGTCGAGGTCTCGCTGGCGCGGGTGCATGCCCGCGCGGCGGCCGTCCCGGCGAACGCCGGGCCCGCGGCGATGACGCGGCTGGATGCCGAACCAGTCGCGTTCCACGAGCGGGTCCGCGAGGGCTACCTCGCCCTGGCGTCCTCTCACCCCCAGCGCATCCGCGTCTGGGACGCCACGCAATCGCCCGACGCCCAGGCGGCGGGGTTGTGGCGCGATGTGCAGGAACTGATCGCGGCCTCGCAGTGAGGACCGCACGCAACTGGGGAGAAGGAGACATCTGATGCGCGCGCAGCGTTCCGTCATCGTCGCGGCCTTCCTCGTCGTCTTCGTGCTCGGGTTCTGGGCGGCCGGCCTGGTCCGCGCGACCTCGTCGAGCACCTACGACGATTGGAACACCCTCGCGGCCGTCTTCACCCAGGTGCGCGATCACTACGTCGAGCCGGTGAACGAGGAGAAGCTGCTGCAGTCGGCGATCCGCGGCATGCTGCGTTCGCTCGACCCGCACTCGCAGTTCCTCGACAAGCAGGACTACACCGACCTGCGCACCACGACCACGGGCGCGTTCGGCGGCATCGGCATCCAGATCGGCGTGCGCGGCAACTACCCGACGGTGATTTCGCCGATCGAGGGCACGCCGGCGTTCAACCTCGGCATCCAGACCGGCGACCGCATCGTGCAGATCGAGTCGAAGTCCACCGAGGGCTTCACCATCGACCAGGTGATCGCGCGGCTGCGCGGCACCGAAGGCACCAAGGTCAATATCACCGTCGCGCGCGAAGGCGAAGAGAAGCTCCTCAACTACACGATCACCCGCGCCAAGATCGAAGTGAAGTCGGTGCCCTACCACTTCGTCATGGACAACGGCATCGGCTACATGCGCGTGACCTCGTTCAGCGAAACCACCGGCGAGGAAGTGCACGCGGCGCTCGAGGACTTCGCGGCGGCCAAGGCGAAGGGCGTGGTGTTCGACCTGCGGTTCAACCCCGGCGGCCTGCTCAGTCAGGCGGTCGAGGTGGGCCAGCAGTTCGTGACGAAGGGCGAGGAGATCGTGCAGCAGCGTCCGCGCTCGCCGCAGCAGATCCAGACCTACTACTCGCAGAACCCGCGCCCGTACAGCTTCCCGATGATCGTGCTGGTGAACGGCGGTTCGGCATCGGCGTCGGAGATCGTGGCCGGCGCGCTGCAGGACCACGACCTCGCGCTGGTCGTCGGGACGACGTCGTACGGCAAGGGCTCCGTGCAGTCGATCTTCCAGCTCTCCGGCAGCACCGCCCTCAAACTGACGACGGCGAAGTGGTACACGCCGTCGGGCCGTTCGATCCACAAGGACGAAGGCGAGCGTGACCTGCTTGCCGCGGATGACGTCGACAAGGTGGACGACGCCAACGAGGACGGCGCCGACGAGGAAGAGGTCAAGGCGGCCGACACCGCAGCGCGCAACGCCAACAAGCCGAAGTTCCGCACGCTCGACCGCAAGCGCATCGTCTACGGCGGCGGCGGCATCACGCCGGACGTCGAGGTGAAGCCGGAGAAGCTGACGACGCTCGAGAGCAAGGTCGAAGGCCGCGGTCTGGCGTTCAACTACGTCGTGAAGTACGCCGGCGCGCACAAGGATCTGTCGCTCACCTCGCCGGTGACGCAGCCGATGTTCGACGGCTTCGTCGACACGATCAAGAAGGAGAACATCGACTTCACGCAGGAAGAGATGGCGCGCGACCGGCCGTACTTCGAGCGTGCGCTGCGCCGCGAGATCGCGCGCCGGGTGTCCGGTGACGCGGCGGCGTTCCGCGTGGTGGCCGAGGGCGACAACCAGTTGCAGGCCGCCGTCGACCTGCTGACCAAGTACAAGACGACCCCGAAGCTTCTCGACTACGCCGCGTCGACGCACGCGTCGCTGTCGCCGAGCGCGAACAAGGAGTAACCCCGCAGTGAGCCGCCCTCTGGACGGCGGATTCTCCATCGGCTCCGTGCCCATCGGTGGACGGCTGGTGCTGTCCCCGATGGCCGGAGTGACCGACTCCGCGTATCGCCGCATCTGTCGCGAGATGGGTGCGGCGCTCGTGTTCACGGAGCTGATTTCGGCCGATGGCTTGATCCGCGCGAATCGCCGCACCGGTGAGTACCTCCACTTCGTCGAGGGCGAGCGTCCGCTCGGCGTGCAGTTGTTCGGCGGCGACGCGGCCGTCATCCGCCGCGCGCTCGACGTCGTCGAGACGGTCGGGCCGGACATCGTCGACTTGAATTGCGGATGTCCGGTGCCCAAGGTGGTCAAGCGCGGCGCCGGTTCGGCGCTCATGAACGAGCCGGAGAAGCTGCGCGAGATCGTCGAGGCGCTGGCGAAGAACTCCAAGCACCCGATCACCGTGAAGATCCGCAGCGGCTGGGACGCGCAGCACCGCAACGCGGTCGAGATCGCCCGCATGTTGGAGGACGCGGGCGCGGCGTGCGTCTCGGTGCATGGACGGACGCGGTCGGTGGGGCACAGCGGCAAGGCCGACTGGGGCATCATCGCCGAGGTGAAGCAGGCGGTGAAGATTCCGGTCATCGGCAACGGCGGCGTCTATGCGCCGGCTGACGCGCGGCGCATGCTCGAGGAAACCGGCTGCGATGGCGTGATGATCGCGCGCGGCGCCCTCGGCAATCCGTGGATCTTTCCGCAGACGTTGGCGGCTTTGCGCGGCGAACCCGCGCCGCGGCCCCCGACCCTCGCCGAGAAGGCCGAAGTGATTCGCCAGCACCTGCGTTTCGCGTGCGAGATCAAACCGCCGCACGTCGCCACGCGCGAGTTGCGCAAACACGTCGGCTGGTATCTCGCCGGCGTCCCGTACGTGGCACGGATCCGCGCGATGATCAACACGATCGCCGAGGCGGAGCAGCTCGACGCGCTGCTCGCCGAGTTGCCGGAACGCCTGGCCGCCTTTGCCCGCGAGCGCGGCGAGCATTTCGATGCGCAGGCGCACACCGCCGAAGTCGATCGCGCATCGTTGGTGGCCGGGGAGAGCGCGTGACACCCGCCAAGATCGAAGCATTGCTGGAGGCGGTGCGACGCGGCGAGCTCGCGGTGGCCGAGGCGATCGACCGGTTGCGCGTCCTGCCGTACGAGGATCTCGGCTTCGCCACCGTCGATCACCACCGCGCCCTGCGCACCGATCTGCCCGAAGTCATCTACTGCGCGTCGAAGACCGCCGCGCAATCCGTGGCGATCGCGCGGAGCCTCGCGGCAGCCGGCGCGGGCGTGTTGGCGACGCGCGCCGATGACACGACACGCGCCGCGCTGCTGGATGCGTTCCCGCACGCCGACGTGCGCGAGGTGGCGCGGGCGGTGTGGATCGCCGGCAGCGACACCCCGGCGCACGGGGGACGCGTGGCCGTCATCTGCGCCGGCACGTCGGACCTGCCGGTGGCCGAGGAAGCCGCGTTCACTGCCGAGTGCACCGGCTGCGACGTGCGGCGCGTGCACGACGTCGGCGTCGCCGGTTTGCATCGTCTGCTGGCGGCCGATGCCACGCTGCGGTGGGCCGACTGCGTCATCGTGGTGGCCGGAATGGAGGGCGCGCTGGCGAGCGTGATCGGCGGCCTGGCCGCGGCGCCGGTGATCGCGGTGCCGACCAGCGTCGGTTACGGCGCGTCGTTTGGCGGCGTGGCCGCGCTGCTCGCCATGCTCAACTCCTGCGCGGCAGGGGTGAGCGTGGTCAACATCGACAATGGATTCGGGGCCGGTGTCGCGGCGTCGCGCATCGCGCGGCGGGCCGCGGGGTTGGTCGCGCGCGCGGAGGACACGGCGTGAGGATCGCGCATCTCGATCCGGTCGGCGGCATCAGCGGCGACATGTTCTTGGGTGCCGTGGTGGGTGCCGGCGTGCCGATCGAGGCGCTGCGCGACGCGCTGGCCGGCCTCGAGGTGGACGGCGTGACCATCAGCGCGCGTGCCGTCGAACGCCTCCACGTCCCGGCGACGCACGTCCTCGTCGACGTGCAGGCGCATCACGATCACCCGCATGAACGGACGCTCGGCGAGGTCTTGGCCGTGCTCGATCGCGTCGCGCGGCACCCGTCCGACCGCGCGCAGGCCGAGGCGGTCTTCCGCCGCCTCGCAACCGCCGAAGCGCGCGTCCACGGTGTCGAGGAAGAGCGTGTGCACTTCCACGAGGTCGGCGCGTTGGACGCGATCGCCGACATCCTCGGCACGGTGGCGGGTTTGCGATTGCTCGGCGTCGAGCGGCTGTCCTGCGGTCCCCTGCCGCTGGGGCACGGCGTGATCCACGCTGCGCACGGCACGATGCCGAACCCCGCACCGGCGACCCAGGAACTCCTGCGCGGGCTCGCGGTGCGGCCCGTCGATGTCGCGGCGGAGACCGTCACACCGACGGGAGCTGCGTTGGTGGCGACGCTCGCGACCCCCGCTGCCGACGCGCCCGCCATGACCGTCACCGCAATCGGCGTCGGAGCCGGTGGTCGTGACGACGCGGCCCGGCCGAATATCGCCCGGCTCTTCCTCGGCGACAGCGCAACCGAGTTCGAGGGGGACGAGGTCGTGGTGCTGCGCACCCTGCTCGACCACGTCTCCGGCGAGGTGTGCGGGTACGTAATGGAGCAGGTGCACGCGGTCGACGGCGTCCGCGACGCCTACCTCACCCCAGTGCAGATGAAGAAAGGGCGCCCGGGGATCGAAATCACGGTGCTGTGCGACCCGTCGGCCTGGCGCGGCGCGGCGGACTGCCTCGTGCGGGAGAGCGGGACCCTCGGCCTGCGGGTGACCCGCGAGCACCGGCTGACGCTTCCGCGCAGGCATGAAACGGTGCGCACGCCGTTCGGAGACGGGCGCGTCAAGGTGGCGCCGCTTCCGGGCGGCGGCGAGCGTGCCGTGCCCGAATACGAGGATGCGCGCACGCTGGCGCAGGCCGCGGGCGTGCCGCTGCGCGACGTGATGGCGGCGATGCTGCGCGCCCGAGACGGCGCCTAGCGCGCCGGCTGATCCCCTGCATGCTGCGCGCCGACTCGCTCGCCTGGACGCCGCCCGGAGCGACGCGTCCCGTGTTCGCGGATGTGACGCTGGAACTGCGGCGGGGCGAGCTCGTGGCACTGGTCGGTGCGTCGGGAAGCGGCAAGTCGACCCTGTTGCGATGCTTGGCGGGACTGTGCGACGCGACGGCCGGCGCAGTGATGGTCGACGGCCACGGTGCGCCGTCGCCCGGCGTCGTCGCGATCGCCTTCCAGAATCCCGACCATCAATTCGTCGCTGCGCGGGTGGACCGTGAGTTGGCCTTCGGGTTGGAGGTGCGCCAGGTTGCGCGCGCCGAGCAACACGAGACCGTGCGCCGGACGGCTCGTGCGTTGGGGATGGCGGAGCGGCTCGATGCGCCGCCTTCGGCATTTTCGTCCGGCGAGCGCCAACGCATCGGGCTCGCGGCGTCGATGGTGACGTCGCCCGACTTCCTGCTCGCGGATGAGCCAACCAGCCACCTCGATCTCGCGGCCCGCGCTGGCGTGCTCCGGCAGTTGCGGCGCCTCGCCGAAGCCGGGGCCGGCGTCTTGTTCGTCACGCCGTTTCCGGAGGAGGCGGTGAGCGCCGATCGCGTCTGGGTTTTGGACGGCGGCACACTCCGCGATCTGGGGCCGGGCGTCGCTGCCGCCGGACAGCCGGGCGTGCAGACCGATCTCAGCCGGCTCGCACGGGTCGCGGGGCTGCCGCCTACCGCAGGCGCCCGGGAGGTGGCGCACACCTGGCAGCCGCGTTCCGAGGGGCACGACTGCAGCAGCGAACCCTCGGCCCCGCTGCTGGTATCCGCGCGCGATCTGCTGCTGCGGCATGCCGGCGCGGAATGGGTGCTGACGGTCGAACGTCTCGACATCGCGGTGGGGGAGCGTCTCGTCCTCCTCGGCGCCTCAGGGAGTGGAAAGAGTTCGGTGCTCCATGCCTTGGCGGGCGCGCTGCGGCCGGCGGCGGGCTCTGTGATCTGGCGCGACGGTGCACGCGTCGCCGTGGGCTACCTCCTGCAAGCGCCCGAGCGACTCTTTCACCGCACCTCCGCCTGGGACGAACTCGGTCCCCTGTCCAGCGCTGAAGTTCCGCATGCGGAGGCGCTTCTCCGCACGGTCGGGCTCGACCCCGGGGCCGTGCGTGCGCGCTCCGCGTTTCACTTCAGCGTCGGCGAGCAGCGGCGCTTGGCGCTCGCGGGACAGCTGCTCCGGCGGCCGGATCTGCTTCTCCTCGACGAACCCACGGCGGGGCTCGACGGCGAAGCCGCCGAGGCGGTGTGCGAGGTCATCCGCAACGCGGTCACCCCCGCCTGCGCGGTCGTGGTGGCGACGCACGACCTCGGCCGAACGGCGGCGCTGGCGACTCGGGTGGCGTTGGTGCGGAACGGGGCGCTTCAGCCCCGCCTCGCCCTCTCGGCCGCGGTGTCCGAACTCGTGTCACAGAGCGACGGTGCGCGGGACGTGGGGGACGAGCGGGAGACAGCGCTTCCCGCCGAATTATTGCCTGCCTGGTGGCGAATCCGTCGCCACATCGCACGTCGCGAAGTCCCAGCGAACATATTGCCGTGTAATGAGTTAGATATTGTACGCAACCTTGCGTCGCCCACTGGTCCCGCGGGTGGGCTTTGTTGACACTTGCGAAATCGGTGTGCTAGCATCTCAGGAACTGGGGGAACGCACTGGTGTGGCGTTCTCTCTCCGTCTCACCGCAGTCGTGCTGTAAATACTTCTCTCACCGTGGTTTGCATCCTAGGGCGTCAGGCAGCTGGTGTCGCATGTCACTCGAACGATGAATCCTGCGTGTGGGAGTCCGGCCCGGCATCTTCCCGGATACGGTCCGGAACATTCTCAATCGTGTGGGTTTTCGACGGTGCTCCCCCCGGCAGAGTTGCGCACGGAAGGAGTGCCCCGGAAAAAGCAGGCCGAAGCGTCTGTTCGCCAGGCTGACGGGCGAGTCTTCGGTCACCTACATGAGGGCGTCGGCAATCGCTTTGCCCAACATCCTCGGTAGTCGGTTACCGCATCGTTTGCGAGCAGCAACGACGGAGGTATCGCTCAATGAAGAAGACGTTCGTCATCAGTCTCACCCTGGCTGCATTGGTGGGCTCGACGGCGGCGTTCGCCAAGACCCAGCTCCCGCGCGTTCTGCAGGGCGCTGACATCGTGGAGAAGCCTGCGGCTGTGCAGGCCAACCCGGGTCTGGTGACGTCGACCTCGTCGGACACCTTCGTCTGGGGTCCGTATGACTTCGAAACTGGTTGGTCGGGCTGGTCGGCTGTCGACCTGACGGTCAACGCTACTACGCTTGGCAGCGCCGTTTCGCTTGGCTCCATCCCCGGCAGCGTGGGTAACGCGTTCACGGGCGGTGGTGGCTTCAGCGGTAAGGTGGCGTGGACCGGAAGCCTGGGTCAGAACGCTTGCGGTACGAAGGCGTGTTTCCCGGGTTACGACAACAACACCAACCAGGTGATGTTCAAGTCGTACGGGTCCGTGACCGCCGGTGACTTCCTCACCTTCAAGTACCGTGCGGACTCTGAGCCGGGTTACGACTTCACGTACGTGATCGTCTCGACCGCCGGCGCGCCGGTTCTCCAGGGCGACGGTTCGTGGAAGCTCCCGACGTTCAACGCCGGTGACACCCTCACCTCGTACACCTCGTTCCTCGAGGGCACCGAGAGCCTCGACCTGTCGGCGTACGCCGGCAACGCGGTGACCGTGTACTTCCTGTCGCAGGCCGACGGTGGGTACTCGGACGGTGACTGCAACTACAACTCGAGCGACGGTATGTTCGAGATCGACGACCTCGCGGTCGGTGCGGAAACCGTGGCGGACTTCGAGTCCAGCAACGGTGGCTGGACCTTCGGCCGCGTGTCGGGCGTCGGTTCGTTCGCGAAGTTGGAGTCGGCTGCCGGTCTGCCGAACTCGGACCCGTGTCCGACGTTCTGCGGTATCGTCGGCAACTGCGTCACGATCTACGACGCGGGCGACCCGAACTTCCACGCCGTGAACCAGAACGAGCTCATTCAGTCGCCGGTGATCAACCTGACGCAGAATGGCTCGTACCCGGTCGGTTCGTACGTCATGCAGTTCGACGTGTACGCGAACCTGCCGCTGCAGAACGGCAACTTCTACTTCTGGCACGTGCGCTACTCGCCGGTGGAAATCGCCGACTGTTCGTGCCAGGACCCGAACGACTGGTCGGGCTGGTTGGACGAGAACACCATCTACTACGGTGGTGGTGTGCCGGTCTGTTCGACCGCTCTGCAGTTCAACGTCTCGGCCAAGGTGCCGGGTCACGCCAACAAGCTCCAGATGGCGGTCGGTGTCATCAACTACCCGATCTACGTCTCGGTGCCGGGTGGCAACCAGTCGCCGTACTTCGACAACGTCTCGCTGCGTGCCGCCAAGGTGTCGGCGCCCGCAGTCGTGATGGGGCCGTGGGACTTCTTGCAGACGGCGTACCCGGACGCGGCCACCTTCGCCACGGCGAAGAGCACCGCTGCCTACGCTGACGCGGGTCTCAACAACTACACCCCGGGCCGCAGCCGCACGCGTCTCGGTGACTCGACGGTCTGCTCGGTCGCGCTCTCGTGCAACAGCGACCAGAAGACCGAGGTGGACTACATCTTCCGTGTTACGCCGGGCCCGTGTCTGAACACCACGCACCCGTGGTGGGTGGCCTACCTGGCGCAGCCGAAGATCGCCTCGGGCGAACTCGCGGGCTTCGCGGTGGCGCGTGCGGACACGGCGCGGACGTCGACGGGCGCCAACTCGGCGTCGGCCGGCTTCGGCACCTTCATGAGCCGCTTCAACGAGTCCACGCCGGCCGCCGGTACCACGTACGCGGCGTACGGTAACTGGTCGGGCTACACCGGGGGCGCGCAGGGCATCAACATCTTCCCGGATGACCTGTTCACCCCGGGCACCAAGGTGGAGTGGCTCGTCCACACGACCTACATCCCGGTCAAGACGAACGGTGACTACTACCAGCCGAACCTGAAGTACGGCAACGGGGATGGTGACCGCGTCAACAACCAGGTCGGGAACCAGAAGTGGGGCACCCCGTACTCGGCCACCGGCACCTTCTGTGAGCTCTACCAGGTGCTGCCGCTGACGACGCAGGACGTGACCCCGGGCACCACCACGCCGGGTAACTGTGCCTCGGCCCAGCCGGCGCACTGCTTCCTGTACGTGGACAAGACCGACCAGCGTGGTCCGCAGTACTCGATCGAGAACGCGTTCCGCAACCTGCAGATCGCGTGGGACCGCTACGACGTGCGTGCCTCGACGTCGTCGATGGGTAACGACCTGGGTTCGCGTTACACCCCGGCCAACTACCCGAACGGTCACGCTCCGGGTCCGCTGCCGTCGCTCGTCAACGAAGTGTACTCGGCCATCCTCTGGCAGACCGGTTCGCTGAACAGCACCAACTTCTCGCGTGGTTCGACTGCGAGCGGTGCGGACGCTGGTAACGCGATCGGCCTCCTCCAGGACTGGCTCGTCACCACCACCACGGGCAAGTACCTGTGGGTGAACGGTGACGGCAACGCCCGGTTCTTGAACGCGACGGGCAACCGTCTCACGTTCCTCAACACCGTCCTGGGTGCGTCGTACGCGGGTCCGCAGTACCGCGACAAGAACACCGCGTGGGGCATCAACCTCACCGGCTTGGGCCCGGACTGCACGACCGGTCAGAACTACGCTCTGCGTGGCAACTGGTGCCCGCAGCGCCGTTCGTACAACTACATCAACAAGTACACCGGCTCGGGCCTCTACGGCACGAACGCTGAGAACTTCAAGTACCCGGACGCCACGGGCACCTGGTACGCGAGCGTGCAGCAGGTTGCGAACACCGGTGGCTTCAACTTCCGCACCCAGCTCGACGCCTGGTCGATGGACCAGCTCCGTCAGTCGGGCGTGGTGTACGGTGGCGTGAACGACAACGTGAACGTCACCAACTGGGCCGCGAAGGCGCTTGGCACCTGCTTCACCGGTTGCTTCGCGAACCTCGACCTGGTGGGCATCTCGCAGAACCCGCAGGTCGCCGAGAACTCGTTGGCGGCCCCGCGTGGCCCGGTCACCGGTGGTCAGGCGACGATCAACTTCTCGTTGGCGTCGGCTGGCAAGGTGGCGGTGCGCGTGTACGACGCGTCGGGTCGTCTCGTCAGCACGGTCCTCGACGAGGCCCGTCCGGCGGGTGCGAACAGCGTGACCTGGAACGCCGCTGGCCTCAAGGGCGGTGTGTACTTCTACCAGATCACGGCGGGTGGCTTCAAGTCGGCGAAGAAGATCATCCTCGTCAACTAAGCACCGGATCCGGTCGGGTCACGTCTCCTTCCGGAGTACGTGACCCGACATCCGACGCGTGATGCGAGTGGCAACGCTCGTGTGACGCCGAGGAGAGATGGCGACAGGGGGAGAGGCCTTCGGGCTTCTCCCCCTCGTTGTTTCCCGTCGCGATGCAGAACTTTCCTCCGTGCATCCGCTTGACAGTGATCCCGTGTGTGTTAGCATGCCTCACCTTGTTGCTGCGTGTAGCGGCGGCGCTTCCCAAGGCTGCACATCCCCCGTGGCGTTGGGATCGAGATGCCTCGAGCAAGTTTGCCCCGCTGAAACCGCATGACGACACGCCATCGCGCTCGTGATCGCGTGGCCTAGAATTTCGAGACCCGGAGGGTGCATGCCCCTGACACCTCGACGCGCCGTGTTCCCCCTCCCAACCGTTGCGGTGCTAACGGGCGCAACCATCGTCGCGTCCCTTGTCGCTGCGGGCTGCAACGATTTCACCAACAAGACGGCGCCGCCCGTCTGCCCAGACTCGAACGACCATGCGTTCTGGGCGAACGGCGACACGATTCACGCCGCGATGCTGAGCGAATCGCCCGACGCCTCGTGCTGGAGCATGATCGACGGACTCGATGTGCCGTTGAACGCCGCGATGGGCTCGGCGGGAATCGGCGATGACAGCTTCCTGATGCACGGCGCCGTGTCCCCGCAGAACGTCACGGCGAAGGTCAAGGCCATCTACACGCCCGGCACCACCCTCGACAACTCGTACCTGTACCTGCAAATCTCGTGGGCCGACAACTCCCACGACGCGGGCGGCGGAACGTGGCACTTCGGATCGCCGGGCAGCACCGACCCGATGGCACCGGCCGGATGGAGCCAGTGGGGAACAGACGACAAGGTCGCCATCATGTGGCCGATCGACGCGAAAGCGGACACCGCGTTCACCGCGACCGGCTGTGCGTACGCTTGCCACACCGCGTCGCCGATGAAGCCGACGACCGGCGCAACCGACGTGTGGTACTGGAAGGCCGGCGGCACCAACCCGATCGCCTACGCGGAAGACTGGTACGCCTCGAGCACCGTCTCCCTGGCGCCGGACACCGACAAGTTCATCGCGAGCGCGCCGGGCGATGTGCCGAACCTGGCGGCGGGCGGTGGCGCGGCGGTGGTGAAGAAGCTCAATCAGTACATGGTGTACCGCCCGTTTGGGCAGGACAGCACCGTGTTGGACTCCACCCTCTACGTGCTGGCCACGGCGTCGCAGCCGCTCGAAGGCCGCGTGACGCTGGGCGACAGCATCTACACACAGGGCGTCACGACGGCCGGCATCCAGGCCTGCGCCGCGTGCCACCAGGCGAACGGCAAGGGCGTGGCGAACCACGACCTCACCACCGTCGGTCGCTCGTGGAGCTTGGACAAGTTCGCGCGGTACCAGTCGCGTCCGGACAGCACTGGGCACCCCGACTTCCGCAGCCTGTCCGTGGCCGAGCAGCGCGGACTGCTCGCCCGGCTGCGCGCGTTCATCAACATCCCGCGCCGAACCATCAACCGCCCGACCGGCAGTGCCGGCGACCTCCGCGTCGACAACTGGAACGCGACCTACGAGAACGGCACGTACACCGTGGTGCTCAAGCGGAAGCTGTCGACCGGTTTCGACGCCGATCGCATCCTGGCGCCAGGGAAGACGCACCCGTTCGCGTTGGCGGTGATGAATCGCGACAGCAGCAATCACAGCGGCTCGAAGGTCTACTACCTGGACTTCCGCCAGCCGCCGCAGCAGTAGCGAGTGCTGCCGCGCGCGGGGCGAAGGGGCCACGCGCGCGGCGGCGTTCGACGTGACGTGGGGTGTGTGCTAGAGTCGGGGCGATCCCCGCAGTATCCCTCTCCGCAAACGCCCTCATCCTCCCGCCGCGCACGTGGTTCGCGCAGGCTGGGGAGGAATCCTTTGACAGCGGTTTACGGGCGTCGCTACAGTTCGCGACTCGATTCCGCTCAGACAGTCTCCATCTTGGAATAAAGGAGTTTCGATGGCCCGGTGGCTGTCCCTGGTCCTTCTTTCGTTGCTCGTGCTGTCCGCGGTCGGCTGTCGCAAGGCCGTGGAATCCACCGTCGACCGCAACAAGCCTCCGACTACCTGGTTGACGGGCGCTCCGCCGGACAGCAGTGAGGGCCCATACAAGTTCCACATCTACTGGGGCGGAACCGACCCAGACGGTGTCGTTGCCGGGTACTTGGTGGCCATCACCGACTCGGTGAACGTGCCCGAGACCTACCACATCGCGCCCGACCCGAAGGACCAGCTCGACACCCTGCGGGCGGACCCGCGGTTCACCACGCGCACCGACAGCCTCTTCACCTTCACCGCCAACGACCCGCTGGTGCTGGCTCACCGCATCTATGTGGCCGCCATCGACAACGAAGGGAAGATCGACCAGCAGGCGTTGTTGACCGGACACTTCCTGTACTTCCTCGCGCGCAATCGATTCGCGCCGCAAGTGTTCATCGACCGGGAAGTGATGCGGTACCGCAACGAGGACCACAGCTCCGACGCGCCTGCGCTCGGAAACGGACACCTGACGCCGGTCGTCGGCTATCAGGACACGATGCCGAACAACTCCGACATCCGGCTGCGCTGGCACGGAACCGACCGCGACCCCGGCGGGCGCGTGGTTTCGTTCTCGTATCACCTCGACCGGCCGATGTTCTCTTTGCCGGACCGCGGCAGCCACGAAGCGAAGTTCCCGGACACGAGCGTGTCGCCGGAGAGCTGTGCACTGTGTCAGAGCTTCCTGCCCGATGGGCTCTACACTCTTTCGGTGGAAGCTGTCGACGAGGCAGGCGCGACGAGCGACTTGAGCGCGGCCGGCGGTGAACAATTCGTCGTCGGCTTCGACCCGGTCACATTCCTGACGGGCGCGAAGGAAGTGAGCGCGGCGGGCACGCGGACGCTGAACATCGGCGGGCAGTACACCTACACGCCGCCGACCGCGACGCCGGGCATCACGCTGCCGGGACGCGATGTGCAGAGCCCGATTCCGGTGCGCGTTCCCTACATCGTGACCGGCGCGGGCAAGCCCGACACGCTCTCCGACTACTCGACCCTCGTCCTGTCGTTCACGTCGGCGGACAGCGCCGGCGGTGACCGCGGTCTGGTCAAGGAGTGGCAGCCGGCGATTGGGCCGCAGACCATCTTCGAGTCGTACAAGATCACGCCCTCGTTCGGCGACGCGTGGGCGATCGCCAAGGGACTTTCTCTCGGCTTCAACTCTTCCTCGAGTGTCGCGTTGGCGACGCCGGCCGAGTTCGCCGCGTTTACCGATACGCTCAAGCTGGTGGGCACCGACTACTCGGGCACGAACCAGATGCGCGTGCGTGCGCGCGACCTCAACAACCGGTGGGATGGCTTCCACACCTACTACCCGAACGTGGTGTTCGAAGTGAATCACGCGCCGCGGTACTCCGTCCCCGGCACCTATCTGCAAGCGGGCGATGCGACGGGACCGAACCCGAGCAAACCGCAGTACTTCGGGGCGAACGCCGACGGGTCGGGCGTGTTCACGTCGGCCGGTTCGACGGTCATTGCGCTGACGCCCGACGCGCCCGTGCTGTGGGTGGTGTTCGGACCCGACGGCGACGCCGACGCGCCGAGCCCGATGCCGAACAACTGGATCGCGCGGCGGGCGGTGGTGCAGGAAACCAACGACGGCGGCTTCCACGGCGTGGGAGACGTGATCACGTCGCAGTGGAACACCACCACCAACAGCGGTGGAACCGTGGTGGGGACCTCCTTCGCCACCCTGAACGACAACACGACCTACCGCCTGGACATCGCGTTGCGCGACCACGCCAACAACGAGGCGGAATTCGGGCGCAACTGGTCCGCATGGCAGGCATACAGGCGCGGAGAGCTTGCCGCTCCCATGACGTTCACCGTGAGCGTCACCCGGTAAGGCGCGGCGAGGAGAGAATGGTGTTGCACACAGACAATATGCGCCGGACGCTCGCCACCGCGTGCGCGCTCTTCGCGGGCGCGACACTGGCGGCCGGAATCCTGGCGGGATGCGGGGGCAACAAAGACGGCGTGCTGCGCCCGAATTCGCGGCCGGTGATCCAGCTGACGAGCGGGCCGGTACAGTATTCGACCGAATTCTACTCGGTCCCGTTCAGCTGGAGTGCGTACGACCCCGACGGTTCCGTCGACAGCTTCCTGTACACGGTCGACACCGTGGACACCACGTGGACCGGAACGACCGAACACACGCAGGCGGTGATCTTCCGCGCCTCGACGCGTGCCGACTCCACCACGTTCACAGACTGGCACACGTTCTACGTCAAGGCAGTCGACAACCTCGGCGCACTGTCCGAGCCGGCGTTCGTGACCTTCAATGCCAAGACGATCGCCCCGGTGACGCGCATCACCGCCCCCGAGCGTGTGAAGAACGGTGACGGCTACAACTCGCCGCTGATCGGCGGCCCGTCGATTCGCCTGGCGTGGACCGGTTCCGACGAAGACGGGGTAAAGTCCAAGCGTCCAGTGGGCTATTACGTCACGCGTCTCAACACCGACAGCCAGGTCGAGCGCGGCGGCAACAAATCCGGTGCGTGGAGCAACCAGGACTCGCTCTATTACTTCCTGACCGGGAAGGGCGCGTCGCGCGGCTACTTCCCGCAGACGTTCTTCACCACGCGCCTGGACACCACCTTCAACGACCTCGCGACGCCCGGCCAGCGCAAGAACTGGATCTTCGGTGTGCAAGCGGTGGACGAAGCCGGCGCGGTCGAACCACGCTTCCTCGGCCCGTACGGCGGTGCCGGCGGCAACGTGTTCTTCTTCCAGGCGCAGGGTAACTTGCAGGGGCCCGCGATGACCGTGTTCTCGGTCGCCGTGGGGCTGTTCTCCGCGCAAGGCATCAGCCGCGACTCGTCGCAGTTCGTGTTCGACCGGCCGATCGACTTCGTGTGGGCGGCGGATGCGTCGGAGTATGGCGCCGAGGTCGATGGATACCGCTGGGGCGTCGACGTGCTGGACATCGGCAACGACGCGGACCCGGGCTGGGGCAGCGGCTGGACGAAGAGCCTGTCCGGCGTGTCGGGAATCAAGTTCTCCGACCACACCGCGTTCTTGCACGACATCATCATCCAGGCGCGCGACACCAACGGGAACGTCACGTCGGCGGTGATTCGACTCACGCTGGTCGATTTCCCGCTCGACAAGGACGTGTTGTTCGTCGACGACCGCAAGGACGAAGACCGTCTGGCCGGCAACGGGCGAAATCCGACGGACGCCGAACACCAAGGCTTCATGCGTCAGGTCATCGGGCAGGCGCTCACCAATTTGGGCCGCTCGCCTAGCATCGACCTGTTCAGCACGTATCCGGATCCCAACGAGCTGTCGTTCTTCCAGCCGAAGCTCACGGACCTCGCGCGGTATCGGACCGTGGTGTGGGATGCCGGGTCGGCGGCCGGTGGTCAAGGCCAGTACTTCGACATGGTGTCCGTCGTACCGGGCGCGGGACCGATCAAGGCGAACGTCCTGGCGATCTACCTGGAGTCGGGGGGGAATTTGATCCTCAACGGCTTCCGTCCGATCGGCCAGTCGGTGTCCGTGAACAGCGGTCCGACGAACAGCTATCCGCTCACCAGCACCGGATCGCTGATCCCTGGCGATCACAACTTCGCCGTCGACTACTTGCACGTGCAGCCGCCCGTGTACTCGACGCTGCAGACGTCGGGTGCGTCGGGAACGGAAGGTCTGCTGGCGGGCTTGCCCACGGCCTACGCGCGCGCGAACGGTTTCTTGGGTGGGTACCCGACGCTCGAGTTCGACGCTGATCGCTGGTACAACATCGCGTTGGCCACCGGAAACCGTCCGGGTGGGCCGACCAACTACGAGGCGTGGACGCAGGTGCCAGCTGTCGAAGATGGCGACTTCGTCGCGCCGCTGTACGCCGTCAAGACCACCGGTGGACCGTACGGCAGTCAGCGGGGGACGCAGGAGGGCCGGTACATCGGTCAGATGTTCAAGCGCCGTCCGCTGTCGACCAACGAGAACTGGCACTACCAGGTCTACTTCGTCACGTTCCCGCTCTACTACTGCAAGGCGGAAGGCGTGACGGGGCTCTTGACCAATGCGCTGTACGAGATCCTCAACGACAAGAAGTGGGGCGTGAGCCGGACGCAGGCGGTCCCGCCCGCGAACCGGTCCCGGGACACGCACAGGGCGACGCAGGATGAGAGCGGCTCCAGTGCGAATCCGTCGGTTACTCGGTAGGGAGGCAGTGTTGGTGCTACGACGCGCATTTCGCGCTCTGTCGGTCGCGGCGCTCGCGACGCTCGGAGTGAACGGGCTCGCCCAGGCCGCGGCGCCGGTGATCAGCAACCTCCGCGTGAGCAGCCGGTCGACGAGCAGTCTGACGGTCAATTGGACCACGGACGTGCCCGCGACCTCGCAGGTCAAGTTCGGCCTGACGCGTGAGTACGGCAGCCGGTCGGCCTACGATCCGCAGCTGGTGACCGAGCACATGGTCACCCTCGACCGGCTTCGCACATCGACGGTCTACAACCTGCAGGCCGTGTCGATCGACACCACGTATTTCACGCAAAACGGCCAGACGGTCGCGTTCGTGGACTCGGTGCTGAGTGAGAACCTCGGCAGCCACACGGCGAACGTGGTCGTTCGCCCGAGCGCGGGCTCGAACGGCGTACGCGCCGACGACTGCAACTCGGTGCAAGGGCTGCAGCCCGTGAACGCGAACACCTATCGCTTCGCCGCGTTGCTGCTCGCGGACTCGACGGTGTTCGGGCCCAACATGACGGTGAAGATGGTGAACGCCGAAGGTGTCGAATTGGCCGGCACGGTGACCGTGTCGTACATCGACTCGCTCGTCGTCGGTGTATCGCTGCCGATCGGCGGCGCTCCGGTAGGCGTGTACGACATCGTGTTCTCCCAGAGCGGTCGCACCGATGTGCTCGCGGGTGCGTTCACGGTGATCCAGCCGTTCTGTTTCAGCGCCTCGTTCCAGGAGCGGCAAGTGTCGTTGCTGTGGGGGCAGAACACCACCGGCGACGCCAAGGGCGTGATGAGTCAGGCGTACGCGGATCGCGTCGAGGCGCTGCCCGGCTTCAATGGCTACAAGGTCTGGCGTGGTACCTCGCCGGACACCGCGCAGCTCGTGCTCCTGCGCAGCATCACGCGGCAGCAGCGCGACCGCCTCAATTCGCGCACCTTCCTGCCCGACTCGATCGGGTGGTCGTGGAAGGACACCGTGCTGGTGGGTGAGGACACGCAGGTCGGCTGGGAGCGTCGCTTCGCGGACCCCGACTCGTTCTTCTTCCGTCGCGTGCGTCAGAAGACGTACACCGAGTTCGTGAACGGCGTGCCGACCGAATCGCTGTGGGTCGAGAAGCGCATGCCGGAGATCGAGCGCTACAAGGCGGCGCCGCACGCCGGCGTGCACTACTACTACGCCATCACCGCGCAGGACACCTCCGGCATCGACATGACGCTCAAGATCGACAACATGAGCGACATCGTGCCGCAGAGCGCGCCGCGAACCACGCTGGCCAACGTCGTCGTGGTGCCGAACCCGTATTACGGTCACGACTACCGCGATGCCGACGTGAAGGTGTCGAAGGCGTACTGGAACCGCACGGCCGACGAACATAAGATCCAGTTCATCCATCTGCCGCGCCGCGCGACGGTCCGGGTGTACACCGCCTCGGGCGATCTGGTCCGTGAGCTGTCGAAAACCAATACGGTGATCGATGCGGTGGACTGGGACGTGCGCAATGTGCGCGGCGACCTCGTCCAGGCCGGGATCTACCTGTATCACGTCCAAAACGTCGAATCCGGCGAAGAAGCGACCGGACACTTCGTGGTCCTGCCGTAGTCCGCCGATCGGACCGGGCGCGCGATGACGCGCCGTGACAGAATCGTTGTGCCCGACGCGCCCGGCCTCCGGGCGCGTCTGCGCGTGCGGCCGGCAGGTCACCGCGCGCCGCCCCTGACACGCCCCGCCTCGCGCGGGGCACCGACGAGGAGACGAAGTCGATGAGCCAGACCGCTGCCGCCGCACGGCCGAGCGCCACCGCCGCCAACGGCGTCCTGCAGTTCCCCAACTTCATCAACGGCCAGTGGGTGGCCGCGCGCTCCGGCAAGTCGTTCGCGGTGCGCAATCCGGCGAACTGGGATGAAGTGGTCGGGCACTGCGCCGAGTCCGGCGTCGACGACGTCAACGACGCCGTGGCTGCCGCCGCCAAGGCGTACGAGACCTGGCGTTTGGTGCCGGCGCCGCGCCGCGCCGAACTCGTGCACCGCACCGGCGAGATCCTGCGCGACCGCAAGGAAGAGATCGCCCGCGTCATGACCCGCGAGATGGGCAAGGTGCTTACCGAGACGCGAGGCGACGTGCAGGAAGGCATCGACTGCGCCTTCTTCGCCGCCGGCGAAGGCCGCCGCCTCTACGGCGAAACGACGCCCGCCGAGCTGCCGAACAAGTTCGCGATGACCGTGCGCATGCCGCTCGGCGTCTGCGGCCTCATCACGCCGTGGAACTTCCCGCTGGCGATCCCGACGTGGAAGTCGTTCCCGGCGCTCGTCTGCGGCAACACCGTGATCTTCAAGCCGGCCACCGACACGCCTCTCAGCGTCGCGCTTCTGGTCGAGTGCATGATCGAGGCGGGATTCCCGGCCGGCGTCATCAACATGGTGACCGGCGGCGGCTCCACCGTCGGTAACGCGCTGGTGGACCACCCGGACGTCCGCTGCATCTCGTTCACCGGCTCCACCGAGGTTGGGCGCTCGATCGCGGCGCGCTGCGGCACGTCGCTCAAGCGCCTGTCGCTCGAGATGGGCGGCAAGAACGCGCAGATCGTGCTGCGCGACGCCGACCTCGAACTCGCGGTCGAAGGTGCGCTGTGGGGCGCCTTCGGCACCACCGGCCAGCGCTGCACGGCGACCAGCCGCATCATCCTCGACAAGCCGATCGCCGCGAAGTTCACCGAGATGCTGGTGGCGCGTGCCAAGGAACTCGCGGTGGGCGATGGCCTCACCGGCGCGCAGGTCGGCCCGCAGGTCAACGAGAAGCAGCGCGAGAACTCGGATGCGTACGTGAAGATCGGCCTCGCCGAGGGCGCGAAGCTGCTGCTCGGCGGCGCGCCGCACACCGACGGTGCCTGCGCCAAGGGCTGGTTCTACAAGCCGACCATCTTCGGGGGCGTGAAGGCGGGCATGCGCATCGAGCAGGAAGAGATCTTCGGCCCGGTGGTGTGCCTCATCGAGGTCGACGGCGCCGACGAAGCGATTCGCGTGCTCAACGGCACCAAGTACGGTTTGAGCAGTTCGATCTACACCGCCGACATCACGACGGCGATGCGCGCCATCCGCGACATCGAGGCCGGCATCACGTACATCAACGGGCCGACCATCGGTGCCGAGGTGCACTTGCCGTTCGGCGGCGTGAAGGAGACCGGCAACGGCCACCGCGAAGCCGGCAAGACCGTGCTCGACATCTTCAGCGAGTGGAAGTCGGTGTACATCGACTACAGCGGGCGGCTGCAGCGCGCGCAGATCGACACCGAAGCCCTGACCTCGTAAGGATCGAACTCATGTCCGCTTCGAACGCAGCGCGTGCCGGTGTGGCACCGGCCTTCGTCTGTCACGTGACGCGTGGCGGCTTCCTCGAGAGTGCGCACCGCGTCCACTGCGCGGTGGTCGACGCGAGTGGCGCGCTGCTGTTCGGCGCGGGCGAACCGGACCTGCCGGTGTTCTTTCGCTCGTCGGCGAAGCCGTTCCAGGCGATGCCGCTGGTGCGCGCGCACGCCGACACGCTGCATCTCACCGACGAAGAGATCGCGATCATCTCGGCGAGCCACACGGCGGCGCCGCGTCACGTCGAGGTTGTCCGCGGCCTCCAGGCGCGGCTCGGCCTGCACGAAGAGCAACTGGCCTGCGGCTTCCAGTGGCCGCGCGACAAGGTGACGCGCGAGGATGTGCGGCAGGGCGCGCCGCGTTCGGCGATCTACAACAACTGTTCGGGCAAGCACACCGGCATGCTGGCGCTCGCGGTCACCAACGGTTGGAGCCCCGAGGGGTACCTCGACCCCGAGCATCCGGCACAGTCGCTCATCCTCGACTCGGTGTGCGAGTGGGCCGACATCCCGCGCCGCCCGCTGGCGTGGGGGATCGACGGCTGTTCGGCGCCGACGCTGCGTTTGCCGCTGTCGTCGATCGCGCTCGCGTGGGCGCGCTTCGCGGCGCACGACGCCGAGCCCGCGGCGCAGCGCATTCGCCGCGCGATGATGGCGTACCCGGAGATGATCGCCGGGGAAGGCCGCATCGACACCGCGTTGATGCGCGCGACCGGTGGGCGTCTGGCATGCAAGATCGGCGCCGAGGGTGTGTACGCGATCGGACTCATCGATCGCGGCATCGGGCTGTCGCTCAAAGTCGAGGATGGTGCGTCGCGCGCGATCCCGCCGACCGTCGTGTCGCTGCTCGATCGACTCGGCGTGCTCAATGCGGAGGAGCGCGAGGCGCTCGCCGCGTTCGCCACCGGCGAAGTGCGCAATTACCGCGACCTGCTCGCCGGCGACATCACCACCGACGTGCAGGTGCCCGCGGCCGCGCGCGGCCTGCTCGCGTAAGCGCCGCGAACCCGCGCCATGTATCCGCTGCTGTTCCAGATCGGGCCGGTCAAGGTCTATAGCTTCGGCCTGATGATGGCGCTGGGTTTCATCGCGGGATACTTCGCGGTGCGCACGTACCTCGTGCGGCGCGGTGTCGACGGCGACTTCGCGGGTACGGTCTTCCTCGCCGCGCTGCTCGGCGGCGTGGCGGGCGGCCGGCTCTACTACGCCGTCGAACACTGGCGCGATCTCCTCGTCGATCCGGTCGGCGTCCTGCTCGCCAACGGCGGGCTGACCTTCTACGGCGGCTTGATCGGCGGCGCGTTGGCGGTGGCGTGGATGGTGTATCGCGCGCAGATTTCCTATGCGGTGTGCGCCGACGCCTGCGGACCCGGCATCACCATCGGCTACGTCTTCGGCCGCATCGGCTGCCAGCTCTCGGGCGACGGCGACTACGGCCGCCCGTCCACCGTCCCCTGGGCGATGAGCTATCCGCACGGCACCGTGCCGACCCTCGAGCGCGTGCATCCGACGCCGGTCTACGACGTGCTGATGTGCCTGCCGATCTTCTTCCTGCTGCTCTGGCTGCGCCGCCGCCCGCACACCGACGGCAACCCGTGGGGCGTGTTCCTGGTGCTGAGCGGCGTGCAGCGCTTCATCGTCGAGTTCTGGCGGCGCAATCCGGTGGAGGTGGCGGGCCTTACCACCGCGCAGTTCATCTCGCTCGGCATGGTCGTGCTCGGCTGCGTGACGCCGGCCTTCTTCCGCGCCGTGGACGCTCGCCGCGGGATCGTGCGATGATCGGGGGCAGGAGAGTTCGATGACCCGCGAGGAAATCCGCCTCATCGCCCTGTTGCTGCTGTCCTGGTTCCTCTACCGGAGCTGGAAGCGGCGCGAGCTGACGCGCTCGGTGCTGTCGATGGTCACCGTGGTCGTGGTCATCGTGCTCGGCGTGTTCATCGTCTACTACGGGAAGTTGTGGCACGCATGGATCTTCGCCGTGAAGGAGATGCCCGGCGCCAAGGGGTAGCGGCGCGCGTGACGGGGGCGCTGTGCGCCGCCGTCGCGTGGGCGCTGTGCGGTGCGGTGCCGGCGGTCAGCGCCCCCGTGGATGCCGCGCTCGCACGCTGGAGTGCCACGGCGGCGCCGTCCGACACGCGAGCGGTGTGGGCGATGCTGCGCTATCACAGCGACGACGCGCGGCCGGCGCTGACGCCACGGGCGCTGGCCCGCCGGATGCGCCGCGCGCCGGCATCGCTCGGCGACCTCGCCGACCGGCCGCTGGCGGCGGCGGATCTCGAGGCGCTCGCGGCGGCGGGATTGCGCGTGCGGCAGCAGAGCCGCTGGTTGCGCGCGGTCAGCGGCGACGCCACCCCCGCGGCGCTGGCGCGCCTGGCCGCGTTGCCGCAGGTCACCCAGGTGCTGCCGGTGCGCGGCTGGCGGGAGACCCGCCACGTCGAGCCGCAGGCACTCGATGTCGAACGTGCGCCACTCGCGCCCGCTCAGCCCACCGTGCTCCTCTCGCACTCGCAGAACGCGTCGCTCGAGATCGACCAACTCCAGACGCAGGGCTATCACGGCGAAGGCATCGTGATCGGCATGCTCGACACCGGGGCCACCGCGCACCATCCCGCCTTCGCGCAGACGCAGGTCCTGGCCACGTACGACTTCCTGCACCACGACACCGTCATCGACAACGAGTCGGGACAAGACCTCGCCTCGCAGCGCTACCACGGCACCGAGACGTGGAGCGTGATCGGCGGCTACCAGCCCGGCGTGTTCGAGGGCGGCGCCTACGCGGCGCAATTCGCGTTGGCGAAGACCGAGGACGTCGCGCACGAAACCCACATCGAGGAAGACACCTGGATCGCCGGGCTCGAATGGGCCGACAGTCTGGGAGCCGACGTGGTGTCGAGCAGCCTCGGTTACTCGACGTTCGAGGACGGCAGCGGCTACACCAAGGCGCAACTCGACGGCAACACCGCGCTCACCACGATCGCCGCCGACATGGCGGTGGCGCGCGGCCTCGTCGTGGTGTCGGCGATGGGTAACTCCGGCGCGACGTCGTGGCAGAAGATGCTGACGCCCGCCGACGCCGACAGCGTGTTGTCGATCGGCGCGATCGACTCGCTCGGCGTGCTCGCGAGCTTCAGCTCGCGCGGGCCGACCGCCGACGGCCGCATCAAGCCGGACCTGGTGGCGCGGGGCGTCAACGTCGTCGTCGCCAACCCGATCGACACGCTCTCGTATGGGTACATCGGCGGGACGTCACTGGCGACGCCGCTGGTGGCGTCGCTCTGCGCGCTGTTGTTGCAGGCACATCCGGACTGGTCGCCGATGACGCTGCGCGACGCGCTGCGCTCCACCGCGGACCGCGCGAGCGCACCGGACACGCTGTACGGCTGGGGCAAGCCGAGCGGGCTGCAAGCGTTGGCGTACGCGGGGTCGTCGGTGACGCCGCCGGGCGGGGGAGACCCGCACGCGCCGCGGTTGTTGACGCTCGGCGCGCCGGCGCACAGTGCCGCCATCTGGTGGCTGACCGCGGGGGACGGCGAGGCAGCCGAGGCGTCCCTGCGGATCTTCGCGAGCGACGGCCGCTGCGTCCGCACGCTCGCCGCCCGCCTGCCGGCCGGCAATCGCCGCGCCGCGCGATTCGCCACCGTGCGCCAGACGCTGGTGCGCTGGGATTTGCGCGACGAACACGGCCGCCGTGTCGCTCCCGGCCGCTACTTCGCCCGCACCACGGTCGACGGTGCCGCCGTCACCGGCTCCGTGCTCGTCGACTAACGACCCCCGCCCGCCTGCGCCTCACGTCGACCCCTTGGCGCATTGCCCGGCCTCCGCTGGACCGGTATACTGCGCGGCTTCAGATGGCCTCCGCCGGCCCTCTCGGCGACGAGGCGGTGTAAACGTTTGCAGTCACGATCCACAGGGAGGAGTGCAGGGCGATGGCAGGACGACGATTCGTCTTCTTCTTCGGCGAAGGACGCGCCGACGGCAACGCGAGCATGAAGGACGTGCTCGGCGGCAAGGGAGCCGGTCTCGCCGAAATGACCAACGCCGGCATCCCGGTTCCGCCTGGATTCACGATCAGCACCGAGGCGTGCACCGTCTACTCGAAGAACGGCCGCCTCACGCCCGAGATCATCGCGGAGCAGAACGCCGCGCTGGCCCGCCTCGAGAAGGTGTGCGGCCGCAAGCTCGGCGACCCCAACGACCCGCTGCTGGTGAGCGTGCGCTCCGGCGCGAAGTTCTCGATGCCGGGCATGATGGACACCGTGCTCAACCTCGGTCTCAATCCGAAGTCGGTCGAAGGGCTGGCGCGCCGCACCGGCAACGCGCGATTCGCGTGGGACAGCTATCGCCGCTTCATCCAGATGTTCGGCAACGTGGTGCTCGGCCTCGAGAAGAACCAGTACGAGGCGGTGCTCGAGAAGATCAAGCACGCGCGCAAGATCGAGGACGACACGCACCTCACGGTCGACGACCTGAAGCGCGTCGTCGAGGAGTACTTGGCGCTCACGCAGCGCGTCACCGGCAAGCCGTTCCCGATCAACCCGCTCGAGCAGCTCGCGCTCTCGCGTGACGCGGTGTTCCGGTCGTGGAACAACGACCGCGCCGTCTACTACCGCAAGATGGAAGGCATCCCGGACTCGCTCGGCACCGCGGTCAACGTGCAGGCGATGGTGTTCGGCAACACCGGCGATCTCTCCGGTACCGGCGTCGGCTTCACGCGCGACCCGTCGACCGGCGAGAAGGTGCTCACCGGCGAGTACTTGATCAACGCGCAGGGCGAGGACGTCGTCGCCGGCATCCGCACCGCGCCGCCGCTCGCGACGCTGTCGACGCAGTTGCCCGCCGTGTACAAGCAGCTGGTCGCGATCACGACGAACCTCGAGAAGCACTACCGCGACTTCCAGGACTTCGAGTTCACGATCGAAGACGGTACGCTGTGGATCCTGCAGACGCGCACCGCCAAGCGCACCGGTCCGGCCGCCGTGCGCGCCGCGGTGGAGATGGTGGGCGAGAAGTTGATCTCGAAGGAAGAGGCGATCCTGCGCGTCACCTTCGACCACCTCGACCAGCTGTTGCACCCGATGATCCAGCCGGCCGCGAAGGCGAAGGCCAGCGTGTTGGCGAAGGGTCTGCCGGCGTCGCCGGGCGCGGCGGTCGGCATGCTGGTGCTCACCGCCGACGAGGCCGCGCGGCGTGGCGCATTGAAGGAGCGCGTCATTCTCGCGCGCAACGAGACGAGTCCCGACGACATCCACGGCATGGACGCCGCGCAGGGCATCCTGACGCGCGTCGGCGGCATGACGTCGCACGCCGCGGTGGTGGCGCGTGGCATGGGCCGTCCGTGCGTGGCCGGCGCGCGTGAAGTCGTGGTGGACGAGGCGCAGCGCTGCATTCGCGTCGGCGACGTCGTGGTGCGCGAAGGCGAGATGCTGTCGATCGACGGCAGCGACGGCACCATCTACGCGGGCGCGTTGCCGCTCAAGGAGCCCTCGCTCAGCGGGCCGTTCCAGAAGCTGATGACGTGGACCGACGAGTTCCGCCGCCTCAAGGTGCGCACCAACGCCGACACGCCGAAGGACGCCGCCAAGGCCATCGAATTCGGCGCGCAGGGCATCGGCCTCACGCGCACCGAGCACATGTTCTTCGACCAGCAGCGGTCGACCGGCAAGAAGACCGTCACCGAAGAGCGCATCAAGCACGTGGTGGCGATGATCCTCGCGGCGCCGAAGGAGCGTGTGCTGGCGAAGAAGGTCGACGCCGAGACGGCGGCGGTCGAGCGCGCCACCAAGGCGCTCGCCGCGGCGCGCGCGCACCGCGACACCAAGGCCGCCAAGAAGCTCTCCGGCGACCTCACCGCGGCGAAGGCGTCGCTCGCCCTCGCCAAGCGCGAGCTGGCGACCACGCAGAAGGATCTCGCGCGCGCCATCGCCAAGATCGAGAAGTTCCAGGAAGCCGACTTCCTCGGCATCTTCCGCGTGATGGACGGCTTGCCGGTGACCATCCGCACGCTCGACCCGCCGCTGCACGAGTTCCTGCCGCGTCACGACGTGCTGCTCTCCGAGCTCGCCTCGGTGGACGCGCTGCGCGTCGCCGGCCAGAACCCAAAGAAGCTCGCGGTGTCGCTGCGCAAGGAGGTCGCCGCGCTCGAGCGCGACGCCGCGAAGAAGGCGGCGAAGGGCGGCGCGAGTGACGCCGAGAAGGCCGCGCTGGCGTCGAAGCGCGCGCTGCTGCACGCCATCGACCACGAGGCCGAGTCGCGGGCGCTCATCACCGAGGTCGAGAAGCTCCACGAGTTCAACCCGATGCTCGGCCACCGCGGCTGCCGTCTCGGCATCACCTATCCCGAGGTGACCGAGATGCAGGTGCGGGCGATCTTCCGCGCCGCGGCACGGGCGACGCGCGAAGGCGTGACGCCGCTGCCCGAGGTGATGATCCCGCTGATTGGAACATCGGCCGAGTTCAAGCACCAGGAAGCGCGCGTGCGCCAGGTCGCCGAGGAGATCCTCAAGGCCGAAGGCGTGAAGGTGAAGTACATGGTCGGGACGATGATCGAGGTGCCGCGCGCCGCGCTGGTGGCCGACGACATCGCCCAGCGCGCCGAGTTCTTCTCGTTCGGCACCAACGACCTGACGCAAATGACCTTCGGCTACAGCCGCGACGACGCGGGCAAGTTCCTGCCCGAGTACGTCGACGGCGGGATCCTGCCGGCCGACCCGTTCATCACGCTGGATCAGACCGGCGTCGGGCAACTGGTGAAGATGGCGGCGGAGCGCGGGCGCGGGGTGCGTCCGGGCCTCAAGCTCGGCATCTGCGGCGAACACGGCGGAGACCCGGAATCGGTGTTCTTCTGCCACGCCGTCGGCCTCGACTACGTCAGCTGCTCGCCGTACCGCGTGCCGCTGGCGCGCCTCGCCGCCGCCCAGGTGGCGATTCGCGAACGCTCGGGTGCCGTGGCGTCCGACACGCGCTAAAATGTTGACCGGCTCGCGCGGGCTTCGCCTGTCCCGCGCGGGCCGGAAGCGTGTCGACGAGGTCGCGCGAGGCGAACGCGTGACCGGCGCGAGAGCGCGGCGTGTTCATCGAAGAGTATCTCATCGATCTCCGGCGTGGCCGCTTCGGACCGCGCGCGTGGTGGCACTACACGCGGCTCTGCTGCGCGCGGGCGCGCGCCACGGCGTGGGAGGCTCCGGAGGTGGTGCGCTCGCTCGGTGTGAGCGCTCTGGCGGTGATCGGCGCGACGCTGGTGTGGGCGCTGGTGCTCTCGCTGGCGCTGGCGCCCGACATGGCGCGGCGCTATCTCGAGTGGCAAATCGCCTGGCTCGCCGTGCTGGTGGCGTGGCAGGCGGTGCATCTCGGGCTGCTGCGCGACGCCGCGGGCCGCATGCCGCGCCGCATTCCCGCGGCGACACTGTGCACGCTGGCGCGTCTCGTCGTGCTGCCGGTGTTGGTGACGCTGGTCGTCGCGCGTCTGGCGTGGCCGGCCACCGTGGCCTACGTGGCGATCGCGCTCACCGATGTCGCGGACGGCTGGATGGCGCGCCGCTGGCAGCAGATCACGCGGCTCGGTACCGTGCTCGACATGCTGGCGGATCAAGCGCTCGGCGTCTGTGTCTGCGTGGCGATGTCGGCGATCGGCTGGGCACCGTGGTATCTCTCGGCGCTCGTCGCCGCGCGCTGCTTCCTCTTGATGGCCGGGGCGACGTACATTCTGCTCTGCTTCGGCCCGATCACCATCCGGCCGACGGTATTCGGAAAGACATCGGGTGTGCTGGGGACCGCGCTCACCGCGCTGCTCCTGGCCGCATCCGCCCTCTGTGGACCGCGCGACGCGCCGCACGTGCGCGAGCTGACGGCCCTCACCCTCGCGGTGCTGCATGGAGCGAACATGGTGCAAGCAGTGCTCATCGGCGTGGTGAACTTGCGCAACGCGCGGCGGCCGCGCGCGGTGCCGCGATCCGCCGCGCAGCGGATTCGTCCCGCGAGTTGAGCGCGCGCATGCACCTTCCCCGCCGCCGGGACGTCGAAGCCCCGTGACCCTGCCTGCCGCCGCTCTCGCGCGAATCTCCCTGACCTTGGGTGCTGGACCGCTCGCCGTCGCCGTGACGGTGGTGGCGGCGCTTGGGCTGGCCGTGTACGCCGTGCGCGTCATCGGCCGGAGCGCGCGCGTCGTCGGCCGCGGCCGTGCCAGCGTGCTGGCGGCGATGCGGGTTGTCGCCTTCGCCCTCGTGCTGGTGCTGCTCCTCGGGCCGATCCTGGCGACCTCACGGGCCGCCGGCGGCCGGACGCGGCTGGCGTTGCTCGGCGACCGCTCGCGCAGTATGGCGCTCGACGCGGGCGGCGGCCGGACGCGCGCTGCCGAGGCGGCGGCCGCCTGGGAGGTGGCGCGCGGTGCCGCCGGCGTGCCGTTGAAGACCTACGCGGTGGGCCGCGGACTCGCCGCCACCGGCGCCGCCATGCCGGCCGCGGATAGCCTCGCGGAGGGACAGGCGTCGGCGCTTGGCGAAGCGCTGGCAGCGGTGCAGCAGTCGGTGGAGCGCGATGGTCTCGCCGGCGTGGTGGTGCTCAGCGACGGTGTCTCGACGCGCGGCCGCGATCCGGTGAGTGCGGCCCGCGAACTCGGCGTGCCGGTGGTCGCCGTGTCGGTCGGGTCGCGGGCGCGTCTACACGATGTCGCGGTGGCCGGCGTCAACGCGCCGGACGCCGTCTACGCGGGTGAATCGACCAGTGTCGCGGTTGTGCTGCGGGCGCGGGGAGAGGCCGGGGCCACGATCCCGGTGACCGTGCGGGAAGGGAATCGCGTGCTGGCGCGTGCCACCGCTCGCGTCGGCGGTGATGGCGACCTTGCGGTGCCGCTGTCGTTGCCCCCTCTGGCGCCAGGCCGCCACTTCCTTACCGCCGAGGCCGCGCCCCGCGGCGGCGAGGCGACGCGCGAGAACAACGCGTGGGACGCCGCCCTCGACGTGCGGGAGACGCGGCAAAAGGTCCTGGTGGTGAGTGGTACGACGGGCTGGGAGACGAGCTTCCTGGTGCGCGCCTTGAGCGCCGACCCTTCGCTGGCAGTAGCGCAACTGGTGGCCACTCCGGGCGGCTGGCGCGGCATCGGCGAGCCTCCCGTGGACGCGCTACCGGCGACCGCGGCGCTGTTCGGTGTGTACCGGGCCGTCGTGCTCGTCAATTGCGCTCCAGGCGACTTGTCCGGCGCCACACAGGGCGCGCTTCGCACCGCGGTCGACGCCGGCACCGGATTGTGGTGGATCGCCGGGCCCGGCGGAAGCAGGGGCACGTTGGCCACAGCGCTCGCGGGAGCGCTGGCAGAGGTACTGCCGGTGCGCCGAGGTGGCGGCGCTGCAGGAGGCACGGTTGAGCCCGCCCTGACGGCAGCCGGCGGGGGCGACGCGCTGACCTCGATCGCCGGGGACGCGGCCGCCAGCGCGGCGCTGTGGGACGATTTGCCGCCGGTGGTGGCCGGGGACGTGGCTCTCGCTCCGCAACCCGACGCCCGCGTCCTCGTTCTCGGACGGCCGAGCGGCCCCCAGCGCGGCGGCGGCGATGTGCCGCTGATAGTCGCCCGCGACGCTGGCGGCGGGCGCACGTTGGTGTGGAACGGTTCCGGCTTCTGGCGATGGAAGCTCGCGGCGGCGTCGGATGACAAACTCGCGGAGGCCTACGGTACAGTCGTCCAAGCCGCGATGGCATGGCTGCTGGCCGAGGGCGCCACCGCACCGCTCACCGTCGTGCCGAGCGCTCCCGTCGTCCGCGCCGGCGACGACTTGGGTTTTACGGCGACTCTGCGTGCCCCGCGCGCCGACGCACGTCTCGCGCTGCACCTCACACCGGCGCGCGGACCGGCACTCGACCGGGCGATGACCCGTGACGCGCGAGGCGACGGGTTCACCACACGCATCGCCGATCTGCCGCCGGGCGATTACACCTATCGCGCGCAGGCAGAAGCCGGCGGGCGGGTGATCGGCGACGCGAACGGTGTCGTGCGCGTCTCGCGCCGGAGCGTCGAGTTCGACGATGTCGGAGTCGACGAGGACGCGCTCGCGGCGATGGCCCGTGAATCGGGTGGGACCTTCGTGCGCGCCGACGATGCTTCCCTCGCGAACATCGTGCGCACCCTCGCGCACACGCCACGCGAGGTGCCGGGAGCACGCCTCGAGATGTGGAGCCACCCGGCGACGTTGGTCTTGCTCTTGCTCCTGCTCGCCGGGGAGTGGCTGCTGCGCAAGCGTTGGGGGCTTGCCTAGCGCAGGACGGCCAGGGGTGGGAGGTGGGGATGGGAGCGCACGCGCGCGTGGTGGGGCTGTGGTGGAGTGTGTGGTTGCTATCGGCGTCGCCCTGCGTCGCCCAAGTCGTCCTGAACGAAGTGGTGCCCGATCCCCTCGGGCGCGATGCGGGACACGAATTCGTCGAACTCTACAATGCAGGCTCAGCGGACGCCTCCCTCGCCGGTGCGGTCGTCGAAGTGTGGCACGGCGCTCGGCGCGGGTGGGTACGCGCGTGGGAAGGCAGCGCGCGCGATGTCTGCGTGGCGCGCGGGTTCTTCATCCTTGGCGACCCCGCAATCGGTGTGACGCCCGACGGCCCGCTCGACAGTGACCTCACGAACGCCTCTGGCGCGGTGCGCCTGCGCGATGCCCGCCGTGTGTGGAGCGTGGTGGGTTGGGGCGCGCTCGACGATTCCACGCTGTTCGAGGCGGCACCTGCGGCGGCGCCCGGGACGGGAGAGGCGCTCGCGCGCGTGCCCGATGGGCGAAACACCGGATCCACGGCACACGACTGGCTCGCTCTCGCCACGCCCACCCCGCGCTGCAGCAACGGTACGCGGGGCGCACGCTTCGCGGCGACACCTGTGAACAGCGTTCCCTTGCTGCCATGGCCGGGGCGCGCGGCGAGGCTCGTCTTTCGCCTCGGCGTGGTCGGTCCCGACGACATACGCACGGAGGGTTCGACATTCGTCGTCGAGGTGCGTGGACCGCGCGGTGGCGACCCCGTGCGGTTGCCGGCGACGCTGCCGAGCCTTCTCGCCGCGCAGGAGACGACGGACGTGGCCTGCGCGTGGACACCCGAGATCGCCGGAGTCTGGGGCGTGCACGGCGTGATGCGCAACGCGAGCGGCGACTCGTTGGCCTGCGATGCCTCGGTGCGAGTTGGCGCGGGGGCCTGGTGCGTCGATGAGATCATGGCCTCGCCGCATGCTGGCGAACCGGAGTGGATCGAGGTCTTGAATACGTCGCCCGAATTCCAGCGCTTGGAGTCACTCACGCTGCTCGGGCCTCATGGCGAGCGCGTCGCGTTGCCGGCACGCGCGGTTGCGCCGCGCGCGCGCGTGGTGGTGTGCGGGTCGTGCGCCGCACTCGCGACGGCATTTCCGGAGCTGGAGCCTTCGACGTGCGTGGACGTCGGCGCGACGTTTCCTCGTTTGCCGTTGCGCGTCGGGGATGCGGCGGCCGCGTGTGCGCTGCTCGAGTCGTCGGGCGCGGTCGCGGACTGGGCGCCATTCGGCCTCGTGCACGGCGCGAGTGGCCGCGCGCTCGAACGGTTCGATCGCGGGCGCTCCCCGGACGACCCCCTGGCCTGGCAATGGAGCGTCGACGCGAGGGGCGGCACGCCGGGGATCGTCAATAGTGCGGCGCCGTCCGCGATTACCCGTCCTCCGCACCTGCGGGTCGAGGCTGCGGGAGTGCCGGCAGCTGTGATCGATCTTGGTGATGTCGCCTGCGACGCCGTGCTCAGTTTGTGCGCCCTGAGCGGTCGCCGCGTCGCGGATCTCGCACGCTACTCGCACGTGCGCGGACTTCTGCGAGTGCCGCTGACCCGCGACACCGTGCATGCGGAGCCGGGCATGTACGCCCTCGTCCTCGACGTGCGTGCGGGGGACGCCCGCGGGGTGACGCGGCGTGCAGTGACGTGGACGGTCACGCCGTGAGGCCGTGGCTTGGTGTCGGCGTGGCGCTCGTCGCGATGACCTGCCTCGCGAGTTCGGCCGCTGGACGTGACCTGCCGTGGTCGCCGTGGAGCGCGAGCATCTTGGCGGATCCGCTCGGCCAGGTCGGCGGCGGGTCGCAGACACGCCTGGATGTCGCTCTCGGACGCGTGGATGCGATCGCGGATCTCCACGCGATGACAGGTGTGGCGCGCCGGGTGCAGGCACGGTTCGCCGCGGACGTGGCGCTGTCGACCATCGCCGCGGCGGCCGGCCGCGAGTCCGCGTTCCGGGTCGCGTCCGCCCTGGCGGTCGCGCCTCGCCTTGTGTGCGCGCTGAGTGTCGGGGGTGCCCGGACCGTGGTCGGCTCCGCCGTCTGGGGCTCTGCTCCGGCCTGGGAGGCTGGCGTCGCATTCCGGGATGCGTCGGGGACGGAAGGTGGGTGGTGTCGCGTTGCCGGCGCCGCGAGCGCCATCGACGAGCGTGCCGGCCTCGGGAGCGGGCTCTGGTGGGGTGCGCCGGGCTCGGCACGGCTGGCGGTCGAGGCGCGTGTGTTCGCCCGCGATCACGTGTGGTCTGGAATCGCAGCGGCCGAAGTGCCGTGCGGCGAACGCTGCACGCTGCGCACGGCGGGCTCCACGAACCCCGGCACCTGGTCGCTCGGTGTGGAGTGGGGGCGTGGCCGGATGCGCCTGTCCTGTGAACGTATCGTCGGTGCCGCCGTTGGCGGTGGCACGCGGGCGACGTGTTCCTGGATCACGCTATGACGCGCCGCGTGGGAATCGGCTGGTGCGGGACGCTCGCGCTGGCATTCGCCGCGACCGCGCGACGAGCCGACGCGTGGGTCGACCTGAATCGCATCGCGGAGGACGATCTTGCTCGCATGCCGTTCGTGGGGGACATATTCGCCGCGGCCATCGTGGAAGAGCGAGCCGCCCGCGGACCGTTCCGCGACGAAGACGATCTCCGTACGCGCGTCCCGGGCGTCACCGCCGAGATCTGGGACCGCTGGAGACGCGCGCTTCACGTCGTGCCGGCAGGGCCGCGGACGTCTTTCACGCTGGACGCCGCCATCGTCCAGCAGTCGGCGGGTGCCTGGAGCACCACCCGCACGCGGATTCGCTACGACGAGCCGGTGCGTCCCCATTCCGTGTTGTCGATCGACCTGCGGCGGACCGCGACGCGAACCAGCGGTGTCATCGTGTGGCGCACGCCCGCATGGTCGGTGACGACAGAGACCGCTGCGACGGCACGTGCGGCCGTCCGGATCGTCGAGGCGGGCAGTACGGCGGCCCTGCTGCGTGCGGCACTGATGCGCGCGCCAGGGATGCGTGCGGTCGTCGAGGCCCGCGCCGGGTCGGCACATGGCGCGCTGGTATGGTACGACGCTGCGGGCGAGTCATCGGACTCCTCGGAGGATCTCGCACCAGGCGCCCTCGATAGTGCCGATGTGGAGCCGGCCGTCCCGATGCGCCCGCGAGCCGCGGCGGGAATCGGCTGGGGTTCTCCACAGGGGATGCGATCCGCCGTGGCAGTGACCCTGGCGCGGGATGGTCACGTCCGCGTGACGCCAGCGTTTCAGGCACGCAATGCGAGACCGGCGGCCGATCTCGACCTCGCGGCGTGGTGGGATGATGCGCCGCGCGTGCACGCGCGCGCGGCGTCCGGCGATCCCCGAGCCGGCCTGCGCTGGGGGGCCAGCATCGAGTCCGCCCTGCTGCGGTCCGCTGCGTCCGGAGCCAATCGCCGCCTGGCGCGCCTGGCACTCGACGTTCACGCGGCTGCGGGTGACAGCTGGGAAGGCGTGGCCACCGTCAGTGACGAATTGCGCGCCCCGGCAGCCAGTGCCCTGCGACCAAGCGCGCGGTTGGTGGGTGCGCTCGAGATCGCGCGCATCGCCGATCGATCCGTGGATGAGCCCTGGAATGCACGCGTCGAGATTCGGAGCACGCGCCACGCGGATGTCGCATCTGCGACTCCGCGGGTACAGGCTACCCTGCGGGGACAGTTGCACGCGCGGGGCCCGGCAGTCGCGGTCGTCCTCTCGTGCGGGGCGGGAACGGCCTGGTGCGCAGGATGGCGGGTCGCGCGCGCGGCCGGGCCTCGGCGGATCGCCGTGCTGCACGCCATCGCGCACGGCGCGGTCCGCCGCACCACCGCACCGGCGTGGCCGCTCGGGTCGACTGGGACGCCGCTGCGCGGAGACGGGCTCGACCTCATGGCAGAAGTCCGCGAGGGCGGGCACGAAACCGGCGTGGCGGTTGGACGGGCGACGGCTCCGCAAGAGGGCCCTCGGTGGTGGTGCCGGGTGCGCCTGGGGTGGCCCCGCCGTGCGTGAATGCCTGTGCTATAGTGCGGCGGCACTGCCCCTGCGGTGGCGCCTCCGCGACAATTCCATTCGGCCGGCGGTCGCGCTGGCCCTTGGCGTGAGGGTTCCTCGATGATCTTTCGTTCCGCCGACAACCTTGTCTTCGTGCGCCTCCATCCCGGAGACGAGCTGCTCGGGTCGCTCACCGCGGTCGCCCGCGACCTCGGGGCCCACCACCTCGGAGTGGTCAGCGGCCTCGGCATGCTGCGCGACACCGAACTCGCGTTCTTCGTCGGCAACGGGCAGTACCAGACGACGGCCTTCCCCGATCCGATGGAACTGGTGAACGTCGCCGGCAACATCGTCCTGCAAGACGACCAGGTGTACCCTCACCTGCACGTCTCTCTCGCAGGTCCGGACAAGGTGCTGCGCGGTGGCCATCTGATGCGGGGCACCGCGTGGGTCACCAACGAGATTCTGCTCACCCGCATTCCGATCGCGGTGCGCAAGAGTCTCGAGCCGGAGAGCGGTCTGATGGGCATTTCTTTCCCCGACGCGTAAGGCGAGGCTTCAGCGCCCGGACTCGACCGCGGCGCGCAGAGAAAGGAACGGCAGAATGCGGTACGCAGACCGGATGGCGAACCTCGGAACGGAGACGGCGTTCGAAGTGCTGGTGCGCGCCCGCGCGCTCGAAGCGCAGGGACGCAATGTCGTGCACCTCGAGATCGGCGAGCCCGACTTCGATACGCCGCAGCACGTCATCGACGAGGCGGTGAGCGCATTGCGGGGCGGCTGGACGCACTACGGCCCGTCGGCTGGCTTGCCGGAGGCGCGTGACGCGGTGGCACGGTACGTGTCGCGCACGCGAGGGATCGCAGTCACCCCGGACGAAGTCGTGATCACGCCGGGCGGCAAGCCCATCATGTTCTACGCGATGCTGGCGTGCATGAATCCCGGCGACGAGGTGATCTATCCGAACCCGGGCTTCCCGATCTACGAATCGGTCGTGCGCTACTTCGGTGGTGTGCCGGTGCCGTCACCGTTGCGCGAGGAGAACGACTTCCGGCTCGACATCCAGGAAGTGCTCGGTCTCATCACGCCGCGCACGAAGTTGATCATCCTCAATTCGCCGAACAATCCGTGCGGCAGTACGATTCCCCGCCAGGACCTCGAAACCCTCGCGGCGCGGCTCGATGGCACGGACATCTTCGTGCTCTCCGACGAGATCTACTCGCGCATCCTCTACGATGGACTCGAGCACCACAGCATCGCGTCGCTGCCGGGGATGCGCGAGCGCACGATCATTCTCGACGGCTGGTCGAAGACGTACGCGATGACCGGGTGGCGTCTCGGGTTCGGCGTGATGAACCCGGACCTCGCCAAGCACATGGCCCGATTGATGACCAACTCGAACTCGTGCACCGCGTCGTTCGCACAGCGCGCGGCGATCGCGGCGCTCGACGGACCGCAGGATGCCGCCGAGGCGATGGTGGCCGAGTTCAAGGCGCGCCGCGATCTCGTGGTCGCCGGGCTCAATGCGATTCCCGGTGTGACGTGCAGGATGCCGACCGGTGCGTTCTACGTGTTCCCGAGCGTGAAGAGCTTCGGCGAGCGGTCGCAGGTCATCGCCGATCGGCTGCTGCAGGAGGGCGGCGCCGCGGTCCTCAGCGGCACGGCGTTCGGTAGCTACGGCGAAGGCTATCTGCGATTGTCCTACGCGACCTCGCGCGAGCTACTCGCCGAGGGCGTGAAGCGCATCGGTGACACGCTGGCCGGGGCGCGGACTTAGAGAAAGAGGCACGACATGGCAGCATCGGCGGTCCGCAGGGACCGCGCGCTCCTCCTCGCCCTGGGCGGGAACGCGATCATTCCGGAGAAGGGTGAAGCCACCGCGCGGGCGCAGTGGGGCGTGGCAGAACTGTCGATGGGGCAGGTGGCGGACTTGGTGAAGGCCGGTCTGCAACTCGTGCTCACCCACGGGAACGGGCCGGTGGTCGGCAATATCCTGCTGCGCAACGAGATGACGCGCGACCTGCTGCCCCCGATGACGCTCGACATCTGCGGTGCGGACAGCCAGGGCGGCATCGGCTACATGCTGCAGCAATCGCTGCTCAACGCCTTGCGCGCCCGCGGCCTCGGGCAGCATGTCGCCACCGTGATCACACAAGTCGAGGTGGATCCGCACGATCCGGCGTTCACGCATCCCACCAAGCCGATCGGCCCGTTCTTCTCGAAGACACAGGCGGATCAGATGCGCGAGCAGCACGGCTGGCACATCACCAACGATGCCAATCGCGGCTTTCGTCGCGTCGTGCCGTCGCCCAAGCCGCGCCAGGTGCTCGAAGCACCGCTCATCCGCGCGCTGGTGGACGAGGGCGCCGTGGTGATCGCGGGTGGCGGTGGTGGCATTCCGGTGGTCTGCGGCGACGACGGCAAGTTCCACGGCGTCGAGGCCGTGATCGACAAGGATCACACCGCGGCGACGATGGCGCAGTTGCTCGGCATTCCGACGCTGGCGTTGATCACCGGTGTCGAACAGGTCGCGGTGCACTTCGGTACGCCGCAGCAGCGTGCTCTCGGGAGCGTCGGGCTCTCCGAGATCGCGCGCTCTCACGCCGAGGGACATTTCCCGCCGGGCCGCATGGGGCCGAAGATGGAAGCTGCGATCTCGTTCCTGGAGCACGGCGGCGAACGCGTCCTCATCACCACGCCCGAGAAGATCCTCGAGGCGATGGAGGGTCGTGCCGGCACGCAGATCGTCCGGGACGACTTGCTGTAGCACGCATCACCGCGCGGCGCCGGGGCGTCGCGCGGAGCACCACGGGCATCACGGGTGGATGTGAGAGGGAGGAAGGGACACGATGCAACGTGGCATGTGGTTCGCCGCCGTGTGCGCGGTGGCGATGACGATGGGAGGCGCCGCACCGCCGGCGCACGCGCAGTTCGCGCTCAATGAAATCCTCGCGGCGCCGGCCAGCGACTGGGATCACAACGGCACCCTCAGTTCGCGTGACGACGAGTGGCTGGAGATCGTCAACTACGGCGAGGCGCCGCTCGCGATGGACAGCTTGCTGGTGCGTGATGGCACGCACAAGACGCGCTATCGCTTCACCGGCACTCTGGAGCCGCACGCGGTGCGGGTCGTGTACGGCGGCGACGCGTACGCATGGGAGAAAGCGTTCGGGCAGGCGGCGGACGGCCTCAGCCTCAACAACACGGGTGACACCGTGGAGTTGTGGAAGATCGTCGCGCCGGGCGACACGATTCTGTGCGACAGCCGCGTCTACAACAGCGCGCAGGGTGCCTCGGAGCGGTCGGTGGGACGCCAGCCGGATGGCACAGGCGAGTGGGTGCTATTCGACCTGCTGAACCCGTACACGAGTGGTGGCAGCGAGCACGCCACGAACTGCGCGCCATCGCCGGGCGCCAGCAACGCGCTCTGTGGAACGCCCGCGTTGCCGTCGACGTGGGGGAAGATCAAGGCGCTGTATAGTGCGGTGGCGGGCCCGGCGTCCGCCGCGGCGGGAAGCTAGCGCCGTGGAGGGCCGCTCGTCGCTCGGCATCGCCGCAGGGTGGGCGGCCCGTCCGCAGCCCCGCCCCGCGATTCGGAGGGTTCGACTCGTGACGACACGGCGCGCGCCGCGCTCGGCGCTTTCGGGAGTCCTGCTCATCGCCGTCGGCGTGCTGTTCCTGCTCGCACAACTGGGCCGGATCGAATTGGGGGACGCGATCCGGACGTATTGGCCCCTGATGCTGGTGGGGCTCGGGCTCGTCCAGTTGCTCGAGGGGCGCGGGACGCGGGGTGGAGCCGTGACGCTGATCGTGCTCGGTGGAGTGTTCCAGGCGGTGCAGTTGGGTTACGTATCGTGGCACGTGGTCGGCCGGCTGTGGCCGGTGGCGCTGATCGTCGGCGGGATAAGTCTGATCGTGCGGCGGCGCTAGCAGGCGGGTGGAAGCGGGATGATGGTGCGGAAGGGGGGATTTGAACCCCCACGAGCTTGCGCCCACTGGACCCTGAACCCAGCGCGTCTGCCAGTTTCGCCACTTCCGCACATCGGATGGTGAGTCGCGCATTTTACGGGCGAGGCCCGGCACTGTCAACCGCGACCTGCACGGCGGCCGTTGCGCCGGCCGCCGATTTGCCGCACCATGCCCGGCATGTCTGACCCCGCATCGGCCGACGCCCAGCACACCATCGTCACCAACCGCAAAGCCCGACACGAGTACGAGATCCTCGAAACGGTCGAGGCGGGAATCGCGCTGGTGGGGCCGGAGGTCAAGTCATTGCGGGACGGCAAAGTGCACCTCACCGACGCCTACGCGTCGGTGGAGCGCGGCGAGATGATACTGCGCAACGTGCACGTCAGTCCCTACGACAAGGCTCGCGACAACGCCGATCCCACCCGCCCGCGCAAATTGCTCCTGCATCGCAAGCAGATCCTCAAGCTCCAGCAGCGCATCGAGGAGGCGGGGCTGACCCTCATTCCGCTGCGCCTGTACTTCCGGCGCGGTCTGGTCAAGGTCGAACTCGGCGTCGGGCGGGGCAAGAAGGCGTACGACAAGCGGCAGTCGATTGCCGCGCGCGAGTCGAAGCGCGAGATCGACCGCGCGGTGCGTTCGCGCCAGCGCGGCGGAGAGTAGCGGCGCCGATGCGCATCGCCCAGTTACAGCGGAGGTCCCAACGATGAGCAGCGCCGGAGCCGGCTCGCGCGACCCCCGCGCGCCGATCGGAGTGTGGGACAGCGGCATCGGCGGCCTCACCGTGGTGAGCGCCCTGCTCGACGCGCTGCCGCATGAGCGCTTCGTCTACTTCGGCGACACGGCGCGCGTGCCGTACGGGTCGAAATCGCCGTCGACCATCGCGCGCTTCAGTGTCGAGAACACGCTCTTCCTCGCGCAGCACGGCATCAAGATGCTGGTCGTCGCGTGCAACACGGCGTCGGCGACGTCGCTCGACGTGCTGCGCCAGCGCTTCGAGATGCCGATCGTCGGCATGATCGACGCGGCGGTGCGCGCGGCGGCGAGCCGCTCGCGCAGCGGGCGGATCGGCGTGCT
>JBGATO010000124.1:0-8541 GCA_044229145.1 Candidatus Eiseniibacteriota bacterium | reverse complement strand
GCGTGAACATCCAGCCAGCCGCCTTCGGCTTGGGCCTGATCGCTTCCACCACAAGCGCCGACGGCGATGTCGTCGTGGTCTGGGAGGACGAGCGCGATCACGCCATTTCGGGTCGAGATCTATACGCCCAGCGCGTGCACGCCGACGGCCGCCTCGTTTGGGATAGTGCACGCTTGGTGGCCTCGCTCAACGGTGACGAATCTCTCATCTCCGCCGTGGGCGATGGCGCGACAGGAACAGTTGTCGTGTTCAGCAGTCGCCAGTCCTACGGTGACGGGATCCGCGACCTCCTGCGCACGCAGCATCTCTCTGCTGCCGGCGAGCAGCTCTCGGGAGCCGAGGGCACGCCAATCGGGGATGAAGGCATCGGAGTTCACAGTTGCCACGCAAGTAGTGATGGCGCGGGCGGCGCGTACGTCCTCGACGCATTCACCAGCGAAGACCCGCTCGTAGCCGGCGGAACACGACTGCACCGAGTACTCGCGAACGGCGCGACCCCGTGGGGTCCGAACGGTGTCGCGCTTCGCGGAATCATCGACGGGACGTGGCCAGGCTGCCTCGCCGCGGGACCTGACGGATCGGCGCTCGTGGTGTGGAGTTCGTTGCTGGATGTCCGCATGCAGAGGTTCACGCCGGACGGCGAGATCGCCGCAGGGTGGGACTCCGCAGGGGCGTTGGTCACAAGCACGGCGAACGGACCGTTTTCTGTGTCACTCGCCGCCGCACCCGACGGCGGAGCTAGCGTGATCTGGACGCAACTCGAATACCGCATGCCAGATCAGTGGTTCGAGTACCCCTTGTACGCGCAGCGCGTGGACGGCAGTGGGCACACGGCATGGCAAGCGGATGGCGTGCTCGTCCGACATCCGCCAGGACTGTACCTGTGGTACCCGAGCGCTTCTCCGGACGGAGCGGGCGGCACCCTGATTGTGTGGGGAGAGACCGATTCCACTCTCGATGGAACGACGGTGCGCGCGCAGCACCTCACATCGAGCGGTGTGCCGGCCGCCGGCTGGCCGAGAGACGGTGTCGCCCTCTCGGCCAGGCACAATGCGAACCACGCGATCATCGCGTATGCCGCCGGCCGCACGAGAGTGGAATGCGTTTGGGATGAGTACGACGTGTCGACGGGTCTCGCTGACGTCTATGCGCAGCACATCCCGTTCGGAACTCTTGGCGATGAGAACACGGCGAGCGAAGCGCCCGCGACTGCCGTCGCAACGAGCTTCCAGCTTGGCGCCACCGCTGGCGGCGGCGCGTGCGAGTTCGTAGTGGACGTCCCGGTGGCGACGCGAATCCGCTTCGACATCCTCGACATTCGTGGGCGGATCGTGCGGACCGTGGCGAATGCGACATTCCCGACCGGTACCACTCGCTTCACCTGGAATCGCACCGATGAGCAGGCACGACCGGCTGCTGCTGGCGTGTACATTCTGCGGCTCGAACGCGATGGGCAGATCATGTCGCGGAGGTTCGTGGTGGGCCGATAGGAATTCGCCGCCCGGCTCAAAGAGCAGAAGAGCCGCGTACCATCAGGGTCGCGGCTCTTCGCGTTCCTCAGGCTGTCGCGGGACTCCTACCCCACCGGCGCCGTCTTGCGCACCGCGCCCACCAGAATCTCCCCCACCTGCGTCGTGCTTAGCCCGCTGCGGGTGTCGACGCTCGGGATGCGCCCGTCGCCGAGGCACGCCCGCACGGCGGCATCGACGCGCGAGGACGCCGCCGTTTCGCCCAAGTACTCGAGCATCATCTGCACCGCGAGCACGGTGGCCACCGGCGAGGCGACGTTCTGCCCCGCGTACTTCGGCGCCGAGCCATGAATCGGTTCGAACATGCTGACCTGGCCGGGGTGGATGTTTCCGCTGGCGGCGATGCCGAGGCCGCCGGTGATCTCGGCGCCGAGGTCGGTGATGATGTCGCCGAACATGTTGGTGGTGACCACGGTGTCGAAGGTGTCGGGCGACTTCACCATGTACATGCAGGTGGCGTCGACGTAGGCGTGCTCCTGCGCGATGTCGGGATACTCGGCGCCGACCTCCGCGAAGGTGCGCGTCCACAGATCTTGCGCGCGGATCGCGTTGGCCTTGTCGACCATGAGCAGCTTCTTGCCCTTGTTCCGCTTGCGCGCCAGCTCGAAGGCGTAGCGGATGACGCGCTCGGTGCCCTTGCGCGTGAACAGCATCTGCTGGTTGGCGATCTCGTCCGGTGTGCCCTTCTTGAAGAAGCCGTGGATGCCGGTGTAGACGTCCTCGGTGTTCTCGCGGATGACGACGAAGTCGATGTCCTTCGGCGTGCGGCCCTTGAGCGGCGTCAGCGCCTCGGTGTAGAGCACCACCGGCCGCAAGTTGACGAACAGGTCGAGGCCGAAGCGCAGACCGGCGACGATCGCGTATTCGAGCTTGCCGACTTCGATGCGCGGGTCGCCGATGGCGCCAAGCAGGACGGCGTGGTGGCCCTTGATCTCCTCGAGCGCGCTGGCCGGGAACAGCTCGCCGGTCTTCAGGAAGTGCTCGGCGCCGAAAGGATACTCGGTGAGCTTGACCGAGAAGCCCTGCTCGGCGGCCACCGCGTGGAGCACCTTGAGCCCTTCGCGCACCACCTCCGGCCCAATGCCGTCGCCCCCGATGACTGCGATGTTGTACTCCACGTCCGACTCCTTCCGTCTGGCGTCCGGCTGCATCCGCTGGCGGCGGCGGCCACGCCCGGCCGCCCTGCACCCGGGCAGTATAGGTCACGGGGCGTCGCTGCCTAGACCCAAACCCCGCGGGCCGGCAGCCGAGCGGCACCACGATTCCCCGGGGCGATTGCGTCCCTCCACGGGCGGGAAACTCCCGCGCCCTCACGGAAAGGAGATCATCGCCATGCGCATGTTCCGCCGCGGCTTCACCGCGCTCGCTCTGTGTCTGGTCGCCTGCCTTGCCCTGTCGTCCGCCGCCCTCGCCTCCAAGCCCAAGATCACCAAGGTGCAGCCGAATCCGGTCACCGCCAACGCCGACGGCTCGTTCTGCTTCGAGGTCGAGGTGTGCAACTACGGGCTCCCGGGCGATGTCGAGCTCAACGCCAAGCCGTCGGCGGAGATTCACGGCGTCACGGTGCGGCCGGACCACCACGTGTTCGACAACGGCACGCAGACTCCGGACTGCTGGTGGTACGAGGTCTGCGGCACCTTGGATGGCCGCTCGGGCACGGTCACCTTGTCGCTGTCCTACGTCGACAACGCGCCGGGCCATCCGGGGACGCCGATCCAGGTACAGCAGTTGGTCGTCGTGAAGGTCACCCGGTAACGCACCGAGGGGGCGCCGTGGCGGGCGCCCCCTCGTCGCTGTCCGGAACGCGCGGCGGCGTCAGGAGACGGCGTCTTCCTGCGCGTCGAGCTGGGCGATGCCGTCGCAGAACGTGAGCTCGCGCTCCATCCACGCGTGCTGGCCGTCGAGCACCTGGCGGCTCACGCGCAGCTTGAGCGCATCCGCATTGGAGCCCAGCGCCCGGAAACGCGCCTCGATGCGCGTGCGCGCGGTGCGGCAGAACAGATCCGCGAGGTCGCGCGCCTGCTTGGACTCCGGCGCGTGGCGGCGCGCCAGCGCGTCGGCCCGCAGCACCGCCGCGGTCATCGCGAAGATGTCGGCGCCGATCTCGACGGCGCGGAACAGCGTCGCCTGCTTCTTCTCGAGCTTCGGCCCGTGCACGACCATCTGGTGGAACAGCGCGCGCGACAGCCGGCGGCCCGCCCGTTCGGCGTAGCGCAGGTGTACGCCGAGCGTGCCGAAGCCGCGGTGCTTGAACGGTGTCGACAACCCCCACCAGCGCGCCGGATACCAGCGCGCGTAGAACGCGGCAACACGCGGCAATGCGGCCAGCCGCTGCTGCGCCGTCGACTTGGGATTCACGAGATCCCACGCCGTCTTCAAGTGCAGGTCGAGCGCCTCGCGGGCGATGAACAGCCGCATGATCTCCGACGAGCCTTCGAAGATCAGGTTGATGCGGTAGTCGCGCATCATGCGCTCGATCGGAATCGCCGCTTCGCCGCGCGCGCGCAGCGATTCGGCGGTTTCGTAGCCGCGGCCGCCGCGCACCTGCAGCGTGTCGTCGAGCACGCGCCAGCCTTCCTCGGTCACCCACATCTTCGCCATCGCGGCTTCGAGGCGGATGTCGCGGCCGTGCTGATCGGCGAGCCGGTTGCACAGGTCGCTCATTGCCTCCATCGCGAAGGCGCTGGCGGCGGTGTCGGCGATCTTCTGCGCCACCGCTTCGTGGCGGCCGATGCGCTGGCCCCACTGCGCACGGGTCGATGCCCACGCGCGGTCCACCTGCACGCAGCGCTTCGCCATGCCGACGACGCCGGCCGGAATGCTCAGCCGCCCGGTGTTGAGCGTGACGAGCGCGAGCTTGAGGCCCTTGCCTTCGCCGAGCACCAAGTTCTGCTTGGGCACGCGCACGTCGCGGAAGCGGATGACGCCGTTGCCGATGGCGCGCAATCCCATGAAGTGGCAGCGGTGCGCGACCTCGACGCCCGGCCAGTCGCGCTCGACGATGAACGCGCTGATCTTGCCGGTGTCGTCGTGCTTGGCCATCACGACGAACAGCTCGGCGAAGGTGCCGTTGGTGCACCACAGCTTGTCGCCGTTGAGGATGTAGTCGCCGTCCGGCGTGCGCGTCGCGGTGGTGGTGAGGTGCGCGGGGTCGGAACCGACCTCGGTTTCGGTGAGCGCGAAAGCGGAGATCGCGCCGTGCGCGACGCGCGGCAGATAGGCGCGCTTTTGTTCTTCGGTACCGAAAATCTTGAGCGGTTGCGGCACGCCGATCGACTGGTGCGCCGAGAGCAAGGCGAGGACGTTGGCGTCCTGCGAGCCGAGCATCTCCATCACCGCGCCGTATTCGACCTGGCTGAAGCCGAGGCCGCCGTATTCGGCCGGCACCTTCATGCCGAAGGCGCCGAGTTCGCGCAGGCCTTGCACGACGTCGGCGGGATAGTCGCCGTCGCGGTCGAGCGCGTCGGAGTCGACGCGCTCCTGCATGAACGCCTTGAGCGCGTCGTAGAAGGCGCGGAACTCCGGCCGCCACGCCGGCGCCTCCGGCACTGAGGTCAGGATGCCGAGGTCGAAGCCGCCGGCGAACACGTCCTGCAGGAAGCTGCGCGAGGCCCACGTGCTCTCGCGCGCGTCCTCGGCGACCTGGCGCGACTGTTCCTCGGTGGTCAGCGCCACCGGCTGCTTCTCCTTCGCCGATGACGTGGCGGGTGCGAGCATGACGACACCTCTCCCTGTGCCTGTGTGGGCAACGACGGCCGGCGCGCCGTCCACGGCGCGCGGATCACCCTGTTCCCATCGACGCCTGGCGGCCGAACCTGAAGCGCCGAGTAGGCGGCTGGTCCTACGGGAGAGCCGCCGGGACGACGGGAAGTTCCACCAGAGTGACGCTGTGGGCGGCCACCTGGGAGGGGTCCGCCGGAGCCGGGCGCAGGTATCCCACCGGAGCACTGCGCACCAGGGCCCCGCCGGGCCGCCGCTCGTCCACCGGGCGGTGGAGGTGACCGTGGAGCACGGCGCGCAGCTTGGCGCCGTGGGCGTCGATCGCCTCGCCGAGCGCGGTGGCCCCGAGGTAGGTGCGGAAGTAGCCGTGCTTGTCCTCGGCCGGCGTGCGCAAGACGTCGACGTACGGCACGTGATGCGTCACCACGACGATGTCGCGCACCGCGGGATCGGCGTCGAGCGCCGCCAGATGCTCGCGCAGCGTCGCCGCGAATCGCGCGGTGACCGCCGCATCGTCCAGCTCGCGGCCATGCACGTCGACCCAGCGGACGTAGAACAAATCCATCCAGCGGTACTTGCCCTTGGCCTTGCGCGCGAGTTCCTCGTCGCTGAACGGGAACGCGGGATGCCGGAACGAGTAGTCGTACCAGCCGATCGACCCGGCGAACCCGACGCCGTCGACGACGCGCGGGCCGAGACCGAGGTGCGTGAATCCGTGCGCCGCGCACACGTCACGCAGTTCGACATCGTGGCGATGATTCGAGGTGGCGCCCTCGGCCTGCGCGGACCGCGCGATCCACACGTCGTGATTGCCGGGGACGAAGAGCCGCACCGGCGCGGCGTGCGCGAACGCCGCGAACGTCTCCTCGACGTGCGGGAGGCGCGCCGAGATGTCGCCGGCCAGCACGAGCACGTCGGGCCGCAACGCCGCCGCGCGCTCGGCCAGCAAGGGCACGAGCGCGCGGTTGGCGTCGGTGGAATCGAGATGGAGATCGGAGGTGAGGGCGATCCTCACGAGGCGGCGCCGGCCCGGTGCGCGCTGACGACCTCCATTGCCTCGTCGTCGGTCAGCACCTTGTCGGCGGCCTTGGCGCGTTTGACCAGCGCGTCCACCAGCGCCGGCTCCGCGGTGACGCCGCGCGAGGTCAGCCAGTACTTCACGTTCGACGCGCCCGACATCGGCCCGATCTCGATGAGTTGCACGAGGCCGAACTCGTGCGCCGGCACGGCGGAGTACACGAGGTCGGCGAGTTCGAACTCGCCCTTCTCCATCGCCTTGATGACCGCCGACGCGTGCACGCCGGTGGCGGTGCGGAAGGCGTCGCGGCCGACCACCGGATAGCCGTCGGGAATCTGCACGCCGACCGCCGAGGTCACCGTGCGCACGTACTCGGCGAGGTGCGTAAGGTCATTGTCGATCAAGTGCAGCAGCTTCATGTTCACGAGGATCTGATCCATCGCCGCGTTGCCGACGCGCTCGCCGATGCCCATCGCGGTGCCGTGCACGCGCTGCGCGCCGTTGAGCGCCGCGGTGAGCGCGTTGATGACGCCGAGGCCCCGGTCCTGGTGGCCGTGCCAGTCGATCTTCACGTCCTCGCCGGTCTTGGCGACGATGCTGCGCACGAAGCGCAAGAGCGCGATCACGCCTTCCGGCGTCGCGTGGCCGACGGTGTCGGCGACGCAGATGCGCCTCGCGCCGCACTCGATCGCAGTCGTGTACAGCTTGTACAGCGTCTCCGGCCGCGCCCGCGTGGTGTCCTCGGTGACGTACATCACCGGCAGACCGTTCTTGGTCGCGAACGTCACGGCTTCTTCGGTGTGCTGCAGCATGCGGTCGAGCGTCCAGTCCTCGGCGAACTGGCGGATCGGCGAGCTGCCGATGAACGCGCTCACCTCGATCGGCATGCCGACTTCCTGCGACACCTCGACCACCGGCTGGATGTCGGTGATGACGGTGCGGCACGCGCAGTCCGGCAGGATGCGCATCTTGTTCTTCTGGATTTCCCACGCCAGCCGCCGCACGTGCTCGCGCGCCACCGGCCCGGCACCCGGCAATCCGAGATCCGCGCAGTGGATGCCGAGCGATTCCATCAAGTGCAGGATGCGCAGCTTCTCTTCGATGCTCGGGTTGCGCACGCTCGGCGACTGCAGGCCGTCGCGCAACGATTCGTCGTCGAACTCGATGGTGTACGGCGGGCGCTCGAGCGCGCCATCGGCCGTGTTCCAGTCGTAGATGAGATCGCTGACCGCCATGATCACCTCGGAGACGTGGGAGAGTGCGGGAGGATCCCGCCGTGGAGTGCGGCCAGTATACCGATCCGGAGGCGCCGCGCGTAGCCCGTGCCGGAGGTTATCGGCCGGGGTGCGCCTCGGCCTGCCGCGGATCCGGATCGATCCGCAGACGCGACCATCCGGCGGCGCCGCGCACGTTGGCGAAGGCGCGGGCCGGCGTCAGGGGCTCGCTCACCGCCGCCAGCAGGTCGCGCCACGGCGGCTGCGCCAGAAGGCGACGTGCCGCCGCGACTTGCTCGCCGAGGGTGTCGGGCGGCGTCGCCGTGGAGAACCGCGCCAGGATCCACGCGTTGGGCTGGAGCTTCTCGTGGCCGGGCCGTCCGCGGCGCGCTACCCGCAGCCGCGCGCCGATCGGATCGCTGAGGCCGAGCCGGTCGACGAGATGCACCGGCGCGCCGGCGAGCACACCGGACACGCCGATGTTGGGATGCGAGCACACCAGGCGCACCCGCGGATCGAGGTCGGGCCGCACCGGATAGAGCCGGACCTCGTCGAGCGGCAGCGCGCGCGGCAGCGGGCCGTCGGCACGGTCGACGAGCACCCAGCGCGTGGTGTCGCCCGGCGTCGCGGCGCCGCGCGGCAGCCGCTGGCCGATCTGCTCCGGCGCGTCCGCCATCGCCCGGAAGGCCAGGCCGATGCGTCCGAAATCCATCGACGTGTAATCGCGCGCCGCGACCGGATGCGCGACACCGGATTGGGCCACATAGTAGCCACGTTCGTCGGCGATGTTGGTGGGCGCGATGCCGCCGGCGTAGTCGACGCGCAGCCAGACCGCCGCCGCGACCGTCCACGCGAGCGCGACCGCAATCGCCGCGCGGTGCAGCACGCGCACGCCGCGCGCCGGCGTCCACGGCACCCACGCGATGCTCGCGCACACACACGTCCACGCCGGCAGGAGCAGGCGCGCGTGCATGAAGTCGCCGCCGACACGCGTCACGTAGAGCGCGTGCGCCAGCGCGGCGAGGGCGAACGGCCACGCACGCCGGCCGCGCGCCGCGCC
>JBGATO010000016.1:0-63644 GCA_044229145.1 Candidatus Eiseniibacteriota bacterium | reverse complement strand
ATGTTCGACCACGTCAAATTCGGCGTCACCGACTATGCGGCGAGCCGCAACTTCTTCGTCAAGGTGCTCGAGCCGCTCGGCGTGACCGAGATCCGAGAGTGGCCGCCCGACGGCATAGAGATCAACGCCCCCGGAGGCAGCGTATCCTTGTGCCTCTACCAAACCGACGAGACGCCCGCGCATCTCCACCTGGCATTCGCGGCGAAAACCCGCCAGCAAGTCGACGCGTTCTATCGCGCGGCCCTGGAGGCCGGAGCCGAGGGCGATTACGCGCCTGCACTGCACCCGGAATACCACGCGCACTACTACGCGGCGTTCGTCACCGGACCGGACGGGCACAACATCGAAGCGGTGTGCCATGAGCCCGAGGCCTGACCGCGTGTGCGAGCCGACCGTCTCCCGGCGCGCATCTCAGCGCGAGCCTTCGCCGGCCGTGTTTACCCAATCTGGGCATGTGCGCGAATGAACCTCACACCTGGGGACCTCGCCACCAGCGAGCACTTGGCACTCCGCGCCTTGAGTGCGCACGACCTCGATGCGGTAATCGCAGTCTACCGCGACAACCGGCGCTTCTTTCAGGTCCTCGCCGGCATCGACGAGCCACCCATCGAACACATCCTGTCCGACATGCAAGAGGGACCGCCAGGCTTCGAGAGCCACAAGCACTTCCTCGGGGTGCATCTGCGCGCGAGCGGCGAGCTGGCCGGGGTCGCCGACTTCGTGGTCGACTATCCGGTCGTGGGCAAGGGAATCTTCGGCCTGCTGTTGCTGGCCGAACGCTATCAGTCTGCGGGGCTGGGAACCGAGGCTGCACACTTGGTCGAATCCTGGGCGCGGGAATCGCACGGGACGCACGAGGCAACCGTGGGCGTCGAGTTGCCGAACGAACGAGCCCGCCGGTTCTGGCGCAAGTGCGGATACGTGCCGACTGGCGAACTGTTCGAAACCGCGACGCTCGGGACGACACATCAGGCGGAGCTCCTTACGAAACGTCTGTGATGGCTGACGTGTGAGAGCCGACGCGCATCCCGCCTCGGTGCGCGTTCGCACGATTTTCGCCTCGCGGTTCCCGTCCAACTCGGGCAGCATCACGCATCCAGCACTGCGCTCTCTCCACCGGAGTTCCCATGTCTGACGAGACGCTTCCGACCAACAACGAGATCGAGTACACGCGCACGATTGCGACCGGGGCAGGCGGATCAGAGGCCGAACCGGGCGGATTGCCGGCCGAGATCGATGGCTACAAGTTCCTCGGCGTCCTCGGTCAGGGCGGCATGGGCGTCGTCTACCTGGCCGAACAGAACGAGCCGCGCCGTCGCGTCGCCATCAAGCTCATGCGCGGCAGCGCGCACACCGACGCGCTGCACGTGCGGCTGTTCCGCCGCGAAGCGGACATGTTGGGGCGCCTGCGCCACCCGAACATCGGTGCGATCTATGGTGCCGGGCGCTTGCGGGATGGCCGGCCCTACTTCGCCATGGAACTGGTCGAGGGTCCGACGCTCGATGTGTATCTGGCGCCGCGACCGTCGCCCAGCAACCGCGCCGAACTGCTGCATCGCCTCGCGCTCGCCGGCCGCATCGCCGAGGCGGTGCACTACGCGCACCAGCGCGGCATCATCCATCGAGACCTCAAGCCGTCGAACATCGTGATCCCCACGCCGAGTGAAGGCACGGCGGCCACCACGAGCAGCGCGGCGGCGCTGGATGTGAAGATCCTCGACTTCGGCCTCGCGCGGCTCACCGACGACGACTCGCAGGGAAGCGTCATGAGCGACGTGGGCACGATCCGCGGGACGCTGCCGTACATGAGCCCGGAGCAAGTGCGCGGCGAGACACAGTCGCTCGACGTGCGCTCCGACGTCTACGCGCTCGGCGTGATCCTGTACGAAATGCTCGCGGGCGAGCGGCCGTACGACGTGAGCCGCGTGTCGCTGCCCGAGGCGATGCGCGTGATCAGCGAGCAGGATCCGCGCGCGCTGCGCGACACGCCGAGCGGCCTGTTGAAAGTCGACAGCGATCTGCAAGCAATCGTTCTCAAAGCGCTCGCCAAGGAACCCGAGCGCCGTTACTCGAGCGCCGCCGCACTCGCCGAGGATCTGGAGCGCTATCGCAACTCGCAGCCCGTGCTCGCGCGCACGCCGAGCACGGCGTATCAGTTGCGCAAGCTGGTGGCGCGCCACCGGCCGCTCACGGCCGCGCTGGCCGTGGCGCTCGTCGCCATCATCGCGTCGGCGATCGTGAGCACCGGCATGTATCTGCGCGCGCGCACCGAGGCCGCCAAGTCGAAGCAGGTCGCCGCGTTCTTGAGCGACATGCTCGAAGGCGCCGGCCCGTCCGTCGCGCGCGGACGCGACACCGCGCTGCTGCGCGAGATCCTCGACCGCACGGCGCAGCGCGTGCGCACGGAGTTGCGCGGACAACCCGACGTCGCCGCCGGCATCGAGCACGTGCTCGGCCGCACGTATCTGCAGATTGGCGATCTGCTCGCCGCCGATCAGCACGCGCGCGCCGCCTACGAGGCGCACAGCCTAGTGCGTCGCGCGCCGCACGAAGACCTTGCCGACGATCTTTCGCTGCTGGCCGATGTCTATTGGAATCGCGGCCAGCTGGCGCGCGCCGATTCGGTGGGACACGCCGCGCTCGCCATGTGGCGCGCACTGTACACGGGTCCGAACGCGGGCACCGCGCAGGCGTTGACCGCGCTCGGCGGCATCAATCTCGATGCATCGCAGCCCGAGCAGGCCGAACCGCTCATTCGCGAGGGACTGGCGATGAGCCAGACGCTGTACCCGAAGGGCGACCGCACGGTTGCCGTCGGTCTCAACTCTCTCGGCAACCTGATGCACTACAGCGGCCGGTTCGACGAAGCCGATTCGCTGCAAACACTCGCGCTCGCCATGCACCGCCGATTGGGCGGTGACCTGGATCCCGACGTGGCCACCGACCTCCTCAACTTCGCCATGATCGAAACGGACCGCGGCCGCTTTGGGCGCGCGGAGTCGCTGGCGCACGCGGGACTCGCGATCTGCAAGCGCATCTACACGGACGACCATCCGAACACCGCGGCCGGTCTGATCACGCTGGGCGGGATCTACTACCGCACCGGCGCCACGGCGCGCGCGGAGTCGCTGGCGCAGCAGGCGCTGACGGTCGCTCGTGGCATCCGCGGCGCGGGATCGCCGACGGTGGGCGACGCGCTGTCCGCACTCGGCGTCTTCGCGGATACGCCGGGACGCGAGGAAGAAGTTCTCTCGTACCACCGCCAAGCGCTGGCCGCCTTCCGCAGCGCGGGCGATGCCGGCGCCTCGAAGATGGGAACCGCACTCGACAATCTCGCCAGCGCGCTCGCCGGGGTGGGGCGCTTCGACGCCGCCGACTCGGTCTACCGCGAGGCCATCCCTCTGAAGGTGGCCGCGAACGGCGCCACCAACCCGCAAACGCTCCTCACCAAGAACAACTACGCGCGCATGCAGTATTCCCGCGGCCATGTCGCAAGCGCCGAGGCGTTGTTCCGCGACGTGCTCGCCGGTCGTCGCAAGGCGCTCGGCGAGAACAACGATCAAGTGGCCGTGACCATGAGCGACCTTGCGCGCGCCGTCCAGGCGCGCGGGCGGCTGGCCGAAGCCGAGTCGCTGCTGACGCGCGCGGTGAGCATCACGAAGGCGACTCTCGGACCCGACGCGATGAACACGAACTTCGCCTCCACCAGCCTCGCCCGCGTCCACCGCGAGCAAGGCCAGCACGCCAAGGCCGCGACCGAGATGCGCGACGCGCGCAAGCGTCTGATGGTCGTTTTGGGCGATGCCGGTCCCGACATGGTGTGGATGAACTGCGAACTCGCCGCCACGCTCGGCAGCGGCGGGCCGTCGCGCGAGGCCGATTCGCTGTTCGCCTGGCTCGCGCACATCCCTGTCGCACAGATCCCGCCCACCGAGGCGCTGCGATTCCACGTGAACTACGGCCTCTATCTCGCGAAAGTGGGCCGCGACGCGGAGGCGGAGAAGTATCTGCTGCTCGCCGAGCAATCGCTGCGCGATCCGCGCGAGAACAACGTGCGCCGCCGGCTGCAGGTGCTCGACGCCCTGGTGGATGTGGAGAGCCGTTGGGCGAAGCGCGCGCCGTCGCCGGCGCGCACCGCCGCGCTGAAGCGCTGGACGGCAGTGCGCGACGCGGAAGCGCCGGAGCTGCGGGCGGCCATCGCCGCCGGCCGGCCGCCGCGCGTGGCCGCACTGAAGTAGCACGGACCGAAGCGCCATGCGCCGCCGTCGACTGCTCGCCGTGATCGCCGTCGCAGGCGCGCTGACCGCACGGGGAGAAGAGCACATGGACAACACGCGGGTCTTCCGGATGCCCTTCGCGAGCATCTATCCGCTCTACGTCCAGAAGGTCGAGAAGAAGGGACGCACGCAGGCCGAAGTCGATCGCGTCATCTGCTGGCTGACCGGCTATAGCCCGCGCGCGCTGGCCGGCCGGATCACGCGCGGCGTGGATCTCGAGACCTTCTTCCGCGAGGCGCCGGCCCTGCATCCCCATGCGAGCAAGATCACCGGCGTCATCTGCGGAGTTCGCATCGAAGACATCGACGACCCGCTCATGCGACGAATCCGGTACATGGACAAACTGGTGGACGAACTCGCCAAGGGCCGGCCGATGGAGAAGATCCTGCGCACGTGAGCGCCTCGTCCCCGTCGGAAGATCGCCTGGTGCACACGGATCTGGAGATGCGAGAACGTGAACTACCTCCTCCTCGCCCTCGCCTGGACCGCCTTCTGCGCTCTGCATAGCGCGATGATCTCGGAGACGGCGACGCGCGCCCTGCAGCGCCGGCTCGGCGCGTCGTTCCGCTTCTATCGCCTGATCTACAACGCCGTCGCGGTGCTCACGCTGATCCCTGTCCTGCTGTATTCGCGGTCATTGCACGGCGTCCCGTTCTTCCGCTGGGACGGCGCGTGGCGCGTCCCGCATTACGTGCTCGTCGCCAGCGGCCTGCTGCTTTTCTTCGCCGGCGCGCGGCAATACAGCCTCAGGCAATTCCTCGGGATCAGCCACGTGCGCGGCGCGTCCACGGCCGGGCTGGCGAGCGGCGGCGGAATCGACTCGCGGGGCGTCCTCGGCGTCGTGCGCCACCCGTGGTACACGGCCGTCGTGCTGCTCTTGTGGTCGGGTGACCTCGACACCGCGCGTGTGGTCGGCAACGGCGTGCTCACGGCGTACATCGTCGTCGGGACGCTGCTGGAAGAGCGCAAGCTGGTCCACGAGTTCGGGGACGAGTACCGGCGCTACCAGCGCCAGGTGTCGATGTTCCTCCCGCTGAAGTGGCTCGGCGCGCGGCTGGCGCGCTGACGGCCTAGCTTCCGGAACTGTCCGCCACCGCCGGCGATTCTCGCCGAGGACATGCGGCGACGCCGTCGCCGCACCTCGTCCACACGATGCCGGCACTGGAGCCCATCATGTCGCACGACCGCAGCGCGCCGGAATCCCGCGGCGTCACGTCGCAACTCCTCGCCACCGTCGACCTCGGACCGGAGCTCGAGGGCATGGCGGGCCGCCAGCTTCGCATGCGTCTGTTCACCTTCGCGCCGGGCGCCGTGTTCGGGCCGCTGCACGATCACGCGGGGCGGCCGGGCCTCGTCTACGTCCTGCGCGGCACGATCACCGATCATCGCGACGGCGTCGCCACCGAGTACGGGCCGGGCCCGGGGTGGCCGGAGGATCGCCACACGCTGCACTGGCTCGAGAATCGGGGAACGGAAACGGCGGTCGAGATCTCCGTCGACATCGTCGCGACCGGCTGATCACCCCGGAGAAAGGTCTAAGGCCATGGCCGCATGGCTGCTCTTCGCCACCATCGGTACGATCGGTGGGATCGCCGCGGGCATCTTCGGCGTCGGCGGCGGGATCGTCATCGTCCCGGCGTTGATCTACTGGGCGGGCTTCTCGCAGCATCGCGCGACGGGGACGTCGCTCGCGGTGCTCTTGCCGCCCATCGGCCTCGCGGCGGCGATCGAGTACTTCCGGCACGGCAACGTCGACGTGCGCGCGGCGGCCATCCTCGCGGCGACGATGTTCCTGGGTTCGTGGCTCGGCGCGGTCGTGGCGAATCGGATGCAGGGTCCGCAGCTCCGTCTGCTGTTCGGCGTGTTCGTGTGCGGGCTCGGCGTCTATCTCGTGTACGGTGCGTGCCGGCGTCTCGGTTGGCTCTGACGCGGCGGCGTGCCCGCGGACATGGAGGGTCGTATGCGCATCGCACTCGTGTTGTGTGCCGCCGTCGCCGCGTTCGCGCCTCGCGTGGCGCACGCGCGCCCCAACCCGCTCGCCGGCGACTGGCGCGGCACATCGACGTGCGTGGACCGCGCGCACTTTCCCTCGTGCAAGGACGAACAGGTGATCTACGAAGCGCGCGTCTCGCCACACGCGCCGGACACCGTCGTCGTTCGCGCCGACAAGATCGTCGATGGCCAGCGTCTCTTCATGGGCGAGTACGACGTCGCGCGGCAAGCGGACAGCACGTGGGTATCCGAGGTCCAGACGCCGCGCTATCATTTACGGCTGACACTCGCCCTGGCGGGTGACCGCGTGACCGGCACGCTGACCGACCTCACGCAAGGACGCCGCGTGCGCGACATCGCCCTGACCCGCGTGAAGCCGGCGCGGCCGGCGGTGCGGCGCGCGCCTCGCTCGCGCTGACCTCGCACTTCCTCGGAGATCGCATGCGTCTCGTCCCGATGCAACCTGTCGCGCATCTGCCCGCCGCGCACCGCGCGCCATCCGGAGAGACACCGAAATGACCATCGCCAAGAACACCATCTGCCTGTGGTACGACCGCGACGCGGAAGCCGCCGCGCGCTTCTACGCACAGACGTTTCCGGATTCCACGGTCGACGCGGTCTATCGCGCGCCGGGCGACTACCCGGACGGCAAGGAAGGCGACGTGCTCACCGTCTTCTTCACCGTCCTGGGCATCCCGTGCCTCGGCATCAATGGCGGTCCGGCGTTTTCGCAGAGCGAAGCGTTTTCCTTCCAAGTTGCCACTGCCGACCAAGCAGAAACCGACCGCTACTGGAACGCGATCGTCGGCAACGGCGGTGAAGAGAGTGCGTGCGGCTGGTGCAAGGACAAGTGGGGCGTGTCGTGGCAAATCACGCCGGTCGCGCTGACGCAGGCCATCACCGACCCGGACCCCGCCGCCGCCAAGCGCGCATTCGAGGCGATGATGCAGATGGGCAAGATCGACATCGCGACGATCGAGGCGGCGCGCGCTGGTACTGGTGTGTAACGGGCGCCCGGCCGCCAAACCAGGTACACTCGCGGGGACGCCAACTGCCACGCCACGCCGGCGCGCGGTCTCTCGCGGCGCGACCTAAAGGAACACACACCGATGCGCAGCACGCTCCTCGCCCTCGCCGCCACGGCCACGTTGGCCGGTGCCGCCCACGCCCAAGTCGGGTCGCTCCTGTACGAAGACAACTTCAACAACCTCGATCACTGGCTCAAGGTGACCGGTAACGGCAGTTGGGGCTGGGGCAACGGCGAACTCGAGTTCTACAAGAACGAAAACGTCGACATCGCCGACGTGCCGGGCGAGCCGGGCAACAAGGCGCTGCGCATCGTCGCGAAGGCGGAATCCGGCCCTGGCATCGTGGATCAATGGGGCAACCCGCTGAGTTACACGTCGGGCAAGATCAGCAGCCGCTCGTTCCTCAGCGTGCGCTACGGCATGATCGAAACGCGCGTGCAGGTGCCGAACCTGGCGAACGGCGGCTGGCCCGCGTTCTGGATGATGGGCACGCAAACCGCCGAGTGGCCGGCGTGCGGTGAAGTCGACCTCATGGAAATGGGCGCCGAGCAAGCGTTTCGCAACCTGCACGACACGCACAACGGCGGCAACGGCCTCGACAACGCGACGGTGAACCAGATGGTGGGCGCGAACGCGATTTGGGCCGGCACCGGCGGCACCGCAAGTCTCGCCAACGACCCGAGCGACGTCTCCGATCGCCCCTACTACAACTACGCGCCGGGCCTCGCCGCGCGCTTCCTCGTGTACCGCTGCTACTGGGATTCGACGTCGATGCGCTTCACCGTCGTCGACAACGGCGTCGAGCACGATCTGTACGCGAGTCCGTTCGTGTTCGGCGCCGACGCGAGCGAGTTCAAGCAGCCGTTCTACTTCCTGATGAACCTCGCGGTGGGCGGCCTCTACACCGACTGCTACGTCCTCGGCGATCCCGGCTCCGGCCTGCCGATCACCATGCCGCTGCCGGCGACGATGTACGTCGATTACGTCCGCATCTACCAGTGGAACGGACAGGGCGAAGTCACGGTCGGCGTGCCGGCGCCCAAGCAAGGCCGTTTCGGCGTCTACACCGACACCACGCCCACCAACGATCACCTGACGCCAACGGTGGACGCCAACATCTACGTGTGGGAGAGCACGCTGATCCCCGGCACCATCCCGCCGTACGAGGGCAGCAACGTGCTGTCGTGGAAGACCAACGCCAAGGGCTGGTTCGGCGCCGGCATCATGTCGACGCAGCCGGTGAACCTGTTCGACATGGGCGCCGGCTGGCTCAAGTTCCGCATCAAGATTCCGGCGAACGTCACCTTCCAGATCGGCGTCACCGATGTGTGGTCGAATCAGCACTACGTGACGTTCCCGGCGAACACGACGACGTACGGCCTCGTGCGCAACGGCAACTGGGGCCAGGCGACGATACCGGTGAGCGACCTGCGTGGGACGCTGATCGACCTGCGCATGCTGGCGTACGAGTTCGTCGTGCTGGAAACCAACGGCGCGAGCTGCGAGTTCGCGCTCGACGACATCTACTACGAGTCGGGGACGATCACGGATGTCACCGGCACGCCCTCCGCACAGCCGGTGGTGCGCAGGCTCTTGCCGGGCGGGCCGAATCCATCCGTCGGCGGAACGCAGATTCGCTTCGTGCTGCCGTCGGCCGGGCCGTACGAGATCGCCGTGTTCGATGCCGCGGGACACCGCGTGAGCGGATTGCGCGGCGTCGGGCGCGCCGGCGCGAATGCGGTACGCTGGGATGGCCGCGACGCAACCGGTCGCGCCGTCGAGCCGGGCGTGTACTGGTACCGCTTGGCCGGCGCGGTAGCAGCGCAGAAGGTGGTGCTGCTGCGGTAGCGGCCGCGAGGCCCGGGTGGCGCGCCGCCGACTGCGTTCCACGATGCGCCTGCAACGAGCCACGTGGTGCCTCGGCCTCCTCCCTCTCGGAGCACGCATGAAGACCGTCCGCTCTCCCCGCGGGCCCTGGCCCGCCGCCTGCACCGTTCTCCTCCTGTGGGCTTCCGCCGTCCGCGCCGACGACCGCGTTTCGCGATTCAGCGTCGAGGTCGAAGGCGGTCCGGCCTGGCAGAGCTACAACGACGTCGAAATTCCCAACGACGGATCCGCCACGCGCTTCTCGCTCTCCGACCTCGCCGGGAACGGGCCATGGCCGGCCGGACGCGTGTACCTGACCTGGCGGCGGAACGAGCGCCAAGGCATGAGGCTCCTGGTCGCGCCCTTTTCGCTGACCGAAACCGGACAGATCGCGTCGCAGACGCGCTTCGCCGGGGCAACGTACGAGGCGGGCGCGGCGCGGGCGACCTACACCTTCAACTCCTACCGGTTGACTTACCGGTTTCGCGTGCACGAGAGCGATCGCAGCATCGTGTGGCTCGGTCTGACCGCGAAGGTGCGCGACGCCACGATCAAGCTCGAGCAGGGCGCGACCACGAGCCGCAAGGACGACCTGGGCTTCGTGCCGTTGCTGCATCTGTCCGGCGACCGCCGGCTCGCGGACGCCTGGCGCCTGCGGTGGGACGCCGACGCGATCGCCGGCGGCCCGGGGCGCGCGGAGGACGTGACGGTGAAGCTGGGCCGCGACTTCGGTCCGCGGTGGACGGTGCTCGGCGGCTATCGCATGGTGGAAGGCGGCGCCGACGTGTCGAGCGTCTACACCTTCACGTGGCTCCACTACGCGGTGCTCTCGCTCGAACGCCGCTGGTGAGGCCGTCCGTGGCGCACGGCGTGCCGCGCGCCGCTCACTTCGGAGAGTCACGCGTCGTGGACACCGCCAACCGGCCGCTCATCCTCGTCACGGGCTCCACCGGCTACATCGGCGGGCGCCTGGTGCCGCGCCTGCTCGAATTGGGGCATCGCGTGCGCTGCTTGGTGCGGGATCCCGTCCGTCTCCAGGGGCGCCCGTGGTGCGACGCGGTCGAGATCGTCGCGGGCGACGTGCTCCAGCCGGAGAGCCTCGCGCCGGCGATGCGGGACGTCTCCGCCGCGTACTATCTGGTGCACAGCTTGGCGGGCGGCGCGGACTTCCACGAACGCGACCTCACGGCCGCCCGCAATTTCGCGGCGGCGGCCCAGGCGGCCGGCGTCCGCCGCATCCTCTACCTTGGCGGACTCGCGGACGCGGCATCCGGCCTTTCCGAACATCTGCGGTCCCGCCAGCAAACCGGCGACTGCCTGCGCGGCGCCGGCGTTCCGGTCACCGAGTTCCGCGCCGGCGTGATCGTCGGGTCGGGCAGCCTCTCGTTCGAGATGATCCGGTATCTGACGGAGCGCGTGCCGGCTGGGTGTACACGCGGACCCAACCCATCGGCGTGCGGGACGTCCTGGAGTATCTCGCGACGGCGCTCGCGGTCCCCGAGAGCACGGGATGCGTCGTCGAGATCGGCGGGGCGGACGTCGTCACCTATGGCGAGATGATGACCATCTACGCCGAAGTCCGCGGTCTCAGGCGATGGATGGTGCCGATCCCGATCCTCACCCCGCGTCTGTCCTCGTACTGGGTGAATCTGGTCACGCCGATCTCGGCCGCCATCGCGCGTCCGCTCATCGAAGGTCTGCGCAACGAGAGCGTGGTGCGCGACGTTCGCGCGCGCACGCTATTCCCCGACATCGAGCCGCTGGGATACCGCGCCACCGTGGAGCGCGCCATCGCGACCCTCGAAGCGAGCGGGATCGAAACCGCCTGGAGCGACGCGCTGAGCACGAGTCAAGGCGATGCGCCCACGGTGACGCTGACGACGCGCGAAGGCATGATCGTCGAACATCGCCAGCGCATCGTCCCCGCGCCCGCGGCCGACGTGTACCGCAGTGTCTGCGGGCTCGGAGGCGCGCACGGCTGGTACTACATGAACTGGGCGTGGGAGATCCGCGGGTTCATCGACAAGATGATCGGCGGCGTGGGTCTGCGGCGCGGCCGGCGCGATCCGGACGGCCTCCGCGCGGGCGACGCGCTCGACTTCTGGCGGGTCGAGGCGGTGGAGCCGGGCCAGTTGCTCCGGCTGCGGGCGGAGATGAAGGTGCCGGGCAAGGCCTGGCTGCAGTTGCGCGTCAGCGCACAGGGCGACCAGCAGGCGCATCTCTCGCAAACCGCCTTCTTCGCGCCGAAGGGCCTGATGGGGTGGCTGTACTGGTACGCGCTGTACCCGCTGCATGGCATGATCTTCAGCGGGCTCATCGACCAAATCGCGCGGCGCGCCGTCGCCTTCAGGCGTGACGGCGCTTGAACTCGGGGCGATGGATGCCACCCAGCGCGCGTGAGTCCTGTCTGGAGGCGAGACACGAAATGGAATCAGTCGACGATCGCTCCGATGCGCGCCGCATCCTCATCGCCGCGACTCCGCACGATGTCTTCGCGGCCATGAGCGACCCGGCGCGGGTCGCGCGGTGGTGGGGTCCCGAGGGCTTCACCAATACGATGCACCGATTCGAGTTCCGCCCCGGCGGTCAGTGGCTGCTCACGATGCACGGCCCCGATGGCGTCGACTATCCGAACGAGAGCCGTTTCTCGCGCATCGAAGCCGACGCGCTCGTCGAGGTCGAACATCTTTCCGGCCATCACTTCCTGCTCACCATCGAGCTGCACGCCGTCGATGGCGGAACCGAGGTGCGCTGGCGGCAGACGTTCGACACCGTGGAGCACTACCTGAGCATCGCCCCGTTCATCGCGACGGCCAACACGCACAACCTCGAACGCCTCGCCGCGGAAGTGGGCCGTGGCGGCGAGACGCCGTACAGCGAGCACGATCGGGCGTGACGCTCACCGAGCTCTCCCTCTTGCTGCGGTCGCTCGAGCCGCAGTTGCACGACGGCATCTTCGTCTACTGCGTCGTCCCGCTGGAGAGCGACGTCGCGGCGCTGGCGCCGATCGCCACCATGCGCGAGCCGGAAGGCGTGACCGTGGTGCTGCCCGAAGAGCAGGCGATCGAGGCCGGATTGCGCATCCGCTTCCGGGCGGCGTGGATCACGCTCGCGGTGCAGTCGGATTTGCACGCGGTGGGGCTCACCGCGGCGTTCGCGACGGCGCTGGGGCGCGCGGGCGTGAGTTGCAACGTGATCGCGGGCACGTTCCACGATCACATCTTCGTGCCGGTCGAGCACGCGCAGCGTGCGCTCGCCGCGCTTCGCGACCTGCAACGGGACGCACAACATGGAGGACACGTCGAATGACGCATCACACTGCCAGCTGCTTGTGCGGCGACATTCGCGTCGAGGCGGCCGGCGCGCCCGACCGCGTCGGCATCTGCCACTGTCTGGAATGCCGTAAACATCATGGCGCGCTGTTCTACGCCGCCGCGATCTTCCCGCAGTCCGCGGTGACGATCGCCGGCGCGACACACGAATACGAAGGTCGCCACTTCTGTCCGCGCTGCGGCTCGTCGGTGTTCGCGCGCAGCGGCGACGAAATCGAAGTGCATCTCGGCGCGCTGGACGCCCCGAGCCAATTCACGCCGGACTACGAACTGTGGACCGTGCAGCGCGAAGCGTGGCTGCCGCCCTTCCCCGGCACGACGCGATTCGATCGCGACCGCGACGCGTAGCGGCCTATCGCGCCGGCGTTCGACGCGCCTGCCGTTTTCCCCCGAACGTCCGCACGATCAGCGTGCCGCGTCCCTCGGCGGGCAATGGAACGTCGGCGTGCGCGACCGCCGCGGCGATCAGCGCTTCGACATCCGGATGCGCCAGCTGTCGCGCCGACTCCAACCGCAGAAACCGCGCCTGCTTGCCGGTTCCGCCCAGGAGCTTCTTCGGATCGGGCAGCTGTGGCCCGTGCATCACATAGAGACGCAGACCGTCGGGCCGTGCCGCGAGCGAAACGATGCCGTCGGTTGGATGCTCCGTCGGCGAATAGGCGATGACGAAGAACGTGCCGTAGTCGTAGAGCAACTCGTGAGCGGTGGGCAGCCGCGTGCGCAGCGCGGTGCGCGCCGCGCGAATACGCTTCTGCTCCGTCGCCTCGAACTTCGCGAGCAGTGCGCGAAGCTGCGCCTCGGGTGTGGCCGCCGGCTCAGGCACGGCGACGCAAGACGACGTGCGTCGCCTTCTCCGACGGGACGACATCGGCGCACTCGTATCCGAGTGCCCGCATGTCGACTCCCTCGAACAATCGCTCGCCGCCGCCGAGAAACACCGGCGCGATCGCGACGTGCAATTCGTCGATGAGGCGCTCGCGCAGGTACTGCTGGATGATGTGCGCCCCGCCGCCGATGCGCACGTCTCGTTCGCCGGCCGCCTCGCGCGCGCGATCGAGTGCTTCGCGGATGCCGCCGGTGACGAAGTGGAACGTGGTGCCGCCTTCCATCTCGAGCGGCGGTCGCGCGTGATGCGTCACGACGAACACCGGCACGTGATACGGCGGATTGTCGCCCCACCAGCCTTTCCACTCGACGGCGTCCCACGGGCCTCGGTACGGGCTGAACATGTTGCGGCCGAGGATCCACGCGCCGAGGTTGGAGAAGCCGCGCGCGGCGAAGTCGTCGTCGACACCGGTGGTGCCGTCGTCCTTGCCGAACAGCGCGCGCTGGAACGTGCGCGTCGGGAAGACCCACGAATGCAACTCCATGCCGCCGATGCCGAGCGGATCATCGAGCGACTGCCGCGGCCCTGCGGCGTATCCATCGAGCGAGATGCTGAAGCTCGCCACGCGAACTCGTGACATCGGATGCCTCCGTGACGTCGCCTACCGCGCGATCGCCAATTCGACGCCGCGTTCGATCTCGCCGATCACCGCGCCCACCGCGCCGAACGGCGAACTGCCCGGCGCCAGCAGCGGGTACGTCCCCAGACCGACCGCGATCGCCCCGTCGACGATGCCGTTGTCCATCATCGCCGGCTTCGCCAGCGCGTTGACGCCGATCGTCATCCAGCCGAGACGCAGCTCGCGCGGCTTCCATCCCGCCAGCACCGACGACAAGATCTTCTTGCTCGCGCGCGCTTTCCACGACACCAACGCGCCGCGCTCGAAGTGCATCTCGACATCGCGGATGGCGAACGCGCGCAGATAGATCGGATCGCGGAAGCGCACGACGCCGTGCGCGCTGCCCCGCTTCACCGGCACGATCACGCGGCCGGCCGGCAGCAACGTGGCATCCACGCCGCGCGCGCGGTCGGCGGCGTCCAGAATGCCGTCGTCGACGAACGGATCGCCGGCGGTTGCGAAGCGCAGATCGGTGCCGTCGGCGCGCAGATGGACGTCGCGCGGTTCGGCGAATTGCCGCGCCCAGCGCGTGCCGGCGCGCCCGAGAGCACGCAGATCGGCGCCGAGCGCCGTTTCATATGCCGTGCGCCAGCGCGCGAAGTGCAACCCGTACGCCTCCGCGCGTTGCGGACTCACCCAGCCGGACGGCACCACGATTTCCGGCACGCGACGCTTGCGGGCCGCGGCATCGGTCTTCGCCCCGCCCACCGAATTGGCGACCACGCGCGCCCACGGCAGGCGCTGCAAGCGCGGCCCGTCGGACAGGCCGCCGATGTAGAAGTCCACCGTCTTCACCGCCGCGAGCGCTTGCTCGGCGGGCGATGCGCCTTCGAGCCACGTCCGCGGCAACGCATCCATCGACGCGAACCAGAGATCGTCGGTCATCATGGTGATGTGCGTGTCGCTGCCGCGGCGTCGCGCCTCGAACGCGACAGCTTCGGCAAGTGGAAGCGCGCCGGGATACGTATAGATCTCGACGACGTCCTTCTCGGCCAGCGGCACGGTGGTGCGCGTCAACTGGCGGGCCAGCGGCAACCAACGGGCAAACGCAGGCGCATCGGAACGCGAGCGGCGGGGCGGCATGGGATTCCTCCTGGCAAGCTGCGGCGAACTGCCGGAAGCCTACACGAACTGCCGCGGACGCGTCGCCGTGCTAGCGCGGCGGCGCCGCGTCCCCCAACACGTCCCCGTTCGACGCCACCACACCGGCATAGAACTTCCCCGACTCCTTCACCGTGCGCTCGAGCGTCTCGTAGTTGACGTGCACCAAGCCAAAGCGCTTCGCGAATCCGCTCGCCCACTCGAAATTGTCGAACAGCGACCACGCGTAGTAGCCGCGCAAGTCGACGCCGCGCTCCAGCGCCGCGCGACACGCGAGAAGATGATCGCGGAGGTATGCGATGCGCAGCGGATCGTCGACGCGGCCGTCACGCGCCATCGGCGGATCGAAGAACGCGACGCCGTTCTCGGTCACGTACAGCGGCGGACGACCGTAGCGGTCGCTCACCCACGTCAACACCCGCAGCAAGCTCTCGGGATGCACCTCCCATCCCGTCTCGGTATACAAACGGTTCGGCACCCGCACGTGCGATGCCTGCACCGGCCACGCCGCGTCATCGTGCCGCATGACGCCGCGCGTGTAGTAGTTGATGCCGATGAAGTCGACCGGCTCGGTGATCGCGGCGCAGTCTTCGGCGGAGAACTCGGGCCACGCGGCGCCAAAGATCTCGTGCATCTCCTCGGGATAGCGCCCGAAGAACACGGGATCGAGGAACTGGCGGTTCATGTAGGCGTCGGCGCGTTCGGCGGCGCGCACGTCGGCGGCGAGCGGCGTCGCCGGATCCTTCGGCTCGATGTTGACGACGAGGCCGATCTGTCCGGCGTAGCCGCCGGCGCGGAAGCGGCGCACCGCGGCGGCATGGGCGAGCAACAGATGGTGCGCGGCGAGCGGCGCTTCGTACGCGCTGCGGTGTCCCGGCGCGTTGACGCCATGGAGGTAGCCGCCGTCGGTCACCACCCACGGCTCGTTCAGCGTCGCCCACATCCGCACGCGGTCCCCGAGGGCGCGGAACATCACGTCGGCGTACGCGGCGAACCAGTCGACGATCTCGCGGTTGCACCAGCCGCCGCGGTCGTCCAGCGCGGCCGGCAAATCCCAATGGTAGAGCGTGACGTTCGGGGCGATGCCGGCTTCGAGTAGCGCGTCTACCAGCCGCGAGTAGAAGTCGAGGCCGGCCTGGTTCACCGCGCCGACGCCGTCCGGCACGACGCGTCCCCAGGCGATCGAGAACCGGTACGACTGCAATCCGAGCGACCGCATGAGCGCCACGTCCTCGCGGTAGCGGCGGTAGTGGTCGACGGCGACATCGGCGGTGTCGCCGCCGAGGATGCGTCCGGGCGTGTGGACGAAGCGGTGCCAGATGCTCGGCCCGGCGCCATCGGCCAGCGGCGACCCCTCGATCTGATAGGCGGAGGTCGCGGCGCCCCACAGGAAGCCGTCGGGGAAGCGCGTGGCGGATGACATGGCGGCGGGTCCTTCCGGATCGGGTCGATGGACGGCGGCGGCGCGGCGCAACCGGCGCGCGCGGGGCGGAATCGGCGCAGGATACCGGCCGCGGACCCCACCGGCAACGTTTACAGTCCCCGCCGCGCGACAACCCGGCCACCCGGCCGGCGCCTCTAACCTGCTGCCAACACGCAACCTGGACGGCAGTTCCGGCGGCCCGTCCGCCCCAGCCGCGATTGCGGCACCCCCAGCCGTCTGGTAGTCTACGCCGTTCTATTCCGCGCCGCCGTGGCCCGTGCCCGGCCGGGCGCGCTGCCGACACATTGCCAGGTGAGGATCGTCGCTGCATGAAAGCTTCGTGGATGCGTGCCGTCGTGCTCGGCATCGCGTTGGGTGCTCTGCCCGCGGGCTGCACGTCGCGGGCGCAGAAGGTGGTCGCGAACGTCGGTCCGCGCGCCATCACGGTGGGAGACTTCGAGCACGCGGCCTCCAAGCTCGACCCGAACTACTTCGCCGGCGATCCGGACAGCACGGTCAAGCGCCGGCTGCTGGACGACATGGTCAACAAGGAGTTGCTCGCGATCGAGGCGACTTCGCGTCACTACGAGGCGGACTCGACGGTCGCCACCCAGATCGCGGCGATCACCAGCAACGTCGTCCTGCAGAAGCTCTACGACGATGAGGTCACGGCGAAGATCAAGGTCGCCGACGCCGACCTCAAGCAGCTGTTCAACCTACGCAAGACGGAATTGGTGACCCGCCACCTGTTGGTCGTCCACAAGGAGACGGCGGACAGTCTGTACGCGCTGATCCAGAAGGGCGCCTCGTTCGACTCGCTGGCCCGCGCGCGGTCCAACGATCCGGGCACGCGCGAGAAGGGCGGCTTGCTGCCGGCGTGGGTGGCGGGCGACATGGTGCCGTCGTTCGAGAAGGCGGCGTACGCGCTGCAGCCGGGACAGACCAGCCCGCCGGTGTCATCGGCGTTCGGCTGGCACTTGATCCGCATGGACGAGCGCCGCACCCGCGCCGAGAACGACACCGCGTCGTTCGCGCGCGTGAAGCCGGAGTTGAACAAGATCGTCACCGCGCGCAAGAAGGACGAGTTGCTGGCCGCGCTGGTCGACGGCGCGCGCGCCAAGTACCAGCTGCAGTACGAGCCGCGCGTCATCGAGCGCATCAACGACATCTTCGTCCGGGCGCGTGCCAAGGAAGACGCGGAGAACAAGGATCAGGATCTCGAGGGCAAGCAGCGCATCGGCCTGGCCTTCAACGACCCGAAGATGGCGACCGCCGAGGAGAGCACGCTGGTGCTCGCGCGCATGCTCGGCGAGCCGCCGTACCGCTTCAAGGACATGCTGAAGTCGCTCAAGGCGATGCCGGCGTGGATGCGGCCGTCGCCGGGCGACACGGCGCGGGCGCGCGACTTCCTCGACGGCGAAATGATCAAGCGCATGATGGAGAAGGAAGCGGCGGCGCGGAAGCTCGCCGACAATCCGGACGTCAAGCGCACGCTGAAGAACCGCGCCGAGGAGATCTTCGTCACCACGCTGTACACGCGCGAAATCCAAGGGAAGACGCAGGCCACCGACGAGCAGGCGCGCGCCTACTGGAAGGCGCACCCGGAGTACTTCAAGCAGCCGGCCACCGTCGACATCTACCGCATCTCGATGCCGACGAAGGCACAGGCCGACTCGGTGTTCCAGGTGATCAAGGGCGGCAAGACCATCGAGGCGGTCGGGCACGACATCGGCGAGAGTCCACTCGGCACCGTCGGTGCCACCGGCCCGCAGCCGGTCAACGACGATCCCAACGATCTGTTCTCGATCGCCAGCAAGCTCGAGGAAGATGAGCTCTGCGCCGCGCCGGTGCAGTCGAGCGAGTACTGGACGGTGTTCAAGGTGATCCGCAAGACGCCGGGCGGCGTGAAGGACTTCAACACCTCGCGCAAGGACGCGCAGCACTACGCCAGCACCGAGGCGTCGGAGGCCGCCCTCAAGAAGTTGCTCGCGGACTTGCGGGCGAAGTATCCGATCGTCGTGCACCAGGACGTGTTGAAGCAGGCGAAGGTCGCGCGTCCGGCCGCCATGACGATGCCGATGAATGGACAGGCAGGAGGCTCGAAGTGATCAAGCGTGTCGTGATGATCTCCGCACTGACGATGGGGTGCGCGTGGTGGCTGGCGGGTGCGGCGCCGGCGACGCGTGCCGCTGCGGCGGGTGCCGCGGCGCCGGATAGTGCGGAGGTGATCGACGGCATCGCGGCCGTGGTCGGCACCGATGTCGTGCTGCTCTCCGAAGTCGAGCAGCAGACGTACATGACGGCGGTGCAGTCGCAGATCGACCCGGCGGACACCACCAAGCTGCGCCAGATTCGCCAGGACACGCTCGACCGCCTGATCGACGAGAAGTTGATCCTGCAGGAGGCGACGCGTCAGGGCATCGCGGTGCCGGACTCCGAGATCACCGCGCAGGCACAGACCGCGCTCGACAACGTGAAGGCGCGGTTCAAGAACGCCGCCGAGTACGCCGCCGAACTCAAGGCAGAAGGCACCAGCGAATCGGATCTGCTGGCGCGCTACAAGAAGGACGTCAGCAAGCAGATGCTTGCGCAGCGCCTGATCGGCCGCGAGGTGGCGTCGAAGGTCGAGATCACCGACCAGGACGTCGTCGACTACTTCGCCAAGAACAAGGACAAGCTGCCGCCGAAGCCGGCCACCGCGCGCATCTCGCAGCTGGTGCTCATCCCGACGGTGAACCAGGTGGCGGAAGACGCCGGCCGCGAGAAGGCGCTCGCGCTGCTGGCGAAGATCCGCGGCGGCGCCGAGTTCGGCGCGGTGGCGAAGGCGAGTTCGGCGGATTCGGCGTCGGCGGTGAACGGCGGCGATCTCGGCTGGTTCGGACGCGGCGAAATGGACAACGCGTTCGAATCGGCGGCGTTCAACATCGAGCCGGGCAAGGTCGGCGGGCCGGTGCGTTCGCGCTTCGGCTACCACTTGATCCAAGTGCTCGAGCGCGACGAGAACCGCGTCCACGCCCGGCACATCCTGGTGCGCGTGCGGCCGTCGAAGCAGGACCTGCTCAAGACGCGCACGCAGGCCGAGGCGCTGCGCAAGCGCATCACCGGCGGCGAAGGCTTTGCGGCCATCGCCAGCGCGTACTCGATGGATCCGAACAGCAAGGACCGCGGCGGCGACTTGGGCGACGTGCCGGTGGCGCAGATGCCGCCGGCGTTGCGTCAGATCACCGACGCTCTGCCGCTCGGCGGCGTCAGCCAGGTGATGCAGGACGACGACACGTTCTACCTCTTCACGGTCAGCGGCCGCACGCCGGAGTCGCCGTACTCGTTCGAGGAGGTCAAGGGCGAGTTGCGCGACATGGCGCGCCAGGACAAGCTCGGCGGCGTCTACGACACGTGGGTCAAGGGCCTGCGCGCCAAGACGCACATCGACGTGAAGCCCCGCGCGATGACCGCGGGGTAGCAACGCGGTGACGCGGGGCGAGCGGCGGCACGCGGCGGCGCACGATGCGCCGGCGTTCGCTGGCCCCGCGACATGCCGGCTGGACGTGCTGTTGCACCACCTGTGTCTGGCGCCGACGCGCAGCCAAGCGGCACGCGCGATCGACGACGGCGCGGTGACGCTCAACGGCGCGGCCGCCCGGCCGGCACACCTGGCGCGGGCCGGGGACACACTGGCGGTGACGATCGGCCGCCGCACCCGCACGTACGCGCTGCTCGCAGTGCCGGGGCGCGGACAATCGCGCAAGGATGCGCCGCGGTTCTACAGGTTGCTCGCCGACGAGGACACCGCCCGGTGACCCGCGGCTGCAACCGCCACGTCATGGACGAGACATGCTCGAACTTTCCCACGTGACCAAGTGCTATGGCCCGCGCACCGTCCTGCAGGACGTGTCCTTCGCGCTCGGGTCCGGCGAGTTCCTCCTGGTGCACGGTCCCAGCGGCTCCGGCAAGACGACGCTCTTGCGTCTCCTGCTCATGGAGGAATTGCCCACCAGCGGCACCATTCGCATCGGCGAGTGGACGTCGGCGCGCACGTCGGCGAAGCGCGTGGCGATGTTGCGCCGGCGCGTCGGCGTGATCTTCCAGGACTTCAAGCTGCTGCGCGATCGCAACGTGTTCGAGAACGTTGCGCTGCCGCTGCGCGTCGCCGGCCAGGACGACGCGGTGGCGATGCACACGCGCGTCACCCAAGTGCTCGAAGCGGTCGGCCTCGGCCAGCACCTCCGCGCGCATCCGTCGCGGCTGTCGGGCGGCGAGCAGCAGCGCGTGGCGCTGGCGCGCGCGCTCGTCTTCGCGCCGCCGCTCTTGCTGGCCGACGAACCGACGGCGAACCTCGATCCGGTCACCGGCGCCGGCATCCTCGAGTTGCTGCGCGGTCTCCCGGCGCTCGGCACCAGCGTGATCCTCACGACCAGTGACGCCAGCTTCGCGCAGTTGCTCGGCGTGCGCGCGGTGGAGTTGCGCGACGGCCGCCTGTACGGCGACGGCATCGATCCGAGCGGCTTGCGCACCGCGGCGCTGCCGGTGGTGCCGCAGGCGGCCGCGCCGTCCGCGGAGGTGACGCCATGAGTCGCGTTCGCTTCCTCATCGCCGAAGGCTGGCGCGGCATTCGCCGCCACCGCAGTCTGACGGCGGCGTCGCTCATCGCCACCATCGCGTCGTACGGCATCCTGGCGGCGTTCTTGGTGCTTGCAGTGAATCTGCGCGCGGCCTCCACCGATGTCGCGGCGCGCAAGGAAGTCGTGGTGTTCGTGCGCGACAGCTTGAGCGCCGACAGCGTCCAGACGCTGCTCGCCACCACGCAGCGCCTCGGCGGCGTCGCCAGCGCGCGCTTCGTCACCCGCGATCAAGCGCTCGAAGAATTGTCGAAGGATCTCGGCGACGCGCGCGAATTGGTGGACGCGATCGGTGTCAATCCGCTGCCGCAGTCGATCCGCCTGTCGTTGCAACCGAACGCGCGTGATGCCGAGAGCATCGCCGCGCTCGCCGACACGCTGGCGCACCTCGCCGGCGTCGAGGACGTGCGCTACGGCGAAGAATGGGTGGAGCGTCTCGACTTCATCGCCGCCCGCGTCAAACTCGGGACGATCGCGGCGGGCCTGCTGATCGGACTCGGCGCCCTGCTAGTGGTGTGGTCGACGATCCGGCTCGCCGTGGTGGCGCGGCAAGATCTCGTCGAAGTGTTCCAGCTCGTGGGCGCCAGCCGCCGCTTCACCGCGGGGCCGTTCATCGCAGAAGCCGTGATCTTATCGATGGCCGGCATGAGTGTCGCGCTGCTCATCACGTGGGGGCTCACGGCGGCAGTGCAGAGTTGGGTGCCCGGCTTCCTGTTCTTGTCGTGGCGCGGGGTGGCGGCGGCCGAAGGGTTCGCGGTCGGCCTCGGCGTGCTCGGCAGCTTGGCGGCGCTGAGCGGCGTGCTGCGCGGCCCGCGTCCGGTGAAGTAGGAGCCGCGCATGCGCCGCCGTCCGTCGTCGTGGATCGCCGCCGTCCTGCTCGCGTGCGAACTGTGCGTGGCGGCCGCGCCCCTCGTCGCGCCGCTGCTCGCCGCGCCGGCGGCCGAGGCGCGCACCAAGAAGAAGACCACGACCAAGAAGCCGGCCACCAAGCGCACGCCCAAGCGGACGACGACGCGCCGCCGTGTGCCGAAGCCGGTGCCGGCGCCGGTCGGGCCGAACGTGCCGCCGGTCGGCAAGCCGTTCCCGGTGCAATCGCTGCCGCCGGCCGATCCCAAGAAGGTCACCAGCGAGGACATCGCCGACCAGCAGCAGCAAATCGACGCGCTGCGTGAGGAGGCGCGCAAGAATCGCGATCTGGCGGCGCGACTGCGCGGCAAGGAGAAGTCGGTCGCCAAGGACTTGCAGCGCATCCAGCGCGACTTGACGACGACGCAGCGCTACCTGCGCCAGCTCGAAGCGCGCGAGACCATCGTGCAGGGCAAGAAGGCGATCACGGAGCGGGATCTCGCCGCGGCGATCAACCGCCGCGAGGCGCAGCGCGCGACGCTGTCGTGGCGGTTGCGCGAGATCTACAAGTTCGGGCGCGATCGCCGGCTGGAGGCGTTGCTGTCGTCGGCGTCGTTCGCCGGACTGGTGCAGCGCGGCGACTTCTTCCAGCGCATCCTCGACGCCGACCGCGCGTTGCTCGGCGAAATCCAGGGCGAGACGCAGCGCATCGAAGGGCACAAGCGCCAGCTCGAGGGCACCATCAAGGAGCTCACCGCGATCTCCGGCGAGAAGACGGTCGAATCGAAGCGTCTCTCGTCGCTGCAGCAGGAACAGGCGCGCACGCTGGCCGGCATCACGTCGCAGCGCAAGTCAGCGGAAGAGACTGCGCGACAAATGGAAGCCTCGGCGCGTCGCATCCAGAACTTCCTCGCGCAGCTCGAGCGCCGTCGCCGCGAAGCCGAGGAAGCGGCGCGCCGCGCCGCGCAGGGCACCCAGACGCCGGGCACGAAGACGCCGAAGGCGCCGCCGCCGTCGGACGACAAGTTCCTCGCCGATGCCAATTTCGCCAAGAACCGCGGCTCGCTGTCGTGGCCGGTGCGCGGGTCGCTCGTCGGCAGCTTCGGGCGCAACGTCAGCGAGCGCTTCAACACGGTGACGTTCAACAACGGCATCGACATCGCCGCACCCGCCGGCACCGATGTGCGCGCCGTCGCCCGCGGCCGCGTCGAACTCTCCGAGTATCTGCCGGGCTACGGCAAGACGATCATCCTCAACCACGGCGATGGTTACTACACGATCTACGGCTACTGCTCGGCGCTGCTCGCCGGCAGTGGCGCGGAGGTGCAACCGGGGCAGGTGATCGCGCGGGTCGGCGACACCGACAGCGTGAAGGGGCCGGCGCTGCACTTCGAGGTGCGCAAGGGCAAGGAAGCGCAGGACCCGCAGGGCTGGTTGCGGTAGGCGCGGCGCGCTAAGCGGCGCGGTCGACGCGGAACAGGGCGTTCCAGTCGGGCGCGTCGGCGTGGGCGGCGGCGCAATGTGGGCACTCGCCGGCGCCCAGCACCGCGTCCGCGTGATCGAAGCGGAAGCGGTCGAGGGTGAGCCAGTAGGTGACGTCCTCGCGGAAGTCGCCGCACGCGCTGCACACCGGCAGCACGGCGCGCGTGTCGTGCAACACGTCGAGGACGCGGGTGAGTTCGGCGAGCGCGGCGTCGCGTCCGGCAGCGGCCGCGTCCCGTTCGTCGGCCAACGCCCGCGCCGACTCCCGCGCCGCGCGCCAGGCGCACACCGCGCCGGCCGCCACGAGGCCTGTCGCATCGGCCGCCCACCAGGCGCCCGCCGACATCGTCGCCCCATTCAATTCGAGCAGCGCCTTGGCCACCAGCGCGCCGAGCGCCGGCGCCGCCAGCGTCACCACGCCGAAGCCCGCCGCATCGCGCGCCGACACCAACCGGAACCGTCCGCGGGCGAACCAGCGCAGCATGTCCGCCGCCGCCAGCACCTCGATGGCCCGTGCCGCGGCCGCGAGCCACGCCGCGGCGGCCGGCGTCCCCGCCACCATCGCCCCGCTGGCTCCGCCCGCTGCCGTCGCCAGGACCAGCGCCGGCCAGCGCTCGGGCGGCGCGGCCACCAGGGCCGCCACCGCGATCGCCGCCACCCCGCCCGCCAGCGCGGGCGCGGGCGCCGAAGCGCACACGGCGCACGCCAGGGCGAGGCCGAGCGTCACGCAGAGGTCCGGCAGCCGCCGGCGCAGGTCGGGAGAGAGTGTCACGCCTCAAGTCTCGGAGGCGCCGCCCCGCCGCTGAACCGCCTGGACGACGAAAAAAACCGGCGGCGCCCGGCCCCACAGGGACCGTGACGCCGCCGGCGAGAGTCGGATCGCGCGCCGAAGGCGCTACTGCGCCACGTGCCTCGCTGCTGCCGGCACCGGGCTGAAGCCGATCAACGGCTGGCCTTCGACGAATGCAGGCTCCGGACCCGCGACGATGCGCAAATCAAAGAACGCCGAGCCACGGTGGCTCTCGGCATGCACCGCCAGCAGATTGAGCCCCTCCCGGTTGAGCAACTCCGGGGGAACGACGAACGAGTAATCGTCGGGGAACGGGCAGCCCTCGTGCACGAGGTGCGCGAGTGGTGCTCCGTTCACATAGAGCGTGGCCTCATCCCCGATCGCCACGCGCACTACAATCTCGTCTTTCTCCGGGGGCACGGCGAAGAAGCGGCGTGCCAGGAGGTCTTGCCGGCCCGACCACTCCGTGTGCCGCGCGACCTGGAGAAGACAGCGACCCGCGCTCCCAAATCCCGCCTCGCCGACATTCCACGAGGCGTCGTTACACTCCGGCAGGTAGAACGTCGAGACGAGGGGGTCTCCCGGCGTCACCGCGCAGTAGCGCCACCCATCGGATCCATACGCGAGCACTTCGGCTCCGCTCGCCGTACGTGCCGTGAGTACGACGAGCGCCGCGGCGACCGCCATCGCGATGGCTGCGGCAATCCAACGATGTTCCGCTCTGTGCATGGCCACCTCCTGGAATCGCGACGCATCACGATTCCGATCGAGAGTTCTCCACACACCAAGCATCGACCCCGGAACGGGGCGAAAGCACTGGGACTCTCGTCGAAGGCGGCGGGCGCCGAAAGGCGGAGGCGCTCAGCGCACCGCGTCGCGCACCGACCGCAAGGCCTCCCACTTCTCGAGGTAGGCGAGCAGGTGCTCATTGCCCGGCTCGGCGCCACGCTTGCGCAGTAGGTCGCGCAGCATCTCCTGCTCGGCCATGTAGCCGGTGGTCGACACGAAGTTGGCGAAGTGCGCGGTGCGCAACCACAGCAGGTACGTGGTGAGTGCGTCGCACTCGTTGTATTGGACGATGCGGCGCACGTCGCCGGCCAGCCAGAGGTCGACGACGTTCTCGCCGCTGACGTCCATCTTGCCGGGGATGCCGCATGCGGTGGCGACTTCGTGCAACGTCGGGTTCGCCTTGCCGAAGGCGCCGATCATGTCCTTGAGGTCCACGTTCCAGTCGCTGCCACGCTGGAAGTAGTCCTTGCCCTCCCACGGCTTGTTCGGGCGCTCGCAGTAGCCGGCGGCTTGCAGGCCATGGACGAGGCCGCGCTGCGTGAGGATCGGGAGGTCCGCATTGAGCGAGTTGAAGCCGACGAGCTGCGGGCGCGCGCGGCCGATGGCGCCGAGGAACTTGTCGAGGAGCTCCGCTTCGCCGAGTGCTTCGTCGCCCTTGCCGGGCAGCGAGTTGAGCATCAGCGAGACCTCGCGGCCGCCTTTCGACCGCCGCACCACGGCGGCGATCGACAGCACGCGGCAAAGCACGGTCTTGAGGTAGGGGCGCGGGTTGTCGTCGGTGGCGCCGCCTTCCTGCCACATCCGCTGGAGCACGGCGTCCACCGGCGCGTCGGCGGGCACATCGTAGGCGGCGCGGCCGCTCACCGGATCCGGCGCCCATTCGGCGTCGAAGCACCACAGTTCATCGGGTACGAGTTTCAGCATGCGTCGCAGTGTACGCGACGGGTCCGACAGAACTCAGCGCAACGACGGCGGCAGCGACGTCAAGGGCGCGGGAGTGAACGAGGGCGGCGCGAACGATTCGACGAGCGCGCCGCACTCGATGAAACGCGTCAGGAGCTCATCCGACATCCCGATGTCGTCGTGCAGGACGTCGATCAACAACTCGGGCGTGAGCGTGTCGGTGTGGATGCCGTCCGGGCCGCGCCGCGCCAGCGTCGGGCCGGCGAGCGACCACTGTTCGTCGCCGCGATTGCAGCGGACGTACACGCGCTGATTGAAGCCGCCCTGCGTGCGCGAGATCTCGTAGCGTTCGGCGTGTCCCTCGTGCGTGTCGGGGTCGACCACGAAGCGGCACGGCAGCCACGCATCGGCCGACGGCATGCGCGTCCACAGCATGAAGAGGTCGTCGAGCGGCTCGATCTCGGCAGCGGCGGCGCCGTCGCGATGAACGTGCGGAATGCCGTGCACCGGCAGCGGCGTGTCGTGGAGCATCGAGGTGTCGACGAGCCAGTCCCCAGAGTCGGCGCCGTCGAAGTGCACGAGCACGCTGCCGTGAGTGGTCATGCCGGTGTCGCGCATCGAGCCGGCGATGCGCCGCGCGTCGAAGCCCACCACGCGCAGCAGCTCGTGCAGCGCGTTGCTGCTCGACCAGCACGTGCCGCCGGCGCCGTGCGCGAGCCAGGTGGTGAAGAAGTCGTCGGCGTCGAGTCCGGGCAACGGCGTGCCTGGCGGATCGGTGCGCAGGGCGATCAACTTGCGCAGGTTGTCGAACGGCACCGCGTGTCCCCACGCGCGGTAGAGCGCGGTCAGGCCCGCGAGATCGCGTGAGGGCGGCGTGCCGTCGGGAAAGCCGAGACGCGCGAGGACATCGGTAACCAGAGCGTGACGCATCGCGCGCGGCTACCGCCCCGGGCGAGGCGGACGCCGCGCCTTGCGGCGACGCCCGAATTCCTGCGGCGGCAGCGGCGCCCCGCCGGTGGAACGCGGCGAGTGGCTGCGCGAACCGCCGCTGGCGGGACGCGGCTGCGACCGCGGTGCCGCCTGTTCACCGGTGAAGCTCGGCTTGGGCGCCTTGGGTCCGCGCGCAGACGGCGCCGCGGGACGCGCCGGCGCTGCCGCGCGCGGATGTGCCGCGCCGCGTGTGGGCGCGGACGAACGGGCAGGCGCGCTGCCGCGTGCCGGCGCCGCCTGCCGCGCGGAAGCCTCCGCGCGTGCGGGCCGCGCGTGCGCGGTAGCGCGTGCCGGCGCCGCCTGACGTGCCGGTGCCGTCGCGCGGGGCGTCGCGGCGCGCGGAGAAGCCGCCCGTGGCCCTTCCGGCCGCGTCGACCCGCGCACCGGCTCGGTGTGCGTCGCGGACGAACTGTAGTCGAAGTCCGGCACCGTCACGCGCGGCAGCCGCCGCCCGAGCGCCTTTTCGATACGCACCATCTCGGTCTGTTCGTCCGGCGCGCAGAAGGTGAACGCTTCGCCCACCGCCTCCGCGCGGCCGGTGCGGCCGATGCGGTGGATGTAGTCCTCCGGCGCGCGCGGCACGTCGAAGTTGACGACGTGCCCGAGCGCCTCGACATCGATCCCGCGTGCCGCGATATCGGTGGCCACCAGCACGTCGAAGCGGCCGTTCTTGAAGCCCTGCAGCGCCTGCGTGCGCTGCGCCTGCGAGCGGTTGCCGTGGATCTGCGCCGCCTTCACGCCGGCCTTCTGCAGCGCGCGCGCCACACGGTCGGCGCGGTGCTTGGTGCGCGTGAACACCAGCGCTTGCTGCATGTCGCCACGCTCGAGCAACGCGAGCAGCAGCGGGCCCTTGCGATCCTGCACCACCGGATACACCGCCTGCGTGATGCCCACCGCCGGAGTCGACGGCCGGCCCATCGACAGTGTCACCGGCTGCCGCAGCATTTCGGACGACAGCGACGCGATGGGCGGCGGCATCGTCGCGCTGAAGAACAGCGTCTGCCGCTTCACCGGAAGCAGCTTGAGGATCTTGCGGATCTCGGGCAGGAAGCCCATGTCGAGCATGCGGTCGGCTTCGTCGAGCACCAGCATCTCGACGTGCGGCAGCTTGCCGTAGGCGAAGCGTGCGTGGTCGAGCAGACGGCCGGGCGTGGCGACGATGACGTCGACGCCGCGGCGGAACGCGTGCTCCTGCGGCCCCGGCTTGACGCCGCCGTAGACCGCGGCGCCGGAGAGCGCGGTGTGCGTCGCGAGATCCTCGAGATCGTCGACGATCTGCTGCGCGAGCTCACGCGTCGGCGTGAGGATGAGGGCGCGCGTCGCGCCGCGCGGCCGCGCCAGCAGGCGATGGAGGATCGGCAACAGGAACGCCGCGGTCTTGCCGCTGCCGGTCTGCGCGGTGGCGAGGACATCCTTCCCCGCGAGCGCCGGCGGAATCGCCGCTTCCTGGATCGGCGTGGGGCGGGCGTAGCCGAGATCCTTGATCCCGGCGAGCAAGGCGGCGTGCAACTTCAGAGACGAAAAAGGCAGAACATTCCCTTCGATGGAGACACGCGGCGCCGCGGGATGCGGCGCCGCGCGGCGAGTGTAGCAGATGCAGCTAGCGGAGGCGGGCGCTGAACAGTGCCTTGATGGCACCCCACGTCGCCGGGCGCGTGTCGGTGGGCGCGCCCCAGCCGACGAGGTCGTAGACATCCGCCCCGCCCGCGAAACGCACCTCGCCGACGCCCTCGCTGAACCAATCGGTCGCGCTGCCCACGGATGCCGGCGTGGTGCCGGCGTCGATGCGACGTCCGGTGGCGGTGAACGTCATCGTTCCGGCGCGCGCCGTGAATCCGCCCGCGTCGAATCCGACGCCATAGCAGTGGAACGAACCGGCCGGCACCGTCAGCACGACATCCTCGAACACGGCCATCGGATACGAGAACGGGTCGCCGGCGGGATTGCCCTCGAAATCTTCGACCTGGATGTGCGGGTTGGCCCAGGTGCGGCCGACCGCGAGCGGCGGCTGCAGGAACACGATCGGCGGCACGTACACCGCCTTGAAGTCGTGGGTCACGTTCCACGCGCCGTGCAGATAGAGCGTGCCGTCGGCATCGTCGCTCCAGTAGTTCTCGTAGACCTGCGCGGCCTCGGACTGGTGGCGCACCGAGGTGACGACGCCATGCACCACGCGCGTGCCGCACATCATCATGTTGTGCGGTCCGGCGCTCGGGCTCGTGTAGTCCCACGTCATGCCGGTGGCCAACGGCATGTAGCTGACGGCGAACGCCGGGGCGGCGAGGAGGAGGTACAAAGCGGCGAGGCAAGCGCGCGATCGCATGGGCAACACCCTCCGGCGGCGCGGCGAGGCTGTCGCGCCTTCCTCAAGGGTAGGCCGCGCCGGGGCGCGGTTTCACGGTGCCCGAAGGTGGCAGCCGGACGGCGCCTGGAGGCTAGTACAGCGAGGTCTTCACGCGCCCCGGCAAGTCGCGGTCGTAGCCGGCACCGTCGATCGCCCCGTCGCTCAGCGCGGTGAGGATGGTGCCGAGCGACGGCAAGCTCCCGGGCGCGGCGTGCCGCGTCGCGTCCCACAACGCCGAGCGCACCAACGCGCGCTGGCACTGGAAGTAGACTTCGTCGATGTCGACCACGATGACGCTGCGCGGCGTCTTGCCGTCGACGACGAAGCGCGCGCACAGCACGGGGTCGGCGGCGAGCGTCGCGCGGCCGTTGATCCGCAAGGTTTCGCCGACGCCCGGCACGAAGAACAGCAGCGCCACGCGCGGGTCGCGGACGATGTTGCGCAGTGAGTCGAGCCGGTTGTTGCCGCGGCGATCCGGAATCAGCAGCGTACGCGGGTCGTGGAGGGCGGCGAGTTGCCCCGGCGCGTCGCCGCGCGGCGAGGCATCGAGACCTTCCGGCCCGCACGTCGCCAGCACGAAGAATGGCGAGGCGGCGAGGAAGGGCGCGTAGAGCGGATGCACGTGATCCGTCACCTTCGCGGTGGCGGTGGGCAATGGGTGCGGATCGTAGAGCGCCTCGAGCGCGGCGATGTCGCGAATCGGTTGCGTGAGGTCCATGGGCCGCAGCCTACGCGGCGTCGGCCCAACGTTCAAGGATGTCGCGCAGTTTCTCGGGCTGGAACGGCTTCGAGAGGTAATCGTCCATGCCGGCCGCGAGACACTCCTCGCGATCGCCCTGCATGGTGTTGGCGGTCATGGCGATGATCGGCGCGCGGCGCATGCGGGCGTTGGCACGGATGCGGCGGGTGGCCTCGACGCCGTCCATCTCCGGCATCTGCCAGTCCATGAAGATGACGTCGTAGCCGAAGCGTGCGTGCATCTCGACGGCCTCGATGCCATTGCCGGCGACGTCGACGCGGCAGCCGAAGCGCTCGAGCATGCGCACGGCGACCTTCTGATTGACCATGTTGTCTTCGGCGAGCAGCACGCGCACGCCCTTGCGCAGTGATGGTTCGGCCGGCGTCGCGGTGTCCACTTCGGAGGGCGCGGTGTGCACGTCGGCCTGCTGGACCGGCAGCGTGAACCAGAAGGTCGACCCGGCGTGTGGCGCGCTTTCGGCACCGATGTCCCCGCCCATCAGTTCGACCAGGCGCTTGCAGATGGCGAGGCCGAGGCCGGTGCCGCCGAAGCGCCGCGTCATCGAGGCGTCGGCCTGCGAGAACGGCTGGAACAGCTTGGCGAGCGCTTCGCGCGAGATGCCGATGCCAGTGTCGCGGACTTCGACGCGCAGCCGCGCGCGGCCGTCGCCGAGCGGCGTCGCGCTCATCGCGATGGTGACGCCGCCTTGCTGTGTGAACTTGATCGCGTTGCCGGCGAGGTTGAGCAGGACTTGGCGCAGACGGCCGGGGTCGCCGAGGATGCCGGCGGGCACCGACTCGTCCACCGCGACGCTGAGTTCGAGACCCTTCGCCTGCGCTTGGCCGAATAGCAGCTGCTGCACCTCGCGCGCCACCGGCGGCAGCGCGAACGCGGTGCTCTCGAGTTGCAGACGCCCGGCTTCGACCTTCGAGAAGTCGAGGATGTCGTTGATGATCGCGAGCAACGCTTCGCCCGACGAGTGGATGGTGCGCACGTAGTCGAGTTGCTGTTCGTCGAGTTCGGTGCCGAGCAGCAGCGACACCATGCCGAGCACACCGTTCATCGGCGTGCGGATCTCGTGCGACATGGTGGCGAGGAACTCGCTCTTGGCGCGCGTGGCTTCCTCGGCGCGCGTCCGCGCGTCGAGGGCGACGCGCGCGGCGTTGTCTTGCAGGATCGCGGTGGCGAGCAGGTCGCCGATGGTGCGCAGCGTCTCGGCGTCGGAGGCGTCGAACTCGAAGCCAGGCACCAGGAACAAGTGCAGCACGCCGACGCTGCGCTGATCGCCGCCGGTGGCGGGAATGAGCGGCACCGTGCAGTGGTCGTGCGGTGTCGTCGTCACGCCGTAGACGCGGCCGCAGCCGGGATCGTCGCACGCGCGCACGATGTCGACCCCGCGGTTCGCGGCGCCGGGCGCCTGAGCGGCGGCGGTGTGCTCGTCGCGCAGCAAAGCCGGCCCCGCGGGCGACGACACCAAGAAGATGCCACCGCCGCGCGCCACGCCGGGCAAACCGCTGCACGCGGCGAAGGCATCGCGCAGCCGTGCGTCGAGCGGCGCGTCCGCGGAGAGTGCGCGCGCTACCTGCACCTTCGCCTCGAATCCGGCGCGGGCGCGGGCTTCCGCCGCTTCGCGCAGCACCTGCGCCGTGATGTCGCGCTCGACGGCGATGAATCCGTCGATGGTGCCGTGCTCGCTGAGGATCGGCGTCACCGTCGCGTCGACCCAGTAGAGCGCCGGATCGTCGTGCCACGTCTCGAAGGTGACCGCGGCGTCCTCCGCGGTGCCGAGGGCGTGGCGGCGGTTCAACACGCGTCCCTGCCAGCGGTCGCCGGAGCGGATGGTGCCCCACATGTCTTCGTAGGTGGCCGGCGGGGTGAGGCCCGACTTGAGGATCGACGGCGTCGCGCCGATCGCTTCCTCCGGCGTGTAGCCCGACATCTCGCAGAACGCCGGATTGAGACGGATGATGCGGCCGTCGGCGTCGGTGATGAACACGGCGTCGCCGGCGGCGTCCATCGCCAGCGCCAGGCGCTCGAGTTCGGCACGGCGTTGGGCGAGACGTTCTTGCGCGAAGATGCGTGCCACCGCCATGCCGAGCTTGGCGGCCGGTGTGGCCGCGGCCTGCAACCTGTCCTCGGTGAGCGAGCCGGCCTCGCGTTCGTAGAGCATCAGCTTGCCGACCACGCCGTCTTCGGTGCTCACCGGGATGAACGCGACGGTGCCGATGCGCTCGCTGGCGAACAGGTCGCGGTAGGCGGTGAGCGATTCATCGCGCTGCACGTCGTGCACCACGATCGTCTCGGCGTTGCGCGTATTGCGCGGCCACGGGCAGTGGCCTTCCACCGCGCGGCGATACGATTCGCTGATGCCGCGCCAGCCGACGAAGCGGCAGACACCGTCGTCACCGTACAGCAGTACCGCGGAGCGCTGCACCGAGGCGACTTCGGCGAGCGCGTCGTTGACCGCGCGCGCCGCCTCGTGGCGGGTCGAGGCCGCGGCGAGCTGCGTCGTCAGCGCCAGCGACGAGTTCTGCAAGTAGGACGCGCGGTGCAGCGACAGGATCGCCACATGGCGGCGACGCTGGATCACGAACACCCCGAGCCCGAATCCGATCGACGCCACCAGCGCCAGCAAACCGCCGAACAGCGTGGCACGGTCCATCGTGCGAACGCGCGACGTGTAGCTGTCCGCCGTCATGTCGCAGCCGACGACGCCCGCCAAGTGCCCTCGGGCGTCACGGATCGGCGCGTAGGCGGAGATGTAGGTGCCCCACTTGTCGGTGTACGGCTGCGGCGAGACCACGCAGGCGCCCTTGGCTAGCGCCAGCAGCATCTCCGGGTCCGGCGTGTCGTACAGCTCGTTGAGCCCCGCCTGGTCGTTGACGCCGTCGTTGTCGGCGTCGCCCGGCATGGAGGCGTCGAGCACGAAGCGCGGTCCGCGCGGGCTCTGCCGGACGGTGTACAGGTACTTGACCTGCGGCAACTCGTGCAACATCTCGCGCAGCGGGGCGACGGCCGCGAGGTAGTCACTGCCGTTCTGCTGCGAGGGGCGCGTGAGCTCTTGCAGCTTCGCCGCGTCGAGCCGCTGCGCCGCGAGCCGCGCGATGGACCGCAGTTCCTCGTCGATGCTTTCGCGCAAGACGTGGCGGCCGACGCGATCGGCGCTGATGAGACAGAGCGCGGTAATGGTGAGGAAGCTGACCGCCGCGGCGACTCCGTGGATCCACGGCGGCGTGCGGTCAGGCAGCGTGTCCGGGCGGTAGAAATCCGACTGGCGGCGATGCACCTGCGACGCTATGCGCGGCCGGTGCCGGAGTGCGACGATTGCCACGACGATCGGCGCGATCACGGTGCCGACCATCGCCGCATCGAGCAAATCCGCGGCACGGCCGTCGATGACCCCTTGGAACGCCGGCAGCGCGAACATGATCAACAATTCGAGCGCGAAGGCGACCACACCGGCCAGCAGCAACGTCGCGCCAATGCCGCCCGCGGAAAGCAGGCGACCGGGTCGCGATGGCGGCGACGCGCTGGACTGAGGGCGTTGTGTGGTCATCGGGTCTGGGGTGAGTCGTTCCCGCACTCACAGGGTGGATGCGCACGCCGTGCCGCGCTTCCTGCGCGGCCTGCCGGCGTCCGGCTTGCCCCAGTTATCGGCGTCTCTGCGGGGATCTACAGGGTCGCGCTCCGCAGGTGACCCGTGTGGGCGCTACGGCGCGCCCGCCCCGACCACCGCCTCCGCCTCGATCTCCACCAGCATCGTTTCGTCCACCAACGCCGCGACCGCGACCAGCGTGCTGGCCGGCCGGATGTCGGCGAAGGCCTCGCCGTGGGCCCGCCCGACGTCGTCCCAGTCTTCGATCCGGACGACGTAAGTCCTTGTGCGGACGACATCTCTGAGCGTGGCGCCGGCCTGCCAGAGAGCCCGTTCGATGTTCGCCAGGGCTTGCTTGGCCTGGGCGTAGGCGTCGCCGTGGGCGATCACCTTGCCGCTGTCGTCGGTGGCCGTGGTGCCGGAGACGTAGACGTGGTCGCCCACCCGGACCGCCCGGGAGTACCCGACGACCGGCTCCCACGGGGCGCCGGAGCTGATGTTCTGGCGAGGCATGGTGAGGTTCTCCAACATTTTGGCGGGGAAACCGGAGGTCACTGGCCGATACCGCCCTTGCTATACTGCGCCGCGCGCGGCGACGCCAGAGGGGAAAAAGGCGCCCGCGCCAGCCGCTCGCGACCACGGAAAGGAGTCCCATGGCTTCACCCCTTCACGGCCGCCCGGTCCTGGTGACCGGCGCCGGCGGATTCATCGGCAGCCACCTCACCGACCAGCTCGTGCGCGAGGGGGCGAAGGTCCGGGCACTCGTCCACTACAACGGCCGCAACGATTGGGCGCACCTCGAGAAGCTGGAGCCGGCGGTGCGCGACGCGCTCGACGTGGTGAGCGGCGACATCCGCGATCCGTTCTTCGTGCAGCGCATCGTGGAGGGCTGCGAGGTGGTGTTCCACCTCGCCGCGCTGATTCCGATTCCGTATTCCTACGTCGCGCCCGCCGAGTACGTGTCGACCAACATCAACGGCACGCTCAATATCCTCGAGGCGGCGCGCCACCACGGCACCGCGCGCGTGCTGCACACCTCGACCTCCGAGACCTACGGCACCGCGATCTACACGCCGATCGACGAGAAGCACCCGATGCAGGGCCAGTCGCCGTACAGCGCGACGAAGATCGGCGCCGACAAGATCGCCGAGAGCTACTACCGCTCGTTCGGCACGCCGGTGACGACGATCCGGCCGTTCAACACGTACGGGCCACGGCAGTCGGCGCGCGCCTTCCTGCCGACGGTGCTGACGCAGGCGATGACACGCGACGTCATCAAGGTCGGCTCGCTGGATCCGGTGCGCGACATGAACTTCGTCGCCGACACCGCCGACGGCTTCGTGCGCGCGGCGACGGCGCCGGGCATCGAAGGCCTCACGATCAATCTCGGCAGCGGCCGCGGCGTCACCATGGGCGAGCTGTTGCAGATGGTGCTCAAGGTGGTCGGCCGCGACGTGCGCATCGAGGAAGAGCAGGCGCGCAAGCGTCCCGAGAAGTCGGAGGTCATGGAGTTGATCTGCGACGCGACGATCGCCCGCGAACGTCTGGGCTGGCAGTCACGGGTGTCGCTCGAGGACGGTGTCGCACGCACCGCGGAGTGGATCCGCGGCTACCTCGCCGAGTACAAGCCGGAGATGTACGTCATCTGATGAAAGCGGTGATCCTGGCCGGTGGTCTCGGCACACGACTGCGTCCATACACGACCGTCTTCCCGAAGCCGTTGATGCCGATCGGCGACATGCCGATCCTCGAGATCGTGCTGCGGCAGTTGAAGCGCGCCGGCGTCACCGATGTGACGCTCGCGGTGAGTTATCTCGCCGAGTTGATCGAGGCGTTCTGCGGCGACGGCTCGCGCTTCGGCCTGCGCCTGCACTACTCGCGCGAGACCAAGGTCTTGTCGACGGCGGGGCCGCTGAAGTTGATCGACGGGCTCGACGACACGTTCCTGGTGATGAACGGCGACATCCTCACGACGTTGGACTTCGCCGCGTTGGTGCGTCACCACAAGGCGCGCGGCGCGGCGGCGACGATCGCGTTGCATCGCCGCAGCGTGAAGATCGATTACGGCGTGGTGGAAGCGGACGCGGCGAGCGGCGACCTCGCGCGCTTCATCGAGAAGCCGGAGTATCACTACACGGTGTCGATGGGCATCAACGTGCTCGAGCCGCGCGCGCTGCAACACATCGGATTCGAGGAAGTGCTCGGGATGCCGGACCTGCTGCTGCGCTTGCGCGAGGCCGGCGAGATCGTGACAACCTGCGAGTTGCCGTGCACATGGCTCGACATCGGGCGGCCCGACGACTACGAGACGGCGCTGGCGACGTTCATGGATCGCCGCGACGAGTTCCTGCCGGGTGAGTAGGGCGTGATGCGGGTCCTGGTCACCGGCGCGAACTCGTTCTCCGCGCGGTTTCTCTTGCCACTGCTCGCACAGCGGCCGGATGTCGGCGAGATCGTCACCACCGACGTGCAGCCGTCCGGCCCCGCGGGATTCGCGTATCACGCGGCGATGGTGCAGGACGCCGCGGCGGTGCGCGCGGTTGTCGCGGCGGCGCGGCCGGATCTCGTGTTCCACCTCGCGGGTGTCGCGGCGGGCGACGCCTATCTCTGCTTCGCGGTGAATGTCGACGGCACGCGGCACGTGATCGACGCCTGCGCGCCGGAGACGCGCGTCGTGCTGATTTCCACCGCCGCGCTCTACGGGCTGACGCGCGCGGACGAAACGCCGGTCGGTGAGTTAACGCCGTTACGTCCCATAACGCCGTACGGTGTGTCGAAGGCGGCGGCGGAGCTGTACGCGCTGAGCGCGCACCGGCGTCGCGCCGCGCAGGTCGCCGTGGTGCGGCCATTCAATCTGATTGGGCCGGGGCTCCGCCTCGGCATGGCGCCGAGCGATTTCGTCGCGCAAGCGGTGGCGATCCGCGACGGCCGCGCGCCGGCCGAGTTGCGCGTCGGCAACCTCGAGCCGCGGCGTGATTTCGTCGACGTGCGCGACGCGGTGGATGCCTACGTGCGGCTCGCCTTCCGCGACGACGTGTGGGGCGAGACGTTCAATGTGGCCACCGGCGTGCCGGTGGCGGTCGGCGATTTGCTCGCCGCCATCCTCGCCGCCGCCGGCGTCGACGCGCGCATCGTGCCGGACCCCGCGCGCCAGCGTCCGGTCGAAGTGTTGGAGCAAGTCGGTGACGCGACCAAGTTGCGTGGGCTCACCGGGTGGGAGCCGCGGGTGCCGCTGGCGGCGTCGCTCGCGGACATGATCGCCGCGTCGAGCAGCTGACCGACTGCGCCCACGAGAGGGCGATCAGCGCCCCGCGTTCTCCTCGAGCAACAAGACATCGAGGGCGTCCTTCGTTCGCCCTGTGGCCTTCTTGTTCTGGAGTAAGTGCGCGCGCCCGATGACAGGGACGTCCAACTGACCGACCTTTACGCTGATGCGCGCAGGCCACGCATCGTCGAACTCCACGCCGTCGATAGATGTGATGATGTCGATCCGTTCTGGCTGTACACCCAACTGGAAGATCAGACCGGGGCGTGTCAGATCCCCTGCCGTGAGATCGAGGAGGGGCGCGCCGAACGCATCGAGCGCGCGCAGCACGCGCTGTGCGTTTTCCGCTGAGGGGCGAACCCACAGATCGAGATCGTAGGTCGCGCGGGGTACCGCGTGCACCGCGACGGCGTAGGCGCCGACCAGCAGGAACTCAACGTCCTCCGCGCACAACGCGGACAACATGTCGTAGAAGTTGGGATTCAGCGACAGGTCCATGTCCTGAGATCTCCCACACGGACACCGCAAGCGGCCACATGGCACGCACACGATCTTCGGGCGTGCTGGGTGGGCCGGCTACTGGTGACTGCTCGCGGCCTGCCCGGATGACCCGCGTCGTCATCGTGCGCCGCCGGGTTTCTCTATCCATGTCGAAGAGTATACCGTACCAGGCAGGTGACTTCTCTGCGAAACTTGCTAGCCGCGTCCGTGTCGCGCCGCCGCGGCGTACAACGCATCCTCGAATCGCGCAGCCACCACACCCGCTTCATGCTCGCGCAGCACGTACGCGCGCGCGTGCGCGCCGAGGCGGTCGCGTTCCGCGCGGTCATCCACGAGGGCGCGAATCGCCGCGACCATCTCGTCCGCCGTCGCCACCACCGGCGACAACTTCTCGCGCACGATCAAGCCGCCGGGATCGAAGTACGACACGGTCGGCACCGCGTTCGCCCACGCTTCGAGGAATACGGTCGGGAATCCTTCGATGGCGGACGTGCTGACCAGAGCGTAGGCGCGGGCAAGATACGGCGCGGTGTCCGGTACCGTGCCCGCGAACTCGAGATTCGGCAGCGCGGCCGCCTCGCGCTCGACACCGTCGTAGACATGTTCTTCACCCGCCACGCGGCCGCCGGCGATGACGAAGCGGACGTCCGGCATGCGCCGCGCGAGCTCGACCAGCAACTCGGGCCGCTTGATCGACTTGATCGACCCGAGCCACAGGATTTCGGGCGGGTCGGCGGGCGTCGGCACCGTCGCCGGTACGTCGACACCGAGCGCGATCACCTGTGAATCGACGCCGTAGTTGGCGCGCAGATCGTCGCGCTGGCCGCTGTGCTGCGTGAGCACGAGGTCGGCGTGGCGCAAGCCGTAGCGGTACAGCCACTGATCGCGCGGCCCGAGCCCGACTTCGGCGGGATGCGTGTCCATGTTCGATGAGGTCGCGAAGATGAAGCCGCGCTGCGCGCCGTTCGTCCACAGGGCGATTTGGCCGGCGCTGCCGCCGGCGCACATCTGATAGTAGACGTCGGCGTCGGCCCGCTTCATCGCGCGCACCAAACCCTGCCAGCGCGGGACGAAGCGCAGCCCCGGCAGTCCGGCGCGTTCGTCGTAGGCGTTGATGAGCGGCAGCGAGGACGTGCGCGGGCGCGACAGCATCTCGCCACAGTAGTCGGCCAGAATGACGGAGACGTCGTGACCGCGCGCCGCCATCGACTCGGCGAGCGTGGCGACCTGCGATTCGGCGCCGCCGCGCGGCCGGTTGACGCCGGCGACGTGGCGCGACAACGAGCGCAACGAGACGAACGAGACGCGCAGAGGGCGGCGGGTGGACATGGCGGAGGACTATACATGCCGCCCGCGCGGGCATCTATCCATCAAGCGCCGCCGGAGGGACCGTCCGTGACGTGGGCGAGCGCCTCGGCCGCGTGGTTCGCGAGCGCCTGCCAGAGGGCCGCCGACTCGCGCGCCGCCGCTGCCGTGCGGGGCAACACACCGAGCACGCCGATTACGCGGCCTCGCGCGATCAGCGGCAGGTAGAACCACCGCGCCGTGCTCTCCGCCACCGCACCGCATCCCGCCGGGAAGTGATGCGTGAACGCCCAGGCGGCCGCGTCTGCCTCATCCGGCGTGCCGGGCCAGGACGCGACATCGCCTGCCGCGGCACGCAGCGCGCCGTTCGCCGCGGGCAGCATCACCACCGCGGCCTCCGGGCCCGTCGCCCGCAGGGACTCCGCCACCGCCTCGCCGATGCGCGCGGCGCCCGCGCCCGACGCCACCGCGCGGCTCAGAGCGTACAAGACGCGCAACCGCGTCTCACCGGCGCGTGCCGCACGTGCTTCCGTGCGCAACCGGTGCGTCACCGTTCCCAACGCCAGGCCAACCACGAGCATCACGACGAAGGTCACGATCGCCCGCGGCTCTTCGACCGCCAGCGTGAAATGCGGCGGGACGAAGAAGAAGTCAAACGTCGCGACCGCAAGCACGGCCGCACAGACCGCCGGCCCGCGTCCGCCTGTCAGCGCCGCGCCGACCACTGCGAGCAACAACACGAGCGGCACGTCTTCCGAGCCGATGACGGCGCGCAATGCCGCGCTCATTCCCGCCGCGGCCGCGACCCAGAGGATCGCCCCGGAATACGCCGCGAGTCGTGGCAGCGTGCGGGGTGCCGCGAGGTGGTCGCGCAGGGCGTCGGGCCCGGCGGCCAGTTGGCTCTCATCCATCGTCGATCCCTCCTGGTGTGGTGCCACGTACGGCACTGCAAGTCCGCGGCCCGACACACTGCCCCGAACATGACGCGCGACAGGCCCGCACGCCCTGCGATGTGCAGGACGGAGCGTGTGTGAATCCTGCACATCGCAGGGACGGCGCCGATGCCGGCAGCCGTGCGGCTGGGAGCGCGGCACCGGCACGCCGATTGCGCCAGTCGCCGCGGTCACGCCGCGCTGTGGGCGTGACAGGGTGCACGGGGGATTCGACGATGACGGACATCTGGAGCGCGATCGTCACGGCCGCCTTCTTCGCGCTGACGTGGGGGGCGATCGCGGGATGCGACGCATTGGTCGCGCGCCGCGACGAGGAGCCGCGGTGAGCGGCCTCGACATCGTGGGGCTCTTCCTCGCGTGTGTGGTCGCGGCGTATCTGCTCTACGCGCTGGTGCGTCCCGACCGCTTCTAGAGGAGATGTCGATGACTTGGCATGGCTGGGCGGAGGTCGTCGTCTACGTCCTCCTGGTCGGGCTCACCGTGAAGCCGGTGGGCCTCTATCTGCATCGCGTATTCGAGAGCGCCTGGCGGCCGCGTGTCTGGGGCGCCCTCGAACACCGCTGCTATCGGCTGCTCGGCGTGGACCCGGCGCGCGAGCACTCGTGGCGCGAATACGCGGGCGGTATTCTGGCCTTCAGCGCAATCGGCATCGCTGGCACCTACGCGATCGAACGCTTGCAGCATGTGTTGCCGCTCAACCCGCAGCATCTGCCCGCCGTCCCTCCGGCACTTGCCTTCAACACCGCGGTGAGCTTCGTCACCAATACGAACTGGCAGGCGTACGCGGGCGAGTCGACGATGAGCTATCTCACCCAGATGGCGGCACTCGCGTGGCACAACTTCACATCCGCAGCGGTGGGTCTCGCGGTCGCGCTGGCGATGGCGCGCGGCTTCACGCGGCGACTGCCGCCCGGCGCGCCGCGCACGCTCGGCAACGTGTGGGTCGATCTGGTGCGCGCGCACCTCTGCGTTCTCCTGCCGGCGTCGACGCTCGTCGCGCTCGTGCTGGCGATGCAGGGTGTCGTGCAATCGTGTGCCCCGTCCCATGTGGTGACGACGCTGGAAGGCGCGCGTCAGGTCATCGCCGTGGGACCGGTCGCGTCGCAGGAAGCGATCAAGCTGCTCGGCACCAATGGTGGCGGCTTCTTCAACGCCAACAGCGCCCACCCGTTCGAAAATCCCACGCCGCTGACCAACGTCCTCGAGATGGTGCTCATCCTGATCATCCCCGCGGGCCTGACGTACACCTACGGGCGGATGGCGCGATCGGCGCGTCACGGTTGGGCGCTGCTGGCGGCGATGACGGTGTTCTTCCTCGCCGGTGTGACGACCGCGTATTGGGCGGAGGCGCACCCGAATCCGGCGCTGCATGGCGTTCCGGTGGCACAGGCGCACGCGGGGAACCTCGAAGGCAAGGAGACGCGATTCGGCCTCGCCGCGTCGGCGCTCTTTGCGACCGTGACGACCGATGCATCGTGCGGCGCGGTGAATGCGATGCACGACAGCTTCACGCCGCTTGGCGGCTTGGTGCCACTGCTCAACATCCAACTCGGCGAAGTCATCTTCGGCGGCGTCGGTGCCGGGCTCTACGGGATGTTGGTGTTCGTCGTGCTCGCGGTGTTCATCGCCGGGCTCATGGTGGGCCGCACGCCGGAGTATCTCGGCAAGAAGATCGGCGTCGCGGAAATGCAGGTGGCAATGTTGTACGTCCTGGTGTTTCCGCTACTCGTATTGTCCGGCACGGCTATCGCCGCGGTGAGCCACGCCGGCGCCGCGGCCGTGGCCAACCGCGGTCCGCACGGATTGAGCGAAATGCTCTACGCGTTCACGAGCGCCGGCGGCAACAACGGCTCCGCGTTCGCGGGCCTCACCGCCAACACACCGTTCTGGAACTGGGCGCTGGGGTTGTCGATGCTGGCCGGACGATTCTGGATGATCGTGCCGGTGCTTGCGCTGGCGGGTTCGATGGTCGGGAAGTCGACGGTGCCCGCCGGGCCGGGCACGTTCCCCACCGATGGAGTGCTCTTCGTGGTGTTGCTGGTCGGCGTCATCGCGATCGTCGGCGCGCTGACGTTCTTCCCGGCACTGTGTCTCGGCCCAGTGCTCGAACACGCGGCCGCCCTGCGCGGAAAGGTGTTCTGACCATGCCGAGATCGAATCCGCACCGCCGTCGTTCGCTCGAACTGTCCGCGGTCGGCCCCGCGGTGCGCGACAGCGTGGCGAAGTGCGATCCGCGGCTGCTGGCGCGATCGCCGGTGATGGCGGTGGTGGCGCTCGGCGCAACGCTCACGACGCTGTCGTGCGTGCACGACGCCGTGACGCATCCCGCGCACGCGGAGCCGCTCTGGTTCAGCGGCGCGGTGACGGTGTGGCTGTGGTTCACCGTGTTGTTCGCCAATTTCGCGGAGGCGGTGGCGGAGGGACGCGGCAAGGCACAGGCGGCGTCGCTCAAGAAGATGCGGCGCGAACTGACGGCCCACACACTCGCCGGCGGGCGTATCGAGGAGGTGCCAGCGTCGGCCTTGCGCAAGGGAGATCTCGTCGTGGTGGTCGCGGGCGAGTGGATTCCTGCGGACGGCGAGATCGTCGAGGGCGTGGCATCGGTGGACGAATCGGCGATCACCGGCGAATCGGCACCGGTGATTCGCGAGTCCGGCGGCGATCGCAGCGCAGTGACAGGCGGGACGCGCGTGCTGAGCGATCGCATCGTGGTGCGCGTGGCCGCGGATCCCGGCGAGAGTTTCCTCGACCGCATGATCGGCCTCGTCGAAGGCGCGTCGCGGCAGAAGACGCCGAACGAGATCGCGCTCCACATCCTGCTCGTCGGGCTCACGCTGGTGTTCCTCGTGGCGTGCGTCACGCTGGTACCGCTGGCGCGCTACTCCGGCATCGCCTTGTCGACCACCGTTGTCGTCGCGCTGCTGGTCTGTCTCATCCCGACGACGATCGGCGGCTTGCTGAGCGCGATCGGCATCGCCGGGATGGACCGGTTGCTGCAGAAGAACGTCCTGGCGATGAGCGGTCGTGCGGTGGAGGCGGCCGGCGATGTCGACACGTTGCTGCTCGACAAGACCGGCACCATCACGCTCGGCAATCGCATGGCGCACGAACTCCTGCCGCTGCCCGGCGTTCGCCTCGACGATCTCGCCGACGCTGCATTGCTCGCGAGCCTGGCGGACGAAACGCCGGAGGGCCGCTCGATCGTGACGTGGGTGACCGACCGCCGCGGACGCACGGTGACGGCACCGGACGGCATGACGTTCGTGCCGTTCACCGCGCACACGCGGATGTCGGGCTGCGATCACGCCGGACGCGAGATTCGCAAGGGCGCCGTCGATGCCGTCGGCGCGCGCGTCACCGCCCTCGGCGGTGCTGTGCCGGAGGAGCTGTCGCACATCGCCGGGCGAATCGGCGATGCCGGCGGCACACCCCTCGCCGTCAGTGACGGGGCGCGCGTGCTCGGCGTCATCCATCTCAAGGACGTGGTCAAGGAAGGCATCCGCGAACGCTTCGCCCGCTTTCGTGCCATGGGGATCCGCACCGTGATGATCACCGGCGACAATCCGCGCACCGCCGCGGCAATCGCGCACGAGGCAGGCGTCGATGACTTCATTGCGGAAGCGACACCGGAAACCAAGATGCACTTCATCCGCGAGGAACAGCAGAAGGGCAAGCTGGTGGCGATGACCGGCGACGGCACCAACGATGCCCCCGCTCTCGCGCAGGCCGATGTTGGCGTCGCGATGAACACCGGCACGCAGGCGGCCAAGGAGGCCGGCAACATGGTCGACCTCGATTCGAATCCGACCAAATTGCTCGAGGTGGTCGAGGTCGGCAAACAGCTCTTGATGACACGTGGCGCGCTGACGACGTTCTCGATCGCCAACGACGTGGCGAAGTACTTCGCCATCTTGCCGGCCTTGTTTGCCGGCGTGTATCCGGAGATCGCGCCGCTCAACGTCATGCATCTTGCGTCGCCACGTTCGGCGGTGCTGTCGGCGGTGATCTTCAACGCGCTGGTGATCGTGCTGCTGATCCCGCTGGCGTTGCGCGGCGTGACATATAGGCCACTCGGCGCCGCCGCGCTCTTACGGCGCTCGCTCCTCATCTACGGTGCCGGGGGCGTCGTGGCGCCATTTCTCGGCATCAAGGCGATCGACATGCTGCTCGCCGCGTGGCACCTGGCGTAGGAGGACACGATGCGGACTTGGATCGTCGCGTTGCGCGCAGCGCTGCTGAGCCTTCTCGTGACCGGATTGGTGTATCCGCTCGTGGTCACGATTCTCACGCGCCTCGTCTGTCCGGACACCGCGTCCGGCTCCTGGGTGCGAGACGACAGTGGGCGCGAGGTGGGTTCGGCGCTCATCGCGCAGGCGTTCCACGACCCGGGCTATCTGCACGCACGGCCTTCCGCCGTGGCGTACGATGCGTCGGCGTCCGGCGGCTCGAACGCGGGGCCCACCTCGGCCGCACTGCGCTCACGCGTCGAGGCTGCGGCCGCGTCCTTGCGCGCCGCCAATCCACGCGCGGCGGGGCCGCCGCCGGTCGAGCTCGTCACCACCTCGGCCAGCGGCCTCGACCCCGACCTCGCGCTGCCGGCGGCGCTGTGGCAGGTGCCGCGCATCGCCGCCGCGCGGCATGTCGAACCTGCGCGGATCGCGTCCGTGATCCACGACAGCGCCGAGGGCCGCGTGCTCGGACTCTGGGGCGAGCCGCGCGTCGGCGTCCTCGAGTGCAACCTGCGGCTCGATCGGCTGCTCGGACGTCCGGCGCTGGCCAGTCCGTCGCCCGCGCAGTAGAGTGCCTCCGGGCTGCCGGCCGACGGCGCCCGCATCCGTGAGGTCAGGTCCGACGCATGGCGCCCGCACATCCGCGCTCCGCAGACTTCCTCGAACTCGTCGAGCGCTCCCAGCGGGGGCGGCTCAAGGTGCTGCTCGGCTACGCGGCGGGAGTCGGCAAGACGTATCGCATGTTGGAGGAGGCGCACGCGCTCCGCGCCCGCGGCGTCGACGTGGTCATCGGCGTGATCGAAACCCACGGCCGCGCCGACACCGCCGCGATGATCGGCGACCTCGAACACGTCCCGCTGCGTCGCTTCGACTACCGCGGGGTGACGATCGACGAACTCGACCTGGACGCGGTCCTGGCGCGACGGCCGCGCGTCGTCTTGGTGGACGAAGTCGCGCACACGAATCCGCCGGGTGCGCGACACGCCAAGCGCTACGAAGACGTCTCGGCGCTTCTCGATGCCGGTCTCAATGTGATCTGCGCGTTCAACGTCCAACACCTGCAATCGCTCAACGATCTGGTGCGCGCGGCCACTGGCGTGGCGGTGCGCGAAACGATTCCCGACACGTTCCTGCAACAAGCCGATCAGGTCGTCACCCTCGACCTCGACATCGACGATCTCGGCGAGCGCCTGCGCGCGGGAAAGATCTACGCGGCCGACAAGGTCGACTGGGCGCTTGCGCACTTCTTCCAGCCGGCGAATCTGCGAACGCTGCGCGAACTGACCTTGCGCGAAGTGGCGGAAAGCGTCGATCGCGCGAGCGGCGCGCGTGCAGTCGTCTCGACCGGATCACTGCCCGCGGCGTCACCTGCCGCGCGTTCGCACGTCATGGTGATCCTCTCGCCGCGCTGGCTGCACTCGAGTGCGGTGGTGCGACGCGCATCGCGCATGGCAGGGCGCCTCAACACCGATTGGTACGCGGTGTACGTCGAGACGCCGGCCGATGCGCCAGAGTTGATCGACGCGACCGAACAGCGTCGATTGCACGGCGACATCGCCCTCGCGCGCGAGCTGGGCGCCGAGATCGTGCGACTCAAGGCGCGTGCGGCAATTCCGGCTCTGCTCGAGTTCGCGCGGTCGCATCGGGTGGCGCACCTCGTGGCGGGCCGCATGCGAGAGCCGGTCTGGCGCCGCTACGCCAGACGTGATTGGGTGAGCCAATTGATCGACAGTTGCGAAGAACTCGACGTGCACATCGTGGGGAGCGAGACCCGCCGAGGTGACGCATGACGCTGCGCGCACGGCTCTTGATCGCGCTGGTGCCTCTTGCGGTCGCGCTCGGCGCGGTCAGCGTCCTCGGTGTCCGCACGGTCGGTGTGCTCGGGAGGAGTTCACAGCGCATCCTCGAAGCCAACTACCGCAGCATCCTCGCCGCGGAACGCATGCGGCAATCGATCGACGCGCTCGACCGCATGCGGCTGTTGCGCGGCGCGGGGCGGGCGGTCGAGGCCGACTCGGCGACGACCGCCGCGCGTCGTGTCTTCGAGGCAGAACTCGCGCTCCAAGAGCGCAACATTACCGAAGTCGGTGAGCGGGATGCGACCGCAGGGCTGCGCGACGCCTGGCGGCAGTATGCCAGCGGGCTGGCACAACTCGATTCGCTCCATGACGCCGCGGCACCGCCGGCCGCCACGCATGCGGTCGAGACGCGGGATCGCGTGCTCAGCGTCAATCAAGATGCGATGGTGCGCAAGAGTGAGGAGGCGCGCCGGCTGGCTCAACGCATGAACCGCTGGCTCGCGCTGGTCACCGTGCTGGCGGGCGGCACCGGCGTGTGCGCGTCGATCTATCTCACCGCCAGGCTGCTGCGACCGGTGGGCGCGTTGACCGACGCCGTGCACCGACTGCGCGAGGGAGACATGGCGGCGCGCGCGCCGGAAAGCGGCAGCGACGAGATCGCCGTTCTGGCGCGGGAATTCAATGCCATGGCGGAAACGCTCGAAGCGTACCGTGCCAGTTCACTCGGCGAACTGCTGCACGCGCAGCAATCCGCGCAATCGGCTGTCGACTCACTCCTCGATCCCATCGTGGTGTTCGAGGCGGATGGCGGCGTGTTGCTCGCCAACCGCGCGTGCGAGAGTCTGCTCGGTCTCAGTGTCGGCACGCCAGGCCGGGATTCGCTCGCGGCGCTCGAGCCCGCGGTGCGCCAGGCCGTCGAGCGAGCACGCGATCACGTGCTGGGCGGCAAGGGTGCGCTAGTGCCGCACGGGTTCGATGACGCGCAAGCCTTCGCGACCCGCGAGGGCGAGCGGTGGTTCCTGCCGCGCGCGCAACCGTTGTACGATGGCCGTGGATTGGCCGGCGCGACGATCGTCCTGCAGGACATCACCCGCTTGCGCCGGTTCGATGAGTTGCGCAACGACGTCGTGGCCGCGGTCGCGCACGAGTTTCGCACGCCGCTCACCTCACTGTGGATGGCTATCCACTTGTGCGCCGAGGAGGCGGCGGGTCCGCTCTCCGACCAGCAGGCTGACCTCCTGCACGCGGCGCGTGAGGACTGCGCCCGCTTGCAATCGATCGTCGACGATCTCCTCGACCTCGCACGCTTGCAGGCAGGGAAGGCGGTGCTGCACCAGGAGCCGCTGGCCGCGACTGCCGCGATCGCCGATGCCTGTGCCGGCGTCGAACGCTTGGCGCGGGATGCTGGAGTCCGCCTCGAGATGCGGGTCGAGGAAGCGCTCGATCCGGTCACGGCAGATCCGGCGCGACTGCGGTGGGTGCTGACGAATCTCTTGGCGAATGCGTTACGCGTCGCGCCGCGTGATTCGGTCGTGACGGTGGGTGCGCGCCGGGCACCGGGCCGCGCGATCCGCTTCGACATCCTCGATCATGGACCTGGCGTGCCGGCGGACTATCGCGCCACCATCTTCGACCGCTTCGTCCGCGTGCCGGGCACCGGCGGGGCGGGAGCCGGCCTCGGTCTGTCGATCGCCAAGGAGATCGTCGAGGCGCATGGCGGCACGATCGGCCTCGATTCGCCACCGGACGGCGGCGCGTGCTTCTGGTTTACCCTCCCGCTCGACTCACCCTCGCTGGAGACCTCATGAGCGACGTTCCCTGGCATCTCGCACCGCCGACGTATGACGACATCGAGGCAGCCGCCGCGGCGCTGGCCGGCGTGTGTCGCGTCACGCCGCTGCTCGCATCGGCGCGCGTCGACGCGATGGTGGGGGGACGTCTTCTGGTGAAGGCCGAAGGCCTGCAGCACACCGGCTCGTTCAAGCTGCGAGGCGCGTACAACCGCCTGCGCCTACTCGATGACGACGAACGTGCGCGCGGTGTCATCGCCTATTCGTCCGGCAACCACGCGCAGGCGGTAGCCGCGGCCGCGGCGATGGTCGGCACGCGCGCCACCCTCGTGATGCCGCAGGACGCGCCGCGCGTGAAGATCGACAAAACGCGCGCGCTTGGCGCCGAGGTCGTGCTCTACGACCGGCATCGCGAAGACCGTGTGGCGATCACCGACCGGCTCGCCACCGAGCGAGGGCTCGTCCTCGTGCCACCCTACGAAGACCGTCGCATCATCGCGGGCGCCGGAACGCTCGGCCGTGAGATCGTGGGACAGGCGCGCGAGCAAGGCGTGGCACTGGATGCGCTCCTGGTGTGCTGCAGCGGCGGCGGGCTCACCGCCGGATGCGCGACGGCGGTCGCGGCCTTGTCGCCTGGTACTCGCGTCTACACCGTCGAGCCGGTGGGCTTCGATGACACCGCGCGCTCACTGCAAAGCGGAGTGCGTGAGAGCAACGACCCGGCAGCGCGTTCGATCTGCGATGGGGCCGTCGTGCAGACGCCCGGGGCGCTCACCTTCTCGATCAACTCGCGACTGGTTGCCGGCGGACTGGTGGTGAGCGATGCCGACGCGGTGCGTGCGATGGCGCTGGCGTTCCGCGAATTCGGCGTCGTCGTCGAACCCACCGGCGCGATGGCACTGGCGGCGGTCACCGGTGGAGCGTTTCCGCTCGAGGGGCGCACGGTGGCGGTGACGTTGAGCGGCGCGAACGTCGACCTCGATGCGGCGATGGAGTTGTTCCGCGCGCACCGCGTCTGACGGCCGGCGTCAGATCCCGAAGCGCTTGCGCTTCCGCCACAACGTCGAATCGTCGATGCCGAGGATGCGCGCCGCCTCCTCCATCGTGTGGCCTTCGGCGAGGATCTTGAGGATGTGGGCGCGTTCGACGTCATCGAGGGTGAGAGGTTCCGTCGCCGGCAGCGGCGGCGGCGCAATGCGTGCCGGCAGGGCCGACGCCTCGATCGTCGCGCCGGCCTGCAGGATCACGGCGCGTTCCATCGCGTTTCGCAGCTCCCGCACGTTGCCGGGCCAGGCGTAGGCGCGCATCGCAGCCAGCGCGTCGGGCGTCAATACGGGGACGGGACGGCCCAGCCGCCGTGCGAAGAACCCCAGGAAACCCTGCGCCAGTCGCTCGAGATCGTCGCCGCGTTCGCGGAGCGGCGGCACCACGACTTCGATCACGTTCAATCGATAGAGCAGGTCTTCCCGAAATCGCCCGTCGCGCACGTCGGCGTCGAGGTCGCGATTGGTCGCGGCAACCACGCGCACGTTCGCGGTCCGCGTGCGGGTGTCGCCAAGCCGCTCGAACTTCTTGTCCTGGAGGAATCGCAACAGCTTGGCTTGTAGCGGCGGCAGGATTTCCCCAATCTCGTCGAGGAAGAGCGTGCCCCCTTCGGCGATTTCCACGCGTCCGGGTTGATCGCGCACCGCGCCGGTGAAGGAGCCGCGGGCATGACCGAACAATTCGCTGGCGAGCAGATCACCCGTCAAGGTTGGGCAGTTGACGGTGACGAACGGGCGCTCGGCGCGCGGGCTCTGCGAATGCAACGCCGCGGCGAGCACGCCCTTGCCGGTGCCGCTTTCGCCGCGCAGCAACACGGGCGCATCGGCCGCCGCCGCACGCAACACGACATCGAGCGCTGCCCGCATCGCGGCCGATCCACTGCGCAGATCGGCTTCCGGGATTTCGGCGGCGAGTCGTGCGTGCAGTGTCTCGAGCCGTGACTGTGTCACCCGCGACTCCGCCACCCGTGCCACCAAGTGCCGGATTTGGTGCGGCGTGAACGGCTTCGGCAGATACTCGCTGGCGCCGCGTTTGATGGCTTCCACCGCCGTGTCGATGGAGGCAAATGCGGTGACGATCACGATCGTCATGGCGTGGCGCGTGGCGCGGAGGTCGGGCAGCAGGTCGAGGCCACTCTGATCGGCCAGGCGCAGATCCACGAAGGCCAGGTCGAAGGCGGCGCGCTCCACCGCGCGTCGTGCCTCGTCGGCCGTGGCGGCGAGCGTGACCTCGCAGCCGATACCGCGCAGACACACTTCGAGCGTCGTGCGGATATTGCGTTCGTCATCGACGACGAGTACGTGCAGACCGGCGCCCGTGGGCTGGCCGGCGGCAGGATCGTGCATGCGATGCAGTGTACCACTGGCGCAGTCCTGGCGTCCGCCCCTGGCGACCGGCTACACTGCGGGCGCGCGGCGGACGGAGCCGCACCGGATTGTCGAGGAGGCTGACATGCAACCGATGTCCGCGGCCGCGGGCCGCGATCTGCGCTGGGCACAACCGCATTTCGGGCGTCGCTGGTGGGAGCTGCGCGCGCTCGACGGTCATGGCACGCTGGTGGACGGCGATGCCGGTCTGTTCGCGCGGCTCGGCTGGAAGCGGCGCTTCCACCGCATCGCCGATATCGAAACCGCGGAAGGTGCCTGGCGTCTCGGACGGCCGCGTGTGCTCTCGCGCGACATCCGCGTCGAGAAAGTCGGCGTCGCGGGCGAGGCGGCCACCGTGCGCTGGACCGGCATCGCGTGGAACCGCACCGCGCACATCCGGCTCTCCAGCGGGGCCTCCTACAAATTCTGGCCAAGCCACTTCTGGAGTTCCGAGTACGCGATCGCGCGCGAGGACTCGGATCAGCCGCTCATCACCTTCCGCCGCCACTTCCATCCGTTCCGCACCGAGAACGACGTGCACATCGCCCAGGCGGCGGCACAGGTGCCGGATCTCGCCCTGCTCGTATCGCTCGGCTGGTACATGCGCGCCGTCGCGATCCAAACCCAACGCCACGTGGCGATGGCGTCGTGAAGTCGCTGCGCCGCGAATTGTGGCTCGACATCCCGACCCGCCGCGCGTTCGTCAATATTACGCCGCGGGTCGAGGAGTGTGTGCGCGAGAGCGGCGTGCGTGAGGGCCTCGTCTTGGTCAACGCGATGCACATCACCGCCTCGGTCTTCATCAACGACGACGAACGCGGATTGCATCACGACTTCGAGCAGTTCCTCGAACGCATCGCCCCGCACGAGCCGATCGAGCAGTACCGCCACAACCGCACCGGCGAGGACAACGGCGACGCGCACATCAAACGCCAACTCTTCGGCCGCGAAGTCGTGGTCGCCATCACCGAGGGCGCGCTCGACTTCGGGCCGTGGGAGCAGATCTTCTACGGCGAATTCGACGGCCGCCGCAGGAAGCGCGTGTTGGTGAAGATCATCGGGGAGTAGCGCGCCACAGCAACGCGAAGGCGTGATCCCAGGTGTCGTGCTGGATCGCGTAGTGGACCCACAACATCGCGAGCGGTTCGAGATAGCGCGCGCCGCTCAGCGAGTCGAGTTCGGCGACCGCCCACCCGAACGTTTCGGCGATGCCGCGCACGGCCGCGCGTGCCTCTGTATCGTCGCCGGCGATGAACATGGTGGGCGGTCCGCCGGCGTGCGTCGGATGCACCATCGCCGACGAGTTGATCGTGTTGAACGCTTTCACCACGCGCGCGCCGGGCAGCCAGCGCTGCACCTGCTCGGCGCCACTGTCGGTTGTGCCGAGCGCGAGATGCGGCATGCCGTCGGCGTCGTGCGCGAGCGGATTGGTGACGTCGATCACGATCTTGCCGGCGAACGCGCCGGGCCCCGCGAGTTGCAGCGCGGCTTCGGTGCCGCTCCACGCGGTGGCCAGCAGCGCGAGGTCCGCGAACGTCGCCGTCTCGGCGAAGGTGCCGAGTTGCGCACGCGCGCCGGCCGCATCGCGCCACGCGCGCAGCTCCGGCTTCGTCACGTCGCGCGTGCCGAGCATGACGTCGTGTCCGTGTTGGAGGAAACCGGCGGCGAGCGCTTGGCCGACTTCGCCGGAACCGAGGATGCCGATGCGCATGCGATGCGTCTCCTATCGAGCGTCCGCGCGCAGTGTGTCCACGACGCGGGCGAAGTGCGGGGACTGGATCTCGGCGATGAGTGCGGCGTAGCGATCGAGCCACGCCGCCGCTTCGTCGTGCCGGCCAAGTGCGCGCAGCGCTGTGATGAGCGGCGGACCCGCATACATCGGCGGGATGCGCGTGTCGCGATCCGCGACCGCGGCCCACGCCTTCTCGCCCATCTCCACGGCGTCGGACCATTCCCGGCGCGCGCAGCGCACCGACGCGAACGCATAGTAGAGCAGGCCGATCAGTTGCGTGGCGTGCGAGTCCTTGACCGCGTCGTGGATGCGCTGGACTTCCGCGAGTGCCTCGTCGTGACGGCCTTGCGCCGCCCATACCTGCACGCGCACGAGCTCGATGAACGTCGCGAGGCGCGATTCGCCGATGACCTCGCACAGCTGCAAGCCGGTGTCGATTTCGCGCAAGGCGGCGTCGCAGTCGTCGAGGAAGAACAGGCACCACCCCGCGACGAAGCGCGACCACGCCTGGCGCTCGCGTGAGTGTACCCGCGTCGCGATGTTCCACTCGAGTTCGGCGTACTCGAGCCCGCTCCGCCACTCGCCCGACGAGATGGCGTTTTCGCCGAGGAATTCGAGGCCGACCGCCTGTGCGAGCGGTATGTTGTGCGCGACGCCGAGATCCATTACTTGTGCCGCCCAGCGATCCGCGTCGGCGAACAGTCCCAAGTTCTGGTACGCGCCGGCGATGTAGCCGAGGCACTGCGTCAACGCGGAAGAGTGCAACGCGGTGAGCGGCAAGTCACTGGAGCGCGGTTCGAGCAGCGCGGCGGCCTCGCGCAGACCGTCGATGGCCTTGCGGTGATGGCCGCGCAGATGATGGAAGCGCGCCTTCTCGGTGAGCGCGCGCGCGTAGTCTACCCGATGCACGTCGGGGTCGAGCACGGCGAGCGCGGCGTCGGCGTACTCGATCGCGCGCGGATCGCCCACCGTGGTGAACGACGACGCGGCGAGTCCTTGCAGTCGCGCACGCGCGACCGGGTCCTCCGCCATCGCGAGGCCGGCTTCGCAGTGCTCGAGTGCGGCGATCCAATTGCCGGACGCGAAGCAGACGCCTGCCATCGTCTCTTCGAGCGCCACCTGCTCCTCGACGCGGCGCAGCGTCTCGGCGCACTCCGCGGCGCGTGCGTAGTAGGCAAGGGCTTCGTCGTACGCGAACAAGCTGCAGGCGTCGTCGCCGGCGCGCCGCGCCCATGTCAGCCCGCGCTCGTGGTCGCCCGCCTCGATGAAGTGATGCGCGAGACGCTCCGACGACACCGGGCGCGTGGCCAGCCGCGCTTCGAGGCCTTCGGCGATGCGTCGGTGCAGTCGCCGCCGGCGGATCGGATTGAGTTCCTCGTACAACACTTCGCGGATCTTGTCGTGCGTGAAGGCGAAGGACTCGCCACGCCCGGCCACCAACAGCTGCGCCGTCACCGCCTCGTCGAGCGCGTCGAGCAATGCGTCCTCGCCGATATCCTGGGCCACCGACAGCAGCTCGTCGAACTCGAAGGTCTTGCCGAGTGTCGCGGCGAGCCGCAGTGTGTCGTTGCATCCCTGCGAGATGGCGTCGAGCCGGTGCCCGATCGCCTCCTTGACGCTTTGCGGCACGATCAGCTGCGTCGTCTCGTCACGCTTCCAGCGGCCGCTTGCCCGGCGCACCGTGCCCTGCTCGATGAGGGCTTTCAGGACTTCCTCGACGAAGAACGGATTACCTTCGGTCTCGCGGTGCACGGCGCTCGCGAACTCGAGACTCACTTCTTCACCGAGCAGCGCGCCGAGTTGGGCGCGTGTCTCGTCGAGCGTGAAACGACGCAGCGCGATACGGGTGGCGAGGCGCTCGCGATTCCAATCCACCAGCGCCTTGGCGAGAGGGTGCGTGCGATCGAGTTCGACCTCGCGATAGGAGGCGAGGAAGAACACGCGCTCCTCGCGCAGCGCGCGCAGCAGGTGACCGAGCAGCCACAGCGATCCGCTGTCCGCCCAGTGGAGATCGTCGATGTAGACGGCGACCGTGGTGGCGCGCGCCTGGGCGCGCAAGACCTCCGCCACCGCGTCGAAGAACAGCAGGCGTTCCTCGTGCGCCGGCAGCGCCGTGCGTTCCGGGAACGGTCCGAGGCGGGTGGCAATCTCGGGCACCAAGCGCGCGAGTTGCACCGCGCCCTCGCCGAGTGCGGTGCGCAGCCGGTCGCCGTCGGGCTGCTCGCGCACCCACTTGCGGATCGCTTCGACGAACGGCAGATAGGGCGTCGAGGCTTCGAACTCGTAGCACGCGCCCGTCCACACCGTGGCGCCATCGAGCGCAATTTGCACCAACACTTCACGGGCCAGGCGCGTCTTGCCCGCGCCGGGTTCGCCGCTGATCAGCACGCAGTGGCCGGTGCCGCCGCACGTGCGGCGCCACAGCTCGCTGGCATGCGCGAGTTCTTGGCCCCGGGCAACCAAGCGTCCGCGCGACAGCACGTCGAGCAGGGCGAAAGCGGCGCCGGCATCGTCGCCCGACGTGACGGGAACGGTGAGTGCGGCGCGCAGCGCATCGCGGGTGTCGGCGGCGGAGGCGAAGCGGCCCTCCGGCTCCTTCGCCAGCAAGCGGACGATCACCGCGTCGAGCCCGGGCGGCAGATCGGCGCGCACCGCACGCGGCGGCACCACCGGTGCCAGCACGTGTTGCGAGACGATCTCGAGCGGTTGCGCGCCGGTGAACGGCAGGCGTCCGGTCGTCAATTCGTACAGCATCACCCCGAGTGCGTAGAGGTCGGCGCGGCCATCCACGGTTTGCCCGAGCGCTTGCTCCGGCGCCATGAACGACACCGTACCGACGATGACGCCGGCTTCGCTCAACCGCTGCGACGCGCCGGCTGCCACCGCGAGCCCGAGGTCGACGAGTTTGACGGCACGCGCGCCGGGCGGGCCGGCGAGCAGCACGTTCTCGGGCTTGAGGTCGCGGTGCACGACGGCGCGCGCGTGGGCGTGCTCGAGGGCGTCGCAGATTTGGCAGGCGAGCCGCACGATTTCCGCGAGATCGCTGGGCGGCTCGGCGCGCAGGCTCGGTCCGTCGACGTACTCCATGACGAGGAACGGCGTGCCGTCGTGCGAACCGGTGTCGTGCACGGCGACGACGTGCGGGTGGTTGAGCGCGGCGGCAGATCGCGCTTCGCGTAACAGTCGCTCGCGTTCCTGTGTGGACACGCCGGCATCGACCAGCAACTTGACCGCGACCTCGCGGCAGAGTTCGAGGTCGGTGGCGCGGAAGACAACGCCCATGCCGCCGCGCCCGAGTTCCGCGTCGAGACGGTACCTGCCCGCAAGCGTCGCCCCGACGCCTGGTCGAGGCGCCGGGGCGGCGAGGGCTCGGGTGTCGTCTTGGCGCATGTTGCGGCCCTACACCGCCCGCACCACCACGCTGGCGTTGTTCCCGGTGTAGCACACGCTGTTGGCGAGCGCCGTGCGCACGCGGCGCTCCTCGACCTCCGACGGCACGTGGCCGAGCGGGATGTCGTCGCCGAGCGTGATCTTGCCGGTGAGGCCGCTGCGGTGCGGTGGCACCGCGCCGCGCTGGATCGCGGCGATCGCCTGGATCATCGACAGGATGCCGCCGGCCGAGAACGTCTCGCCGGTGAGGCCCTTGATGCTGCTGACCGGCACCGTGTCGGCGTGCGCGCCGAACGCCGCGCGCAGGCCTTGCGCTTCGGCGCGGTCGCCGGCCACCGCGCCGTTGGCGGAGGCGGCGACGTAGTCGATGCTGCCCGCGTCGACGCCGGCGTCGCGCAACGCGCCGCGCACCGCGGCGGCGACACCGGTGCCCTGCGGATCGTTGTCCGCGGTCTTCCAGCCGTCGTAGGTGTTGGCGTAGCCCGCGAGTTCGCAGTGGATCGTGGCGCCGCGCTTCTCCGCGGTCGCACGGCGTTCGAGCAGGACGAACGCGCCGGCTTCGCCCATCGGGAAGCCGTTGCGGTCGCGGCCGAACGGCGCGACGGTTTCCGCGCCGCCGTCACGATACGGCGTGACGCAACGCAGGAAGTCCATCGCGCGGAACACGGGTTCGCCGAAGATGTCCGCGGCGCCGGCGAGGATGTAGTCGGCGCGTCCGGCGCGCAGCAAGTCGAGGCCGTAGCCGACGCTCGCCAGCCCGCTCACCGCACCGGTCGCCAGCGACGAGTTCACGCCCTTGATGCCCATGTGGATCGACACCGCGCCATTGATCGAGTTCGGCAGCGTGAACGGGAACAACGCCGGCGACGCGTGGCGCGCGCCCTTCTGCACCACGGCGCGATAGTATTCCTCGATCGTCACCAAGCCGTCGAACGCGGTGCCGAGCACGATGCCGATGCGGGTCGGCGAGATGTCGTCGATCTCGACGCCACTGTCGGCGCGCGCTTCCTCCGCGGCGATGACCGAGAGCTTGGTGACGCGGTCCATCTTGCGCATCAACTGCGTGATCGAGTTGCCGATCTCGCGCTTGGTCTGCGGCACCGGCACCGAGTCGAAGTTCGGGATGACGCCGGCGTGCACCGCCTTCGACGGCGACGGGTCGAAGCCCGCGACCTTGGAGATGCGGTTGAGACCGGAGCGGCCGTTGAAGATCGACTCGCGGAACTCGGCGTGGTTGTCGCCGATCGCGCAGGCGACGCCGATGCCGGTGACGACGACGGGTTCGAACTGGCTCATGCGGCACTCGTCTCCGGCTTTCCGCCCGTGGGATGCGCGTTCATCGTGTAGGTGCCGTGCGGCAGCGCGCTCGGCCGCGGCCCGTCCGGCCCGCCGATGATGATCGCCGCGTTGTTGCCGGCGAATCCGGCGCTGGTGCTCAGCACGGTGCGCACGTCGGCCTGCCGCGCGACGTTCGGCGTGTAGTCGAGATCGCAGTCGGGATCCAGGTTCTCGTAGTTGATGGTCGGCGCGATCAAATGATTGTGGATGGTGAGCAGCGCGATCACCGCCTCGATGCTGCCGGCGGCGCCGAGCGTGTGTCCCATCATCGACTTGGTCGACGAAATCGGGATCTTCGGCGCGAGTTCGCCGAACACGGTGCGGAAGGCGCGCGTTTCCATCTGGTCGTTGTAGCGCGTGCCGGTGCCGTGCGCGTTGATGTAGTCGATCTGGTCGACGTTGAGGTCGGCGTCCTCGAAGGCTTGGCGGATGGATTCGGCGAGCCCTTCGCCGTAGCGCGCCGGCGCGGTCATGTGGACCGCGTCGCCGCTCAAGCCCCAGCCGAGGATCTCGCCGTAGATGTGTGCGCCGCGGGCGAGCGCGGCGTCGCGGTCCTCGAGCACCAGCATGCCGGCGCCTTCGCCGAGCATCAGGCCGCCGCGCTTGCCGTCGAACGGGCGGATGCGGCCTTCCTCGCTCAGCGCGCGGATGGCGGCGAAACCGGTGAACACGATTTGACAGAGCAGTTCGCTGCCGCCGGCGAGCATGATGTCGGCGCGGCCGAGGCGGATCTGGTCGGCGCCCATCGCCACCGAGTTGGTGCCGCTGGCGCACGCGGTCGAGATCGTGACGTTGGGACCGTGGAAGCCGAACTCGCCGGCGACGCGATTGGTGGCGGCGTGGTAGCTCGAGTTGAGCATCAGGCGGCGCGGGAACTTGCGCACCGCCTCGCGCTGCGCTTCGTTGTCCGCGAACAGGACGTCACGCTGGAAGGCGATCGCCTCGCGGCGTCCACCCGCGGCGGTGCCGAGGATCACGCCGGCGCGCTCGGGTTCGCAGTTCGGGCCGCTCTCCATGCCGGCTTCACGCAGCGCTTCTTGCGCGGCAACCATCGCGAACTGCATGCAGCGGTCCCACTGGCGCACCTTGTTCGCGGGGAAGAAGTCGTGGGCGTCGAACTCCTGCACTTCGCCGCCGTGGTGGCAGCTGAACTGCGAGGTGTCGAAGTCGTGGACCTCCTTGACGCCGGAAATTCCGCGCGAGAGGTGGTCCCAGAACTGTGCCTTGCCGACTCCGACCGGGCTCACGATTCCGAGCCCGGTGACGACGACGCGGCGACGCGGCATGGAAGCAGCCAAGCGTGACGCTCCGATCTTGTTCGATGGCAGGTAGGTGCGCGGATGCGTGGTGCGGGCGGCTGGGGCCGCCGAAAGCGGGTAAACGACGCATCGAGCGCGAGTTGCTCGGACCGCTCATGCTACTCGCTTTGGCGCGCCTGGGTCAATCGCGGCGGCCGGAGTCCAGGGCAGTCGTGGACCGGTATCGGCGTTCCAAGCCCATGCGTGAGCAGAAGATCGCCACCGGGGCACCGAACTCCATAAAACAGTGTTGACAAAAATAACGTCATTCGATAATCTAACAGTGTTAGCTTTGTGGAGGGCGTTATGGGAACCAAGGAACGGCGGGACCGGGAGCGGGTCGAAACACGGCAACGCATCCTCGACGTGGCGCGGGAAATGTTCGCCCGCGATGGCTATGACGCCGTGTCGATGCGCCGCATCGCCGACGCGGTGGAGTACTCCGCCACCGCGCTCTACCAGTACTTTGCGGACAAAGAGGCGCTGTTCCGCGAAATCTGCAGCCAGGACTTCCTCGGCCTCGCGGCGGCGTTCGGCAGCTTGACCGCCGAAGCCGACCCGGTCGTGCGGCTCCGCCGGATTGCCGTGGCGTACGTCCAGTTCGGTGTCCAGCACCCCAACCACTATCGCCTGATGTTCATGACGCCGGTGCCGTTCGAGATGAAGCACGACGAGCAGCCGGTCGAACACGGCAATCCGGACCAGGACGCCTACGCGTTCCTCGTTCAGACGGTGGGCGCCGCCATTGCGACGGGCCGGCTGCGCGATGGCCTGCGCGATGCCGACGCCATCGCCCAGATGTTGTGGGCCGCCACGCACGGCATCGTCGCCCTCCACGTCACCAAGGGCGGCGACGACTGGCTCGAATGGCGGCCGATCGACGAGGCCACGGACCTCATGATCGACGCCCTCCTGCACGGACTGCTGCGCGAGGGCGACGCCGGGCGCTACCCGATGCCCAGCGGCCTCGCCGGCGCATCGCTCGCCCACGACGGCCAGCGCGGCGAGGCCTGACGGTCATGGTCGATCTCGCCCGCAAAAACCTGCTGCACGACCGCCTGCGCTTTGCCATCACGGTGAGCGGCGTCGCCTTCGCGGTGACGCTGGTGCTCGTGCAGGTCGGCCTCTTCCTCGGACTCCTGCAGAACGCCAGCATCACCATCGACAGGCTGCCGGCGGACCTCTGGATCACCTCGCGCAACACGCCGAACGTCGACTTCTCGCACACCTTCAGCGAGACCGCGGTGCAGCGTGTGCGCTCGGTCCCCGGTGTGCAACGCGCCGACAATCTCCTGATTTGGTTCATGACCATCGCTCTGCCGAACGGCGCGCAGGAAGGCGCCGAGGTCTACGCGATGGAAAACTTCGCCGACTGGCAATTCCCGTGGAACGTCTCGGCCGGCGATGTGCAGAACCTGCGCCGCGGGCCGTACATGTTCCTCGACGAGTCGGCGCGGCAGCGCTACGGCAACTTCCACCTCGGCGACTATCGCGAGGTCATGGGGCGCCGCCTCAAGATCGTCGGCACCACACGCGAGGCCAAGAGCTTCACGACGACACCGCTGGCGATGATGGACTTCCACCTCGCGCAACAACTCGGCGCGAGCGTTCTCGATCGCAAGACCACCTACATCGTCGTCCGCGTGCAACCGGGCGCCGACATCGAAGCCGTCCGCGCGGCGATCCGCCGCCGCCTGCCGTACAACGACGTCTACACGCGCGCCGAATGGGCGAACCGTTCGCGCGGCTACTGGGTGGCGAACACCGGCATCGGCCTCAACATGTACGTCACCGTCTTCCTCGGCTGCTTGGTCGGCGTGGTCGTCGTCGCGCAGACGCTCTACACCGCCACGATGGAACACCTCAAGGAGTTCGGCACCGTCAAGGCGATCGGCGGCGGCAACGCGCACATCTACGGCATCCTCGCGCGCCAGTCGGTGATCGCGGCGGTGGTCGGCTTCGCGTGCGGCGCGCTGACGGCGTACGCGATGCGCCCGGTCATCGCGGCCATCAATCTCAAACTCATCTTGCCAACGCCGGTGACCGCGGTCGTGTTCGTGGGCACCGTGGTGCTGTGTCTGGCAGCGGGCATGGTGAGTTATCGCAAGGTCGCGGGGCTCGACCCCGCGCTGGTCTTCCGAGGATAGACGATGACGCTGTGGCCTCAGTCCTGGAACTGCGCCGCGCCGCGCGCGACGGCAGTTCCGCACACGCCGCCCTCCGCCGGCCGCGTCCTCGACGCGCGCGGCGTCACCAAGAGCTTCGTCGACGGCCGTGACCGCGTCGACGTCCTCAAAGGCGTCGACCTCACGCTCGACGCCGGAGAGATCGTCGCGCTCGAAGGTCCGTCGGGCAGCGGCAAAACGACCTTCCTGTCGATCCTTGGCTGCATTCTCACGCCGAGCGGCGGCGAAGTCACCGTGAACGGCGAACGTGTCGACGCGGCGCGTCCGGACGCCTTGCCGGCGATCCGCCGCGCGCACATCGGTTTCGTCTTTCAACAGTACAACCTGTTCCCGGCGCTGACCGCGCGCGAGAACGTGGAGTACGCGCTCAACGTCAAGGGCGTCGAGGGCCGCGCCGCGCACGACGAAGCGGTGCGCGCTCTGGAGCACGTCGGCCTCGGCGACCGCCTGCACTTCCTGCCGCGCGATCTCAGCGGTGGCCAGAAGCAGCGCGTCGCCATCGCGCGTGCGCTCGCCGGGCGCCCCGCGGTGCTGCTCGCCGACGAGCCGACCGCGAATCTCGATGCGACGTCCGGCACGCAAATCCTCGAGCTGTTCCGCGACCTCGCCAAGCGCGAGCGGCGCGGCCTGCTCATCGTCACCCACGATCCGAAGGTGCGCGCGATCGCCGATCGCGTCGTGCGCATTGCCGACGGACGTCTACTCGAACCGCACGAGGTCTGACAGATCATGAAGCGCACGTACATGTGGTGGGCGGCCGGCATTGTTCTGGTGGCGGTGACGGCGTGGCAAGTGCAAGCCAACGGCGCGAAGCGCACGATGCCGGCGCCGCGGCCGGTCGCGCAGGAGGCGACGGTGGTGGCGGAAGGGCGCGTGGTGGCATACCCGGGCGCCGAGGTCACGGTGGGAACGGACGTCGCCGGCACGCTGCTGCGCGTGTGCGTGGTGGAGAATCAGCAGGTGCGCGCCGGCGAGGTGATCGCCGAGATTCGCGCGGACGACCTCCGCGCGGCACTCGCGGAGGCGGAAGCGAACGTCGCCAAGGCGCAGGCCGACGTGCGGTTCGCGGAAGTCGAAGCGTCACGGAGCGAGCGGCTCGCCGCCGCCGATCTCGACACGCGGCAGGCGCTCGATCGCGCCGTGCATCAACGAGACGTCGCGCGCGCGGCGCAGGCACAGGCACAGGCCGACGTGCAGCGCTTGCGCGCCGAACTCGCCAAGACCCGCATCGTCGCGCCGGTGTCCGGCACCGTGGTGCAACGCTACGCCGACGGGGGTGAGACGGTAGCGGCGGGCGCGTCGCTGGTGCGCATCGCGGACTTGCGCCGCACCCGCATCGAAGCCGAAGTCGACGAGTTCGACGCGGGCCGCGTGCGGCGCGGCGCCGTCGCGACGATTGCCGCCGAAGGGTTCGACGGCCAGCGCTGGTCCGGCCACGTCGAAGATGTGCCCGGCGCCGTGATGCCGCGCCAGCTGACGCCGAGCGATCCTGGCCGGCCTACCGACACTCGCGTGCTGCTGGTGAAGATCGCCCCAGACGCCGCGACGCCGCTCAAGCTCGGACAGCGCGTGGAGGTGACGATTCGGCGCTCCGCGTCGTGATCGCGCGGCCCTCGACGCGTCCCGTCGCCGATGCGACCATCGGCGCACAGTTCGCACACAACGACGGGAGGCGACGACGGTGGAAGCGGAGCGGCGCGCCGGCATCGGCCGCGCGGTGAAGATCGTGATCGGGGTATTGGCGTGCATCGAGGCGGGGTTGCTGCTGCTCACGTGGTGGCGGCGGACGCACGGCGCGCCCTAGCGCCGCGCCGTCTGTGCTACACTTGAGCCCTCCACGCTTCGACATCTTCGCGTCCACATCGATCGAAAGGCACTGCTTCATGACTTCGCGCGCATCACGCGGCACCCTCGTCGCCGCCTCTTTCCTGGCGTGCGCCGCGCTCACCGCCAGCGCCCACGCGGCCACCACGATGACCTTCGACACCTACGTCGGCGGCACGCCGATCACCAACCAGTACATGCCACAAGGCGTGCTGTTCTCGTCGGTGAGCAACTCTGCCTGCACGATCTTCGCCGACGCCGCCGAGGCGACATCCGGCGCCAACATCCTGTGCGGCGCGAGCAACTTCCGCGACATCGACATGAAGATGGTCGACCCGGCCACTGGCATGCCGTCGCCGGCGTGGCGGGCGACACACGTTGGCCTCAACGTGATCAGCGCCGGCTGGTCGGTGGTGCAAGTGTCGTCGAAGGATGCGTCGGGTACGGTGCTCGAGAGCTTCACCGTCACGCATCCGTCGGGTCCGGTGAATGGCTACAAGAACGTCGACCACCTCGAGTTCACGGCCGGCAGCATCGCCAGCGTGTCGATGACCTTCACCTCGATCAACTTCAGCGATGGGATCGGCTGGGACGACGTGCTCGTCGACTTCACCGGCACGACACCGGTGCACCCCGCCACCTGGGGCGCGATCAAGCACTTGTATCGCTAAGCGCGCGCTTTCCGCTTCACCGCGTGGACGCCGTGACGCCGCTCACGGCGTCCACACGCGCGTCAGGGCGCCACGCCGCGCCAATCCCTCCGGCAGCTCGATCCGCGCCAGCGTGCCCGGCGTCCACGGCGCATCTCCGGCAGCCAGCGCGAGCGCCACGCGTTCGACCAACGGCAAGTGCGCCACTAAGACGACGTGCGCGGCCGCGTCCCAGCCTTCGGCGAGGAGCGCGTCGAGCACGCGCTGCGGCGGAGTGTCCGGTTCGAGCGCCCCCCAGGTCGCGACCGTCCGGTCGCAGGCGTCGGCGAGCAGCTGCGCGGTCTGCTGCGCGCGCAGATACGGGCTCGCGGCGATGTACGCGGGCGCCCAGCCGTCGGCGCGCAGCGCCTCGGCGAGACGACGGATGTCGGATTCGCCACGCGGGGTCAACGGGCGGGCGGCGTCGCCGCCGGGATGATGGGCGACGGCTTCGCCGTGCCGCACGAGGTCCAGGATCAGCATGGGGGCGGAGTGTAGCGCATCGTCGCGGCTACGATGTAGCACGCGGCCGCTGGCGCGCCGGCGGCGAAAGGTCTAGGATGCGCGCGATTGCACGCAGTCGCGCAGGCCCACGCCATGTCCCAGACCTCGACTCCCGACCTCCTCACCGCGCTGACGACCGCCGTCCTCGGACGCCGGATCGCGTTCGTGCATGCGCGGTTGCCGGGGTTGCTGGAGTTCGCCTTGCTGGACGCCGGTCAGCCGATGCCGGTGCCGGGCGAAGACGCGCCGCCGCTCGCCGGCACGCTGCTTGTCTCGCTGCGGCCGGGTGCGGTGGGCGTCGCCGTGTTGGAGGCGGGCCGCGCGCCCGCCGCGTTGATTCCCGCCGATGTCGTGCCGCTGGCGCGCGGAGAGGCGCTGCGCTCGCGCAATGCCCGCGCCGAAATGACAGCGTTGCGCGATGCGCTCACCGGCGCGGTGTTCGGTGCGGCGCGGCAGTGGTCGCCGGACGAACGCATCGTCGTGTGGGCGCTCACGCTGGCGGACGGGACGGCGGCAGAAATGGTGGCGGAGTTGATGCCGCGCGGCGGGCGTGTGTTGGTACTCGAGGCGGGCTCGCGGGTGGTACGGGTCGCGGTCGATGCGCCGGGCGCCTCGCGCCCGCCGGCGACGCTCGGCGCGCCGTACGCGCCGCCGCCGCCGCGCGCGGATGCCACCGCGCTCACCCTCGGCTGCGCCGACGCCGCCACACTCGTGCACGCACACGCCGACGCGGTGCGCGCCGACGCGCTGCAGGAGGCGCGCGCGCTCGCCACGCGCGCGGGCAAGCGCCTACGCCAACGCGCCGACGCGTG
>JBGATO010000123.1:0-8631 GCA_044229145.1 Candidatus Eiseniibacteriota bacterium | reverse complement strand
TCTCGAGCCACGACGGCCCAGGAAGCGGATGCCTCCCGGGCCGTCGATTGGTTGCCGCTGAGACGCCGAGACGGCGTCGCTGCCTATCGCGAGTAGAGCGCCTTCAGGCCGCCCCACGTCGACGGGGACACCGGTGTCACGCTGCCGCAGTGGCCCGGGCCGATGACGCCGTTGTTGAAGTTGTCGAGGATCTGCGTGTAGCCCGAGGTCGAGCTCGGCGACAGGTAGCCGCTGCCGACCGGCGGCACGATCAAGCTGCCGATCATGGCGTCCGCGGCATTGACCGTCGGGAGGGCGGCCGTCGGGTCCGCGCCGTTGGCGAGGTTCAACTTCGTCGCGATCAACTGGTGCGACAGCGAGATGAGGCCGTTCCCGGCCACCGGCTTGTTGAGGATCGACAGCAACTGGCTCGCGCTGTAGCTGACGGTGCCGAGCGTGAGGCTCGAGACGTGCCACGCCGACGTGTGGTTCTTCCAGTAGCCGACCGTGTAGGTGCAGTTCACGCTGTTGGTCGTCACGCCGGTTTCGGTAGTCGAGAGCGGGCTGTTGCCGATGGTCTGGTCGCCGCGCGCGTACGCACAGAACACGTACGACTCGTCGTAGTCGAGCTCGGACACGATGTTCGAGGTGCGGCCGGTTTCATCGGCGAGGTCGCCGATTTCGACGGTGATCGTTTGGTTCGGGCCGAGGACGAAGGTGCCGGGCTCGCCAGCGAACACGTTCAGCGTCGGGATGCCGGTGAACTTGGCCCAGCCTTCGCCGGTCACCAAGTTGTCGGGCCACTGGTAGCCAAGCGAGGCGAACTGGGCGGAGGTCATCCACCAGAGCGCGAATCCGTTCGGCGTGCCGCTCTGCCCCGCGGTGACGGAAAGCGCCACCTTGCCGTGTCCGAGCGACGTCACGCTGATGGACACCGGGTCATAGGTGAGCTGCGCGCGGGCCGGCCGGGCCAGGAATAGCGCAGGAAGCAAGAGCAACAAGGCGGCGGCCTTGGAGCGAGACTGCATGGGGATCCTCCTAAACGGCGCGAAGATGCCAGGTGAACCAGACAACGGTGCAGAGGAAGGATGGGGCTGGATCCCCGAGAGGTCTTCCTTGATGCGGTAAGTCGACGAAAGGCTACTCTGCCGTGGCAGGCTCGTCAACTGCCAAGAAGCTGTGGGTTCGCCAGGAAACTGTCCGGGCGCCGGGCCGGACAGGCCGGACTCGGCGCCCGGACGACGGGGTGCCTCAGGGGCGCCCGGCGTGCGAACTGCGGGTCAGTGGGCAAAGATGGACTTGATCGCCCCCCAGGTTGTCCGCGGCACCGGCGTCACGGTGTCGCGCTGCACCAACACGAGGATGTCGGCAAAGCTGTGCGGCTTTGCGGTGGTGGAGGTTTCCTGGAACGCCACCCACCAGGCGTCGTCCCCATGGACCGCCGCCGGGTAGACGAGTGCCTGCGGCACCAGCGTCCCGCCGGGCAGGCAGCCGTTCTCGTGGTCCTCGGTGTGGAAGCACTTGGCGGAGCCGGCGGTCGGGGTCGGATGGACGTAGAAGCCAAAGGTCTCGAGATCCTCGGTGTCCGCGTAGCGCACGGAATACCTGTCCCCGTGCACGTCGAAGACCTCGATCCGCAACAGACCGGGATCCCAGTGGTCGATCGCGATGCGCGCCGTCCATCCGTTGCCGGCGATCGCGGGGAAGATTTCACGTTCGCTTTCCGGGCGGGCGACGTCGTAGAGGCCGATCGATTGCGCGGCCGGCGTGCCTCCCAAGACGAGCGTGAGGGTCAGTGTGGTGGACGCGCCCGAAGCAAACGTCCATGAGCACGCATTGCACTGATCGGCGACGACGTCGATCGCCTCGCCGAGGCGGCTGAAGTGATCCTGGAGCAGTGTGCCCTCGACAGGCTGAGGGCGAACGTTCGGAGGGGTGATCGCCGCGAAGGCGGGGACGGCGAGGCCAACCGCGATGCATGCGCCAAGGGCGCATGCGAGAACGGACAAGCGCATGGCTCGACTCGCTTCGTGCCGCTCGAGTGCCACGGCGCAACACGTACGACGTCGCGGAGCGCGCCGAGCGGCACGAGCCGCACGCTCGCGTGGCCGCCGTCCGCCGTCTGGTGCCTGGCCGTGGAGGACGTGCCGGCACACGGAGACCCCGCCACCGTGGGACGACGGGCGCGGGTTGTCCACGGGTTGGAAGGCGAAGGACCGCCGCACCCTCGGTCGCAGTGCTGCGAGCGGACCGGTCCGCGTCCCTCGGAAGTTGCACGACCACGCTTCCCTCACGTCGCATAGCGGCGGGCCTGCCGCGGCGGGATGATCGCGCTGATGCTGGCCAGCACGCGGGTGAGTCGTCGCATCGCCCGCGACAAGGAGACGATCATGACGTTCGAGATGGGCAACATTCGCGAGATGCAGTCGCTCTGCATCGAATTGGACTTTTTCATCGACGCGCCGCGGGCGCAGGTGTTTCGCGCGCTGACGGGCTCGATCGGTGCGTGGTGGGGCGCGCCGTACCTGCGCAATCCATCGCGGGCGCGCACCGTGGTGCTCGAAACCCGCCTCGGCGGCCGGCTCTACGAAGACTGGGGCGAGGGCGAAGGGGCGATGTGGGCGACCATCACCGGCTTCGAGCGGAACGTGTCGGTGGACCTCCGCGGGGCAATGGGGATTCGCGGCCCGGTGGAAGGGCGCGTACACCTCGAATTGACCGACACGCCGAAGGGAACGCAGCTGCATCTGGCGCACCACGCGATGGGGTTGTTCACGCCGCGCCTCGAAGCGGTCTACACCCGCGGCTGGACCGAACTGTTCAACCGCCACCTGCGCGCCTTCGTCGAGAAGGGTGAGCGGTCGGGACTGGAACGCGAGTGGGAGCGGGTCTCGGTGCCGATGCCGACGGACCGGCAGATTCGCTGAACAGCTCGCGGAAGCGCGGACGGCGGAGGGGCCTCGAGGCGCCTCCGCCGTCGCGCGTGTCGTGATGCTGGGCGACGCGGTTAGAAGTCCTCGACCGCCGCAAGCACGGTGGCGAGTGCGCCAGGCGAGCCCTCGACCGCGCAGTGCTCGAGGCCGCGGCGCTGCCAGAGCAGCAGGTACAGCGTTTCGGCCGTGGCGGCCGCGCGAACCACGGGAGCGGCCGATACTGCGCGCGACCACGTGAGACCCTCCGACGTCAGCGTCAGCGTCCACTCGCTGCCTGTGTCGGTGGCGTGCAAGGCGATCTCCTCGCCGTGGCCGCGCAATTCGGCGATGCGCGGCGCCCAGCGCGCCGCACACGGCATGTTGACGAGGAATTCGTCCACACCATCGTCCGCGACTGCGGGCTCGATGGGCGACACCGCGACGCCCGCGGCGAGTTCCGCGTCGTGCAGATGCACCGCGGTTTCGTGGACCTGGCGGCGCGACCAGAAGCGCGCGTGCTGGTCGGCGCCCCACGCCCACATCGGCGCGTCCGGATTCGTCGCCCGGAATGCGGCGACCAGTGGAGCGGCGCCGGCGCGCATCCACGCCGCCATGCCGGCGGCGTCCGGGACGGTCACGCCCAGCGCGGCGCGGTCGATGCGTTCGGGCGAGAGATCGCGCACCAGGCGTTCCGCCCAGCGGTGGATCAAGCCGAGGTGTTCCGCGAGGCTGTACAGCGTCCAGTCGTCGCCGCAGGTGGGGACCGGGGCGGAGAGGTCGGCGCCCTCGAGGACATCGGCCATGCGGTGGACGAGCGGGGCGAGCCGATCGCAGAAGTCAGCGTGCTGCAAGGCGGGCATCGAGGTCTCCGATCGTGAAAGGGTGGGAGGATGCGTCAACTGTAGAACTGCTCGCATGGGCAGTGCAAGTGGGAATTCGCGCGCGCCTGGGATACCTCCAATGGCCCTTTCTCAGTGCGCCGGTATTTCCCGCAGAGTCGGCGGCATCTTCTGTGCACGGCTGGCATCGCGCGGTGCCCGTCCCGCCAGGCATGCGAGGCCCGCGCGCGAAGACTCTCCCTCTCCGTCGGCCGTGTGCCGATAACCGTTCGGCTGTGCGCGTGACCGCCTGTTGACTCCCGACGCAGGCGGTGAAGGCGAGCCACGGCGCGGATCCCCAACCGCGCGCGGTCGGCGCCGGCGCGCTCCGATTCCTGCATGCTTGGGGACCTGCAACATGCATTGCACTACTTCACGACGCGCGGCGGAATGCGCGCGTCGTCCTCTCACTGGTGTGTCGTCGCCCATGGAAAGGGCCGAGGCGCGTGCGCGGCCTGCGTGACGTGTGCGCCGGTGTTCGTTGGGGGACGGCAGTTGCCGTCGCCGTGCTCGCGCTGTGCGCGGGCGGTCCGCGCGCGGCGGCCCAGGTGTCGCCCGGCCCGTTGGCCGCGCCGCACCGCTCGCTCGAAGGTCCGCTCCAGTGCTTCCAGTGCCACGCCAAGACCAAGGGGTCGGCGGGGCTCGATCCGCAATGCCTCGCGTGTCACGGCGAGGTGCAGTGGATGAGAACACATCGCCGGGGATTGCATGGCGCGCCCGCGGTTGCGTCCAAGAGTTGCACCGCCTGCCACAAGGATCACGGCGGGCGCGACTTCGCGATGATCGTCTGGGACGGTGGCGCGCCCGAGAAATTCGATCACCGTCGCGCCGGATGGGCGCTCGAAGGCAAGCACGCGTCGCTCGCCTGCACGAAGTGTCACACACGGCCGCTGCAGAAGTCGCCCGCGCTCGCGGCGAGCAAAGTGAAGCGGACCAAGACGGGATGGATCGGGCTCGAATCGTCCTGCACCGCGTGCCATGAAGACCCGCACAAGGCGCAACTCGGCAACGACTGTCTGAAGTGCCACGATCAAGCGCGGTGGAAGCCCGCGGCCGGATTCGATCACGCGCGCACCGACTATCCATTGACCGGCGCGCACGTGAAGACCGCGTGCGCGGCCTGTCACGCGACGCCGGCGGTGGCGCGCGGACGCGATGCGAAGGGGCAGCCGATTCCGCGCTGGACGCCCTTGCCGCACGGCGACTGCGATGCCTGCCACAAGGACCCGCACGCCGGACGCTTCGGCGGTTCGTGCGCGTCGTGTCACACCACCGATTCGTTCAGCCGGATCGCGCGGGGTGCCTTCGACCACGACAAGACGCGGTATCCGTTGCGCGGCGCGCACGCGGCGGTCGCCTGCGACAAGTGCCACGATCCGCGCAAGCCGAACGCGCAGAAGCCGGCGTTCGCCCGCTGCACCGACTGTCATGGCGACGCGCACAATGGCACGGCGACGCTGGCGGGCAAGGCGGTGGACTGCGCGGCGTGCCACGACGTGCGCGCGTTTGCGCCCTCGACGTACACGGTGGCGCAGCACCAGACGTCAGCGTATCCGTTGCGCGGGCGCCACGCGGCTGCCGCATGCGCGGCCTGCCACACGCATCGCCAGCGCGACGCGGCGCTCGGCAGCGCGCACGTCGACTTGCGTCCGGCACACGCGGCATGCGTGGCGTGCCACGCCGATCCGCACGCCGGCCGTTTCCGCCCCGGCGGCGCGCGCGCGCGGGCGAACGACTGCCTGGCGTGCCACGGCTTCGACACGTTCCGGCCCTCGACCTACGACGAGAAGGCGCATGCCGACAGCGGCTTCCCGCTCGAGGGCGCGCATCGCGCGGTGCCGTGTCAGGAGTGCCATCAGGAGTTGAAGGCGAAGCCATCGCCCAAGACGCTTGCCGGCGCCACGCTGCCGGTGATGGGCCTGGCAGTGCCCAAGCACGGTTGCGCCGACTGCCACGCCGATGTCCACCGGGGCCAGTTCGCGGCGCGGCGTGGTGGCAGCGCGTGCGAGCGGTGTCACGACACCGCCTCGTTCGTGCCAGCCTCCAAGTTCGACCACACGCGCGACACGTCGTTCACGCTCGAGGGCGGCCACCAGCAGGTGCCGTGCGCGCGGTGTCACGGACAAGTGCGCGACGCCGACGGACGGCTGTATGTCCGCTACACGCCGGTGCAGGCCAGCTGCCGGAGCTGCCATGCGTAACCGCCTGCGCGGCGTGGCCGCGTGCCTGATCGTGTTGTGTGCGCTGGTTGCGGCGGCGGCCCGCGCGGGCGACGCGCCGGCCACCGGCAATCCGCACGGTCCGCTGCGCGACGAGTGCGAAGTGTGCCACCGCGCCGACAGCTGGAAGCCGGCACGCATCAGCACGCGCTTCGACCACGCGGCGTCCTCGAAATTCGCGCTCGAGGGCGCGCATGCGTCGGCCGCCTGCACGGCGTGTCACCGCACGCTCACCTTCGCGCAGACCCCGGCGTCGTGCGCGGCGTGTCATGACGATCCCCATCGCGGCGAGATGGGCACTGCCTGCGGTCAATGCCACGGCACCACGAGCTTCATCGACCGGGGCCAAGTGTTGCGTGCCCACGCCGCGACGCGATTCCCGCTCACCGGCAGCCACGGCGCGGTGGACTGCGAGATGTGCCACACGCCGGCGGCGCAAGGGCAACTGCAGTTCGTCGGCACCGCGACCGCGTGCAATGCGTGTCACGCCGAGCAGTTCGCCACCGCGCGCGATCACGTGACGCGCGGCTATCCGCGTCAGTGCGAAACCTGTCATACGACGATGACGTGGGAGCACGCGGCGTTCGATCATGCGAGCACCGGCTTCGCGCTCGCCGGGGCACACGCGGAAACCGCGTGCGGCGCTTGCCACACCGGCGGGCAATTCGCCGGTACGCCGACGGCGTGCGACGCCTGTCACCACAGTGACTACACGGCCGCCGCGCGCCCGCCGCACGACGCGACGGCGTTTCCGGCGGCGGAGTGCGGCGCCTGTCACACCACGGTGCAGTGGAGCGGGGCGACGTTCGATCACGCGCGGACCGCGTATCCGCTGACCGGTCGCCACACGGCGGCCGCGTGCCAAGCATGTCACGCGTCGGGCGTCTACGCTGGCACGCCGACGGCCTGCGACGCCTGCCATGCCGCGGATTACACGCGCGCGGTGCCGCCGCACACGGCCGATGGCATGCCGCCGCAGAAGTGTGCCACCTGTCACTCGACCGCAGGCTGGGCGGGCGCGCCGTTCGACCACACGCGGACCGCGTTCCCGCTGACCGGCCGGCATGCCGACGCGGCGTGTCTCGCATGCCACAGCGACGGCGTGTACCGCGGACTCGATCGCGCCTGCCAGGCGTGCCACACCGCGGATTACCAACGCGCGACGCCGCCGCACACGGCGACCGCGATGCCGCCTGCCGAGTGCGCGGCGTGCCACACGACCGCGGGCTGGGCCGGTGCGCCGTTCGATCACGCGCGCACCACGTTCCCGCTGACCGGCGCGCATGTGCCGGTGGCGTGCGCGGCGTGTCATGGCGATGGCGTCTATGCGGGGAAGTCGTCCGCGTGCGACGCCTGCCACATGGACGACTACGACCGCGCATCGCCGAATCACCGCGCCGCGGGCTACGCCAGCAACGCGTGCGCCGGCTGCCACACCACCTCGACGTGGCTGGGTGCCGACTTCGACCACGCGACGACCTCGTTCCCGCTCACCGGGCGGCACGTCGACGCCGCGTGCCTCGCGTGTCACGCGGACAACGTCTTCGACGGGAAATCCACCGCGTGCCAGTCGTGCCACCAGGCCGACTACGACGGCGCGACCGATCCACCGCACACGGCGACCGCGATGCCGCCGGCCGAGTGCGCGGCGTGCCACACGACTTCGTCCTGGGATGGCGCGCCGTTCGACCACACGCGCACCGACTTCGCGCTCACCGGCGCGCACGTCAGCGCCGACTGCCAGGCGTGTCACGCCGACAAGGTCTACGCCGGCAAGCCGGCGGCGTGCGAGTCCTGCCACGCGGACGACTACTCGCGTGCCACGCCGGATCACGCGGCGGCCGGCTTCGTCGCCGCGCAGTGCGCCACCTGCCACACCACGACGACGTGGTCGCGCGCCCCGTTCGATCACGCGTCGACGGGCTTTGCGCTCACCGGCGCCCACGTCACGGCGGCGTGTCTGGCGTGCCACGCCGACGGCGTCTACGCAGGCAAACCGACCGCCTGCGACGCCTGCCACATGGACGACTACGACCGCGCGACGCCGGATCACCGCGCCGCCGGTTACGGGTCGAACGCGTGCGCCTCGTGTCACACGACGACGACGTGGTCCGGCGCGACGTTCGACCACAACACGACCCAATTCCCGCTCACCGGCGCGCACGTCGCCGCCGACTGTATGGCGTGCCACGCCGACAACGTGTTCGACGGGAAATCGACCGCGTGCCAGTCGTGCCACCAGGCCGACTACGACGGTGCAGCCGATCCGCCGCACACGGCCACCGCGATGCCGCCGGCCGAGTGCGCCTCCTGCCACACGACATCCTCGTGGGATGGCGCGCCGTTCGACCACACGCGCACCGACTTCGTGCTCACCGGCGCGCACGTCAGCGCCGACTGCCAGGCCTGTCACGCTGACAAGGTCTACAACGGCAAGCCGACGGCGTGCGACGCCTGTCACATGGCCGACTTCACCTCGGCACCGAACCACGTCAGCGGCGGCTACCCGTCGTCCCTCTGCGAGACCTGTCACACGACGACGACGTGGTCGAATTCGACCTTCGATCACGACGCGTCGCAGTTCCCGCTGACCGGCGCGCACGTCACGGCGGCGTGTCTGGCGTGCCACGCCGACGGCGTCTA
>JBGATO010000122.1:0-8723 GCA_044229145.1 Candidatus Eiseniibacteriota bacterium | reverse complement strand
CGCGAGGGTCTTGGTGATCCAGGTCTGCGCCTCGGCGTTGGTGTTGAGCGGGGCGCGGCCGATGAAGACCTCCGGGTAGAGGTCGCAGTAGTCGCCCGGGTTCACCAGGCTGTCGACGAAGCCTTCGCCGTAGAGCGAGTCGCCGTCGGCGTTCCAATTGCCGTCGAGACACTGGAAGTAGAGATCGGTCGGGATGTTCTCGCCGCCATAGTAGGACGTGTGGCCGGTGCGGTACGGCAGCTGGCTGGTGTCGCCGGCGAGCAGCACGTAGCCGGTGCCCCAGTGCGAGTAGGCATCGGTGATGAAGCGGCGGATGGTCTCGGCGAGGTCGGCGCCGCCCGGGTAGTTGGCCTGGATCCACGACGTCGTGCGCACCACCGTCTGGTAGCCGGTCTGAGTGCGGAAGTCGGCGAGTTGCTGCACCGTGCTGGAGAGCGAGTCCTGCGTGATGATGACGTAGTCCACCGCGCTGCCGTCGGTGGTCGGACGGAAGGTCGGCTCGAAGCGGCTCGCGGTCTGGTCGACGCGGGCGAAGCCGCCGCCGCGCCAGCCGTCGTGGACGGCCTCGGGGTTCACGACCAGGTTGCGGATCTGCGCCGCGGTCTGCGCCGCTTGGTCGGCGCTTTCGCGCAGGCGTTCGACGGGTTCGCCGTCGGTGTTGGGGCCGAGCAATACTTCGAGACGCAGGCTGGTGACCAGGCGCACTTCGCCGGTGGCGCGGTCGTACCGCACCGGTCGCACGACGACGCCGGCGAGCTTCCAGCCACGCTGGTAGCCGACGGAGCCGAGTTCGGCGACCGCGCCCTGCCGCCAGCCGTCGGCGATCGGCAGCACGCGCGGACCGTCGGGCGTGATCTCGAGCGTCGGCGCCACCTGCATGGTGCCGAGCGTGGTCTCGCCTTCGACGATGGCGCGCACCTCGCGCACCGAGCGGTCGGCGGGAATCACGAAGGTCACCGCCTTGTCGGGAATCGACGGCGTGCCTGCCACGGTGGAGGCGATGCCGCCGCGCAGGGCGAGGGTCACCGTTCCCGGCGTCATTCCCTGCGGCGCGGGTTTGGCGGTGACATCGCTGGGTGAGAAGGCCAAGCGCTGCGTGAGCATCGCACCGCCGCCGTCCCGCGCGGCGAACGCAGGAGACGCAGTGAGCGCGCCGCCGAGGGCGGCGACCACCAACAACACAGCGCAGAGCGGCCGAAAGACCGTCCGGGTCATCGAGCGAGTCTCCTTCACGTAGGATGCGATCCAACACGTCGTCACTGGCTGGGCGCGACGCAGGACACTGATGCTGTGGCACCGAGAATCAGAGGGACCGACGGCAGAGGGCCCCACGGTGGATGCCGATCGCAAAGAGGCTGAGCACTGTCTCCGAGGCTGGCCGGGAGGAGGGCGATTCAGAGCAAAGTATAGGAGTCGCCACGGGGCCGGTCAAGCAACCGCCGGCCTCCGTCCGGCGACCGGCCGCAGGTTGGGGAATTCGGCCAACTGCCGTGCTGCGAAAGTGTTGCGAATTGCACGCTGCGCCCGTGGGCGGCCGGCGGATGCGACGAAGGAGCGTGGCCGTCGCCCCGCTCCCCCGTGCATTCCGCGACAGTCTCTCCCCGGTCAGCCCAGGGTCACCGCCCTCGCCGTCCACACCGCGCGACCCACCGTCAGCCGCACGAAATAGACGCCGCGGGGGGCCGTCGTGCCGGCGTTCCACGTCAGCCGGTACGCGCCCGGCGCCTGCGGGCCATCGACCAGCCGCGCGACGGCGCGGCCGCGGGCGTCGAACACCTCGAGACGCACCCGCGGCGCCGCCGGCGCGGCGGCGGCGGCGGCCCGCGCCGCACCGGCGGCGGCCGCCGGAACGCGGTAGCGAATCCCCAGCGGTCCGTGCCCTTCGAGCACCAAGGGCGCCTGGGACACCTCCGTCTGTGCCGGCGCCGGCGCACCCGGCGCGGCCGAGAACGGCGCGCCCACGAGTCCGGTGTGGCGGACGTCGTGGTGGAACATCGGCCAGGGCGCCGCGGCCGCGCTGTACGCCGCCGGCAGATCCCACAGATAGAAGTTCTGATCCCAGCCGGCGAGCGCCAGTTCGGAGAGCCCGTCCCCATCGACGTCCCACACCAGCGGCGAGCCGCGCACCTCGCCGGAGAGCGCGATCGGGAAGCCGGCGGCCGGCTGGCCGGCGCCGGTGTAGGCGTAGAGCTTGCCGTCCTCGGCGCCCATCAACACGTCCGGCGTGCCATCGCCGTCGATGTCGGCGACGATCGGTGACGACTCGCTGACGCCGACGGTTCCGGTGCCGTACGGCAGGCCTTCCTTGCCCGTCCCCGATTCGATCCAGGTGGCCAGTTCATTGCCGTTGCGATCGCTGACGTAGAGACGGCCGTCGGTGCCGGCGATGACCACGTCGAGCGCGCCGTCGCCGTTGACGTCCGCCACCGCCGGCGACGGCGTGCGCGACACGTTCCCGCCCTTCGGATAGCGCTGCCACCGCAGCGTCCCGTCGTCGTTGACGCAATAGAAGTTGTTGCTCGCGGTGCCGAACAGGATCTGGTAGTGCCCGTTGGCGAACAGATCCGCCACCGCGGGCGACGCGCTGATGCCACCGACCCCAGCGAACGGGAAGCCCGCCACCGAGGTGCCGTCGTCGTTGAGCACCTGGAGCTGGCCGTTGTTGCACGGCACCACGATCTCCGGCTTGGTGTCGTGGTCGATGTCGGCGAGCGCCACGCTGCCGTACGGGAACGTCGCGCCGGTGTAGGCGAAGCGCCCGCTGATCGTCGTGCCCGGATCGCCGTCGCGCACATCGGTGCCGTCGAAGTGCCAGGCGTAGACCCAGCCGTCGGCGGAGAGCGTCACGATCTCGTCCTTGCCGTCGCCGTCGATGTCGCCGCACGCCGGCGTCGACCAGCCGAACTTCGGGTACTGCCGCGGCCAGCCCGGCTCGAGCGCACCGGTGACACCATCGAACACGTAGATCGTCGTCGAGTCGTTCGGGCTCGGCAGCGAGTTGAAGCTGCAGCCGATGACGTCGATGTGACCGTCGTGATCGAGGTCGTCGAGCGCGATGTTCGCCGCGAAGTAGTTGCCGACGCCGGCGAACACGCCTTCGGTGCGGGTGTCGAGGTCGCCGTCGCGCAGTTCGGTGCCGTCGGCGTGGAGCGCGTAGAAGCGGTCGGCGCCCACCACCAGATCGAGCGAGCCGTCACCACTGTTGTCGATGTTGGCGACCACCGGCGAACTCGGCGTCGAGCGGCCGAGCGTGAGCGGCCAGCCGCCGTGCGTCGGCGGGTTCGTCGTCGACGAGATTTCCGCGGACTGCGCGCCGACGTTGCCGCTCGAGTCCACCGCGGCGATGCGATAGTACTGGCGCGTGAAGGCGGGCAACCCGAAGTCCTTGAAGTACGCGGTGCGCGCGTCGGGGAACGCGTTGACGCGGGTGTACGGCCCGCCGCTCACCGACGAGCGGTAGATGGCGTAACCCGCGAGGTCGAGGTCGCCGACCGCATTCCACGTCAGCGTGATGTTGCTCGCATCGCCGGTGGCCACGACGCCCGACGGTGCGCCCGGGGCTTGCATGTCCACCGGCTGGCGCAGCAATTCGCGGCCGCTGAAGTCGGTGACCCAGCACCAGAAGGTGTGCGCGCCACCGCTCACCGCGTTGAGCGTGCACCAGTCGCTGCCGGTGCCGCTGGCCAGCGCCGCGAGATCGCCGGCGAACACTTGCGTGCTGTCGGTCAGCGCCGTGGTGCCGTCGCGCGCCGACAGGTGGACGACGACGCCATGCGCGGCGCCACCGCCAGCATTCTGCAACGTGAAGCGCAGTGCCGCGGTCTCCCCCGCCTCGAGCACGCCATCGCCATCGCCGGCGATCGTGTCCCGCACCGACATCGCCCAGATCGCCAGCGACGGCGCGGTGACGCTGAGGCCGACCGGCACCTGCCACACGTGGCTGGCGTTGTCCCGCACCGTGAGCGTGGCGCGCAGGGTGCGGCCGTCGCGGACCGCCGGCGCCACCGTGACGGTGAAGCCGTCGCCGGACGCCGACGCGCCGGCGTTCAGGGTGCCGTAGGTCGCGGTCGAATCCGTCGCGACGATTTCGCCGAACGGATCGCGCAGCGTGAGGCTGGCGGTGACGCCGTTGAGCGCGCTGCCGCCGGTGTTCTGGAGCGTCGGCTGCAGGAGCAGCGTCTCGCCGGCGCCCGGCACGCCATCGCCATTCCCGCTGCCGCCGCCGCTGCCGTCGTGATACGTCACGCCGGTCATCGCCACGGCGCCCGGGATGCTCGACAACACCGACGCGCTGGTCACCGTCGCCCAGTCGCTGAGGTGCGCGACGCCGACGCTCACCGTGCCGGCGGTGCGCGGCCGGAACGGCACCGTCGCCTGGCCGTTCGCGCCGGTCACCGCGGTGCCCCAGGATTCGCCGGATTTCCACAGCGTGACGGCGGCTCCCGCCACCGGTTGGCCGCTGCTGGTCACCGTCGCCGTCACCGCCGTCTGGCCGACGCTGAGCGACGGCACCGCGACGGTCAGCGCGCGCGGCGTGCGGCGATACATCTTGAGCGTCGGATCGCCGAGCAGGATCACCGTGTACTGCGTCCAGCGGTGCGAGTTGTCTTGGAACGCCTGCGGCACGAACTCGACTTTCGACAACTGGAGCGCCTGGCCGAGCGTGTAGATCGAATCGCTGAAGGCGACATCGAAGAAGGCGTCCTCGTAGTCGCCGACGGTGAGCGGGAAGTCGTAGCGTGTGGCGCCGACATAGGCGATGCACCCGCCGTTCGCGTTCAGGATGAAGTGCTCGGCGATCGAGTTGAATTCGAACGAGGCGGAGTTGCAGTTCACCGAGTAGAAGACGCCCTGCGTCGCGCCGTTGGTCAGCGCGTCGGCGTCGGGATTGGTGAGCACGCCGTCTCCGACACTCAGCGTGTTGCGGTAGCCGTGCCCCATGTGCTCGAAGAACATGACGCCGGCGTTGAGGCTATCGATCACCGTCTGCTTCAGTTCGTCGAGCGAACCCGGATACGCGGCGGAGTTCTGATAGAGCCGCGTGACGCGCAGCGACGATGGCACGCGCGCCACCGCCGATTCGGTAAGCGTCGCGCCGTCGAGCGAGATTTCGTCCGGCGATCCCGGCGTCCAGGTCGATGGGAACAACACTTCGCTGGCGAACAACATCTTGGTCGCGGCACCCGCGTCGAGGTTCTCCGCGAAGGCGCGCGTCTTGTTCACGAACACGGCGACGTCGGCGTTGTTGTTGACCGGCGCGCGGCCGACGAAGATCTCGGGGTAGAGGTCGGCATCGTCGCCCGGCGCGAACAGCGAGTCGAGGAAGCCTTCGCCGTACTTGCTGTCGCCGTCGGCGTTCCAGTTGCCGTCGAGACAGGCGAAGTAGAGGTCGGTCGGGATGTCGTCGCCGCCATAGTAGATGGTGGTCCCGCTGCGATACGGAATGAGCGGCGCGTCGCCGCCGAGCAGCGCGTAGCTGGTGCCCCAGTTGGTGTAGGCATCGCGCAGGAAGAACCGGATGGTCTCGGCGAGGTCGGCCCCGCCGGGGTAGGTGCTCTGGATCCACGAGGTCGTCCGCACCACCGTCTGCACGCCGGTCGCGGTCTTCCAGTCGGCGAAGTTCTGGAACGCGGTGGCCAGCGAGTCCACGGTGACGATGACGTAGTCGACGGGCGTGCCGTCGGTGGTCGGGCGCGTGGCGGCCTGCGGGGCGGCGCTCGGCGGCGCGGCGACGGTGGTGACCTGTGGGGCGCGCCAGGCACTGGAGAGGTCGCGCGGATTGATCACGGTGGCGCTCAACTGCCGCGCGACCGCCGCGTCGGTTTCCGGTGTGGCGCGCAGGCGCGGCAGCGCCGCGTCGTCGGCGGGTGCGAGGTCGAGCACGAGACGCACGCTGGTCACCAGGTCGAGCGTGCCGGCCGCCGCGTCATACCGCAGCGGACGCACGACGACGCCGGCCATCCGCCAGCCGCGCAGGAAGCCGCCGGTGCCGAGCGTCGCCAGCGGCGCCTGCCGCCAGCCGGCGACCGGCGCGGCGGTGCCGCCCTCGGGCGCCGGCGCTGGAGCCACGTGCAGGTTCTCGCCCAGCCGGACGCGGCCCTCTTCTTCCGCGTGCACGCCGACGGCCCGCATGCCGGCCGGGATGACGAAGGTCACCGCGCGCTCCGGCAGGCCCGGCTCGCCCGGCGCGCCGGACAGCGCGGCGCCGGCCAGGTGCGGCATCAGCCCGGCGGGCGACCCACCGAGCCGGACGTCGCCGCGCGCGAAGGTCAGCCGCTGCGTGAGTTGCGTGGTGGCAGCGCCCGGCGTCGCGGCGCGCGCCGTCCCCGGCGCCACCGCGATCAGGCACAACAGCAGCCACGCGGCGATGCGCGCGGCGGACACAGGACGACGGCTCGTCCTCGTCATCGTGACACGTCTCCTCAAGACCGAAGCAGATGGCGCGCGGGGCGTGATGTGGGGAACGCGATCGCCGAGCGGGATCGCCGTTCTCCGCCGTCCTGGCCGCGGCGGCGCGCCTTCACGGGGAGCGGAAGGCCGGGGGCGCTCAGTCTAGCACGCCGGACGCCGCCGTGGGTTCCCCCGGACCCGCGGCGCGGCCCATCCGAATGGTATCGGCACTCAGGCGTCTGGGGATGCGTCCCCCGTCCACTGCCGGCAGTGCGCCCGCATACCGCAGCCCTGGCACACCGCTAGTTGCGGCCGGCTCGGGCAATCGCCCGAAATGCCGATGTGGCACAGGGCGAAGTCGAAACGCAACGGATCGTGCGGGTCGAGATGCTTGAGCCAGGCCGTCACCTCGCGCGCCATCGTGGCGTCCACCGTCCGGCGGCGCGTCGCGCCGAGGTTCTGCGCGATGCGGGCGACGTGGGTATCGAGCGGCACCAGGAGCCGCCGCGTATGCACGCCGCGCCACAGGCCAAGGTCGATGCCGTCGGCCTTGCGCACCATCCAGCGCAGGAACAGGTGGCCGCGTTTGTACGGACTCGGGCCCACGCCGCGCGGCAGCAGGAAATCGAGGCCGCGCGTCGGCTCCTTCCCCACCACCGCCGCGTGCGCCGCCATGCGGCGATAGAACGACGCCAGCGCGTCGAGGGTGTCCGGCGCCTGCACGTCATCGCCGAGCAGGAAGAACGCCTCGAGCGACTTGTGCTCGTGCAGCACGCGACGCAGTGCCACCAGCACGCGCACCGCGTCGTCCGCGGTGCACCAGCGATGGACCCAGCCACCGAGCGCCGCGCGTCCGGTCTTCGGGTCGAAGGCGCGCACGCCTTGCGCCGGATGCTTGCCGAGGATCGCCAGCAGCGCCGCGACGTTCTGCTGGATCGCCGCGACGCGCCCGAATGCCAGCAGGCTCGCGAGGAATGCCGCGACTTCCTGATCCGCCGCCGCGCGATAACGGTGCACGAGATGCACCGGATCGGCGGCGCGATGGGCGCGCGCGTCGAAGGCGGCAAGGTGTGTGCGCAACGTCTCGACCGCGTGCGGCGACGGCGGCGTGGCGTCCTGCGATCTCGGCGTGCGCGGTGCGGGCATGGGGCGCAGACTACATCGACGGGCCCGGCACGCGCAGCATCGTCGTGGCGATTCGGACTCGCCTCCACGGCGCCGCCGTGCGATTCTGCGCGCCGTTCGTCACGCATGTCGCTGGAGGATCGTCCGATGCGTTTGCTCGCCGCTTTGTGTGCTGCCGCGCTCGCTGCCGCCACACCCGCGTTCGCCCATCACAACGAGGCGCACGGGTCCCCGCACGCCGCGGCGCCAAGCGATTCGGTGGCCATCGTGTCGCTGTTGCGCGCGTTTCTCGACGGTGCGTCGCGCAACGACGCCGCCGCGCACGACCGCTTCTGGGCCGACGATCTGATCTACACCGGCTCCGGCGGCCGCCGCATCGGCAAGGCCGACATCATGAAGGACGTCCGCGAGTCACCGCCGCCCGCGCCCGGCGAACCGGTGCCGGTCTACGGCGCCGAGGACATCCACGTGCACCAGTACGGCGACGCGGCCTACCTCGCCTTCCGCCTCACCGCGACGACGGCAACGAAGGACTCGACGTCGGTGGCGAACTATCTCAACAGCGGCATGATCGTGAAGCGCGGCGGCCGGTGGCAGGTCGTGGGATGGCAGGCGACGAAGAAGCCGTGACAACAAGCGGCAGGCGCGCGCAGACGGTTACCGCTCGTAGGATCGAGGACGGTGTAGGTGGGCGTACATCACCAACGCGACCGCACCAACCAGCGCGGTGATCACCACAACCGCCATCGCGGTCGTACCGGGCGCACGGTGGAAGGCGGCTCGCGGCGCAGGCGCGTCGTGCAACGTGGAGTCGCGAAGCGCAGGGCCGAGCGGTGCCACGCTCGCGGCGACGTCGAGCCGCGAGTGCCGCAACACGACGGTGGTGGATCGAGGCGCGTCTGGCAGCGCCGAGGAAGCGGTGGGTGGCACCAATATGATGAACGCCAGCGTGATCGCGGTCAGACCGATCCGGCGCCTGCATCGTCGTCCTGTCAGCATCCAGTCCCCCCGTGACGCGGCGCCATCAATGCGGGACCGGCCTCGGCACAGCCAAAAACAGCACCATGAGCGTGAGCGCCGGCACCAAAATCACCACGAGCGCCACGCCGTCGATGCCGTGGTGCGTGGGGCGCGCAAGGTGGCTCGGAGGCCCGATGAACGCACTGTCGGGCACGACGAGTGACGACACGACTGGCGTGCGCTCGATC
>JBGATO010000015.1:0-65257 GCA_044229145.1 Candidatus Eiseniibacteriota bacterium | reverse complement strand
CCCGGATGTCCGACTCCACCGCCCCCGAGGCCGGCACGTCGCCGGCGTACTGGGGGGACGTCACCCGCATTCTCGAGTGGTTGCCGCACCGCTATCCGTTCGTCTTCGTCGACCGCATCGTGTCGCTCGACCTGGAGAGCCGGCTGGTCGTCGGTCTCAAACAGGTGACGCACACCGAACCGCACTTCCAAGGGCACTTTCCCGGGCAGCCGGTGATGCCCGGCGTGCTCATGCTCGAGGGCATGGCGCAGACCGGCGCCGTGCTGCTCTACCAGTTGATCCCGGATCGCGAGAAGAAGCTGGTGGTGTTCGCCGGCATCGACAACACGCGCTTCCGGCGGCAAGTGGTGCCGGGCGACACCGTGCGCTACGAAGTCGAGATCACCAAATTGCGGGCGATGACCAGCCGCATGAAGGGCCGTGCGCTGGTCGATGGCGAGGTCGCCGTCGAAGCCGAATTCATGTCGTTCATCGTCGATCGCGCCCCGGACGCCTAATTCATGACTCCCGCCGTCGAAATCCACCCGACCGCCGTCGTCGACCCCCGTGCCGAACTGGGGCCGGGTGTCACCGTCGGCGCGTACGCGGTCATCGGCCCCCACGTGGTGGTCGGCGCGGGCACCTCGATCGGGCCGCATGCGTTCCTCGACGGCTGGACGCGCATCGGCGAGAAGTGCCAGATCCACCACAGCGCGGTGGTCGGCACGCCGCCACAGGATCTCAAGTTCCGTGAGGTGCGCTCGTACGCGGTGCTCGGCGATCGCGTGGTGTTGCGCGAGTTCGCCAGCGTCAATCGCGCCACCGGCGAAGACGAAGCCACCCAGGTCGGCGACGATGTCTACATCATGATGTACGCCCACGTCGCACATAACTGCAGCGTCGGGCACCACGTCATCCTCGCCAACAGCGTCGAACTCGCGGGCCACGTCACGGTGGAGGACTGGGCTTCGGTGGGCGGTGTCACGCCGATCCACCAGTTCGTGCGGGTGGGGCGCCACAGTTTCATCGGCGGGATGTCGCGCGTGGCGCAAGACGTCCCGCCGTACGTGCGCGCGGCCGGCAATCCGCTGGCGATCTCCGGCATCAATCGCGTCGGACTCGAGCGGCGTGGCTTTTCGCCGGACGACATCCGCCGCATCAAGCAAGTGTACCGCCTGCTCTATCGCAGCAACTTGAACGTCACGCAGGCTCTCGAGCGCATCGAGCGCGAGATGCCGGGTGTCGCGGAAGCGGAGGAAATGGCGCGCTTCGTCCGCCAATCCGCGCGCGGCATCACCAAGTAGGCCGCCCCCTCGGAGGACCCACCGTGCGCGTGGGCGTCATCGGCGTCGGACATTTGGGACGCCACCACGCGCGGCTCTACGCCGCGCAATCCGATGTCACGCTGGCCGGCGTGCTCGATCTCGACCGCCCCAAGGCCCAGGCGATCGCCACCGAATTCGGCACACGGGCCTACGACGAACTCGACGCGCTGCTCGACGATGTCGACGCGGTGAGCGTCGCGGTGCCGACCGTCTCGCATGCCTCAGTGGCCCTCGCGGCGTTGCGCGCCCATCGCCACGTGCTGGTCGAGAAGCCGATTGCCGCGACGGCCGAGGAAGCCGACGCGATGATTGCCGCCGCGCGCAAGGCACGGGTGGCGCTGATGGTCGGCCACGTCGAGCGATTCAATCCGGCAGTCGTCGCGGCGCGGCGCCACGTCGCCGCGCCACTGTTCATCGAAGGCCATCGCCTCGCGCAATTCCAGCCGCGGGCACTCGATGTCGACGTGGTGCTCGACCTCATGATCCACGACCTCGACCTGGTGCTGTCGATGATTCCGGACCCGCTCGTGCATCTCGACGCGGTGGGCATCCCGGTATTGTCGCGCACCGAAGACATCGCCAACGCGCGTCTGCAATTCGCCGGCGGTCAGGTCGTGAACCTCACCGCGAGCCGCGTGTCGAAGGACCGCGTGCGCAAGTTGCGTATCTTCCAGCCGCAATCCTATCTGTCGATCGATTGCGCCGAAGCCAAGGTCGAGATGTACGAGCGCGGCGACGAACGCACGCTGCTCGCGCTGCAGGCCGCGGCGATGAACGGCGGCATCGACCCGACCATGCTGGCGACCGCGATTCACCGCGTGCCGCTGACCGTGGAGTCCCGCAACGCGCTTGCGGATGAGCTCGTCGCGTTCATCGCGGCGGCCCGCGGCGAGGCTGCGACCTGCCCGAGTGGGGAAGAAGGGCGCGCCGCGCTCGTGCTCGCGCTGCGCATCCGCCAGTTGATGCAGGACGCGCAACGCCAGATCACCGCACCGCTGTCGTGAGCCGCACCATCCTCATCTCCGCCGGCGAGGCATCCGGCGATCTGCACGCCGCGCAGTTGGCGCGACGTCTGCGCGCCGCCGATCCGCACGTGCGGCTGATCGGGATGGGGGGCAGCGAGATGGAGCGCGCCGGCGTCGAGATCGCCGTGCCGATGCGGCGCCTGTCGGTGGTCGGACTGACCGAAGTGCTCACGCGGCTGCCGAAGATTTGGTCGTGCTACCAGACTTTCCGGGGCTTGTTCCGCACCGAGAAGCCGTCGTTGTTCATCGCCGTCGATTATCCGGGGTTCAACCTGCGATTGGCGGCGCTCGCGCGCAAGCACGACGTGCCGGTGCTCTACTACATCGGGCCCCAGATTTGGGCGTGGTGGCGCGGCCGGATTCGCACCATTCAGCGCTGCGTGGACCGCCTGGCGGTCATCTTTCCCTTCGAGGAGACCTTGTATCGCGAGGGCGGTGTGGACGCCGCGTTCGTCGGGCATCCGGTGGTCGAGGAACTCGAAGAGGTCGCGGCCGATCCAGCGCTGTTGCCCGAGGCGCTGCGTGGCGATCGCCCGGTGGTCGCGCTGCTGCCCGGCAGCCGCAAAGCGGAGGTCAGCCGCATCCTGCCGGCGCTGGTCGACATCGCCGATGCCCTGCAGCGCGCCCGGCCGGATGTCGTGTTCGCGCTCGGAGTCGCGGATACCATTTTGCCGTCACTGATCGACCCGTATCTGCGACCGCGGGCCGGCGGCGCGGAAATTCACGTGGTGCGCGGTGCCACCTATGCGTTGATGCGTCACGCGCGTGCCGCGGTCATCGCCTCGGGGACGGCGACGCTCGAGGCGGCGTATTGGGGCTGCCCGATGGTCATCGTGTATCGCGTGTCGCGGATCACGTGGGAGTTCGCGCGCCGCGTCGTCACGCTGCCGTATATCGGGTTGCCGAACTTCGTACTCGGTCGCGCGGCGATTCCCGAATGCCTCCAGGCCGAGCTCACGCCGTCGGTGGTGGTGCCGCAGGTTCTGCCGCTGCTCGAGGACACGCCGGCGCGGACGGCGATGTTGGCGGATCTCGCCGAGGTGCGGCGCGCGCTCGGCGGGGCCGGAGCGTCGACGAAGACAGCGGAGCTCGCGTTCGACCTCCTGCGCCGGCGCGAGGCGGCGCCGGCATGAGCCCGCAGGAATGGGCGCGCACCGCAGCCTGGCCGTGGAGTGCCGCCGGGCGCGCCGCCAGCGATGCGTGGGACGCGCGAGAACCGTCTGTCACCGGCCGCGCGATTGCCGCCGTCGTGCGTGCATTCCGCGCCTCCTGGGCCGTCCAGCGGGTCGGCGCGGATGGCACGACGCTGCGCGCCGCGCCGCGGCGCGATCCGCGGGTGCGGCGTCTCTACGTCTTGTGGCATGCCGATGCCATCATCGCGGCCGCCACGCACGGCGAACTCGCTCCGGCGGTGCTCGCCAGCCAGCACCGTGATGGGGAACGCGTGTCGGTCGCCCTGCAGGTGCTCGGATATCCGGTAGTGCGCGGCAGCACGCGGCGCGGAGGCGCGCGCGCCGTGTTCGCGCTCTCGCGGTTGGCGCGCGGCGGGCACGACCTCGCAGTGACGCCAGACGGTCCGCTCGGTCCGCCCGAGCACGTCGGATTCGGTGTGATCGAGGTGGCGCGCCGCGCCGGGCTCGAGATCGTCCCGGTCGGATTTGCCGCGAATCATGCGTGGGAATTTGGCACGTGGGACCGCACGCGATTGCCGTGGCCGGGGGCGCGCGTCGTCGTGGCCTACGGGCGGCCGATCGTGGTCGACGCCGAGAGCGCCGAGGCCGCGCGGGTCCGCGTGCAAGCGGGGCTCGAGGACGCGCGGCGGGTCGCGCGGACGGTGGCGACGCGCGGGTGAGCGCCTCGAGCGCCGTCTACGCGGTGGTGGCCGCGGCGGCGAGCCTCTGCGTTGCTCCGTGGGGCGCCGTGCGCCAGGCGCAAGGACGCGATGACCTCGGAGAGCGCTGGTCGGTCCCGTCCGGGGTTCCCGCACACGCGCTCTGGCTCCACGCGGCGTCGGTGGGCGAGGTCAACGCGGTAACGCCACTGGCCCGCGCGTGGCAGCCGCGCCCGCTGTTGTGGACGACGCAAACGGTGACCGGACGCGCACGCGCTGCGGCCGCGGTGCCGTCGGCGCACGTGCGCCTCGCACCGGTGGACGCGTGGGGTGTGCCCGCGCGCGTCATGCGGCAGGTGAGGCCGCGGGCGCTGGTGATCGCCGAAACCGAACTGTGGCCCGGACTGCTGCGTGCCGCGCATCGAGCCGGTGTGCCGGTCGCGTTCGTCAACGCGCGCATGTCGGCGCGCTCGTGTGCAGCGTACCGACGGTTGGGTGTCTGGCTGCGCGAGCCTCTCGCGCACGTCGCCTGCATTGCGGCGCAATCCGGCGACGACGCGGAGCGATTCCTCGAGATCGGTGCCCCTGCTGCGCGTGTGGAGGTCACCGGCAACATGAAGTGGGATCAGGACGCGGGGGCCACCGACGACGCGCCGGTGGCGCGGTGGCTGCGCGCGGGTGGGCGTCCGGTCGTGGTCGCAGGGTCGACACGTCCGGGCGAGGAGGACACGGTTCTCCGCGCGGCTCGCCTGGTCGCGGCGCGGGTCCCGGGCGTGCGAGTGGTGGTGGCGCCACGTCATCTGGAGCGGGTCGATGAGGCCGAGGCCGCGGTGCGCACGGCGTGGCCGGAGGCTCGCGTGGTGCGCCGCACGGCTGCGGCTGCCGCGCCGCTCTCCGACGACGTCGACATCGTCCTGCTGGATACGTTGGGCGAGTTGGCGCCCGCGTATGCCGTCGCGGTGGCCGCTTTCGTCGGCGGGACGCTGCGCCCGTTCGGGGGCCACAATGTTGGCGAACCAGCGTTGAGCGGCGTGCCAGTAGCATTCGGGCAGTCGACGACCAGTTGCGCGGACGCCGCGAATTTGCTTCTCGAGGCGGGGGGCGCGCGCCGAGTGGATGGTGCGGAGGCGCTCGCCGCGGTGTGGACCGAGTGGCTCGTCGATACCGCGGCGCGCGACGCGGCTGGCGCCGCGGCACAGGCCGCCGTCGCGGGCGTGCGTGGTGCCACCGAACGCACGCTCGCGGTGCTGCGCCGGTTCGGCGTTCTCGACCATGCCGACTAACGCCGCGGACGCGACGCGGCGCTGGGTGGCGGACGCGCTGGCGGGCCGCGGCGGTGCGACCGGCGCACTGTGGCGCGCGGTGTGGACGCCTGCGAGTTGGCTCTACGCCGCGGTGGCCCACGGGCTGCGCGCCGCGCGGCGGCGGCGCGCGCAGTCGGTCGCAGGTGTTTGCGTCGTCAGCGTCGGCAACCTGACACTGGGCGGTACCGGGAAGACGCCGTGCATCGCGTGGTTGGCGCAGGCGTTCGCCGCGGAGGCGGTGCCGGTCGCCATCGTGACGCGTGGTTACGGCGGGCGCGGGGGCGCCGCGGACGTGCATCGCGCCACGCCCGACGACGCGGCGCGCTGCGGCGACGAAGCGGCCGAATTGGCGGCGCAGCTTGGCGGGGCGATTCCCGTTTTCGTCGCCCGCGACCGCATGCGAGGGACGAACGCCGCGCGCACCGCGGGCGCCGAGGTCATCTTGCTCGACGATGCCTTCCATCTCGAATCCCCGCGCCCCGCCTTGCGGATCCTGCTCGTCGACGCGGAGCGGCCATGGGGGAGCGGACGGTGTCTGCCCGCCGGAGACCTGCGCGAACCCGTAAGCGCGACCGCGGCCGCCGACATCGTCGTGTTCACGCGGGCCACGCGGCCCGTGGCCGACGAGGCTCGCGCGGCAGTTTCCCGATGGGCGCCGTCGGCTGTCGTCGCGTCGGCGATTCACCGTCCGGCGGGGATCACCGGCGTGTCGGGCGGTCCCGTGCCGGCGATGGCCGCGTCGTCATGGTGGCTGCTCTGTGGGGTCGCGCGACCCGACGATGTCGAGCGCGCCGCCATCGCCTGTGGGGCCAGGCTCGTCGGTGCCACTCGACTCGCCGATCACGCGTCGTTTTCCGACGCGCTCCTCGGTGACGTGGCGCGGCGCGCCGCCGCGGTGGGTGCCCGCGTCCTGATGACCGCGAAGGACGCTGCCCGGCTCACCGCGGCGCAGCGGTCCGGCGTTGCGCGCGACTGGGCGATTCTGCACGTCGCCTTCGCCGTGACCGAGGGGGAGGACCAGATGCGCGCCCGGATGCGTGCCGTCGCACCGCCTCGTGGTCTATAGTCGCGGCAGTCACGGCGGCCACTTCGAGCGGGGCCGCCGCACGCAGGGTTCGCGGCGCGACGCCGCGCGGGAAGGATGACGATGACCGAACGGCACGCGGATTTTCTCGTCTTCGGCAGTGGCATGGGCGGGCTCACGTTCGCCCTGCGCGCCGCCGAGTACGGGACGGTGCGCGTCATCACCAAGAAGGCCGATCGCGAGTCGAACACCAACTACGCGCAGGGCGGCATCGCCGCCGTGCTGGGTCCCGATGACTCGTTCTCCCGCCACGTCGACGACACGCTGATCGCCGGAGCGGGCCTGTGTCATCCCGATGTCGTCGCCACCGTGGTGGAGCACGCGCCGCCGCTCATTGCATGGCTGCGGGATGTCGGTGTGCAGTTCAGCACGGAGCAGGGAAGCAATGCCCTCGCATTGGGCCGGGAAGGCGGGCATTCGGCGCGCCGCATCGTGCACGCCGCCGACTTCACCGGCCGCGAGATCGAGGCCGCATTGTTGCGCGCGGTGGCCAGCCATCCCAACATCGAACTGCTGTCGCATCACCTGGCCATCAATCTCATCACCCGCGGGTCGCGCGACGGCGCGCCACACCGGTCGGTCGCGGACGATCGGTGTCTTGGCGCCTACGTGCTGGATACCCGCAGCGGAGAAGTCGACACGTACACGGCGGGCGTGACCGTCTTGGCCACCGGTGGCGCGGGCAAGGTGTACCTGTACACGACCAACCCCGACGTCGCCACGGCCGACGGTGTCGCGATGGCCTGGCGCGTCGGCGTGCCGGTGGCGAACCTCGAATTCATGCAGTTTCACCCGACGTGCCTCTACCACCCCGACGCCAAGTCGTTCCTGATCTCCGAAGCGGTGCGTGGCGAAGGCGCCGTACTCACGACGCTCGACGGCGATCCGTTCATGGCGCGCTACCACGCGATGGCCGATCTCGCGCCGCGCGACATCGTGGCGCGTGCCATCGACCAAGAGATGAAGCGGCGGGGCGATCGCTGCGTGCTGCTCGACGCGCGCGGCATCGGCGCGTCGCGATTGCGGGAGCGCTTCCCGACCATCGCGCAACGGTGCGCCGACTACGGCATCGACATCACGACGCAGCCGATTCCGGTGGTGCCGGCGGCGCACTACATGTGCGGTGGCGTGCAGGCGTCGATCGACGGCCGCACCGCACTGCCCGGACTGTTCGCCATCGGCGAGGTCGCCTGCACCGGCCTGCATGGCGCCAACCGCCTCGCGTCGAACTCGTTGCTCGAGGCGCTGGTGGCGGCGCATCTCGCGCTCGAACCGGCACGTGCCGCGCTGGCACCGCCCGAGGCGATCGGCCGGGTACCGGCCTGGGATGCCCGCGCCGCCGTCCCGGCACGCGAGGCGATCGTCATCGAGCACACGTGGAACGAAGTGCGCACGTTGATGTGGGACTACGTCGGCATCGTGCGCACCGCCGAACGACTCGAGGCGGCGGCGCGGCGCATCGCGGTGCTGCGTGCCGAAATCGAAGCGTACTATTGGCGCTACACGCTCTCGAGCGACCTGGTCGAATTGCGCAATATCGCGCTGGTCGCCGAGTTGATCGTCGCGTGCGCGCGGCGGCGCCCCGAGAGCCGGGGGTTGCACTACCTGCTCGACGGCCCGGACGCGGTTGGCGCGGGCGTCGATACGATTCTCGCCCCGTCCGAGGGCACGCTGGAGCCGCCGGCGCGGTGAGGATCTACCTGCGATTGTTGCGCTACGCGCGGCCGCATGCGGCGCGGTTGGCGTTGGCTCTCACGTGTTTGTTCCTGTTCGCGGTCACGTCGGGCGTGTCGGTGGGCTTGGTCTCGCCGTTCATGCGCGTGCTGTTCAGTCCGGGGGCAGCGGCACCGCCGCCCGCTGCGGCAGCCGGCGGTGTCCTGCGCATCCAGTCGTGGCTGCATGAGGGCGTGAATGCGTTCGTGTTCGCCGGCGATCCGGTGACCGCGCTCGGCCGCGTGTGCGTGTTGTTGATCGCGGTGTTCGCACTCAAGGACACGTTCAATTACCTGCAGGCCTATTTGCTCAGCGTCGTCGAGCAGCGAGTCATCCAAGATCTGCGCGATCACTTGTACGCTCACATCCACGAGATGCCGCTGGCCTTCTTCCACGAGCGCCGCGCCGGCGCGGTGATCTCGCGAGTTACCAACGACGTCAGCGCGGTGCGCGAAGCCCTCAATGCCGGTTTGTCCTACGCGCTCAAGGATGCGCTCCTGTTCGTGGTGATGCTGGGATGGGTGATGTGGGTGTCGTGGCGACTGGCCGCCTTGTCGGTGGTCGTGCTCGCGGTCACCGGCCTCCTGCTGCGCGTGATCGCCAAGCAGGTGCGGCGCCAGACGCGCGCCGCGCAATCGTCGATGGCGGACCTCACCACTACCCTTCAAGAGACGCTGAGTGGGATTCGCGTCGTCAAGGCGTTCACCGCGGAGCGGCACGAGATCGCGCGCTTCCGTGCGCAGACGGCGGCGTTCGCATCGGCCACCCTCCGCATGCGGCGGGTAGGAGCGCTCGCACCGCCGCTGACCGAATTCCTCGGCGCCCTCGCAGTGGTTGCGGTCATCTGGGTCGCCGGGCACGAGGTGTTGATGTCCCACACACTGACGCCCGACCGCTTCTTCGTCTTCGTCACCGCGATGCTGTCGCTCATGATGCCGGTGCGAAGCCTCTCGAACGCGAACACCGTCGTCCAGTCGGGCATCGCGTCGGCGGGGCGCGTCTTCGCGCTGCTCGACGAGCCGGTGACGCTGCGCGATGCACCGGACGCCTTCGCGGTGCACGGCGTGCGCGAGGGCCTGCGCTTCGAGCGGGTCAGCTTCGCATACGACGGCGGAGAGCCCGTGCTCCGCGACATCGATGTGACACTTCCCGCGGGAGCGGTGTACGCGCTGGTCGGACACAGCGGTGCGGGAAAGTCGACCTTGCTCGATTTGGTGCCGCGTTTCTACGACCCGACGGCCGGACGCGTGTTGCTCGACGGCCGCGATCTCCGCACGCTGACGTTGCGTTCGGTGCGCAGCCAGATGGGCATCGTCACGCAGGAGACGATCCTGTTCCACGACAGCGTGTGGCGGAACATTGCCTATGGCCGCGACGATATCGATCGCGCCGCCATCGAGCGGGCCGCCGTGCGCGCGCATGCGGACGCCTTCATCCGCCGCCTGCCGCAGGGATACGACACGGTGATCGGGGATCGCGGGGTTCGTCTCAGCGGCGGCGAACGCCAGCGCCTCGCCATCGCCCGCGCGATCCTGCTCGACCCGCCGGTGCTTCTGCTCGACGAGGCGACCTCGGCGCTCGATTCCGAATCCGAGCGACTGGTACAGGAAGCGCTGGGTGAGTTGCTGCGCGGGCGGACCGCGCTCGTGGTGGCGCACCGCTTGTCGACGGTCCAACGCGCCGATCGCATCCTGGTCCTCGATCGTGGCCGCTTGGTCGAAAGCGGCACGCACGCCGAACTGCTGGTGCGCGAAGGTGTGTACCGCCGTCTGCACGACCAGCAGTTCGGCGCGCGGGAGAGCGCGCCGGCGTGAGCGGACGCGAGCGGTGGTGCCTGCTCCGCACCAACGCCCTTGGCGATGTCGTTCTGGCGAGCGCCGCGGCGGACACGGTCCGCGCGGCGCGGCCCGGGGCCGAGATCACTTTCGTGACGCGCGCCGCCTGGGCGCCGCTGCTCACGCTGTGTCCCGCCATCGATCGCATCGTCACGCTGGAGGCAGACGCGCAGGGTGGCGATTGGGCCGGTTTGCGCGGCTTGGCGCGCCGGGAACCCCGGCCCGACGCATTCGTCGATCTGCAGGGCGGAATGCGCGGTCGGGTACTCGCTGCCGCGTGGGGTGTGTCCCGGGTCCGGCTGCAGGGCGATGGCCTCGCGCGTCGCCTCCTGGTCCGCGCGCCCCGCACTGGATTGCCCGGACGCTATTGGCCGGTGCGTGCGGCGGTGCCCGCGTGGCGCAAGATGGTGGACGCGACCCTGCGGGCGCTCGGCACGCCCACGGCCGACGCTCGGCCGCCACGCCTCGAGGCACCACAGTGGAACCCGCCGCCGGATGTCCGGCACCCCGACCGGCCGCTGGTGGTCCTCTGCGACGCCGGGCGCGGCGCCAAGCGTTGGCCCGTCGCGCACGTGAACGCCCTGGCGGATCTGCTGACGGCAGAAGCGGATGTCTGCGTGCTGTCCGATGCCGGCGTCCCGCAGTCGGGCTCCCTGTGGGCGCGGCGGCCGGGTGGTGGATGGTCAGTGGGGGCATCGCTCGTCGAGGCCGCTGCGCTGGTTGCCTCCGCGCACCTCGTCGTCGCCGGCGACACCGGCCTCGCGCACCTCGCCGCGGCGTGTGGCACGCCGGTCGTCAGTCTCTTCGGCCCTACGATTCCCGCGTTTGGCTTCGCGCCGGTCGGAGAGGGGCACACAGTCGTCGAGCACCCGTTGCCCTGCCGGCCGTGCTCAGTGCATGGCACGCGGCCGTGCTGGCGCGGCGATCACGCCTGCCTCGCGGGAATTACCCCGGACGAGGTCGCCGCTGTCGTGCGTGCCGCACTGGGGGAGTGTCGATGACTGGCCGGCTGCATCTCTTCGCGCCGAATTGGCTGGGCGATGCGGTCATGGCAAGCGAGGTCGTGGCACGAGCCGCCGGCGCGGCCGATGGCCCACCGGTCGTGGTGCTGCGCGAGTGGCTGGCGCCGCTCGCCGAGGCATGGGATGTCGAGACGGCCTCGGTTCCCCGCGCCCGCGCGAGCCGCGCGTTGGTGCTCACCGAATCGTGGCGCAGCCTCGGAGTCGCCCGGCGGGCCGGTGCGCGTGACGTCGTCTGCTTCTCCTCCGGAGCGCGGCGATGGGGCGGTGCGCGGGTCGTGCGCCGACCTCTCGGTCACCTGACGCGGCAATATGCGGCGCTCGCGGACGCTCTCGAGTTGCCGGCGGCCGCTGGCCCGACCTTTCGTGTGCCTGCGACCTGGCGCGCCGCCGCTGAGCCGCTCCTCCAGGAACTCGGATCAGATCCCATCGTCTTGTTCGCACCCGGAGCCCAATTCGGCTCGGCGAAGCGGTGGCCCGCCGAATCCTTCGCGGTGCTGGCGGCGGCGCTTTCCCGCGAGGGGGCGCGAGTTGCGCTGGTCGGAGCGGCAGGAGAGGGGGCTGTGGCGGCCGCGATCTGTCGCGCGGTCGAGGCGCCCCTCGTCTCATTCGTGGGACGCACCGACCTCCGAATGCTCGGGGGCCTCTGCGCCGCGGCCTCGGTGGTGGTCGGCAACGACTCCGGTGTCGTGCACTTGGCGTCTGCGTGCGGTGCCGCGACCGTCGGGCTCTACGGCTCGACCGCGCCGGAGTGGACGGCGCCGTCCAGCGCGCGTCATGTCAGCCTCCACGCGGGCCTCGCCTGCGCCCCGTGTTTTCAGCGCGACTGCCGCTTCGGCGCGCCGTGCCTCGAGGGGCTGTCGGTCGACGCCGTGCGCGCGGAGGCCCGGCGGTGGCTCGGTGCGCGGCCTAGCGCCGAGGCGCCGTCCACGCTAAGCTACTCGACTCCGCCCGCTGGGGCGGGCGATGGCACGCGGGCCGAACAGGTCGGTCCCACTTCCACGTGAGAGGATGCATGCCCACCGTCTACATCTCCGACATCGCGCAGTACGAAGGACAAAGCGTGACGCTGCGCGGCTGGGTCTACAACCGGCGCTCGAGCGGAAAGCTCGAATTCCTCCTCGTGCGGGACGGTACCGGCCTCATCCAATGCGTGGCGCCGAAGAACAAGGTCGCGCCGGAAGTGTGGGATGCGCTTCAGACGCTGACGCAGGAATCGTCACTGAGCGTGACCGGCACAGTGAAGGCCGACCCGCGGTCGCCGGGCGGCTTCGAGCTGTCGGTCGACTCGGTGATCGTGCACCAGGTTGCCGGCGAGTACCCGATCACGCCGAAAGAACACGGCACCGAATTCCTGATGGCGAACCGTCATCTGTGGCTGCGTTCGCAGCGCCAGCACGCCATCCTGCGAGTGCGAAGCGAGCTCATCATGGCCGCACGCCTGTTCTTCTACGAGCGGGGTTTCACGCTCGGCGACGCGCCGGTGTTCACACCCGCCGCGTGCGAAGGCACGACGACGCTCTTCGAGTGCGACTACTTCGGGGACAAGGTCTACCTCACGCAGAGCGGCCAGCTGTACAACGAAGCCATGGCGATGGCGTTCGGCAAGCAAGTCTGTTTTGGCCCGACGTTCCGCGCCGAGAAGTCGAAGACGCGCCGGCATCTCATCGAGTTCTGGATGATCGAACCCGAGGTCGCGTACGCGACGCTCGACGACGTGATGGAACTCGCCGAGCAGTTCGTCGGCCGGCTCGTCACCCATGCGCTCGAGCGGTGTAAGAACGAGCTGGTGATTCTCGAACGCGACACCGCGGCGCTCGAACGCGTGGTGCCGCCATTCCCGCGCATCAGTTACACGGACGCCATCAAGCTGGTCAACGACGCCGGCGAAGCGTTGCCATGGGGCGAGGACTTCGGCGCGCCGCACGAGACGATCATCGCCAATTCGTTCGATCGCCCCGTGTTCGTCCACCGGTTCCCGAGCGCGGCCAAGGCGTTCTACATGCAGCCGGACCCGCAGGACGCGACGCTCTCTCTGAGTGCCGACCTGCTGGCACCGGAGGGCTACGGCGAGATCATCGGGGGCGGCGAGCGCATCTGGGACCTGGCCCTCATCGAGAAGCGCATTGCCGAACACCAGCTTCCCGCCGAGGCGTTCGACTGGTACCTCGACCTGCGCCGGTTCGGGTCGGTGCCGCACGCCGGCTTTGGGCTGGGAATCGAACGCACGGTAGCGTGGGTATGCGGTCTGGAGCACATCCGCGAGACGATTCCGTTCCCGCGCATGCTCCACCGGTTGCGCCCCTGATTCTCCGAGAAGACCACAGCCATGCACTGGACGAGAGTTGACACCCGGACGCTTCGATCGGTAGTGTCCCCGGGCACAACCTGGGGAGCGCCCCGGCATGCGTCTCGTACGCAGAGCCGGCGGTCATGGCCCAGGGTGCCGCGCGCGTCTCTCGTCCCGTTTCTATGTGCGACGATCCTCCTATCTGCGTGCGGAAAGCGGCAAGACTCACCGACTTCGGGCACCCTCACGGTGGCGGCTTCGGGAGCGTGCCTCGCGCTGGTGCAGGCGGCGGCAGACGCGTTTCACGATCAGTATCCGGAAACGCGGGTGGTAACGGTTGACGCGGACGGTTTTCGCGCGACCGAGGCCCTGCTGCGGCGCCAGGTGGATCTCGTGGTGATGTCCCGCGATCCCTTGCCGGAAGAAACCAAGGCGGCAGCACAACTCAAGCTCACGCTCCAAGCGGCACCGATTGCCGTGGAGGGCATCGCGGTGCTCGTCCATCCGTCCTCCGGCGTCGCACGTGTGCCAGAAGCGCTCCTCACGGATGTGGTGAAAGGGCGCCTGCGGTTGTGGTCGGGACTGGGCGGTGGTGGCGAGAGCCTGCAAGTCTTCGCTCCAGAACCAAGCACGGCAACGGGAGCATATGTGGCAGCACGGTGCGGCGACATCGCCCGGTCACCGGTGTATTTCGTGGAGAGCGACTCGGCGGTGGTGGCGCAAGTGGCACAGCGCTCGCAAGCGCTTGGGTTCGCGGGTTCGGGGTACTTGGTGCGGACGGCCGGCAACCATCCGCGTGTCCACGTCCTCGATGTGGTACCCGCCGGCGACAGCACCGCGGCGAGCAGTCTCAGTCAAGCATCGCTGGCCGATGGAAGCTATCCGCTGACCAGTGAAGTCCGCGCGATCACGCGCGGGGAAGCCGGCGGGCTGGCCGCTGGGTTCCTCGCTTTCCTGACCAGCCAGCGGGGGCAGCGCGCCGTCGAGCGCGTCGGTTTCGCGCCTATTGCGTCGTCGTCCTTCGATGTGCGCCTCCGGTGATCACAACGGGACTGACCCAGGAGCCAACGTCCATGATCGAAAGCGGTACCGTGCAGCGCCGGATGCGTCCGGCGCTCGTCAGTGCCCTCTGCGTGCTTGCGCTGGGGACCCTCATGCCGGGACGTGCGGCGCGCGCCGAAGATGCGCGCGAGTTGACGCGTGACGGCCAGGTCGCCTATCGCCAGGACCGACTCGACGAGGCAAAGGACAAGCTCGAGCGTGCCATCTCGCTCGACGCCTCGCTCGCGGATGCGTATCAGTGGCTCGGGTTCACCTATCTCGCGTACGGCCGTGGCAGCGACGCGCGGTGGGCGTTCGTAAACGCAGCAGGCAAGGGAGGCACCGACCCCGAAATCCAGCGCGGACTCGGGGACGCGCTCCTCATGGTGGGGGCCGTCGACAGCGCGGGAGCTGCCTACCAAGCGTGTCTGGCTGCGAAGCCGAAGAGCGAGGAAGCGCAGCTGGGCATGGGCCGGGTGCTCCTGGGTCAGAACAAGCCGGACGAAGCGCTCGCGGCCTTGCAGGCGGGTGAGAAGAAGGCCAAGCGGAAGGCGCCGTACTATGCCTGGCAGGGCGCAGCGCTCGCCGCGCAAGCTGCGATCGAGCGCCGCATGGCGGACAGTCTGGGACTCGCGGGCGACACGCCGAATGCGAAGGCGCACCTCGACAAGTCGCAGCAGCTGTTCAACGATGCCAGCACCTTGATTCTGCGCGGCGACGCTCTCGAACCGCAGAACGCGGACATCAAGGAACGCCTGGGCGACGCATACATGCTCCAGGGCAACGGCGAGTCCGCGGCGGACAGTTACGGCAAGGCCACCGCACTCGCCAAGGATCGCGCGGATCTCTTCTACAAGCTCGGCCGGGCACAGGCCAAGGCACGCTCGTACACGGATGCGGTGGACGCCTACCGTCAGGCCACCAACATCGACTCGACGTTCGTGGATGCCTGGTTCCAAGCCGGTAATCTCTACTACCTCGGCGATCAGTTCGACAACGCGGCGCGCATGTTCCAGCACTTGACCACGTTGCAGCCGAATGCCGCGGCGAGCTGGCTGCGCTACGGCGAGGCGCTGTTCAAGGGCAAGTTCTACAACGAGGCGATTCCGGCTCTTCAGCGCGCACTCGAGATCGAACCGGATAGTTGCGGCGCCGGCAAGATGCTCGGCGATGCCGTGCTGTTCCTCGCCGGCGGCAAGGACCGTACGCCCGCCGAGCGTGACTCGATGTACGACGTCGCCCGGCGTGCCTACAACACGTCGCTCCAGCACTGTGCCGAAGCCCCGTGCGACCTGTACATTCGGGTCGGTAAGCTGAACCGCCTGAAGAAGGACTACGTCGAAATGGCGTCGGCCTACGAGAAGGCGGTGTCCTGCGACAGCACGATGGCGGACCCGTGGCTCCAGCTCGGTCTCGCTTACTTCTACCAGTCGAACTACGACAAGGCGATCCCCATTCTCCAGAAGGTCATTGCGCTTGACGGATCGAATTCGCTCGCGTATTTGAACCTTGGTCTTTCGTACTATGGCAAGTCCCAGTGGACCGAGGCGGCGGAGACGTTGGTCAAGGCCGACAGCTTGTTGCCGCAAGACAACGGGCAGGCGCGGTCCAACGCCCTGAACTGGGCGGGCTGGGCGCAGTACTACCTGAAGGACGTGGCGTCGGCCCAGGCGACCTTCGAAAAGGCTGTCGCGTTGGACCCCAACAATGGCAACGCGAAGAAGGGCCTCGATTTCGTGACCAAGGCGGCGAAGGGCGGAGGGGGTGCATCCGCGCCGGCTCCGAAGGGTGCCGCCGGCAAGTAGGTGAAGCGGCGTCGGGCGAGGCCACGCAATCCTCGCTCGGCGTGTGAGAGGTAGCAGCAGTTTCATTCGAACTTCGCGCACGCGGTGTTGCTGACGGCGGTGTCACCGCGTGCGGATGACTCTGAGGAGGAGACGGCAGATATGAAAGGCGCATTCATCTGGGTGGTTCTCGTTCTGGCGCTGGGGATCGCCTTCGCGATCTATAACTTCTTGTTGCCGGAATTCGTCAAGAACGGTGGACCGCTGGTCGTCGGTCTTATCACGTTGTCGATCCTCCTCTTCACGTTCGTGTTCGAGCGTCTCCTGACCCTCGGCAAGGCGGCGGGCAAGCGCCCGATGTCGCTGTTCATCAGCGACGTGAAGAAGGCGCTCGCCGCGGGTGACATTGCCAAGGCGACGAAGCTCTGCGCCGACCAGCGCGGCTCGGCGGCGAACGTGCTCCGCTCCGGCTTCGAGGCGTACGCCTCGGCCCAGAAGGCTGGGTTCGGCCAGGAGCGCAAGATGGTGGAAACCCAGCGCGCGATCGAAGAGGCCACGGCCCTCGAGACGCCGCTGCTCGAGCGTAACTTGATCGCCTTGTCGACCATCGCGTCGATCTCGACGATGGTGGGTCTTCTCGGAACCGTTATCGGAATGATCCGGTCGTTCCACGCGATGGGTCAGGGTGCCGCGCCGGACGCCGTCCAGCTCGCGCTCGGTATTTCCGAGGCGCTCATCAACACGGCGGGTGGAATCTCCGTCGGTATCCTCGGGATCGTCTTCTACAACGTGTTCGTGACCCGCGTCGACCTCTTCAACTACCAGGTGGAAGAGTCCTCGCAGGAAGTCATGCAGATGCTGACCGAGCACAGCTTGGAGAACCGGTAAATGTCGAAGGTTCGGAAGCCCAAGCGCCTCGGGATCGCAATCGACATGACCCCGATGGTGGACGTGGCGTTCCTCCTTCTGATCTTCTTCATGCTCACGACGACGTTCAAGCCGCCGGAGAAGAAGCAGATCAGGCTTCCCGTGTCGCACTCCGAGTTGAAGGTGCCGCAGTCCAAGGTCATCATCCTCTCGGTGTTTGAAGACGGGGGCATGGACATCACGTTCCCGAAGGTGCAACTCGACGCGAACAACCAGCCGCTCAAGCGTGAGGATGGCAGCATCAAGATCCTCACCCAGACGGTGGACATCACCTTGGCGGATATCGAGAACGTGCTGCAAACCGCGCGACTCGAGATCTCGTCGGCCCGCATGATCGTGAAGACCGACAGGCGAGTGCCGTACGGAGCCATGCAGGACGTGATGGACGCGCTGCAGAACACCAATACGACCACCTTCAACGTTGTGACCGAGTTCAACAGCGAGAAGATTCAGTAGCGCAAGGGTCGGTATCGCTGGCCCGGACACAGAGAGGAAAGCATGGGTGCTGTAGATACCCCACAGTCATCAGGCGGCAAAGGCAAGCGCCGAGTCGGTATTCGTATCGACATGACGCCGATGGTGGACGTGGCGTTCCTGCTGCTCATTTTCTTCATGGTGACGACGGTGTTCCGTCAGCCGCAGGCGCTGGAAATCAGTCTGCCGCCCAAGGATGCTCCGCCCGTCCCGGTAGCGCAGTCGAACGTGATGACGCTTCGGGTGCTTCCCGGCCCGAAGTACTACTACTCGATCGGCGACGTCAAACTGAACCCGTACCGTCTGGCGAAGGACAACAAGGAGCTCGCGAAGATCGTGGGCGACGCGTCCCGTGCCAACAACAAGCTGATCGTGGTGATCAAGATCGCCCGTGACGCGAAGTACGAGTCCATGGTCGACGTCATCGACCAATTGCAGGTGCATGGCGTGTCCCGCTTCGGTCTGGCGAAACTGTCGGATCAGGAACGCGCTGAGGTGGAGGGCATCCAATGAGCGCACCCACCGCACCCGCGGCAGCGATGAAGCCGACGCAGCCCGGCCTGTACGGCGCGCCTGAACTCAAGGCCGTCGCACAGCGCTTTCTGATCCGCGCGCTGATTTTCGCCATCATTGCGCATGGCGTGGTCATCGGCGGGATCAAACTCTACAACTACATCATGGCGAAGCGGGAGAAGGAGCGCCCGGTCGTTCTCGCCAAGTTCAAGGTGCTCGCGCCGCCGCCGTCGCTCTCCAAGACGCCGCCGCCGACCGCCGTCGCCACGCAGGCCGTCGCGCCACCGTCCGTCGGTGTGCCGATGCCGGTGCCGGACGCGGAGGCGCCGAAGGAACAGACGATCGCGACGCAGCAGGAAATCCAGTCCTTCAACCCGAATCAGACCGATGCCGGGTCCGGCGACGAGATCGTGATCTCCGCGCCGCAGGAAGACGAGTCGCCGAAGATCGGCGAGTTCGTCTACTACGAGGACCCGCCGACGCTGGTGTCGATGCCGAAGCCTGACTACCCGGAACTGGCGCGTGACGCGCAGTTGGAAGGGACGGTCAAGGTGCAGGCTCTCATCGGCAAGGACGGTATCGTGAAGCGGACGCAGGTGACCAAGTCGGTGAACCTGCTCGACGACGCCGCCGTCAAGGCGGTGACCGCCAGCCGCTGGAAGCCGGCGATGAACAACAACAAGCCGGTAGAAGTGTGGGTGGAAGTGCCTGTGAAGTTCAGCCTCAACTAGGCACGGCATTCGCAGTGTCCCCGTCGTGAAGACGGGGATCCCCCGACCCCGTTTCCACGTGTCGCCACGTGGAGGCGGGGTTGGTCGTTCCTGGCGGACGCGCCACTCGGGCGCGCCGCGACGACGGAAGGGGGACTCCCATGAGTGCTGCTCTTGCTTCCCGGATCGATGCGCACGGCTTGGCGGGGCCACAGGGATACCGTGCCGTGTCGCAACGGTTCTTCGTGACTGCCCTGACGATTGCCGCGTGCTCTCACCTGGTGACGATTGGAAGCATGCGGATGTACGCCGTGCTGCACACGGGAGCGACGGCCGCGCAAGGCGGCGCGGTCGAGATCTTCTCCATCCCGGTACAACACCACGCTCCTCAAGCCGCCGGCGTTCTCGTGGAGAGCGGGTCACAGGGCGCCCGTGGCGGATCACGCGGCGCGCTTCCGCTGCCGGTCGCCGACTTGCTTTCCACCGCCCCGACCTCTGCCGCGGCGTCGGGCCGGACGGGACTTCTTGGCCGGGGCCGGGAATGGACGATGGCACGGACGGCATCATCATTCCGGGGCAACGGAGCCCATCCGGGCGCCTTCCTTCGTGTTCGTGACCCAGGAGCCCGTCCTGGTCCGCATGCCTGCGGTGTCCTATCCGGATTTTGCGCGGGAGGCGGGACTCGAGGGCAGCGTCGTGATCGACGCGCTCCTCGCGAAGGATGGCCACGTCCTGCGCACCTTCGTCGTGCAGCCGCTCGGGATCCTCACGGACGCGGCGGTCCAGGCGGTAATGGCGTCAACCTGGCGGCCCGCCATGAACAATGCGCACCCGCAGGAGGTGTGGGTCCGGATCCCGGTGCGATTCTCCCTCAACGAGTAGCTCCGGCCGCGGGACCGACGGACGGGGAGAGCGCTTGACGCGCCTCCCCGTCTCCGAAACAATGCCGGCTTCCCCGGAGGGCTTCTCGATTCTCACCGCACTCATCGAACATCTCGCCAGCTTCATCACGCACGTCATCGACACCATGGGGTATCCCGGCGTCGTCGTTCTCATGGCGATCGAGAGCGCCTGCATCCCGCTGCCGAGCGAGATCATCATGCCCTTCGCCGGCTACTTGGCGATGCAGGGCCGGTTCTCGTTGGTCGGCGCCGGCCTGGCCGGCGCGATTGGATGCGGCGTCGGATCCGCAGCGGCGTACGCATTGGGCCGCTGGGGTGGGCGTCCCTTCATCGAGCGCTATGGCAAGTACATCTTGGTGAGCTCCCACGAGATCGACGTCGCCGAGCGCTTCTTCCACAAGTACGGGCAGGCCACGACGCTGATTTGCCGTCTGCTTCCGGTCGTGCGAACGTTCATTTCCTTCCCGGCCGGGATGACGCGCATGCCGTTCGTGCCGTTCCTGCTGCTCTCCGTCATCGGTTCCTATCCCTGGTGCTGGGCGTTGGCCTGGGTGGGGCACAAGATGGGCGAGCACTGGAATACGCTCGGCCCGTACTTCCATCGGGCCGACGGCGTGATCGGCGGCGTGGTGGTGATCCTCGGAGCGTGGGCGCTGCGCAATACGTTGCGCGCGCGGAAGGCCGCTCGCGCCCGCGGGAAGTAACCCGCGGTGAGCGAGAGGAGCCGGGGGAAGTCGGCTGCCCTCGTGTCGGGGGCGACGCTCGCCTCGCGTCTCCTCGGCCTGGTCCGCGAGCAAGTCTTCGCCGCACTCTTCGGCGCGGGCATGGCCACCGATGCCTTCAACGTCGCCTTCCGTATTCCCAATCTGCTGCGCGATCTCTTCGCCGAGGGCGCGATGTCGAGCGCCTTCGTCCCGACGTTCACTGAGGAACTGACGTTGCGCGGGCGCGCGAGCGCCTTCCGCCTGGCGAACGTGGTGATGACCATGTTGGCGGTGGTCACCGGAGCCTTGGTGCTGCTCGGGATTGCCACCGCGGATCCGTTGGTGCATGCGCTCGCGCCCGGCTTCGCCCGGATTCCGGGGAAGATCGAACTGACGGTGCAACTCACTCGCATCTTGATGCCGTTCCTCATGCTCATTGCGGTTGGGGCGGCGGCGACTGGAGTGCTCAACGCGCTCTCGAGTTTTGCCGTGCCGGCGTTGGCGCCGGGGATGATTTCGGTGGGCATGATCGTGGCCGGCGTGACCCTCGTGCCGGTGGCGAAGATGCTGGGACAGCCGCCGATCGTGGGAATGGCTGTCGGCACCGTGCTGGGTGTCCTCGGGCAGGTCTTGGTGCATGTGCCGGGATTCTGGAAGGAAGGATATCGCCCGCGGCCGATGTGGGCCCCGCGAGACCCTGGCGTGCGCCGGATCGTGCTGCTGATGGTTCCGGCCACGCTCGGACTGGCGGCCACGCAGATCAACCTCGTCGTCAACACCCAGATCGCGGCCGGTCTGCCGGGCGAGGGAAGCGTGAGCTGGCTCAACTACGCGTTTCGCCTGATGTACGTGCCAATCGGCGTGTTCGGTGTCGCGGTGTCGACGGTGACCCTGCCGGCGGTGTCCCGGGCCGTCGCGTTGCAGGATATGCCGAAGATGCGTCAGGAGCTTGCGGGTGCACTGCGCCTGGTGGCCGTTCTGACGCTGCCGGCCACGGCGGGGCTGATCGCGCTGGCGGCGCCGATCATCCGTGTGGTCTACGAGCACGGGCATTTCACGGCCACCGACACGCGGCAGACGGCCGCGGCGCTGGTGTTCTACTGCGTCGGGCTGGCCGCCTATTCTGGCGTGAAGGTCGTGGTGCCGACCTTCTATGCCTTGAAGGACACGCGGACGCCCGTGCTGGTCAGCGTCGGGGTGGTCGTCCTGAACATCGGGATGAATCTCGCCTTGGCGCCGATCCTCCAGCATCGCGGTCTCGCCTTGGCGACGAGCGTCACGATGACGCTGAACCTCGCGATCCTGTTGGCGGTGTTACATCGCCGCGTCGGCGCACTGGGGCTCGGGGCCGTCGGATGGGCGACTGCGCGGATCGCTGCGGCATCCGCGGTCATGGGAGTCGGCGTCTGGTTCCTGGCCGGGGCCCTCGAACGCGCGTGGGGGACGGCGGGGATCGCCGCGCGTGCCGGCGAGCTCGCTGTGACGATTCCCGCCGGGGCGGTCGTATTCGCGGCATGCGGCAAGGCGTTCGGCGTGCCGGAGGTCTCCCAATTGCTCGGGGTCGTGCAGCGTGTGGGGCGCCGTGTGGGTGTCGGGTGACCACGCACCCGCGCGGACGCTTGACACTCGGAGCAGCAGCCCCGTAGCGTCCTCCGGCGACCGTTCGCCATCCCCCCGCGACCGGAACGGCGCAGAGAGGAGACGCACCATGGATGAGGCTGTCGTTCCCGCGCCCCGCCCCGGAATCGGGGCGCTGATTCTCGGAGTGTTCGCCGCACCGCGCAAGACGATGGCGGCGGTAGTGGCGAATCCGTCGTGGCTCGTGCCGCTTCTCATCACGGCGGTGCTGAGCGGCCTCTCTGCCGGCCTCACGTACAAGCCGATCATCGTGCCGATGCAGATCGCGGCGATGGAACAGAAGTCCGCGGACATGCCCGCAGAGCAACTCGACAAGATCGAAGAGCAGATGACGAAACCGGTCTTCACCTATATCACGATTACGATGGCGGTGATCATGCCGGTCCTCATGACGCTCCTGGCGGCGGCGATCCTGTACTTCCTCGGCTCGTTGGTGCTTGGAGCGCAGTCCACATTCCGTGTGGTGTTCGCGGTGATCGCGTGGACCGGGCTAATTGGTATGGTGAGCGTGATCGTCCAGACGCCGGTTCGCCTGCTGCGTGCCGGGAGCACCGATGCCGCGGACATGCAGACCCTGATGGATTCGCTCGTCGGACTAGGATTTCTGATTCCGCCGCATTCGGGCTCGTTCGGGATGGGAATGCTGCGCGGCGTGTTGAGTACCGTCGAAGCGTTCATGCTGTGGCAGCTCGCGGTTACTGCGGAAGGCGTCGCGGCGGCGTTTCGTCGGCCGCGTGCGTTCGGCTACACGTGTGCCGGGATCTTGTGGGCCATCGGTGCGGTGGTGGCAGCGATTTTCGGAGGCATGCAGGCGCGCGCCTGATCGCCTCGTCGCCGGCAATGTCAATTTCGTGCCGGGGGAGCGCAACCTGAGCGGAGACCCACGCGTCGTGGGGTCCGAAGGCTGCCTCCTGCCGGTTGTGCATCTTCGACAGCAGTGCGATTCCAGTTGTGGAGGAATTCTCGTGATCTCCAGTCGTGTTCTCGTGGGTGTCGTGTGCGTGGGGATGGTCGCTGGCGCCGCCTCGGCGCGGGCGGCGGACGCCGGCCAGCCGCTCACTCTGCGGGAGTGCCTCGGCCTCGCCTTGACGCACAATCCGTCGCTGCAAGGGGCGGCGGCCGGCGTGAAAGGAAGCGAGGCCGGTGTCACCGGTGCGTGGGGCAGCATCCTGCCCCGGCTCGGCGCTTATGGGTACAGCGTTACGCAAACCTACGTGAGCAAGGCCGATTCGCAGACCTTCAACTTCCTCGGCCAGAAGTTCGTCCGGCAAGCGCATCCGTCCTACACCAACCCGGAGAGCCATGGCATGGACATCTCGCTCTCCAGCGAGGTGTTGTCCTTCGCGACGTGGAGCAATCTGCGACGCTCCCGCAAGGAGCTCGAGGCGAGCAATTCCTCGCTGATCGACACACGAGAGACCGTTGCCTTCACCACCGTGCAGCACTACTACGATCTAGTCGGCGCGGAGAAGCGGCGTGACGTTGCGATCGAAGCGGTCGGGAACGCGCGGGAGCGCACCACGCGCGCCAAGGCGTTCTACGGCGTGGGCAATGCATCGAGGGGCGACGTGTCCAAGGCGGTACGTGACCTCGCGCAGGCGCAAGTCGACTCGATCGCCGCGGAGAACGCCGTGTCGGTGTCGCGCGCGCGCTTGGCCGCGACCCTCGGGGTGGATCCCTCGGCTCCGCTTGCGGTGGTCACCGACATCGACGACGCGGCGCCGCAGTCGTCCGCGGGTGCAGAGCCGGTCAGCAGCGTGATCGATCGCCGGGCCGATGTCCGGGCGATGCAAGCGCGCGTGGCGGCCGCCGAAGCGGGACGTTCCGCTGCGAAGGCGTCGATCCTGCCGTCGTTGACCTTGAGCGCGTCGAACAACTGGAGCGCCAACTCGTGGCTGCTGCCCGGGTCGATCAACCAGAACTTCCAGCTGACCTACGCCGCGCAGTTCTCGCTTCCGATCTTCGACGTCATCGGCAACAAGGCGCGCATCGGGCAGGCGTCGGCGAATGCCGAGCAGGCGCATTTCCAGTTGCAGGAGAGCCGCCAGGCGGCGGCGGCGGACCTGGTGGCGGCGCGCACCAGCGTGGAGCAGGCGTCGGCGCAGGTCGCAGCGGCGCGCACCGCGGTGAGCGCGGCCGAAGATGACTACGACTTCTCGCGCGAGCGCTTCCGCGTCGGCGCGGGTACGAGCCTGGAGCTCGAAGATGCGCAGCTGGGATTGAAGCGCGCGCGCTTGTCGCTGATCGACGCGCTGGTGCAGGCGAAGGTCGCGGAGGCCGCGCTGGCGAGGGCCGAAGGGCGGTCGCTCGTCGAGGGAATCGGGAGCACGCGATGACCACCGGACGCAAGGTACTGATCGGGGTCGCGGCCGGCATCGTGCTGGCGGGCCTGATCGTCGGTAACGTACTCAAGAACAAGGGCAAGGCCACCGAGGTGCAGGCGGAGGCCGCGAAAGTCCAGACCGTCGTGTCGAAGGTGCGTGCGCCCGGGACGATCCAGGCCGAACGCACCGTCAAGATTTCGGCCACCACGATGGGGCAGGTGTCGCGCCTTGCCGTGAAGGAAGGCGACCATGTGACGAAGGGGCAGTTCCTGCTTGCGCTCGATGACGAGCAACTGCGCGCGAGCTTGAACGAAGCCCAGGCCTCCGTCGCAAGTTCGGAGGCGCGCCTGCGGCTGAGTGAGGCCTCGTTGCAGCAAGCCGAGGCTACGTACAAGCGGAATCAGACGCTGGCGAAGTCGTCGTTGGTTTCGTCGCAGGAACTCGAGAATAGCGAGACGCAGATGCGCACCGCGCGTGCCGAGCGTGACGCCAATCGCGAGTTCGTGCACCAGGCGCGCGAAGCGGTGCGGCGCGCCAAGGATCAGTTGAGCAAGACCGTGTTCGACGCGCCGATTTCCGGGACCGTGACGGAACTGAATGTCGAAGTCGGCGAGATGGCGGTGATCGGCACCATGAACCAGCCGGGTACCGTGCTGCTGACTATTTCCGACATGTCGCAGATGGAGATCTGGGCGGACGTCGACGAGGCGGACATCGTCAACGTGCGCAATGGTCAGGAAGTGAAGATCACCGTCGACGCTCTACCGGACACCAGTTTCCGCGGGCGTGTCCGCGACATCGCCGCGAGCGGCAGCAACCAAGCAGCGATCGGCACCGAGGCCAAGACCAACTTCACGGTCAAGATCTCATTCGTCGATGCCGTCCCCGAGGTCAAACCTGGCATGTCGGGCGACGTCGACATCACGACGGCGACCAAGGCGAACGCATTGACGGTGCCGATCCAGGCCGTGGTGTCGCGCAAGCCGGGCGATCTGGTGATGCGGGCGAAGGGCCGCCGCGCGAAGAAGGCCGAGGACGAGAACTCCGGCAAGGCGGAAAAGGATCGCATCGGCGTGTTCGTGGTGGGGAAGGATACGAAGGTCACATTCCACGACGTCCGCACGGGCCTCCTCGGGGATACCGACTTCGAGGTGGTGGGCGACGTCAAGAAGGGCGACCGCGTGGTCACGGGTCCGTACAAGACCCTGCGCACCCTCAAGGTGGGCACCAAGGTCAAGGTCGTCTCGGCGGTGAGCGACAAGGGCGGTTCGAAGTCCTGATGCTAATCGACATCCACGATATCGCCAAGATCTACGACGTTGGCGACGAGAAGGTCTACGCGCTGAGCGGCGTGAGCCTGCAGGTCGAACGCGGCGAGTACATCGCCATCATGGGGCCCTCGGGGTCCGGCAAGTCGACGCTGATGAACATCCTCGGCTGCCTCGACACGCCGACGTCGGGTTCCTACAAGCTCAATGACCACGAGATTCGCACGCTCACGGACGACGAACTGGCGCGGATCCGCAATCGCGAGATCGGCTTCGTGTTCCAGACGTTCAATCTGCTCGCGCGCGCGACGGCGCTGGCCAATGTCGAACTGCCGCTCATCTACAACGGCACGCCGCCGGCCGAGCGTCACGCGCGTGCCAAAGGTGCGCTGGAGGCGGTCGGATTGGGCTCGCGCATGTCGCACCGTCCGAATCAGCTCTCCGGCGGCCAGCGTCAGCGCGTGGCGATTGCGCGTGCGCTCGTCAACAATCCGTCTCTCATCCTGGCGGACGAACCCACTGGAAACCTCGACTCGAAGACCGGCGAGGAGATCATGCGCATCCTCGGCGACATCCACAACGCCGGGAACACCGTTGTGTTGGTGACGCACGAAGAGTCGATCGCGGCGCACGCCCATCGCGTGGTCCGCATCCATGACGGCGGCATCGAGTCGGATACCCGCCGGACGCCGGCGGAGGCGCGATGATCCTTGGGGAAAGCCTGCGGCTGTCGGTGCAGTCGATCCGCGCCAACACGCTGCGGTCGTTCCTCACGCTGCTCGGCATCATCATCGGCGTCACCGCGGTCATCGCGGTGGTGTCGATCGTCCAGGGACTGAATCAGTACGTCGCGGACAAACTGCTCGACACCGGCAGCAACGTCAATTATCTCGACAAGTACGGCATCAACCCCAGCGAAGACGAGTGGGAAAAGGCGCAGAAGCGGCCGGATCTCACGCTGCTGGACGCCGAGGAAATCCGCGAAGTCGCGCCGCACGTCGCGTATGTCGCGGTGCAGTCGTTCGCCCGCGGCAAGATCAAGTACGGCAGGGCGACGCGCGGCAACGTTGGCGTGCAAGGCGTCACCGACGGCATGGAACACATGGAGTCGGCCGAGTTGGCGGCGGGGCGCCGCGTCGGACGTGAAGACGTACTCAAGAGCCGGCAGGTCATCGTACTCGGGCACGATGTCGTGGAGGCCCTCTTCGGCGGCGCGGATCCGATCGGCCGCTCGGTGCGCGTGCAGGGGCGCAGCTTCGAAGTGATCGGATTCTTCCAGAAGCAAGGAAGCGTGCTCGGGCAGTCGCAGGACAACATCGCGCAGGTGCCGTACGGCGCGTTCGAGCGCGTGTTCAAGCGCCGGTTCTCGCCGACCATCCTGTTCAAATCGACCTCCCAAGCCATGGCGCCCGCCGCGCAGGACGAGGTCAAGGCGATCATGCGCCGGCGGCACCACCTGCGCCCGGGCGTCGAGGACGATTTCGCGATCATGAGTTCGGAGATGTTCCTGACCTTCTACAAGAACTTCACCGCGGGACTTTATGGCGCCATGATCGGTATCGCCGGTCTGTCGTTGTTGGTCGGCGGCATCGTGGTGATGAACATCATGCTGGTGTCGGTCACCGAGCGAACGCGCGAGATCGGCATCCGCAAGTCTCTGGGCGCGCGGCGCGCCGATATCATGCAGCAGTTCCTCATCGAGTCGTCGATCCTCGCCGGAGCGGGCGGTCTGCTCGGGGTGCTCATGGGCGCGCTGATCGCCGGCGCGATCGCCAAGTTCTCGCCGCTGCCGGCCAAGGTGGAATGGTGGTCGGTTGCGCTCGGGTTGTTGGTGTCGTCATCTGTCGGCTTGTTCTTCGGCATCTATCCCGCATCCCGGGCGGCGCGCCTCGATCCTATCGAAGCGCTGCGGTACGAGTAGATGGCGAATTTCTGGAGCACATCGCAGGGGCGGATCCTTCGCGAAGGCGTCCTGATGGGCCTGATGTCGCTGCGCGCGAACAAGCTGCGTTCGGCGCTCACCGTGCTCGGCGTGGTGGTCGGTGTCACCACGCTGGTCGGGATGGTGGCGGTCATCCAAGGTCTCAATGCGTCCACTGCCAAGCAGCTGCGTTCGCTCGGCAGCGACGTCATCTACGTGACGCGCTACTCGGGCGGCGGCGGCCCTGGCGCGGTGCCGGACAGTGTGCGAGCGCGCAAGAAGCTCACCACCGACGATGCGCGTGCCATCGCCGCCTATTGCCCCGCGGTCGAGGAAGTGTCGCCGGGCTGGGATACCAGCGTGCGCTTGTCGTACCGCGGCAAGGTCAGCCAGCCGATGGAGACCGTCGGCGCGTCCGCGTCGTACCAGGAAACCAACAACACCTTCGTCGAGCGGGGGCGCTTCTTCACGGACGAAGAGGTTCGGCGCTCCGCGGCCGTGTGCGTGCTGGGAACGGACGCCGAAGAGGCGGTGTTCACGAGCGACCCGATCGGGAAGAACGTGCGGCTGGGCGGCAGCACGTTTACGGTCGTCGGCGTCTTCGAGAAGCGCGGCAAACTCCTGGGCGACTCATGGGACGACGTCGTGGTGATTCCGTACACCACGAGCGAAAAGCGTTTCGGCAGCGATCAGTATTTCTATCTCGCGATCAAAGCCCGCGGCGCGGAATCGGTGCAGCCGGCGATCGACCAGGTGACGGAACTCCTGCGCCGCCGCCGCGGCGTGCGGGCCGACAAACCCGACGACTTCGAGATCCTCACCTCGGATACGTTCCTCAAGCTCTATGACCAAATCACCGGCGGATTCTTCACGGTGCTCATGTTCATCTCGTCGATCGCGCTGCTGGTCGGCGGGATCGGCGTGATGAACATCATGCTGGTCAGCGTGCGGGAACGCACCCACGAGATCGGCATGCGCAAGGCGATCGGCGCGCGGCGCAGCGACATCCTGTGGCAGTTCTTGGTGGAGGCGTCGACGCTCACTGCGGTGGGAGGTGTTCTCGGGGTCTTGCTGGGCCTCGGGGTGGCGGCGCTGGTGTCGGCGCTGACGCACCTGCCCTCGGGCGTGCCACTGTGGACACCGCTCGTCGGCGTCGCATTCTCCGCGGCCGTCGGGCTGTTCTTCGGGACGTATCCGGCGTTGAAGGCTGCGTCACTCGATCCAGTGGAGGCGCTGCGCTACGAATAGCTTTGGCGACACCCTGGAGCCGCGGGCGCAGCCGCTCTGGCTCCGGCTCGTCGGTTTCGTCAGCGTGTTCGTGCTGTTCGCTGTCGCGCCCGGTTTGGCGTATCACTGGCGCGATCGGCACCTCGCCGCGTGGACGTGGGGACAGCTGCTCGCTCTCGGCGTCGTGCTCGCGAGCAGCACGCTGATCGCGTTGCCGTTGCGGCGGGCTCTGCGGCTCCAGGCTCCTCCGGTCGCCGCACGGCCGCTGCTCTCCCGCTGGATGCGGGACGTCGTGCTGGCGTACGCGGCGCTCTCGGTTGCCTGCGTCCTGGCGATTCCGGCGGTCGAGACGTCGGCGGACGCATATGCCGATCTCGCGCGGGGCATCTTGTCGCATCCGTGGGCGCTCGTCGTTCCGGTCGGACTCCTGGCGCCGGTGGCCGAGGAATTGATGTTTCGCGGGTTCGGCCTGACATGGCTCGGGGCGGGGGGCTCGCGCGGATGGGCGGTCGGCGTGACGACGGCGGCGTTCGCCCTGGCGCACGTCCAGCCGTTCAAACTTCTGCCGACTGCCGTCATGGGCTTCCTCCTGGCGCGGGGCGCCTGGGCAATGGGGAGCGTCCTGCCTGGTGTCATCGTCCATGTGTGCGTCAATGCCGGCATCGTGGTGCTGGCGGCGGGGTTGGCGGGCTCAGGTGCCATGTCGCGGGACGCTGTCGAAGCGCCAGGCGGGCATTGGGTCGCCGGGGCCGCGTGGGGCGCGATCGGTTGTGTGGCCACGTGGTCGGCATGGCGAACGCTCCGGCGCATCGAGTGCGCGTGCTCGCCCGGCCCGGAGCACGGAACGGGACGCGTCCCGCCGGGAGGTGGTATGGTGGAGCACGTCGGAGCAGTTCCCGAACCGATTCGTCCCGCGGAGGAGTGACACGAGCATGAGTTTGCGACCGTTGGCTGTGGGCCTGGCTGCCGGCGTGGTCACCAGCGGCGGCGTCTTGCTGGCGTCCGTGCGCGCCATGCAGGTCGAGGGCGGCCAGACGCTCTTACTCCTGCGCAAGTTCTTTCCTGGCTACAGCCTGACGCCCGGTGGCTGCGTCGTCGGGATGGTGTGGGCGTTCGTCTACGGCATGGTCGTGGCTGGCGCGTTCGCGCTCCTGTACAACGCCTTCTGCCGGCTCCTGGAGCCGCGCGCGAAGTAAATCTTCGTTTCGCCCGGGCGATTTGGTGAACGGATGTGCCGCCCGGCGTGTATACTGCCGCCCCATGACCGGCACTGACTTCTCGCGGCGGAGGCCTGCATGAGCCCCGCCGCCTCGCGTACACCCGCCGCAGGATCCACGTCCCGCCGCTCCGTTGCGCCCGCACCGGTGCGTGGTCCGGCACCGTCGCCCGGCGCGATCGTCATCCGTGGAGCCCGCGAGCACAACCTCCGCAACATCTCGCTGACTTTGCCGCGCAACGCGCTGGTGGTCATCACCGGCGTGTCCGGGTCCGGCAAGTCCTCGCTCGCGTTCGACACCCTCTACGCGGAAGGGCAGCGGCGCTACGTCGAGTCGCTCTCCGCATACGCGCGTCAATTCCTCGGGCAAATGGAAAAGCCGGACGTCGACCAGATCGAAGGTCTGTCGCCCGCGATCTCGATCGAGCAGCGCACCGCCGGACGCAATCCGCGCTCGACGGTGGCGACGATCACCGAGATCTACGACTACTTGCGTCTGTTGTTTTCGCGCATCGGCGTGCAGCACTGCTCCCAGTGCGGTGCGGTGGTCAGCCGCCAGACCGTCCAGGAAATGGTCGATCGTGTGATGGCGTTGCCCGCCGGCACCAAACTTCAAGTGCTCGCCCCGCTCGTGACCGGCCGCAAGGGCGAGTACAAGAAAGAGCTCGAGCACGCGCGGAAGCAAGGCTACCTGCGCGCGCGGATCGACGGCAGCATTCGCGACCTCGAAGACGACATCGCCTTGGAGAAGAACAAGAAGCACACCATCGAAATTGTGGTCGATCGCCTCAGCGTCGACGCGTCGCAGACGCGGCGCATCGCAGATTCGCTGGAGACTGCAGTGAACGCCGGCGGTGGCGTGGTGCGGGTCGCGATACAGGGCGGGGACGAACTCGTGTTCAGCGAGAAGCACGCCTGCGTCGCCTGCGGCATCGCGTACGACGAACTCGTGCCCCGCATGTTCTCATTCAACAGTCCCTACGGCGCGTGCCCGGATTGCAGCGGCCTCGGCGTGAAACTCGAGGTCGAGGAGCGGCGCGTGGTGCCCGATGCAACCAAGTCGCTCACCGAGGGAGCGGTGGCACCCTGGGGCAAGGGCGATGGCATGTGGGTCGGCGTGCAGCTCAAGTCACTCGCCAAGGAGCTGAAGTTCTCACTCGACACGCCGTGGAAGACGCTGCCAGCACCGGTCCGCAAGATCCTGCTGCACGGGTCCGGCGAGGCTGAGTACAACTTCGACTTCAAGGGAAAGAAGAGCCGCTACCAGTATCGCGGTTCGTTCGAAGGGGCGATCCCGAATCTGATGCGGCGCTACCACGAGACCGGCAGCGAAGGCATCCGCGAATGGATTGAGAGTTTCATGGGGCTGCATCCGTGCCAGACGTGCGGCGGCAAGCGGCTCAAGCCGTCGTCGCTCGCGGTGCTGGTGGGCGGACAGTCGATCGCCGACATGACGACGCTGTCGGTGAAGGCGGCGCTCGCGCACGTGTCTGGCCTGACGCTCAGCGACCGCGAGGCGACGATCGCCACGCAAATCCTCAAGGAGATTCGCACGCGTTTGTCGTTCCTGGCAGACGTCGGACTCGGCTACCTGACGCTCGACCGCTCGGCGGCGACGTTGGCGGGCGGCGAGGCGCAGCGTATTCGATTGGCGACGCAGATCGGCAGCGGATTGACCGGCGTGCTCTACATCCTCGACGAGCCCAGCATCGGCCTGCACCACCGCGATAATTTGCGATTGCTGCGCACGCTGCTCGCGCTGCGCGATCTCGGCAACACCGTGATCGTGGTCGAACACGACAAGGACACCATGCTGGCGGCGGACTACCTGGTCGACCTCGGGCCGGGCGCTGGTCGGCACGGGGGGGAAGTCGTCGCCGCCGGAACGCCGGCGGAAGTCATGGCGCGACCCGCGTCCCTCACCGGGCGCTTCCTGTCGGGAGCCGCGGCCGTGGCCGTGCCGCCGACGCGCCGGTCCGGCAGCGGCAAGTGGATCGAGGTGCGCGGCGCCCGCGAGAACAACCTGCATCGCGTCGACGCGCGGATTCCGCTCGGGCAGCTCGTGGTGGTGACGGGCGTCTCGGGCTCCGGCAAGAGCACGCTCGTCAACGACATCTTGTATCGCGCCCTGGCGCAGTCGCTGCACGGCGCCCAGGATCCGCCGGGGGCGCACGACGAGGTGCGCGGCCTCGATGCAATCGACAAGGTCGTGGCGATCGACCAGTCGCCGATCGGACGGACGCCACGCTCGAACGCCGCTACCTATACCGGCCTCTTCACCTTCATCCGGGACTTGTTCGCGCAGACGCAAGAGTCGCGCATGCGCGGCTACGGGCCGGGGCGGTTCTCGTTCAACGTCAAGGGCGGGCGCTGCGAAGCGTGCCAGGGTGACGGCACGGTCAAGATCGAGATGCACTTCCTGCCCGACGTGTACGTGCACTGCGAAGTGTGCCGCGGGCGCCGCTACAACCGCGAGACGCTGGAAGTGCTGTATCGCGGGCAATCGATCGCCGACGTGCTGGAGATGACGGTGGACGATGCGTGTACCTTCTTCAGTAGCATTCCATCGCTCAAGCGGAAACTCGAGACACTGCGCGACGTCGGTCTTGGCTACCTGCACCTCGGGCAGTCGGCCACCACGATGTCGGGTGGCGAGGCCCAACGCGTCAAATTGGCCTCCGAGCTTTCCCGCGTCGCCACCGGGCGAACGCTGTACATTCTGGATGAGCCGACCACCGGCCTGCACTTCGAGGACGTGCGCTTGCTTCTGCAAGTGCTGGCGCGTCTGGTCGATGTCGGCAATACGGTGCTGGTGATCGAGCACAATGTCGACGTGATCAAGTCGGCCGATTACATTCTGGACCTCGGGCCGGAAGGCGGCGAGGAGGGCGGGCGCATCATCGCGACCGGGACGCCCGAGGAGATTGCCGCCGTGGCGGCGTCGTACACCGGACAGGCACTGCGCGAGGAGCTCGGTGCCACGCCGTCCGTGTCACGACGTGGTGGAGGCCGCGCGCGGTAGGAGGGGCATGCGGATGGGGAGCATGACGGTGACGACGGACACCATGCACGCGCTGGTGAAGACGACGGCCGGCCCGGGCCTGACGTACCAAGAGGTCGAACGCCCGCGCATCGGACCGTTCGACGTGTTGCTCAAGGTCGAAGCGGCCGGCATTTGCGGCACCGACCTGCACATCTATAAGTGGGATGCGTGGTCGGCGTCGCGCCTCAAGCCGCCGGTGATCGTCGGGCACGAATTCACCGGACGCGTCGTCGAGGTGGGCGCCGAAGTGCACACGGTGCGGGTCGGCCAGCGCATCACCGCCGAAGGTCACATCTATTGCGGTCTTTGCTACACCTGCCGCACCGGCCTCGGCCACATTTGCGAGCGTGGCTCGATCCTCGGCGTGGACGTCAACGGCGGCCACGCCGAATTCGCGGTGGTGCCGGAACAGAATGCCTGGCCGATCCCCGATGCCATCTCGACCGAGATCGCGGCAATCCTCGACCCGATCGGCAACGCCGTCCACGTCGCGCAGACCGCACCGCTCGCGGGTGCGTCGCTGGCGATCGTTGGCTGTGGACCGATCGGCTGCATGGGCGCGGCGCTGGCCCGCACGATGGGAGCGCGCACGGTCATCGGTATCGACCCGAACCAGTATCGCCTCGAGTTGGCGCGCACGCTTGGGGCCACACGGCTGGTCGAGAGCGGCCCGCAGGACGCGGTCGAGGAAGTCATGGACGAGACGCACGGCCATGGGGCCGACGTCGTGTGGGAGATGTCGGGGCACCCGAGCGGGATCGAGCAGGCGTTCCGCATGCTGCGGCGCGGTGGCGACATCGTGCTGTTCGGCTTGCCGACGCAGCCGGTGCCGATCGATCTCGCCAACGGCATCATCTTCCGTTCCGCTCGTGTGCATGGGATCAATGGCCGCCGGTTGTTCAGCACGTGGTACACCATGGAAGGGCTGCTCCTTTCAGGCCGCCTCGACCTCGCGCCGGTCATCACGCACCGGAAGAAGATGCACGAAATCGACGAGGCGATGACGCTGATGGCCGAGGGCAAGGCCGGCAAGATCGTCCTCACGCCGTAGGGCGCGACGGTTCCAGGGTACGCGGTGCCGCGCGCATTGACGCGGCGCCGCGCCATTTGTTAGGGTCACTCCCGTTCGCGTTCGCCTCCCGCGACACGGACCGCGCGCTGGCTCCCGCTCGGTGCGCGATGCAGTGCCGTCCTCTCGTAGTCCTCTCGCTGCCGTTCGCTCCCGGCCGCCGCACACCCCACGTGCATCGCGCGGCCCTGCGTGAACCCCACGATCCATTCCATCCGTCCGCACCCCACGCGAGGCCTCGGCCCGACGCGCGAGTTGTCGCGCGTGCAAGGCGCGTCGCCAATCGCGGTGCGGAGGACTGCCCAGCGAAAGGAGAGAACCTCATGGCGCAGTGGTTCCGCCGTGCGCTTCCCGCGGCCGTCGTGTGCCTGGCGATTGCCGGCACCGCCGAGGCGAAGCCCAAGAAGGTGACCATCAACGTCGCCGAGTACAGTTTCTCGCCGCAAAACGTCGCCATCGTGGTCGGCGATACCGTCGAGTGGAAGAACACCGGCGTGCAGGTCCATACCGCGACCAGCGGCTACGGCATCAACGATCCGAATGCGGGTGTCGCGTTCGACTCCGGGGCGCTTTCGGCCGGCGGAACCTACCGCAAAGTCTTCACGTCGACCGGCAAGTTTCCGTATTTCTGCGTTCCGCACGAAGTGCTCGGAATGAAGGGGAGCGTCAGCGTCGTGACCACCACGCCGAAGCGGATCGACGTGCAGGTCAACGACAACCTCACCACGCAGTCCTTCTTCTTCTCGCCCGCGTCCATCACCGCGGCGCCGGGGGACACCATCAAGTGGACGAACGTCGGGCACACCATCCACACGGTCACCAGCGGCACGTATCTCGGAGGCGACGAGGGCGTCCTATTCGACTCCGGGGCGATGAACGTGGGGGCCACGTTCCGCTGGGTGGTGAGCGACACCACCGGCACCCTCGCGTACCACTGCATCCCGCACGCCGAACTCGGCATGGTGGGCAGCATCACCTTGCAAGCCAGCGGCGCCGAAGAGCCGCGTGGACCGGTGTCGGTGGAGACGCACGCGTTCCCCAACCCCTCGCGCGGCGGCGTGGTGCTGAGCTTCGGGTTGGCGCGGGCCGGGGCGATCGCCGTCGAAGTCCTCGATGCCCAAGGCCGTGCGGTGGCCGAGTTGTTCCGCGGCGAAGCGGCGGCGGGAGCGCAGCGGTTCGCGTGGTCCGGCCAGCGCGCGGATGGCAAGCGCGTCCCGGCGGGGCAGTATTTCTACCGGGTCAGCGGAGCGGGCGGCGTGACCACCGGCCGCCTCACCCGGCTCGACTAACCGCAGGAGGCGGCGCTGCAGAGCTATCCTGCGGCGCCGCCGTGCGTGCTTTCGGGCCAGCAGATTTGGTAGGATGCAGGGGGCGCCGCGTCGGCGCGCGACGGCGAGGAGGAGGAGATTCCATGATCCGACGGTGCATGCTGGCAGTGCTCACGAGCGTGGTGTGTGCAGGTGCGGCGGGAGCCGCGACCACCACGGTCACCGTCTCGAACTTCGCGTTCACCCCGAAGGACGTTACCATCGGCCTGCACGACACGGTGCACTGGACCATGCCCTCGCTCGGCTTTCACACGGTGACGTATGGTGCGGGCTCGGGCGATCCGGATGCCGGATCCCTCTTCGACCATGGCCTGAGCAAGGCCGGTGACACCTTCGACTACACCTTCGACACCGCGGGCGACTACCCGTACTTCTGCGGTCCGCACGAGGGACTCGGCATGGTGGGGACGGTGCACGTCGCCACGACCGGCGTGGTGCCGACCGCGTGGGCAAAGATCAAGGCGCTTTACAAGTAGCCCCCGCCCCACGACGTCCGGACGGCCCGGAGGGAGCTTGGTCTCCGTCCGGGCCGTGTTGCGTCCGGACCTGTCCTTGACACCTCCGGAGGGCGTCTTTAGTCTGCGAGCCTTCACGACTTGTGCGTTTTTCCTCGGGGGCCCGCCGTGCCGCAGACCACACCACTGAACGCCGTTCACCGGGCGCGCGGCGCCCGCCTCGTCGACTTCGCCGGATGGCAGATGCCCATGCAGTACAGCGGTATCGTCGACGAGCACCGCCGGGTGCGCGCCAGCGTCGGGTTGTTCGACGTGTCGCACATGGGACGGTTCTACGTCAGCGGCGCCGGTTCGCGTGCCGCGCTCGACGAGCTGGTGACCAACGGCGTCGGCGTCCTTCCGGAAGGGAAGGCGCTTTATTCGCCGTTGTGCAAACCGGACGGCACCATCCTCGACGATTTGCTCATCTACAACTTCGGCGATCACTTCCTGGTCATCGTCAACGCGGCGAATGCGGACAAGGACCGCGCGTGGATGCTCGCGCATCTTCCATCTGGCGTGACGCTCACCGACCGCACCGCGGAAACCGCGCTGGTCGCGGTGCAAGGCCCGCACGCGGAGGAGTTGGTGGCGCGCGTCGCCGGCGAGGCAATCCGTGATCTCGCCTACTACACGTGCATGAATGCGATGGTGGACGGCGCCACGCTGCAGGTTGGCCGCACCGGCTACACCGGCGAGGATGGCTTCGAGTTGGTGATTCCGGCCGCACGCGCCGCCGAGTTCTGGGAGCGCCTCGAGACGCAGGGCGCGGACCTCGCGGTGGGGCCCGCCGGCCTCGGTGCGCGCGACACGCTCCGCCTCGAGATGGGCTACTGCCTCTACGGCAACGATATCGACGAGACGACGACGCCGGTGCAAGCCGGGCTCGGGTGGACGGTGAAGTGGGACAAGCCGTCGTTCATCGGCCGCGACATCCTCGTCGCGGAGAAGGAAGCCGGCCCGGCGCGCAAGCTCGTCGGCTTCCTGGCCGGCGATGCGCGCGCGATTCCGCGTCACGGCGCCGCGGTGCTCAGCGAGGGCGAGGAAGTCGGTTTCGTCACCAGCGGCACGTTCGGACCGAGCCTCGAGCGCGCGGTCGGCATGGCGTACGTGCGCAGCGACCGCAGCAAGCTCGGCACGCGGCTGCAGGTGTCGGTGCGCAACGCGCTGGTGGATCTCGAAGTGGTGAAGCGGCCCTTCTATCAGAAGGCGTCGCACAAGTAAGCCGTCGGCGTGCCGCGCGGCGGTGCGCCACACACCGGACGTGTGAAGGAGGACGACGTGGGGATTCCGGCGGACCTGCTGTACACCCGCGAACACGAGTGGGTGAAGATCGAAGGCGATGTCGCCACGGTGGGCATCACCGACTACGCGCAGACCGAACTGGGCGACATCGTGTTCGTCGAGTTGCCGCAGGCCGGACGCACGTTGGCGCCGATGGAAGCATTCGGCGTGATCGAGGCGGTGAAAGCGGTGAGCGACCTGTTCTCGCCGGTGGCCGGCGAGGTCGTCGAAGCGAACGCGGCCATCGCCGCCGATTCGAGCATCATCAATCGCGAACCGTACGAGGGCGGCTGGCTGATCAAGGTTCGGTTGAGCGGCGGCGCTCCGTCCGATCTGCTCAATGCCGAGGCGTACGCCGCGCACACCGGGAGTCACTAAGCACCCATGCGTTACATCCCCGCCTCCGATGCCGAACGCCGTGAGATGCTCGCGGCGATCGGCGTCGCGTCCATCGACGATTTGTTCGCGCCGGTGCCGGCGCACTTGCGCCGCAGCGATGCGCTGCAAGTTCCGGGACCGCTCGCCGAAGCGGATCTCCTGCGCATCGCCGCGGATCACGCGACCCGCAACGTGGCGGCGCGCCGTCCGATCTCGTTCCTCGGCGGCGGCTCGTACGACCACTACGTGCCGGTGTTCGTGCGCCAGGTCATGTCGCGCTCCGAGTTCGCCACCGCCTACACGCCGTACCAGCCCGAGGTCAGCCAGGGCACTCTGCAGGTCATCTACGAATTCCAGACGATGATCGCCGAGCTCACCGGCATGGATGTCGCCAACGCGTCGATGTACGACGGTGCCACCGCGACGGTGGAGGCGGCGGCACTGGCGATCGGCGCGACCAACCGCCAGCGCGTGGTGGTGTCGGCGGCGCTGCACCCGCATTACCGCGCGGTGCTGCACACGCTGCTCGAGCCCACCGGCGCCAGCATCGTCGAACTCGCCGCGCCAGGCGGGCGTGTCGCGCCGCTGACGGCCGCGGAGGCCGAAGGCGCCGCGTGCGTCATCCTGCCGCAACCCGCGTTCGAAGGCGCGGTCGACGATCTCCGCGCGTACGCGGCCACCGCGAAAGCGGCCGGGGCGGTGGTGGTCGCCGTGGTCGATCCGGTGTCGCTGGCGTTGTTGACGCCGCCGGGCGAATGGGGCGCCGATCTCGCAGTCGGCGAGGCGATGGCGCTGGCGACGCGTCCGACCTACGGCGGTCCGGCCGTGGGCTTCTTCGCGTCGAAGATGGAGCACATTCGCCGCCTGCCGGGCCGCATCGTCGGCCGGACGGCGGACGCGCAGGGACGCCGGGCGTTCACGCTCACCCTGCAGACGCGCGAACAACACATCCGGCGCGAGAAGGCGACGTCGAACATCTGCACGAATCAAGGGCTCTTCGCCCTCGCGGCCACCGTGCACCTCGCGGCGCTCGGCCCGGAAGGATTGCGGGAGGTCGCCGAGCGCTGTCTGCGCGTGGCGCGCCACGCGGCGGACCGCATCGCGGCGCTGCCCGGGTATGCGCTGGTGACCCAGCCACCCGTCTTCCGCGAGTTCGTGGTGCGCACGCCGATCGCCGCAGCGGATGTCGTGGACGCCGCGGCGCACGACGGAGTGCTGTGCGGCATCCCGATGTCACGCTTCGACGCAGCGCGTACCCATGAACTGCTGATCGCCTGCACGGATCGCAATACCGTCGCGGATGTCGATCGTCTGGTGGATGTGCTGGGCCGCGTCGGCGTCGCGCCGGCGATGGAGGCGGCGCGATGAACGAGATCCTGACGCAGACTGAGGGCGGCACCATCGTCGAGCCGCTCATCTTCGAGCGCTCGCGGCCGGGACATCGCGGCACATCTCCGCGGCCCCTCGATCTGCCGGAAGCCGAGGCCACACAGCCGCTCGACACGCTGCTGCCGGCATCGCTGCTCCGCCGACAGGCGCCGCGCTTGCCGGAGGTCACCGAGAACATCGTCATGCGCCACTACGTGCGCCTGTCGACGCTCAACCACAACATCGAGCGCGGCTTCTTCCCGCTCGGCTCGTGCACGATGAAGTACAACCCGAAGGTGAACGACGAGGTCGCCGGGCTGCCGGGATTCGCGGCCTCGCATCCGTTGATGCCGGATGGCTGGACGCAAGGTCTGCTGGCGCTGCTGTACGAACTGCAGCAGGCGATCGCACAGGTCGCCGGCTTGCCGGCGGTGAGCCTGGTGCCGGCGGCGGGATCGCAGGGCGAGGTCGCGGGGTTGCTGGTGACGCGCGCCTACCACGACCACCGCGGCGACACCACGCGACGCACCGTCCTCATTCCCGACTCCGCGCACGGCACGAACCCCGCCAGCGTACGGGCCGCCGGGATGAACGTGCGCGCACTGCCGTCGAACGCGCACGGCCGCGTCGACCTCGACGCGCTCGACCGCGCACTCGACGACACCGTCGCTCTGCTCATGCTCACCAATCCGAACACGCTCGGCCTGTTCGAGACCGACATCGAGACGATTTCACGCAAGGTGCACGCGGCGGGCGGACTCATGTACATGGACGGCGCGAATCTCAACGCGCTCGTCGGTCACGTGCGTCCGGGCGATCTCGGTTACGACATCATGCACACCAACCTGCACAAGACGTTCTCGACCCCGCACGGTGGCGGCGGGCCGGGCGCCGGGCCGATCGCGGTGACCGCGGCACTCGAGCCGTTCCTGCCGATTCCGCACGTCGAGAAGCACGGCGAACGCTACGTGATGAACGAGAACCGGCCGCTGTCGATCGGCCGCATGCACTCGTTCGCCGGCAACGTCGGTGTGCTGTTGCGCGCGTGGGCGTACATCGTGACGCTTGGCCCAGAGGGGTTGCGCGAGATGTCGACGCAGGCAGTGCTCAATGCCAACTATCTGATGTCGCAGCTGCGTGCCGACTTCGACCTACCGTATCACGGACCCTGCATGCACGAGTTCGTGCTGAGTGGCCGCCGGCAGAAGGCGCTGGGGGTGCGCACGACCGACATCGCCAAGCGCATTCTCGACTTCGGGATGTACGCGCCGACGATCTACTTCCCGTTGATCGTCGAGGAAGCACTGATGATCGAGCCGACCGAATCGGAACCGAAGGCGGCCATCGACCGGTTCGCCGAGGTCATGCGGCAGATCGCGCGCGAGGCGGAGAGCGAGCCGGATGTCGTGCGCGGCGCGCCGCACGTGACGCCGGTCGGCCGTTTGGACGAGGCACGCGCGGCACGCGATCTCGACGTGCGGTGGACGCCGCCGGCCACGCGAGCCACAGCCTAGGACGCGAGAGCGGCGCGGGGGAGAGCCTCCGCGCCGCGAGCGTGTCAGGGCGAGCCGCCATGTCCGAAGCCCCGAACCTCCCGACGCGGCCATGGATCGTCGCTGTGTGTGACGCGCGAGACGGCGTGTGGAACATGGCCGCCGATGTCGCGCAGTTGGAACACACCGTCACTACCGGCGTGCCGGTGCTCCGCCTCTATGCGTTCGCCCCCGCCACCATCACGCTCGGCCGCAGCGAGTCGCGGGACACCGTGGTCGACGACGCGGCGTGCGCGGCAGGTGGCGTCGGCGTGGCACGGCGCCCCACCGGCGGGCGGGCGGTATTGCACGACGACGAAGTCACCTATTGCGTGACCTGGCCGCACGCCGACGCCGCGATGGCGTCGCCGGCGGCGGGCCGCGAAGCGGTGGCCGCCACCGTGGGCACGTGGCTCTGCGAGGCCCTGCGGCGATTGGAAGTGCCGGCGGAGATCGTACGGACCTCGACACCGCCGCGGGTCGGCGCCGGCTACCGCAGCTGCTTCGCCTCCGCCTCGCGCTGGGAGGTCGCCGTCGATGGCCGCAAGATCGTGGGCAGCGCACAGCGGCGGTGGCCGCAGGCGACACTGCAGCACGGCTCCTTCCTGCTCGGTCCGGGCTTCCGGCGGCTCGGCGAGTTTCTCGCGGTGGACCGGCGCCATCGCGCCGAGGCGGCGCTCGAACTCGGCCGCGCGACCTGTGTCTCGGAAGCCCGCGGCCGCACCGCTGCCTGGGATGAAGCCGTGGACGCACTGATCGCGACCTGGACCGCGCACGTGCCGATCGCCGACCGATGGACCGGCCTGCCCGCCGCACTGCGGGCACGCGCCGACCGATTGGCCACGACGGGGAGCCCAGACCCGGTGTGGGATGCCTGGGCCGTGCGGGGAACGGCAACCCCGGCCGCCGCCGCGACATCGGACAGCGCGGCGCGCGCCTAGACGCTTTTCGGAGGCTTCTTTATACTCGCCGCTTCCGCGTTCGCCACGAGGGCGGACGCGTCGCGCGGGCCTGCCGCGCCCCCTGTTTGCCGTATCCGGAGGATGTCCATGTCGATCGATCGTCGGCGTCGTGTGGAAAGCTGGATGGGCACCGCGTGTGCCGTTGCCGCCTTGGTGGCGCTCGTGGCGAGCGGACCGCTGAGCGCGGGCTGCGGGAAGAAGGGCAAGGGGGGCGGCGGAACGGCGGCGCGCGTGGATTCCCTTCCGATGCCGGAAGATCCGTGGGTCAGTACGTTGCCATCCGGCACGCCGGGCGGCCGCATCGTGGTGACCGAGATCGCGATGCCGAAGACCTTCAATTACATCGTCGCCAACGAGCAGTCGAGCAGCGATGTCGATGGCCAGCTGTTCGATGGGTTGGTGACCTACGACGCGATCACGCAGCAGACGGTGCCGGCGCTTGCCAAGTCATGGGAGTTGTCGCCGGATAGCCTGTCGTGGATCTTCCACTTGCGGCGCGGCATCAAGTTCTCTGACGGTCACCCGATCACCTCCGCCGACTTCGCCTTCATGTACCGGGTGGTGATGGACACTACGATCGCGACGCCGACCCACGATGCGCTGTTCATCGGCGGCCAGCCGGTGCTGTGCGAAACGCCCGACGACTCGACGGTGATCTTCCGCTGCCCGGTGAAGTACGGCCAGTTCGCCGATCTCATCGCCGGCAACATCTACTGCATGCCGAAGCATGTGCTCGAGCCGGTGCTGGCGAAGGGCGGCGCGGCGTTCATGGCGGCCTACGGTGTCGACACGCCGCCCGCGCAGATCGTGACCTCCGGTGCGTTCCGCGTGAAGGAAGTGGTGAGCGGCGAGAAGGTGGTGTTCGAGCGCAATCCCTACTACTACGCGGTCGACAAGGACGGCACGCGGCTGCCGTATCTCGACGAGGTCGTCTACACCATCGTGCCGGACCAGGACGCGGAACTCCTGCGCTTCCAGGGTGGCGAGAGCGACGTGCTCGAGACGCCGCGCGCGGTGGACTACGCGACGCTCCAGAAGGCCGCCAAGGGCTACACCGTCACCGATGTCGGCGTGAGCTTCAGCACCAACTTCATCTGGTGGAATCTCAATTTCAAGAAGGATGGCAAGACGCCGGTGGTGCCGGCGTACAAGTACGCGTGGTTCAACAACCAGCAGTTCCGCAAGGCGATCTCGTACGCGCTCGACCGCGATGCGATGATCAAGAACGCCTTCTACGGCCTCGGCGTGCTCAACTGGGGCCCGACCACCGCCGGCAACAAGCGGTGGCATAATCCGAACTTGCCGGCCTACAACTACGACCTCGAGAAGGCGAAGTCCATCCTCGCAGGACTCGGTTTCAAGGATCGCAACGGCGACGGCATCCTCGAGGACGCGCAGGGACACGCACTCGAATTCAACATGCAGACCAACGCCGAGAACACCATGCGCAAGCAAATGCTCACCGACGTGCAGGCGGATCTCGCCAAGGTGGGCATCAAGGTGAACCCGCAGCCGATCGCGTTCAATGAACTGGTGACGCACGCGCAAAGCGACTTCCAGTACGACTCGATGCTGCTCGGCCTGACCGGGGGGATTCCGCCCGACCCGTCGCTCGGCGTCAACGTGTGGAAGTCCTCCGGCATGACGCACTTCTGGCACGTCGGCCAGTCCAAGCCGGCCACCGCGTGGGAAGCCCAGATCGACCAGATGGTCGACGAGCTCACCGTGTCCTTCGACCAGACGCGGCGCAAGCAGCTGTGGGACGAGATCCAGCGCATGATCAACGACCAGGCAGTGTTCGTGTACCTGCCGTCGCAGAAGGCGTTCGTCGCGGTGCGTGACGGATTCGGCAACGTGCGGCCGGCGCCGACGCCGCCGCGCGTGACGTGGGATCTGCGCAGCATCTACCGGAAGGCGTCGTCGTAGCCGCGGCTGACGCGGGGTGCCGCTGACATGCGCACCTTTTTGCTCAAGCGGCTCCTGCACACGATTCCGCTGCTGCTCGGCGTCTCGTCGCTGGCGTTCCTGATCATCCACCTGGCGCCGGGGGATTACCTGTCGTTGCAGATGGAGAATCCGAACATCCGTCCCGAGTCGATCGAGCGGATGCGGCATGCCTTCGGACTCGATCGCGCGTGGTACGTGCAGTACGCGTTCTACCTGCGCCAAGTATTCGTCCACCTCGATTTCGGAGAGTCGTTCTCGCGCCACCAGCCGGTGTTCGCGGTCATCAAGGGACGGTTGCTCAACACTGTGCTCCTGGCGGCGGCCGCGGCCGTGGTGACGTGGGGGCTCGCGATCCCGCTCGGCATCCTCGCGGCGGTGCGGCAGAACACCTGGGTGGATCGCGTGGCGGGCTTCGTGGCATTCGTCGGGCTGTCGACCCCGGAGGTGTTGGCAGCACTCGCCGCCATCATGTTCGCGGCGCGTACCCACTGGTTCCCGATCAACGGGATGCATGCGGTGGATACGGCGGGATTCACGCCGCTGCGCAGCGTCCTCGACGTGCTGCATCACCTCGTGCTGCCGGCCATCGTGCTCGGCAGCATCACGATGGCCGGGCGCATGCGACAGATGCGGGGGAGCTTGCTCGAAGTCCTGCGGGCGGATTACGTGACGACCGCGCGAGCCAAGGGGCTGTCGGAGTCGGCCGTCATTCGCCGGCACGCAGTGCGCAACGCGCTCAATCCGTTGATCACGCTGTTCGGCTACACGCTGGGATCGCTGGTGACCGGATCCTTCGTCGTCGAGGTGGTCTTCGGCTGGCCGGGGCTCGGACAGCTGACCCTGGAAGCGTACACCTCGCACGACATGTACCTGGTGGTGGCGTCGCTGCTGATGGGTACCGTCGTGCTGATTGCCGGCAACCTGATTGCGGATGTGCTCCTCGTGGTGGCGGACCCGCGGATTCAGTTCGACTGACATGCAGCTGCTCGCCGCGTTGCGCGGTCCCTATCAGAACTATGCCCGCATCGCCGCAGAGGTCGGGCCCGCCGCGCCAGTGACCGGCGATGCCGTGGCAAGGACGCGCGCCCCGCAGTCGCCCGGCGCCATCGTGTGGCGTCACCTGCGACGGAACCGCACGGCGATGCTTGGCGCCATCGTCCTCGTCGTGCTGTACGCGAGCGCGATCTGCGCACCGTGGGTTGCCCCGTACGACCCCTCGCTCCAGCACAATGAATTCGGCTATGCGCCTCCGACCCGCCTGCATTGGCGCGAGGCCAACGGCACGTGGCACCTGTTCCCGTTCGTCTACGCCTTGCGGCCCGGAAGCGCGGGCCTCTTCAGCTACGAGGAGGACACCACGCGCGCCTATCCGGTGCGGATCCTCGCGACGGGCGAGCCGTACACATTCTGTGGGGTGCGCGGGACGCGGCATGTGTTCGGCGTCGACGCTCCGGCACGGCTCTACGTCTGGGGCGCCGATACGAGCGGCCGTGACATCTTCTCGCGGGTGGTGTTCGGCGGCCGGATTTCGCTCAGTGTCGGCCTGCTCGGCGTGCTGATCACCTTCGCCATCGGGCTGTTCGTGGGGGCGCTCGCCGGGTACTTCGGCGGGTGGGTGGACACGCTCATGATGCGGTTCACCGAACTGCTGCAATCGATGCCCTATCTCTATCTGATCCTGGCGATCCGGGCGACGTTTCCGGCGTCGAATGAGATGTCGTCGTCGCAGATGTATCTCGTGATCGTCCTGCTCCTGTCGCTCATCGGGTGGGCATCGCTGGCGCGCGTCATTCGCGGCATGGTGCTGTCGTTGCGGCAGAACGAGTACGTGGTGGCGGCGCAGGCTCTCGGGTTCGGCACCGGGCGCATTCTGTTGCGGCACATCTTGCCCAACACGCTGTCGTTCACCATCGTGGCGGCGACGGTGGCGATCCCCGGCTACATTCTTTCGGAGGTGTACCTGTCGTTCCTCGGTGCGGGCATCCAGGAACCGACCGCGAGCTGGGGCAACATGCTGAATGGCGCCCGCGGGGTGACGCAGATGACCTCGTACCCGTGGGTCTTCGCGCCCGGTCTTGTCATCTTCGTCACCAGTATGGCGTACAACTTTCTCGGCGATGGATTGCGCGATGCGCTCGATCCCCGCCGCATCGAGGGGAAGTGAGGGAACGCGTGTCCGACGACTCTCCGCCGCCGCGCGCGGCATCCGCGGGCCACGGTGAACCGCTGCTGGCGGTCGACAACCTCGTCACGACGTTTCGCACCGAGTCTGGTGTGGTCCGCGCCGTGGACGGCGTGAGCTTCACGGTGGCGGCAGGCGAAACCCTCGCGGTGGTGGGTGAGTCGGGCTGCGGGAAGAGCGTCACGTCGCTGTCGGTGCTGCGCTTGGTGCCGAATCCGCCGGGACGTATCGAGGCGGGCCGGATCCGCTTCCGCGGCCAGGATTTGCTGCAGCTGCCGGAACGCGAGATGCGCGCCATTCGCGGTAACGAAATCTCGATGGTCTTCCAGGAGCCGATGACGTCGCTCAATCCGGTCTTCACCGTGGGGGCCCAAATCGGCGAAGCCATCGCGCTGCACCAGAAGGTCGGGAAGACCGAAGCGCGAACCCGCGCGATCGAGATGCTGAAGCGCGTCGGCATCCCGGCGCCCGAGCAACGGGTCGACGAGTATCCCCACCAGCTCTCGGGCGGCATGCGCCAGCGCGTCATGATCGCCATGGCGCTCTCGTGCAATCCAGCGCTGCTGATCGCCGACGAACCGACCACCGCGCTCGATGTCACCGTCCAAGCGCAGATCCTCGAACTCATCGCGTCCCTGCAAGAGTCGATGGGCATGGCGGTCCTGCTCATCACGCACGATCTCGGCGTGGTGGCGGAGGTCGCGGATCGCGTGGCGGTCATGTACGCGGGCCGCATCGTCGAATACGCGCCGGTCGCGGACATTTTCGCGCGGCCGCAACACCCCTATACGGTCGGCCTCCTCGAATCGCTGCCGGCGATGTCGGCGGGGCGTGACCGGCTGCGAGTGATCCCGGGGACGGTGCCGAATCCGGCCGAGTTCCCCAGCGGCTGCCCGTTCCATCCGCGGTGTGCGATCGCCGTCGCGGCGTGCAGTGGCGCGCTGCCGGCGCTCGAGATGGCGCCGGGTGGCGATTCGGCGCATCAGGTGCGGTGCTTCCGGGCCGGCGAGCTCGCAGTCGGGAGTCAGGCATGAACGAGATGCAGTCGCCCTCCGCCGACGCACTCCTCGACGTGCGCGGCTTGGTGAAGCACTTTCCCATCAAGCGCGGCGTGTTCGGTCGCACGGTCGGGGCCGTCAAGGCGGTCGATGGCGTGAGCTTCACGGTCCGGCGCGGCGAGACGCTCGGATTGGTGGGCGAATCCGGCTGCGGCAAGACCACCACGGGGCGCACGCTGTTGCGGCTGGTGGAACCCACCGCGGGGCAGGCGTGGTTCGATGGCAGGGAGATCTTTGCGCTGCCGGGACGCGAGATGCGCGCGTTGCGGCGCGACATGCAGATCATCTTCCAAGATCCATACAGCTCGCTCAATCCGCGGATCACGGTCGGGGGGATGCTCACGGAAGTGCTGGGCGTGCACCGGATCGCCCAGGGCGCGGCCGCCAAGGAGCGCGCCGCGGAACTATTGCGGCTCGTCGGGCTGTCGCCGGATTACGCGCGGCGCTATCCGCATGAGTTCAGCGGAGGGCAGCGCCAACGGATCGGTGTGGCGCGTGCGTTGGCGGTCAACCCGCGGCTGATCGTCGCCGATGAACCGGTGTCGGCGCTCGACGTGTCGATCCAGGCGCAGATCCTGAATCTGCTGCAGGATCTCCAGCGCGACCTCGGGCTGACGTACATCTTCGTGGCGCACGATTTGTCGGTGGTCGAGCACATCAGCGACCGCGTCGCTGTGATGTATCTCGGCCGCATCGTCGAGATCGCGGACCGGGCCCAGCTGTATGCAACGCCGAAGCATCCATACACGCAAGCGTTGTTGTCGGCGGTGCCCGTGCCGCGGGTCGGTGCCAAGCCGTCACGGATTCTGCTGACCGGCGACGTGCCCAGCCCGGCGAATCCGCCGAGCGGCTGCACGTTCCATCCGCGGTGCTGGAAGGCGACCGACGAATGCCGCACGCGCGTGCCCGAGGAGCGCGAACTCGCGCCCGGACACCGGGTGCGTTGTCATCTTGCCGTCTAGGAGGAGATTCGCCCGTGAAGTGGTGCATCCTGCGAAACGTCGCCGCAGTCGCGGTCTGCCTGGCGCTCTTCGGGCCAGCGGCGCACGCACAGTCGCCGACGCCGGTCGCGAGCGTCAACGGTGAGATCATCACCGCGGAGAACATCGATGTCCTCGGCTCCGCCTACTTTGCCAACCTGCGCAAGCAATACGGCGACCACTACACGCAGGAGGTCGACTCCCACGCACGCCGCGAGGTGCTGAACAACATCATCGATGCGACTCTGCTGAAGCAGGAGGCCGCGCGCCGGGGCATCGTCGCTCCGGAGGCGCGGGTCGACTCCGTGGTGGCGTCGAACGACTACTTCAAGAACGCCGACGGCAGCACCGACTGGGACAAGTTCGCCCGCTACAAGGCCGACCCGGCGTCGAATTACAAGCAGATCGCCGCCAATCTCCGTCGCCTGGTGACCGCCGACATGTTGACCTTGTCGCGACGTGACGAACTCGGGCGACAAGTCAGCGACGATTCGTTGCGCACGCTCTACACGCGGTACATGACGGTGCGTGCCGGGCAGTTGATGGTGATTCGTCCCGACACCATCGTGCAGGTCGAGAAGGGCATCACCGAGGACGACATCACGCGACGGTACATGCGGCGGCGCGAGGCGCTGCGCTCGGCCGAAGTCCATCTGACCGCTTTCCGGGTGCGCCGCAGCGATTTCACGGTGCCGCTGTCGGAGGTCGACGAGAAGGACATCGTGGCCTACTACGGCCAGCACTTGGAAGACTTCATCGACAGCACGCGTGCGTCGAAGCCGTTGGACGAAGTGCACGAGCAGGTGCGGGCTCGGGTCGCGTTCGCCCGCGCCGACGAGGCGGCGCGCGCGGAAGCGCAGCGCGTGGCCGCGCGCCTGATGGCAAGCGGCGGGACAGACAAGCGTGGAACCGATCACGTGACCGTGGATAGTGCGGTGGTCTACATCGGCCTCGCACACGGGAATCCGCTCTACCCGGACAGCCTGGGCCGGCTCGCGGTGCAGGCGGGTGTCGGGCATTTGCTGGGCCCGATTTCCTTCGGGTCGTCGGTTGCCGTCTATCAGGTGACGGCGATCGTACCGGGCGCGGTGCCGCCGCTCGCCGTCGCACGCGATACCCTCGTCGCCGAATTGCAGCGTGAGGCCGAGACGGCGAAGGAGCGGAAGCTCGAAGACTACTATCGCCAGCATATCGCCTCGTACATGTCGACCGATCGGTTCGTGCTCGACTATCTGGTGGTGCGGCGATTGCCGAAGGATCCGCCGGTGAGCGTCGCGCCCGCGGCGATTCGTCAGTACTATCTATCCCACAAAGATCGCTTTACGACACCCGAGGAGGTCCGGGCCGCGCACGTGCTCATCCCCTCCGGAGTCGGGTCGTCTCGCGACCAGGATTCGTTGGCGTACGTGCGCGCCGACAGCATCTATCAGGCTGCGATCGGAGGAGCCGACTTCGGAGAACTCGCACGCCTCTACTCTGCCGATCCGGGCAGCGCGGCGAACGGCGGAGACCTCGGCACGTTCGGCCGCGGCCGCATGCTCGAGTCGTTCGAGGAAGCGGCGTTCGCGCTGAGGCAACCAGGACAGATCAGCCGCCCGGTACGCACACCGTACGGTTTCCACGTCATCAAGCTGCTGGGGCGGCGCGATGCGCGCACCGCGCCGATCGAAGACGTCGCGGGCATCATCACGGGGGAACTCACCAAAGCTGCCGAGCAAGACTCGTTGCGCGCGACCGGCGAGAAGATGATCCGACGCTTGCTCGCGGGCCGCAGTTTCGACGTGGTTGCCGCGCCGTACGGTGGCGTGCGGCGCACGGATCCGTTCCCGATCGGCGATCCGTTGCCGGTGCTCGGGAAGCAGCCCGAAATCGATCGCGTGCTGCGCACTCTGCGGCCGGGGGACTACTGCCCGTCGCCGATCGCCGTGTCGAGCGGCTACGTGGTGTTCCGCGTCGTCGACAAGCTCCCGCCGGCGCCGATTCCGCTCGACAAGATCCACGATCAAGTCGACCGCACGATGTTCCGCGAACAACAGCAGGGGCTGGCGCTCAACCGCGCGCAGTCGATCCGCGATCAGGTGCGTGCCGGCGGCAACTTCTTCACGCTGGCGAGCGGCTACGGCGAACTCAAGCGCATCGGCCCGTGGAAGCGCGGCGAGGATTCGCAGGGTCTCGGCCTGCTCACGCCGGCGCAGGAGGACACGCTGGACGCGGTGCCGCTCGGAGGCGCCGAGTGTCTGAGCCTGACCTACGGCGTGGCGGCGGTGAACATCACCGCGCTCACTCCGCCGGATCCTGCCGCCTACGAGAAGGACAAATCGAACTTCCGGACGCGCATCGGGGGCGAGCTCTACGGCGCCTGGATGGCGGATCTGAAGAAGAAGGCGACTATCAAGTACTTCGGCAAGCAGCCGGAATAGCGGCCGCCCTCTGCGCGATGACGACGGCCCGGTGCCCGCGAAGGGGACCGGGCCGTTGCGCGTGGGCCGGCTGGGCGTCGGTGTCGCAGGCGATCTGCGCCCGAGGGCGAATTGACGAGGCGAGAACCGGCAGCTAGCGTGCCGTGATTCCCGCCTGCGGGGCGTCCCGCGAGGCCGCGTTCACACCCGCGAGACTTCCCGTGCAAGCCTTCCTCGTGTCGACGTCGGTGGTCGCCCTGGCCGAAATGGGCGACAAGACACAGCTGTTGTCCTTCGTGCTGGCAGCGCGGCTCAAGCAGCGCGTGCCGATCGTGCTCGGCATCCTGGTGGCCACCTTGGCCAACCACTTCCTCGCCGGCTCGGTCGGCGCGTGGCTCGCCAGCCTCCTGCGCCCGGACACCCTGCGGTGGATCGTTGCGGTGTCGTTCTTCGCCTTTGGGCTGTGGGCGCTCAAACCCGACGAGTTCGACGAGGACGCGCAGAAGCTCCGCGGCACCGGCGCTTTCGTGACGACGTTGATCGCGTTCTTCCTCGTGGAGATGGGCGACAAGACGCAGCTGGCGACGATCGCCCTCGCGGCCCGCTACTCGTCGCTCGTGCAAGTGGTGGCGGGAACGACACTCGGGATGATGCTGGCGAACGTGCCGGCGGTGTGGATCGGGGAGGCGCTGGCACACCGGCTCAACATGAAGGTGCTGCATGGGGTGGCAGCGGCGCTGTTCATCGTCCTCGGAGTGGTCGCGCTGGTGGCGCCGATCCAGCCTGGGACCTAGGACCGGCGTGAGTCTCAGCAGTGGCCCGGCCGGACGGCGGGCCGCGTCCTTGACACTTGTCCCGCAAGTTGTTACGGTGCGACGTTCTCTGGGCGCACCACCTGCGTTCGTCACCTGTTGGAGCCGTGTTCGAGGGTCGTCCATCACGCCTCGCATGCCGTCATCGCCGGTACCGCGCGGGCGACTATCGCCGAGCTTGCTCGACGATCCGGTCGCCGAGGGGTACACCATGTCCGCCGGCACGTTCGTGCTCGGGCAGTCGCCTGCCCGCCGGCGAGGGTTGGCGCGTGACGAAGAGCGACTCGCGGCCGCGGTCGCGGACCGCGTGTGCGCCGGTCTCGGCGGCACGGCGAACGTGGTGGCCTTCCAGATTCCGGCCTCGATCAGCGCGCGGCACATCCACGTGAGCCGCGCGGTGCTCGACGCGACATTCGGCGCCGGATACGAATTGCGCCCCGTGAAGGATCTGTCGCAGCCAGGTCAATACGCGGCGCAGGAAGCGCTCACCGTCATTGGCCCGCGCGGCCGCGAGATCCCTGGCGTGCGCATCCTCGGCCCGTGCCGCTCGTACACGCAGGTCGAACTCGCGCCCACCGACGCGCGGCATCTGCAGCTACCGCGGCCGCTGGTGATCCGCGAGTCGGGGCAACTCGACGGCGCGCAAGAGGTGACGCTCGTCGGCCCGGCCGGCCGCGTCACCGTCGCGGCGGCGATTCGCCCGACGCGCCACATCCACATGTCGCCGGCGCAGGCGCGCGACAAGGGCGTCGAGCCCAATCAGCGCGTGCGCATCCGCATCGGTGGCGAAGCCGGAACGGTGTTCGACCATGTCCTCGTCCGGGTGAACGGGAAGTACCACCTCGATCTCCACCTGGACACCGACGACGCCAACGCAGCCGGGCTCGTCGGAGGTGAATTCGTCGATGTGCTGCGGGGGTAAGACGCATGCCTGGTGAAGCGCTCGGAATGATCGAAACGAAGGGATTCGTGGGCTTGGTCGAGGCGACCGACGCGATGGTCAAGGCCGCGAAGGTGTCGCTCACCCGCTACGAGAAGATCGGTGGCGCCTACGTGACCACGCTGGTGCGCGGCGACGTCGGCGCGGTGAAGGCTGCGGTGCAGGCCGGCAGCGCGGCGGCCGAGCGCGTCGGCGAGCTGATCTCGGCGCACGTCATCCCGAGTCCGCACCCGGCGCTCGAAGACGTGCTGCTGGCGCCCAACACGCCCGCCGGCAAGTAGGCGACGATGGACGGCGAAGCCCTCGGTATGGTCGAAGTGCGCGGCTACATCGCGCTCGTCGAAGCCGCAGACGCGATGGTGAAGGCCGCGCGCGTGGAGCTGGTGAAATACGAAGCGATCGATCACGGCTACGTGACCGCGATCGTGCGCGGTGACGTGGCGGCGGTGAAGTCGGCGGTGGACGCCGGCGCGGCCGCGGCCTCGCGCGTCGGCGACGTGGTCGGTGTGCATGTGATTCCGCGCCCGGCGTCGGACGTCGATGCCGGATTGCCGGTGAGTCCGCCGGCGGGGAAGGCGTGAGGCGATGATCCTCGGTGAGGTGATCGGCAGCGTCGTCTCCACGCGCAAAGACGAGAGCTTGATGGGGCTGAAGCTCCTGCTGGTGCAGGAACTCAGCGTGGGGCTCAAGCCCACCGGTAGCGTGGTGGTGGCAGTGGACGCGGTGGGCGCCGGCAACGGCGAGGTCGTCTTGTGCGCCAGCGGTTCGTCCGCGCGGCTCACCGACGCGACCAAGGACAAGCCCGTCGACACCGTGATCATGGCGATCGTCGACTCGTTCGATATCGAAGGCGACTGGCGCTACCGCAAGGAAGACGGCCCGCTGGCCGCCGGGGATCGGGGCTAGCGCGTGCACGACGCGCCCGATCCGCAACGCATCGCGTCGATCGTCGACGCCGTCGTGCGCCGGCTGCACGAGTCCGGCGTCGCGACGGTGACGCCGCCACGTCCGGCCGCGACCTCGGCGGGCGTGGTCTGTGCGGACATCGACACCGCGGTGCGCACGGCGCGCGACGCGCAGCGCGCGCTCCAGGCGCTGCCGCTGGCGACGCGCAAGAACGCCATCGAGGCGATTCGTGAGGCGACGCGCGAAGCGGCGCCGCAGCTCGCCGAGATGGCGGTGGCGGAGACCGGTCTCGGCCGCGTCGACGACAAGACCGCGAAGAACCTGCTGGTGGCCAATGCGACGCCGGGCCCGGAAGACCTCGAGCCGCGCGTCTACACCGGCGACCACGGTCTCACGCTCGAGGAGCGCGCGCCGCTCGGCGTCCTGGCGTCTATCACGCCGTCGACGAACCCGAGCGAGACCGTCATCAACAACGCGATCTCGATGATCTCGGGCGGCAACGCCGTCGTCTTCGCGCCGCATCCCGGCGCCAAGCGCGTCAGCCAGATCGCGGTCGAACTCGTGAATCGCGCGGTGACGCTGGCCGGCGGGCCCAGCGGACTGGTGACCACCATGGCCGAGCCGTCGATCGCCAACGCGCAGGCGTTGATGCGGCACGACGGCATCCGCAGCGTGGTGGTGACCGGTGGCCCGCAAGTGGTAGCCGAGGCGATGAAGACCGGCAAGAAAGTCTTCGCCGCGGGCCCGGGCAATCCGCCCGCCGTCGTCGACGAGACCTCCGACATCGACAAAGCCGGACGCGACCTCGTACGCGGGGCCAGCTTCGACAACAACGTGATCTGCACCGACGAGAAGGAAGTGTTCGTCGTCGATCGCGTCGCGGATCAACTCAAGGCGGCGATGTGCGCGCACGGCGCGGTGGAGCTGCGCGGCGCGCAGGCCGAGCAACTGCGCGCGCTGATCCTCGAGAGCGAGGAAGGCCCGCGCAAACACGCGCACACGCAACGCAAGTGGGTGGGTAAGAACGCCACCGCGATCCTGCGCGAACTCGGCATCGACGCTCCGGCCACGACGCGACTCATCATCGTCGAGACACCGGTGGATCATCCGTTCGTATGGACGGAACTGCTGATGCCGGTGCTGGCGATCGCCCGCGTGCGGCACGTCGATGAAGGCATCGCGCTCGCCGTCGAAGCGGAGCACGGCTACCGCCACACCGCGAGCATGTGGTCGCGCAACATCGACAAGCTCTCGCAGATGGCGCGTGCGGTGGACTGCTCGATCTTCATCAAGAACGGCCCGAACTACAGCGGGCTCGGTTTCGGCGGCGAAGGCTTCACCAGCTTCACCATCGCCGGACGCACCGGCGAGGGCATGACCACGGCGCGCACCTTCACGCGGCTCCGGCGCTGCGTGCTGGTCGACAACTTCCGGATCGTGTGATGGCGAAGCCGGAGACCGCGATCGGACCGCGCCTGGGCGTCAACGCGCTCGTCGATGCCGATGTCGCCGAGGCGATCGGTCTGCTCGAACTCGATTCGATCGCGCGCGGGTACGACACCGCGGACGCGATGATGAAGGACGCGCCGGTCGCGCTGGTGGATTCGACGCCGGTGTCGAGCGGCAAGTACGTGATCCTGGTCGCCGGTGATCCGGCGTCGGTGGAGAGCAGCGTCAAGCGCGGCGTGCAGGTCGGCGGATCGGCGGTGCTCGATCACTTGCTGATCCCATCGGTACACGCGCAGGTGCTGCCGGCGATCCGCACCACGCGCAGCGTGCCGCAGATCGACGCGCTCGGCGTCATCGAGACGCGCGGGGTGGCCGCCGCGATCCGTGCCGCCGACGCGGCCGCGAAGGCGGCCGCGGTGGACCTGATTCACGTGCGCCTGGCGATGTCGATCGGCGGCAAGGGTGTCATCACGCTGACCGGGTCGCACCCGGACACCATCGCGGCGGTCGAGGCCGGCGCGGAGGCGGCGCGCGAGAGCGGTATGCTGCTCGCCACCACGGTGATCGCGCGGCCGCACGTCGCCACCGATCGCACGGTGCTCGGCTGATGCATCTGGCGCGCGTCATCGGGACGATCGTCTCGACGGTGAAGATCCCGGCGCTCACCGGGCACCGGCTGGTCATCCTGCAGCCGTGCACGGCGGCGGGGCAGCCCACCGGCAAGACTGTCGCGGCGATCGATCTGGTCAGCGCGGCGCCCGGCCAGCAGGTGTTCTTCGTGCGCGGCCGCGAGGCGGCGAACGCGATGGCGGATTCGTTCATCGCGGTCGACGCCGCGGTCATGGGCATCGTCGACACGGTGGAAGGCCGCGAGCTCGGTTCGTTCGACTACCGCTTCCGGCAGCAGCCGGCGGAGGCGACATCGTGATTCTCGGACGCGTGATCGGCGATGTCGTCTCGAACGCCAAGCACCCGCACACCGATGCGCGCAAGATGCAGCTGGTGCAGCCGCTGACGGCGGACGGGCGCGACCGCGGCCAGCCGGTGATCGCGCTCGACTCGGTGAGCGCGGCGGAAGGGGATGTGGTGCTCATGCTCGACGAAGGCAACGGCGCGGCGCAGGTGCTCCGGCGCGATCGCGGCGGTGTGCGCTCGGTGATCGTTGGCGTGGTGGACCGGGTGGACCTCGCCTGATGGCACGCTCGACGGCACGCGGCTGCATGCTGGCGATCGGCGTCGTGGTGCTGTGTCTGATCATCGCGTTCTCGGTGCCGAATCTCGGAGGCATCGGCTTGAAGCGCGTCGGTGTGGTGCCCATCGAGGGCGAGATCCTCGACGCGCACCGCACCATCGCCGATCTCAAGTCGCTGGCCGACGATCCGACGGTCGCGGCGCTGGTGCTCGAGATCGACAGCCCGGGAGGCGCAGTCGGCGCCTCGCAGGCGATGTACACGGCGATCGAGCGCGTGAAGCGCGACAGCGGCAAGCCGGTGGTGGCGGCAATCGAGGATGTCGGCGCGTCGGGCGCGTACTACGCGGCGTGCGCGGCCGACACCATCTTCGCGCAGCCCGGCTCGCTCACCGGTTCGATCGGCGTCATCATGGAATACCTCGAGTACGCGGGCGCGATGGAGAAGCTCGGCGTGCGCGAGCAGACGATCAAGTCCGGAGCAGCGAAGGCGGCAGGATCGCCGTTCCACGCGCTCTCGGAGGAAGAACGGCAGTCGCTGCAAAACGTCGTCGACGACACCTACGCGCAGTTCGTCGACGCGGTGGCCGCCGGCCGCGACATGTCGCACGACGATGTCCGCGCGGTCGCCGACGGCCGTGCGTATACCGGCCGCCAGGCGCGGAAGCTCGGTCTCGTCGACGCGCTGGGCGACTTCGACGACGCCGTGCGCGCCGCCGGCCGCATGGGTGGCATCGAGGGCGAGCCGCACACGGTGCGCCGCATCCATCGCGAGTGGCGGTGGCCGTGGGACACCGTGCTGGATCAAGTGTCACGCGTGAGTACCCGCGCCACGCGCGTGGGACCGCGTCTGCTGTATCGCCTGCCCTAAGACGGGCGGGCGGAGGCTATCCGCGAGACGCCGGGCCGGTCGCCCGGCATCCTCACCAACGAAGAGGGAGTCAGAATGGGAAGTGGGAAGAAGCGCAAGCGGAAGAAGATCGCGACGCACAAGCGGAAGAAGCGGCTCCGTCGCGACCGCCACAAGAAGAAGGTCTAATCCAGCCGGACCCCGCGCGCGGCCCCCGAGCCGCGCGCCTCAGCCGATGAACCGCTCGCGCGTGCAGCGCGGCCGCTTGGCCGTGACGGCGAGAGGATTTGGCTTCGTCACGATCGAGGGATGGGACGCCGACGTCTTCATCCCCGCGAGCGAGGTGGGCGAGGCGCGCTCGGGAGACCTGGTCGACATCCTGGTCGAACAGGGAGCGCGCGGGTGGCAGGGAGAGGTTGTGCGGATCGTGGAACGCCCGCGGCGGCGCATCGTCGCCCGGGCGCTTCCAGCGACCGCGGCCCGTGTGCCGGTGTGCCGGCCCTACGACGCCGGCCTTCCATCTCCGCTGGGACTCGACAACCCCGGGCGCCTCACAGTGGCGCCTGGGGACTTGTTGCTTGTCGAAATCGGAGGCGAGCCGCCGCGGCCTGGCGTGCGCGGCAAGCCGCTGGAGCGTGCGCGCCTCGTGTCGGTGCTCGGGCGTGACGACGATCCGCGGCTCGACAGCCGCCGCGTCGCCGTCGAGTTCGGACTCGCGGGCGAGTTCCCACCCGACGTGCTCGAGGACGAACGCGCGTCGCTCGCCGGATTGCCTGCGGCGCCCGTGACCGGCCGCGACGATGACACCGCCGCCCTCGTCCTCACGATGGACCCCGAGACCGCGCACGACTTCGACGATGCGCTGGCCATCGATACCTTGCCGGATGGCCGCTGGCGTATCCATGTGCACATCGCCGACGTCGCCGCATTCGTGGCGGAAGGCGGCGCGATGGATCGCGAGGCGCGCGAGCGTTCGACCAGTGTCTATCTGCCCGACGGCGTCGTGCGCATGCTGCCGGAACGGATGTCGTGGGAGGGCGCGAGCTTGGTGCCGGGAGCGCCGCGTGCGGTGGCGTCGGTGCGATTCACACTCGATGCCGCCGGCCATCGCAGTGCGCCGGCCTTCGGATGGTCGTGGATACGCAACGCGGCGCGGCTGTCGTACGAGCGCGGACAGGCACTCCTGGACGGCACCGCGACCCGCGCCGCCGACGAACCGGCCGGGTTGATCGAGGCGCTCGCGGCGATGCGGGCCGCCGCGGCAGTGCTACGGGCGCGCCGGGTGGCCCGCGGCGCCTGGGATCTCGACCTGCCGGAAATCCATGTCGCGCTGACGCCCGACGGCCGGCCGGTGCACGCCGAGCCAGAGGTGCGGCTCGAAACGCACCGCATCGTCGAGGAGATGATGCTGGCGGCCAACGAACTGGTGGGCGCCGAAATGGCGCGGCGCCACATGCCGCTGCTGTACCGCATCCACCCCGAACCCGATCCCGATAAGCTGCAAACGGCGTTTCGCCTCGCCCGCGTGCTCGGCGTCCGGCTGCCGGTCACCGGCGAGGGGGGCGCGGAAGAGCGTGCCCGGCGGCTCCTAGAGCAGCCGCTGCCGGAGCCCCAGCGCTCGGTCCTGCACAACTACGTGCTGCGCTCCCTGGAGCGGGCGCGGTACTCTCCCGACGATACCGGGCACAGCGGCCTCGGCACCGCAGGCTATTGCCACTTCACGTCGCCGATCCGCCGCTATGCCGACCTGGTGAATCACCGTCTGCTGCGTGCCGCGGTGTCGGGCGAAGTCCTAACGGCGGAGGAACGCGAGGCGCGGATGAGCTGGCTACGCGAGCTCGGCGATCACGTCTCCGCCCGCGAGGAACGGGCGGAACAGGCCGAACGCGCCGCCACGCGGCTCAAGGTCCTGCGGCTGTTGGTCGATCGACTCGGGGACGAAGTCGAGGCAACGGTCGTCGGCCTTACCCCGCAGGCCGCGTTTCTGGAGCTCGCCGACCCGCCGGTGGACGGACGCCTCCCGCGCGAAGCCCTGTGGGACGATGATTACGAGATGGACGCCGAACGGTTCGCCTTGATCGGACGGCGCAGTGGCGGCAAGATCGCGGTCGGTGCGCGAATCCGCGTGCGCATCGCCCGGGTCACACCGGAAACCCGCGAACTGGAGTTCGCCCCGATCGAGGACCCGCCCCGCCGCCGGCGCGGCATGGGACGCCCTCCGGCGCGTGCTCCCTGGCATCCGCGTCGTCGACGCTGACCTGCATCACACGGACACAGGAGTCACGGACATGACCCAGCGCACCACCGCCGAACGCCGCCAGCACCCGCGCGTGCAGGCCACGTTCGCCCTGCAGATGGGCGACGGTCCCCACGATGGGGGCATCGTCAGCGAGAGCATCAACATCAGTTCCGGCGGGCTGTCGTTCCGGTCGGTGCGGGCGATGGAGGAATTCACGCGGCTCGGGCTCACACTCGTGCTGCCGGTCAAGCCGGCCCCGCTGCCGGTCGAGGTGCGCGCCGTCGTGGTGCGCTGCGAGCCGTCCCGCGATCCCGCCAAGCGAACCTTTTTCGACGTGGCGGTGTGTTTCACCGAGATTTCCGAGGCCGATCGCGCGACGCTGAATAGCTTCATCGCCTCGCACTTGGCTCACTAGGTGCACTGCCGCACACGCCGGACCGTGGCCCCACCGCGACGGCGGCCCCAGAGGAGGACGAGGATGACGCAGGTGCGGACGATCGCACCCTGGACGCTGGCCCTGGCACTCGGTGCCGGGTGGACCGGCGCGGCTACTGCGGGCGACAAGTATGCGGCCGAGTTCCTGAAGATCGGAGCGGGGGCGCGGGCGCTCGGGATGGGCGAGGCGTTCGTCGCGGTGGCCGACGACGGCACCGCCGGATATTGGAATCCCGCCGGTCTGGTATTCGTGAAGCAGCGCGAGGTGTCGGCGCTCCATGCCGAGCAGTTCGGCGCGCTGGTCAACTACGATTTCGCGTCGTACGTGCATCCGCTGGATCCCGGGACGCCGCGCTCGTCGGTGCTCGCGGTGTCGCTGATCCGCAGCGCGATCGACAACATCCCGCAGCTCGACGGCGATAGCGGCGGCGGCACGTTGGTGGATGTTGGAGCCGACGGCCAGGCCAACACGCACGACGCGGGCGAGGGCGACGGCATCCTTGGCCCGGGCGAGTACGTGCTCATCGACGAGAGCAAGATCGAGTGGCGCAGCAACAGCGACCTCGGGTTCCTTCTCAGCTACGCCAAGGCGCTGTCCAGCCGCCTCGCGCTCGGGGTGAACGCCAAGCTGATTCGCCAGCAGGTGCTCGACTCGTCGAGTTTCGGCATCGGCAGCGACATCGGGCTCATGTTCACGCCGTCACGGTCGTTCGGTGTCGGACTGCGGGTGAGCGACGCCACCAGCACGCTGATTTCGTGGGACACCGGGCAGCGCGAGTCGGTGACGCCGTCGGCGCGGCTCGGTGTGATGTGGATGAAGCCGCTCGCACGCTTCGACGGCGTGCTCACGGTGGCGGCCGACGCCAATATGACCTTCGAGGGCAAGACCGGCGACACCCAAGCGACCATCGCCGGCGCGGCGACCGACTTCTACGTCGGCGCCGAATACTGGTACAAGCGGGCGCTCGCCGTGCGTCTGGGCGATGCCGCCGGGCAGCTGGCCGCTGGGGCCGGCCTCCGCTGGAACAAGATCGGCCTCGACTACGCGTTCGTCGGACACCAGGACCTCGACACCACGCACCGGATCAGCGCGCAGTACCAGTTCTAACCGTTTCGTCACCGAGGACACGCGCCTGGGCAGTTGCCGCCCGGCGCGTGTCGCTTTTATAGTCGCCGAGATTCCGGCCTCGGGGAGACGAGACGATGCGCGAAGTGGTGGCGATGATCTTGGCCGGCGGTCGCGGCGACCGCCTGTCGGTGCTTACCAAGCACCGACCCACCAGCGCCGTGCCGTTCGGGGGGAAGTACCGCATCATCGACTTCTGTTTGTCGAACTTGGCGCATTCGGACATCTACCGCGTCGGCATCCTCACGCAGTACGCGCCGGTCTCGCTCAACCGTCATGTCGGGATCGGGCGGCCGTGGGACTTCGACCGTCGCGACGGCGGCGTCAAATTGCTGCAACCCTACGTGCGCAGCCAGGGATCGAACTGGTACGCCGGCACCGCCGATGCGCTGCTGCAAAACTTGTCGCTGCTCGAGCACTCCGGCGCCCGCTACACGCTCGTCCTCTCGGGCGACGAGGTGTACACGATGGATTACGGCCCGCTGATCGAGCAGCATGTGCGCCACGGGTCGCGCCTGACGCTCGCGGTGGGACGCCGCGAGGCGCGCCAAGATACGCGGCGCGTCGGCATGGTGGAAGTCGACGGCACACGGGTGACCGGATTCATCGAGAAGCCCGAGACCAGCGAACTCCCGCACATCTTCCTCGGCATCTACGTTTTCAACACGCGGTACCTCGTCGAATTGCTGAAGGCCGATCCGGCGCCGACGCATCTCGTCTACGACATCGTGATGCCCCAATTGGCGGCCGGGGAACCGATCGGCGCCTACGAGTACGAGGGCTACTGGCAGGACGTCGGCAGCGTCGACACGTACTACGGCGCGAGCATGAGCCTGCTCGGCCGTCATCCGCGTTTGCCGCTGTCGAATCCCGATTGGCTGGTCTACAGCCCGAGCGAGGAGCGCCCGCCGGCGAAGTTCTGTCGCGGGGCGCGCGTGCAACAGTCGCTGGTGTCGCACGGCGCACGCATCTGGGGCACCGTGATCAATTCGGTGCTGTCGCCCGGAGTGGTGGTGGAAGAGGGCGCGGTGGTGAGCGATTCGGTGATCATGCACGATGCGGTGATCCATCGCCGCGCGATGGTGGACCGCGCGATCGTCGACAAGAACGTGGTGATCGGCGAAGCCGCGGCGATCGGCGCTGGCGAGGTGCCGGCGGCGCGCACCACCGCGTGGTCGGCGCCCGGCGTCACGATCGTCGGCAAGAACGCCATCGTACCGCCGAAGATGAGCATTGGCCGCGAGAGCATCCTCGACACCGACATCGGCGAGGCCGCGTTCGCGCGCACCGGCGGCGTCGTCGAACCCGGCTCGTTCATCGGCGCCGATGGCCTCGCGCCGTTCAGCGAAGGGAGCGCGCGATGAGCCTGAGTTATGCGGTGATCCTCGCCGGCGGCATGGGCAGCCGCTTGTGCCTGCTTGCGGCGACGCGCGCGAAACCGGCGGTGCCGTTCGGCGGCCGGTATCGCATCATCGACTTCACGCTGTCGAACTGCGTGAACTCCGGCATCTACGATGTGTCGATCCTGACGCAGTACCGGCCCGGTTCGCTGAACGACCACATCGGAACTGGCCGGGCGTGGGATCTCGACCGCCGCAGCGGCGGCGTGGAGTTGCTGCAGCCGTATATCGGCTGGCGCGACACCGACTGGTACCGCGGCACCGCCGACGCCGTGTATCAGAATCTCGTTCACATGCGCGAGCGCAAGTCCGACGACATCCTCATTCTGTCGGGCGATCACGTGTACAAGATGGACTATCGCCGCATGCATGAGTTCCACCGCGACACGCGCGCCGACGTCACGGTGGCGGTCACCACGGTGACGCGCGAGGCGGCGGCGGGGCTCGGCATCGCCGAACTCGACGAGACCGGCCGCATCGTCGGTTTCGAGGAGAAGCCCGCGCGCCCGCGTGCACTCACGGCGTCGATGGGTGTCTATATCTTCCGCCTCAAGGCGCTCGAGGAAGCGCTCGACCAGATCGTCCGCGACGGCCTCGATCCCGACTTCGGCAAGACGATCGTACCGGCATTCGTGAAGAGCGGCGGAGCTTACGGGTACGTCTTCGACGATTACTGGCAGGACATCGGGACGATCGATAGCTACTACGACGCGACGATGGATCTGGTGAGCGAACGGCCGAAGCTCGATCTGCACGATCGCCATTGGGTGATTCATACCGTGCCGGGTGACGCGGCGCCGGTGCGGTTCATCGGGGAGGGCTCGGCGGAGCAGAGTCTGGTGGCGCAGGGTTCGATGATTCGCGGCCACGTCGAACGCTCGGTGCTGTTCGCTGGCGTCGTGGTGGAGAAGGGCGCGCGGGTGACCGATTCCATCATCATGCACGGCGCGTGGATCGGGCCGGGCGCGGTGCTCGACCGCGTCATCGTCGACAAGGGCGCGCACATTGGCGCCGGCGCCGAGATTGGCCACGGCAGCGACGTCACGCCGAACCGCTCGTGTCCCGATCACCTGTCGAGTGGCATCACGCTGGTCGGCCGCAACGCGCGGCTGCCGGAAAAGCTCGTGGTCGGCCGGAATTGCCGGGTCGGGCCGGGGTTGTTCGAAGAGCATTTCCACGGCCCGCTGGCGAGCGGCGACGCGCTCGACGTGCCCGGAAGCTAGCCGGGGGCAGGTCCGTCCACGGAAAGCGACGCGGGGGAGACGGCTGCCGAGCCGTTTCCCCTTATCTTTTGCCCGGGGCACGCCGATAGAGAACCCGGGTCACCCACGCCGACGAGGGGGCCGCGACCGCAGGGAGGTGGACGTGTCGCAGCAAGACTTCCGCATCAACGCCGCCGTACAAATCGTTTTGAGCCGCCGCCGGGCGAACACTGGCGGGCTGGATTTCGGCACCACCAACGGAGTCGTGTATCTGCGCGGGACCGTCCTCGGCGCGGGGCCCGGCTCCAGCGCCCCGGCCGCGGGGCGCAGTGTGCTCCAGGAGATCGAACGCGAAATCCGGCAGGTGCCGGGTGTGCGCGATGTGGTCTCCCACGTTACCGGCACCCAGCAGACGGGATAAACGACATGGCTCCGGACACCTTGCACCTGGTCGCCGACGTTGCCGACATCGCCCGCGCCAGCCTGGACGCGGAGATCGCGCGGCATCCGGATTACCCGGACCTCCACCTCAAGCTGGGCTTGGCCCTGGCGCGCGCCGGCGATCTTGCGGCCGCACGCGTCGCGTGCGCGCGCGCCTGCGAGATCAACCCGCGATTCGACTTGGCGCGGGCGGCTTTGGGTTATGTAAACTTGCAGGCCGGTCTCTTCGAGGCGGCGCGCGGGCTGTTCGACCACGCGCGCACCGCGGATCCCGACGCTGCCTGGGCGTGGAACGATCTCGGCGTGTGGTGGTCGGCACAGGGCAATGCCGGCGAGGCGGTGAAGGCGTTCGACGCTGCATTCGACCGGGCGCCCGCCAATCCGGTTCCGCTGCTGAACGCTGCCGTTGCGCTCATCGATGCCGGAGATTTCAGCGCGGCGGGGTCGTATCTGCGGCGCGCCGGCGCGCTGGCCGATGCCTGCGCCGAAGATCTCGCGGCCGCGCGGATCTTCCGCGGCGAACATCTCGAGGAAGATGCGGCGCGTGCCTGGGCCAGCCGTCTGGAACAGAATCGCGCGATGGCGGTGTGGTACGAGTATCTGGGCCACCTGCAGAGCGGCGAAGGCAATGCGCCGGCGGCCCGTGACGCCTACCGCCAAGCCTATGCGGTGGCATACGACGTCGACGCCTACTACGCGAATCTGGGACAACTCTCCGCTGCGCAGGGCGACGAGGAACGCGCGCTCCGCGAGTACGCCGAGGGTCTGCGCCTGTGCCCCGACGCGGTGAAAATCCGCCTCGCGTGCGCATACGAGTTCGCCCGGCAGGGCGAGTCGCGGCGTGCCATTCGCCACTTCGAGGAAGCGCGCGATCGGGCACCGCGTTACGCGGACATCCACTTCAACCTTGGCTTGCTGTGGTACGACGAGGGGGACCTCGACCAGGCCGTCGAATGCTATCTCGCGGCGCTGCGCATCAACCCGGACTACGCGATCGCCCGCAATGCCCTGGCGTTCACGCTGCTGCGTCGTGGCGACTACCTGCTCGCCCGCCAGGAGTACGAGCGGACACTGGCGAACGGGCTGACCTCCGCGGATATCTTGGTGAACGTGGCCCGCATCCACCTCGAAAACAGAGAAGCACAGAAGGCGCTCACGGTGCTGGAAGAAGCGATCCAAGTGAATCCGGACTATGGCCCGGCGCACTATCACCTCGGTCATGCCTATCAGATGCTGGGCATGCGCAAGCGCGCCCGTTCGGCCCGCGAGCGATTCCTGCGCGCCGCCAAGGACATGGAGCTCGCGTTGCACGGCGAGGCCGAGCAAGTCGCCAGCTAGCACCCCCCTTCGTTCCGTCATGCGAGAACGCCGGTCGCTCGTCGGCCGGCGTTCTTTCGTCGTCTGCGCACACGATTCGCGCGCCACATGAAGTGGGGCGCGTACTGAGTTAGCAGGTGGACTGTTGGCGGGACGCAGTATCGATGCTGGCACGTTCCTCGCGGCGGCTCCCCCCGTGATGGGACGCGGGGAGCGGGAGGCGTGGGTCGGGCTCGCGATCACGGTCGCGGGCTTGGCGACCGGCGCGCGCGTGGTGGCCGGCAACGTGGAGGCGGTTCCGGGGATCGCCGCCGTCGCCTGGTGGGCGACGCGCCGGGCGTCACGCGGCCTGTGCCTCGCGTGGTTTCTCGCGCTCGGATGCGTGGCGATGCTGCGCGGTGCGTTCCTGTCGCCCGTACCCGCGGGGGCGCCGGGAAACTTCGCGACACCGCGGCACTGGCAGCCGGTCCCCGCGGCCGCGGCCCGCAGGGTGGTCGCACCCGAGGCAAACGGGGGAGTGCTCCGCCGGATCGACAGATCGGTGCAGGCACACCTGACCGGCGCGTCGGCGTCCCTCGCGTCGACGCTGGTCCTGAATCGAGGCGGCGAGATCTCGGCCGAGGACGCGCGTGCCTTCCGGGAGACCGGCACGCTCCATGTCCTGGCGATATCCGGGCTGCACCTGACGCTCGTCCTGGAGATGCTGGGAGCCTTCGCCGGCGCACTCGGGGCTGCCCACGGTGGGGCACGTGCGACGGCAATCGTCCTCGTCTGGGCCTACACCTGGGCGGTCGGCGCGCCGGCTTCCGCTGTGCGCGCGGCGTCCGGCGCGACGCTCGCCTGGCTGGCGCGTTGCCGTCATGTCCCGATGTC
>JBGATO010000121.1:0-9341 GCA_044229145.1 Candidatus Eiseniibacteriota bacterium | reverse complement strand
ACACCCCTCGCATCATTCGTGTATGCGGTGACGAGCGCTCCCGTTTCAATTCCGGGAGGTCTGTCGGTCTCAATTGGAATGACGCTGGTTGGGGACTCGACGGCCCTGGTGCAACCGAGTGTGCCCAAGAGCATTACCATCACAGCTATTGTTACGAGACTCGCCCGATTCACTCGCTCCTCCTTCAGGGTTGATGCATCTGCAGCAAGTCCGGCGGTGTCACCCGCCTGTGCCCAATTCGGCGCGAGACACCCTCGATGTCCCGAGGGGATTTCGCACGCCAGCGGGGCAGGATAGTGTTGTGGACTAGTCTGACACAGATAGACGGATGGAGACCGGCCAACGACAACTATGGGTTTCCCCCTGCTAAGTTCGACTGGTTGTATTCCCTGTTGTTCTTGTCAGCGCGTTTGCGAAATGGTTGCCCAAGTAGGTGTGGTCACGGCGCTCACAAGTAGCTGTTTCGCGATGCGTGCGGCTTACAGCAGAAGAGAGAAGGCCTGGTTTGCCAACACTCCTTGCCCCACCTAGTGGCATTCCCGCCACCCGACAGCCTCCGCTGTACGTACTAGCAGGCTGACCGCCGCGAGGCACAGCGTGACGGTAGAGTCATATGCCGGCGCCGCCACGCACGACTCGCTCTGCAGCCAGCACGGTAAGTACGTCGCCGCGAGTGCGCTGCACGCCATGGATACAGGCTGGGCATTCTGCGTCGTTATGACATTTCACTGGATAGGCTATGAGCGAGGTAGCACGCTCCGACTAGTTTTCTCCGAAATCGAGCGGTACGGGAACTCCTTTCCCAACAAAGTCTCGCCCGTCTTCCCGTGGAGGTAATGGTGTCGGATATGTGCTACGACGCCATCATCCCACTAGCTACGCCAACTGGCGCATTGCCTCCCGCATAGATCCATGACGATCTTGACCGCACCATAGTGGACAGCTTGCGGCGGTTGGGGGGAATGGCTCCAAGGCTGATCCCACGCCAAGACGTGCCAACGTTTCCGTGACAAGGGATTCTCTGAGGAGAGGCAGATGTTCGGACCAGCGTTTCGGTGGTGCAGGACGGTCGTCCTCGTAACCGCGCTTGTAACGACGGGGTGCGAGAGTGGCCGATCGCACTCGCAACACGAGACTGCTGGCACCCGCCACGCCGTCCAGGCACCTCAAACGCGTCCCGACACTCTGTATCAGGCACAGCTTGATCGTATCTTCTCGACCATCCCGGCGGATCTTGTTGCGCCCATCTCGGATGTTGGCAGGAATCGTCTCGAATCCTATCTCTCCGAGACGATCCGGGGCCGGGTCGTCTCTTTGACATCCTTCCGCGTGGGGGACGTAACGGAAATGAAAAGGACGCGGAAGGAGTACCGAAGCCGGCACGCCGAGTTCAGTGAAGTGCCAACCTACACAGTCCGTGGTGTGCGTGTCACGGTGAGCCCGTGCACAATCATAGAGGGAGGAGGCACGTACCAGGGATACTCGAATACTCGGCTTACCGATGACGCCGCTCTCGAAATCGATTCCCTCCTCGGCAAACGCGTGGTCCTCTCAGGTCTGGTGGACAGCCTTTCGGTGGTATCCAGTTCCTGGAACGGAGGAGATGTCCAATGCCAGCTGTTCACGAGATCTATGGACTGGACGATGGCGGCGAGACGATAACCGCGAGGGCGGCAAGCGCGAAACCTACCGCGGTGAGCCGCGCCGAGAGCCGCAGTGCGGATCGCGCTGGATACGCGCGATGCGTTGGCGATTCCAGGTGCGTGAAGGCGGATGGTGGAGCCATCGTACCTACACCTTGATGAACACCCCGCTCGTGTTGTGCCCGCCGAAGCCGAAGCCGTTGTTGAGCATCACGCGGACCGGCTTCTCGACTGCCTTGTTGAAGGCGAACGGCAGATCGCACTCCGGGTCCGGCTCGGTGACGTTGATCGTCGGCGGAATGAGGCCATGGTGCACGGAGAGCACCGTCAGTACCGACTCCACCACACCCGCCGCGCCGAGCAGGTGTCCGGTCATCGACTTGGTGGACGTCGCGACGATGTTCGACGCGTGGTCGCCGAGCGCGCCGCGCACCGCGCGGCACTCCATGACGTCGCCGAGCGGCGTCGAGGTGCCGTGCATGTTGATGGCGTCGACGTCGGACGGCTGCAGGCCGGCGATGCGCAAGGCGCGCTGCATCGCGAGCGTCGCGCCGCGGCCGTCGGGGTCGGGCGCGGTCATGTGGAATGCGTCGGCCGACGCGCCGAGCGCGCCGAGTTCCGCGTAGATCTTCGCGCCGCGGCGCTTCGCGTGCTCCTCGGTCTCGAGGATCACGGCGCCTGCGCCTTCGGCAAGCACGAAACCGTCGCGATTCTTGTCGCCCGGCCGCGACGCGGTCTGTGGCGAATCGTTGCGCGTCGACATCGCCTTCATCGCGGCGAAGCCGGCGACACCGAGTTCGTTGATCGGCGCTTCGGCGCCGCCGCACAGCACGACCTCGGCCTGGCCGGTCTTGAGCAGTGCCCAGCCGTCGGCCAACGCGTGGTTCGACGTCGCGCACGCCGACACCGTCGCGTGGTTCGGACCGCGCAGGCCGTGGCGCATCGAGATGATGCCGGCCGGCATGTTGGCGATCATCATCGGCACGAAGAACGGGCTGACGCGGCGCGGGCCCTTGGTGGCGAGCACGCCGGCTTCCTGCTGCATCGTGAGCAGGCCGCCGACGCCGGAGCCGAACACGATCGCCATGTCGTCGCGCATCGCGGGGGTCAGCGCGTCGCCGGTCAGGCCGGCGTCGGCGAGCGCCTCGTCGGCGGCGGCGATGGCGTAGTGGCACACGACGTCCAGGCGCCGCATCAACTTGCTGTCGATGTGGTCGAGCGCGTTGAACCCCTTGAGTTCGCACGCGAACGTCGTGGTGTAGCCGGTCGCGTCGAAGTGGGTGATCGGGGCGGCGCCGCTGACGCCGGCGAGTGCGTTCTTCCAAGTGTCCTGGACGGTGAGGCCGAGCGGGGTTACCGCTCCGAGGCCGGTCACCACCACGCGGGGTCCTGCAACTGTCACCGGGATCTCCTTCTGGGCGGTCGCGCGAGGCGCGCGGGCGCCATCCTGAACTGAGCTACGGGAAAGGCGGAAGGGTACCAAAGCCCGGCGGCGTGGAGAATGGGGGAAAAGCCGGACGCGGACCCGCGCGGCGTGCCGCGCAGATCCGCGTCTGGAGGAAGCACTTAGCGGGTCGCCAGGGTGAACTCGGGCTTCGCCGGCGCGGTGCCGTGATAGACCTGGTCGAGTTTCTCGGCGAGATCCTTGAGCTGCTCTTCGGCGCGCTCCTTGTGCGACAGGTAGACGCGCGCGACTTGATCCTTGGCCGAGCCGATGATGTAGCTCACTTGGCCGAGCACGCGGACCTGGGCCTCGAGCGGCGTGGTGGCCACCACTTGCTGCCACATCGCCTCCTCGAGCACGTTGAGCACGGTCTGGATTTCGTCGAGGTAGTAGCCCTCGGCGATGCGCTCTTCGGTGAGCTCGTGGACGAACATCGCGAAGCTCACCGGCCCTTCGTCGAGCGAGCGCACGAACGCGTCAACCAGCCGGCCGACGCGCGCGGCGAGGATCTGCGGTTCGATGGTGTCGTAGTGTGGCGTGTTCCAGCGCCGCACCTGCGCGACGACGTGCGCGACGAGCGGCTCGCGCTCCGCGTGCATCCGCGCCGACAACTCGGGTGTCATGGGACGTCCCTTTCTCGGAACTTCGGTGGCGCCGTCACGCGGAGTCTCCACGGGCGACAGTCGCCGAGACATCGGATAGGCGGTGCAGCGGCAACACGGCCGCCGCCGCCGCCAAGATCATCATCGCCGCGGCCGGCGCGAGATCGCGCGTCGCGCCGTCTTGCAACGCCTCGCGCGCGGTCACCTCGACCAGCGCGCCGGTGATCGCATTCCAGCGTGCCTCGATACCCTCCGCGTCGTACGTGGCGATCCCGTGCCGCAGGACGAGGCGGCGCGGCACGCCGCCCACGCGCGCGGTGACGGTCACGCTTTCCTCGTCGCCGTCATCGTCGCGCAGACCGTCGGAGGTCAGACGATAGACATCGCCGGTCGCGGTGGCGAACCCGTCGGCATCGAGCCACACGCGCGGCTTGTCACGCTGCGGATCCCCGGCGGTCGGACAGAACGTGGCGCAGTTGCCGCATGCGTTGCAGAAGTCGCCGATGCACGCGATTTGCGTTTCCTGCGCGACCGCGAGACGGCGCTCGTCGACCCGCGACCATTCGCCGGAGGCGTAGCGCACCGTCGGAATCTCGAACGAACGCGGCGACACCGCGAACGCCTGCAGCGCGCGGTTCGGGCAGACCGTCACGCACAGACTGCACACGCGATCGCAGTCGAGACAGCGGCGCGCCTCCGCCGCCGCCTCTTGCGGCGACAGCATGAAGCCATCCGGGACACCGTGCGGCGGCGCGACCGGCGCCGGCATCACGAGGCCCTTGCGCGCCACGCACATGTGCGGGTCGAGCGCCTCGGCGGTCCGCAAAGGCGCGACGGACGGCAGCGTGCGGCCAAGTCGTTGCAGGATCGTCTCGGCGATGCGGCGGCCATCGGCCACCGCCTCGATGATGGAGGCCGCGCCGCGCACGAGGTCGCCACCGGCGTAGACGTCGCGCAGCGACGTTTCGCCGCTCGCGGCGTCGACGCGCACGCGGCCGTCGCTGCCGGTGTCGAGCGCGAGTGCGCCGGCAAACGCTGGTTCCGGCTCCTGGCCGATCGCCACCAGCACGGTGGTGCACGGCACGACCACCGGCGGTTCGCCGCTCGCGGTGGGCGTCGCGCGGCCGCTTGCGTCACGCGCGCCGAGCGTCATCGGTACGCATCGCACACCGGCCGCGCGGCCGTTCTCGACGACGATCGCCTCGGGCGCACGCAACGCCGCGATGGCGATGCCCTCGGCGTCGCACGCCTGGATTTCCTCCCACTGCGCCGGCATCAGGGCGCGGGTGCGGCGATACACGATGGTGACCTCGGCGTCCGGCACCAAACGCTTCGCGGTGCGCGCGGCGTCCATCGCGGTATTGCCGCCGCCGATCACCACGATGTGCGCGCCGAGGTCGCGCGCGAGTTCGGTTGACGCGCCGTCACGCGCGCGGCGCAAGAAGGACAGCGCATCGCGCACGCCGGGCGCCGTCTCGCCCTCGAGGCCGAGCCGCTTGCCACGCGCCGCGCCGGCCGCCAGCACCACGGCGGCGGCGCCGTTGCGCCGCAGATCGTCGACGCTCACGTCGCGGCCCACGGTGACGCCGGCGTGCACCTCGACGCCAAGCGCGAGCAGGCGCGTGACGTCGGCCTCCGCCTCGGCGCGGCCCAAACGCGCTTCCGGCACCACGGTGCCGGGCATGCCACCGAGCGTCCGGTTGGCGTCGTACAGCCGCACGCGGAGGCCACCGCGACGCAGGAAGGTCGCCGCGCTGACACCGGCCGGTCCGGCGCCGACCACCGCGACCCACGGCATGTCCTCGCCCGCCGCCGGCAGTCCGGGCGGCGTGCCGCCGGCGTGCGCGGCCGCAGCCTTCACGGCACGAATCTGCACCGCATCGTCATAGTGCTGCCGCACGCACGCGGCGGCGCATTGCTGCGTGCAGATGCCGCCGGTGACCGCTGGCATGGGATTGGTATCGAGGATGACGTCGAGTGCCTGTGTCAGTTGCCCGCGCCCGGCGCGACGCAGATACTCGGGTACGTCTTGATGGGCTGGGCATGCCTCCACGCACGGCGCGGCAATGCAGTCGAACGCGGTGAGCGGCCGCGCGGCCTTCGTGTGTGGCGCACGCACTCGCGCGGCGTAGCGCGGCTGTCCCGCGAGCTCGGTGGCGCGCGCCGCGAGCAACCGGCGCGCGGCCCGGCGCGGATTGCGGAAATCGTCTGCCGCAAGTTCGCCGCCCTCGGCTTCGAGCCGGCGCGGCGCGAACTCGTGAAGCGAACGCGCGCCGACTTCGCGCATCGCCGCCTCGAGCGCATCGCTGTACTGCGCCAGGCGCGCGTAGCCGCCGGGACGCAGAAGATCGCTGCACACGGTCACCGGCCCGAGGCCCGCGCTCACCAGATCCGCGATGTTTGTCGCATCGGCACCCCCGCAGTACGACAGCGCGACGTGACCATCGAGATGTTCGGTGACGCGATGTGCCAACTCCACCACCAATGGATAGAGCGCGCGCCCCGACATGTACATCGACGTCTCGCTGGCCGGAAAGCGGTCGCGCGTGTTGCGCACCTGCAACGTGTTGGTGAGCTTGAGCCCGAACTCGAGCTCCTGCTCGCGCGCCACCTGTGCGACGCGCTCCGCCACGCCCATCATGTCGTCGAACGCCGGATCGTGCGCGAACGCCTCGTCCGGCACCGGATCGTCGTAGCCAAGCCGCTCGTTCAGCACCTCGCGCACCGTCGACGCGCCGAGCAGCGTCGGGTTGACCTTGATCCACGTCGGCAGTCCGCACTCTTCGAGCAAGTATGTCGCGATGCGCTCGATCTCGCTCGGCGGACACCCGTGCATCGTGGACAGCGTCACCGCCGGCGCGATCTCTTCCGGGATCACCACGTCGTCGATCTCGGGATAGAGCGGATGCAATGCCGCACGCGCCGCCGCGATCTCCGGTCCGGCATCGCGCATGCGGCCGAGGAAGCGCTGCACCGGCGCGCTCTGCACGCCGGCGAGATCGTAGCCGACGCTCATCGTGAACACCGCGCCCGGTGCCGACAGACCGCGCTTGTGCGCAACCGCGTGTACCAACACCCACGCCTTCAAGTACTCGTCGAACGACTGATCGAGCGTGAGCTCCTGCGACCACTCGCAATTGTACGTGCGATCCGCCGCGTCGATGCACGGCCGCGCGACGTCGATCTGATCGAGGATCTGCACCGTCTTCAGCTCGATGAAGCGTGCGCCGCACAACCACGCGGCGACGATGTTCTGCGCGAGTTGCGTGTGCGGCCCGGCCGCCACGCCATATGGCGCGGCAAGCGGCCGGCCGAACGCGAAACTCGCCAAGCGCACCGACGGCGTGACGATGTTCTCGCGCGGGATCCCCATCACCGGGGTGCCACGATCGAGCGCGCCGAACACCCACTCGCCGATCTGCGCGAGCGGGGCCGGACGGAACGGCACCTCGTGCCGGGCGCTCATCCCCGCTCCGCCATCGCCGCCACCAGCATTTGCGGGTAGCGCGCGAGGAAGGCGATCGCGTGCACCAACTCACGCAGGTCGACGTTCTCGCCGATCTTGTGCGTGTTCTGTTCGACGCCAGCGCCGATGCCGAACATCGCCGGGTGCTTCACCGCGCCGCTGGTCACCCATTGCTTCGCCGGCGGCACCGGCACACGCGCGTCGTCGACGGGAAGCGGAAAGCCGACACCGTCGGTCGAGAAAATCCAACGGTCGACGCGCGGCGCGCGGCGACGCGCTCCGGCGGTGCCACCGTCTGGGACGTGCGGCGTGATGACCGCCTCGTAGGTGTCGACCGCGGCGCGGATCGCCGGGTGATCCTCCGGCGTCACCCAGCCGGGATAGATCTGCGGATTGTCGGCGAGGTAGCCGGTCCACGTCGGCTGCGCGTAATGCGGAACATGCACGTCGACCTGCAGGCCGGCCTCGCGCGCGGCGCGCACCGCGTCGAGCGCGTCGATGTCGGCCACCGCCTGCTCCGGCGTTTCGCCGACGGTGAGGCGGCGGTCGAAACGCACGGTGAAGCGCTCCGGCACCGCGCAGTCGCTCGGCGTGTCGAGGTGCGACCACGACGCGACGCGCGTGCCGTGGCCGAGGAATGGATGGTCGAGGAAGCCGTCCCGCGCATCGTAACGCCGTGCCGCCTCGGCGACGATGGCGCCGCCGTACTCGAGCGGGTTGAGACCTTCCCACGGCATCGAGCCGTGGCACGACTTGCCGGTGACCACGCACTCGATCTGCATGCGGCCACGCTGGCCGCGGTAGATGCCGAGCGCGCCCTTCTGTGCATCGCCGGTACCTTCGGTGAGGATGACGCAGTCGGGAATCAACTCGGGCGCCGCTCCCGGCCAGATCTCGCGCACCGGGTACAGCGGTCCGCCGCCATCGTTGTCTTCCTCGGCGACGGTGCCGTACGAGCGCACGATGACGCCGCGCAGCGCACCCTCGCCCGCCAGTTCGACGAGGATCTTCGACGCGACGATCTGCGCGACGACGCCCGCCAGTTGGTCGGCGGCGCCGCGGCCGAACAGCAGGTGGTCCCACTCGTCGTCCGGCGGCAGATAGCCGAGTTCGCGGCGCAGGAACGCGCGGTCGATCTTCGACGCGTCGACGATGCCGTCGTACGGATCGAGGCCGCCGGTCTTCTCGCGCCACTGAGGCCGCAGCGCGCGCACCGTGTCGGTGTGCCCATCGAGGTAGAGCACGCGGCGTTGCGACACCGGCGTGGTGTCCTGCGGATCCATCAACGTCCACACGAGATTGCCGAACGCGTCGAATCCGACGTCGCGCGGGTCGAACACCGCGCCGCAGTCGATGATCGCCTGGCGCAGGCACTCGAGGCGCGGCCGCTCGTGATTGCTCAAGCCGCACTGCGCGTCGCCGCCGTCATCGGCCGCGCGGTCGACGTAATCGGCGGGAATGCGGATGGCTTCGCGCAAGATCGCGGCGGCAAGCGGACGATATTCGGCGGCGCGCGTCGCGATGGTGGTGTCGAGGTCGGTCAGCGTGCGCATGGTCACACCCGTCCCAGGCGGTGCGCGAGATCCTGCACCTTGGCCACCGCGAGCAGCGCCATGATGACGTAGACCTTCTTGTTTGCCTGGCGCGCGACGTTGAGTTGGTGGTGCCGCATGACGTCCGGCGACACTTCGGCGCCGATGTCGGCGGGCAGGCAGTGCATGTAGAGCGCGTCGCCGCCCGCGGTCAGCGACATCCGCTTGTCGTCGCAGATCCAGTGCGTGTTCTCGGCGTTGCGCGCCAGCGCGCGGACTTCGGTGTCCTTGATCGCCGCGGCGTCCTTCGCCTTCGTCGCCTCGACACGCTCGGTCATCAGGTCGAATGGTCCCCATGACTTCGGATACACGACCTCGGCGCCGGCGAATGCTTCTTCCATCGTCTCGACGACGCGGAAGCTGCCCTTCGACTCCTCGGAGTTGCGGGTGGCGAGGCCCATGCACTCCGGCATGAGGTCGTACCCGCTCGGGTGCGCCAGCGTGACCTGCGCGCCGAAACGCGTGAGCAGCGTGATCAACCCTTGCGGCACCGAGAGCGGCTTGGCGTAGCTCGGCGAGTACGCCCACGTCACCGCGATCTTGCGGCCGGCCAGCGACGCCGGACCGCCGAAGTGCTCGCGCAGCCACATCATG
>JBGATO010000120.1:0-9401 GCA_044229145.1 Candidatus Eiseniibacteriota bacterium | reverse complement strand
CCGGCGGACGCTTCGGACGCCAGCAACAGCCCGAAGCGCCGAAAGGCCTGTCGCACGAACTGCCGTCGGTGCGACCGGAGAATCGCATCGTCTCGACGCTGCCGCTGCCGCAGTCGCAGATCGACGACTTGCGCGCGGCGGGCTTCGCGGCGGTACAGGTGGCGGGACGCAGCGGCATCTTCCGCGGCGCGAGCGCGATCACTGGCCTCGGCGACGGCAGCGCGCACGACGACGTGTTGCGTGGGGACGCCGCGCAAGTCGTGGCGCTCGAGCCGCAATCGAGCGGTTACCCTGGCTCGCTGATGGGCGCGATCGCGGTGATTCGCCAGGCGTTCCTCGACGCGAAGTGGTATCGCGATGCGCGCGCGGCATACGCCAAGGCGCCCGGTAAGAGCGAGCGGCCCGCAACCAACCTTGCCTGGGAGGCACTGCAGCCGGCGATCGCCCGTCAGCAGCCCGTGGTGTTCGTCGGCGACGATATGCTGCAAACGTTGCGCGCTGGCGTGCTGGCCGCGGAGGCCGGCGTCGATGCCATGCTGGTCGGCGACGGCGACGAATACAAGCGCGCGGCCGACGTTGCCGCGCTCCACCTGCCGCTCATCGAGCCGGTGGCGTTCCCCGATGCGCCCGACGTCAGCGATCCCGATGCGGTGCTCGATGTCAGCACCGAGGAACTGCGCGCGTGGCAGGACGCGCCGGGCAATGCCGGGCGGCTGGCCGCGGCGGGCGTCACGTTCGCGCTCTCGAGCTACGGCCTCAAGGACACGAAGCACTTCCGCGCCCACGTCGGCAAAGCGATCGCGCGCGGCTGGAGCCTCGAGGACGCCCTCGCCGCGGTGACGACGCGCCCGGCGCAGATGCTCGGACTCGCCGACAAGCTCGGCACCCTGGCGCCCGGCAAGATCGCGAATCTCACGATCACGCGGGGCGACCTGTTCTCCGAGAAGAGCCGGGTGCGCGAAGTGTGGGTCGATGGCACGCGCTACGAGATCGCCGATGCGGGCGACAAGGGCGCCATCGGATCGTTCCACATCGAATGGACGGCGGGCGGCGGCGCGCGGATGGCGGGCCTCGTCATCGCCGCGGAGAAGGACACCACGGCGAAGTTCTTCGTCGGCGAGGACACTCTGAAGGCGGATGCCGTGCGGGTCGACGGCACGCACGCGGTGGCGAGCGTGACGCTGCGCAGCGGCGCCCGCGCGCGCTTCGACTTCCTGGTGCGCAACGACAACATCACCGGCACCGCGCAGGTGGGCGACGCGACGTCGCCGGTGGTCGGTGGACGGCGTGGCGACGGCGATGACCTGCGCGCCGAATCACGACGTTGGGGCGGGATGCCGCCGCGCGCCGGCATGCCGGGACGGCGTGGTCCGGGTGGCGGCCCACGCGGAGAGGGAGGAACACCGCCGGACGCGCCACGCGATCTCGCCGACGCCGGTCACCGGCCGCCGGACGGACCGCCCGCCGCGCCGCCCGGGAAGGTCGATTCCACCATCGCCGCGCCCGTCGTGATGGGGCAGAGCGAACCCTGGCGGATGCCGCAGCCGGCGCAACCGGCGGCCGTGCTGGTGAAGAACGCGACGCTGTGGACCGCCGGCCCGCAGGGCATCATCGAGCATGGCGACATGCTGGTGAAAGCAGGCACCATCGCCGCGATCGGACAGAACCTCACCGCACCGCCCGGCGCCGTGGTGATCGATGCCGCCGGCAAGAGCGTGGCGCCGGGCATCATCGACTGCCACTCGCACTCCGCGATCCTCGGCAACGTCAACGAATGCACCAACGCGGTCACCGCGGAAGTGCGGATCCGCGACGTCATCAACTCGGAATCGGTGAACATCTACCGGCAGCTCGCCGCGGGCGCGACGATGATGCACTTGCTGCACGGCTCGTGCAACGCGATCGGCGGCCAGTGCGCGGTGATCAAGAACAAGTGGGGTTTGGCGCCCGATCAGCTGCTCTACGCGCCGGCACCGCCCACCATCAAGTTCGCACTCGGCGAGAATCCCAAGCAGTCGAATTTCGGTCTCGATCGCACCGGGCGCTATCCGCAATCGCGTGCCGGCGTCGAGCAGGTGATCGCCGACGCGTTCACGCGCGCCGTCGACTACCGGGCGGCATGGGCGGAGTATCGCGCCGGCAAGCGCGCATTGCCGCCGCAGCGCGACCTGCAACTCGACGCCTGCGTCGAGATCCTCGAGGGCAAGCGTTTCATCCACTCGCACTCGTACCGGCAGGACGAAATCCTTATGCTGATGCGGCTCGCCGAGCGCTTCGGCTTCCGCGTGAACACGTTCCAGCACGTGCTCGAAGGCTACAAGGTCGCGGACGAGATGGCGACGCACGGCGCGAGCGCCAGCACGTTCAGCGACTGGTGGGCCTACAAGTACGAGGTCATCGACGCGATTCCGTGGAACGGCTATCTCATGTGGGACCGCGGCGTCACCGTCTCCTACAACTCGGACAGCGACGAACAAGCGCGCCGTCTCAACACCGAGGCCGCGAAGGCGGTGAAGTACGGCGGCGTGCCGGCGAGCGAAGCGATCAAGTTCGTCACGCTCAATCCGGCGCAGCAGCTGCACATCGAGCAGCACGTCGGCTCGCTCGAAGTCGGCAAGGATGCGGATTTCGCGATCTGGTCGGGATCGCCGCTCTCGCCGCAGTCGCACTGCGAGCAGACGTGGATCGAGGGCCGCAAGTACTTCGACCGTGACGCCGATCTCGCCGCGCGGCCGGCGCTCGCCGCGGAGCGTGCGGCGCTGATCGCACGCGCCAAGACGGCGAAGAACGCGCCCGACGCCGGCGCCGCGGCCGGCCCGCGCGGGCCGCGACGGTGGCCGCCCCGCTATCTCGACGAGACCAACATGTCCGGCAACGCGTGCGGCGATCACGATCACGACGAACCGTTCGTCAGCGAGTCGCTGGTGAAGGCGTGGCGCGCCGGGGAGGTGGTGCGATGAAGACGACGCTCTGCGTGACACTCGTGTGCGGCGCACTGCTCGCCGCGGTCGCCGTCGACGCGAAGGTCCTCGCACTCACCGGCGCCACGGTACACACGGTGTCCGGCACCGACATTCCGCGCGGCACGGTGCTGATCGACGGCGCGCGCATCACCGCGGTCGGTGCCGACGTGTCGATTCCCGCCGATGCCGAAGTGGTGCATCTCGACGGCAAGCATCTGTACCCCGGCTGGGTGGCGGCGTGGACGCAGATCGGTCTCACCGAAATCGGCTCCGTGCTCGGCACCGACGACACGCGCGAAACCGGCGAAGTGAATCCGAACATTCGCGCCGAGGTCGAAATCAATCCGGAGAGCGAGATCATTCCGGTCACCCGCATCAACGGCATCACCGCGGTCGCCGTGGTACCGGCCGGCGGTGCGGTGGCCGGGACCTCGTCGCTCATGCATCTGCAGGGCTGGACCACCGAGGACATGACGATCGCCGCGCCGCTCGCACTGCACGTCAACTGGCCGAACATGGGCGGCGGCGGACGCCGCGGGTTCATCGACCCACGGCCCGAAGAAGAGCAGCGCAAGGATCGCGAGGCCGCAGTCGCCGCCATCCGCAAGACCTTCGACGACGCACGCGCCTACTGGACGGCACGCGACGCCGAGCGCGGCGCCGGCATTCCGCGCCACGATCGCGACGTGAAGTGGGACGCGATGGGCAAGGCACTCAAGGGCGAGATCCCGGTGGTGTTCCACTGCGCGTCGGCACCGCAAATCCACGCGGTGCTCCGTTTCATCGACGAGCAGAAGCTCACCAAGGCGGTGCTGTTCGGCGGCACCGACGCGCCGCTGTTCGCCGACGAACTCAAGGCGCGCCACATCGGCGTCGTGGTCGGCGGCACGCAGGCGATGCCGCGTCATGGGTACGACCCGTACGACGCCGCGTACTCGTTGCCGGCGCGTCTCGCGGCCGCCGGCGTCGCGGTGGCCATCAGCGACGGCGGCGGCGCCTCCAACGCGCGCAATCTGCCCTACCACGCCGGACTCGCGGTGGCGTTCGGTCTGGCGCACGACGACGCGGTGAAGTCGATTTCGTTGTGGCCGGCGCAAATCCTCGGGGTCGCCGACAAGGTCGGGTCGATCGAGGCAGGCAAGTTCGCCGACCTGCAGGTCACCGACGGCGATCCGCTCGACATCACCACGCACGTCGAGCGCGTTTTCATCGCCGGCGCCGCCGTGGACCCGACAACGCGGCAGACACGGCTCTTCGACAAGTACGACCACCGGCCACGCGGCCCGAAGGCGCGCACCCGCTGATGTCGGCCGGCGGCGACGCCCTCTCGCCGCTCGAGGCGAACCGCGCGCTCTGGGAGGCGTGGACGGCCCTGCACGTCGGGCAGTCCACGTACCGCGTCGAGGAGTTCGTGCGCGACCCCACGAGCACGCGGCTCGACGACGTCGCCCTGCGCGAGGTCGGCGACGTGCGCGGCAAGACGCTGCTGCACTTGCAGTGCCACTTCGGACTCGACACGCTCTCGTGGGCACGGCGCGGCGCCACCGTCACCGGCGCCGACTTCTCGCCGGCCGCGCTCACCGCGGCGCGCGAGTTGGCGCGCACCTGCAACCTCGAGGCACGATTCGTCGAGAGCGAGATCACGCAGCTGCGTGACGTGCTCGACGGCGCCTTCGACGTTGTGTTCACGTCGCACGGCGTGATGGGATGGCTGCAGGACCTGCGACCGTGGGCGGAGACCGCCGCGCACTTCGTGAAGCCCGGCGGCTTCTTCTACATCCTCGAGGGACATCCAACCGCGCTCATGGTCGACGACCGCCGCGCCGACGGTGTCCTGGCGTTCGGCTATCCGTACTTCCCCCACGTCGAACCCTACGCGATCGAGGAGCACGGCTCCTACGCGTCGCCCGGCGGAGACTTCCACGGGCGCTCGTTCAACTGGTCGCACTCGCTCGAGGAGATCGTCTGTTCGCTGATCGACGCGGGGCTGCGCATCGACTGGCTGCATGAGTTCCCTTACTGCCGGTGGCAGATGCTGCCGCAGATGGTCGAACGGCCCGACGGGTTCTGGGAGATGCCGCCCGGCGCGCTCCCGCTGCCGCTGCAGTTTTCGATCAGGGCCACCAAGCCGCGCTGATCCATTGGTCCACGCCCGCCGCGGGCCGCGGCGCGGCGCCTTTGCTACACTGCGCGCAACGCATCGCCTTCCCCCCTCGGTCGATGCCGCTCGCGAGGCCCACGACCCGATGTCACCTGCCGCGGCCGCCCGCCGCCTGTCCCCACTCGGACCGCGTTCGACCCTCTCGCGCTTGTCGCGGTACACCGCGCGCTTCCACGTGCCGGCCGCCATGCTCGAGGGTTTGGTCGCGGGCGCCTACACCCTCAACGACATCATCCTGCGCAAGAACTTCGGCGCCGGGCCGCTCGTCGTCACCTTGCTCGTCATGGCGCAGCCGGTTTCGCAATTGCTGGCGATCGTCTGGGGCAGCGTCATGCAGGGCCGCGAGAAGCGGCCGTTCATCCTCGGCTTCGGCGGTTTTGGGCGATTGGCGCTCGTGCTGGTGGCGTTGGCCACGACGTCGTGGATGTTCCTCGTCCCCATCGGCATCGCGATCACGCTCGCGGTGGCCATCGTGCCGGCGCTCAACTCGATCTATCAGACGAACTACCCCGACAAAGAGCGCGGGCGCGTCTTCGGCTGGGTGATGGGCGGCACGTCGATCGCGACGATGGCCGCGTCTCTCGGCGCCGGCGCGCTGATGGACTGGAATCCGCAGTCGTTCCGCGTGATCTATCCGGTGGCCGGCGTGCTGGGATTGATTTCGGCGTCGCTGTTCTATCGCATTCGGCAGCGACGCACGCTGCCGTCGGCACGCATCACGCGCGCGTTACCCGGCGCCGACACCGATGCGCCACCGCATCTGCTCGTCGTCGAACAAGCGCAGGCGTGGGGCCGTGACATCGGCCGCGCGCTGCGCAATCCGCTGCACGGCGCCGCATCCGCGTTCCGCGACGACCGCCGCTTCGCGCGATTCGAAATTGGCTTCATGATCTACGGCATCGCCTGGATGATGATGCAGCCGGTGATCCCGATCTTCCTCGTCGACACCATCCACGTGCAGTATCACCAGGTCGGCGTGGCGCGCGGCGTCATCTACTTCACGTTCATGGCGCTGTTCTCGCCGCTCGCCGGCCGCCTGCTCGACCGCTGGAACGCGGTGCGCGTCGCGGCGCTCGGCTTTGCGATGTTGGCGACGTTCCCGTTCGCCATGATGCTCTGCCACGATGTCCGTCACGTGTACATCGCCTTCGCGCTGTACGGCGTGGGCATGGCCGGCGCGAACATGGCGTGGACGATGGGGCCGATCCTGTTCGCCGGCAAACGCGACGCGGCGGGCTACATGGGCGTCCACGTGACGATGGTCGGGATACGCGGGCTGCTCGGCAATCCGCTGGGGCTGCTGTTGCTGCAGACGATCGGCGCCCGCAGCACCTTTGGCATTTGCAGCGCATTGTTCGCGGTGTCGGTGCTGTACATGTGGCGGCTTGGCCGCGACATGGAGCGCGACGCTGCACACGGGGGCACTCCGGCCGAATCCACGATCGCGGCGGCGCGGTAGGCTCGCGCGCGCCGACCGGGTATGATGGACGTCTGCCTGGGTCGCACCCCTCCCGCCTGAACCGCGCGGCCCGCATTCGCGTATCGCCTCCTGCCGGGGACCCATCATGCGCCGCTTCCCGCGCCCGACCGCGCTCCACATTCTGTTGGTCGCCGCCTTGATCACCGTGTCGTGCGCGATGCCGGGCCGCGCGCTCGCCGGCGCGAATGCCGGAACCCACGCCTGGCTCACGTGGGATGCGCGGGATCCGCTCGTCACCGACCTGCAAACCCCTGGCGCCTCGAACAACCTCTTCGTCTACATCAGCAACCCGTCGGGACTCTGGTTCAAAGGCGGCGAGATCGATCTCACCTGGACGCCGGCCGGCGACCCCGATTCGGGATGTTTCTCGCATGTCGGCTCGCTGTTCCGCACCAGCGCCGGCACCACCTGCACCTACTTGAATCGCGGCAGCGGCATCCCGGTGATCACCGCCGACGATCCCGGCCACTTCCATGTCGCCTGGGCGAATGACACGGCGTTTTCAGGCTGCTCGGCCGGTGCGATCGTGCAAGTGCAGTTCGCGTTCGACGGCTGTGCGGACGCGACCGGCTGCTTCGCGCTGCACACGGTGTCCGTGCTCGACTACAACAACGCGCTCGACACCGCGACCATCGACGGCCCGGTGGCCAGCGTGCTCGGCGGCGGCGCACAGTGCGAGCCCGTCAATCACCCGCCGGTGTTCGGCGAGCTGCCCCCCCAGAACGCCTCTCTCGGCACGACGCTGACGTTCACGCTCCCGGCCAGCGACCCCGACGGCGATCCGCTGACCTTCGCGGCGCTCGATGCGCCGCTGGGCGCCTCGCTCTCGTCCGGCGGGTTCTTCGTGTGGACGCCGCTGTCGACGAACGATCTCGGCGAACACGACATCCATTGCACGGTGCAGGATCCTGCGGGGCTCGCGGACTCCACCACGGTATCGATCCTGGTGACTCCGGTGCCGCCGGATCAGAATCACGCGCCGGTGGTGCAGCCCATCCCGCCGCAAACGGTGGAGACCGGCGATGCCGTCGCGGTCACCATCACGGCAAGCGACCAGGACGGCGATCTCCTGGCGTACAGCGTCGAGCCGCTGCCGGCGGGTGCGTCGCTCCAGTCGGCGAACTTCCTGTGGATTCCGGTCGCCGGACAGGAAGGCAGCTACGCCTGCCAGGCCATCGCGACCGACTTGTTGGGCGCCGCGGACTCGACCGCGCTCGACATCACGGTGCTGGTCCGCCCGAATCACCCGCCGTTCCTCCAGGCGATCGGCCCCCAATCGGTGGACGCGGAGTCGCTGCTTGCGCTCACGCTGCACGCAACCGACACCGACGGCGATGCGCTGACGTTCGACGCCGTGCCGCTGCCCGGCGGCGCCGTGCTCGACGGTGCGACGTTCACGTGGCGTCCCACCACCGCACAGGTCGGCGTCTATGAGGTCACCTTCACCGCATACGATTCCGGCGGTGCCGCCGACTCCGAACTCGTGTCGATCGACGTGCATCTCCACGTCAACCTGCCGCCGGTGCTCGATCCGGTGGGACCGCACACGGCGGTGGCGGCAGATCCCTTGCAGTTCAGTGTCGCCGCCAGCGATCCGGAGGGCGCGACCGTCTCCTATGCCGCGGCGCCTCTCCCCGCCGGCGCCCAGTTCACCGGCGCGACCTTCACGTGGACGCCGGACCGCACGCAAGGCGGCAGCTACGCGGTGCTGTTCACCGCCACCGATCCGCTCGGCGGCGCCGACTCCGAATGGGTGACGATCACCGTGCTCGTCCCGCGCGCCTACCACGTCGACGGACGTACGCCGTGCACGATCTGCGACGGGCTCACATGGGCGACTGCCATGCCCACCATCACGGCCGGTGTCGCCCTCACGCACGCCGGCATTCGCGACAGCGTGCTAGTAGCGGAGGGCGCGTACACCGAGCGCCACCTCACGCTTCCTGCGACCACCGTGCTCGCCGGCGGCTATCGCCATGGCTTCGGCGACGTGCGCGACGTCCGCGCACACCCGACGTCGATGCGCACCGGCGTGACCACCGAGAGCGTGCTCGACATCGCGCAGGACGACGTCGTCGTGGATGGCATCCGTCTCGGCTGCTCGCGCACAGGGGCCGTGCCCGCGATGACCATCAGCGGCGCGCGCGACACGCTGCGGCAAGTGTCGCTGGCGCTCACACACAGTAACGCGCAGGGATTGGTGCAAGTCCTCGGTACCGACGCGCTGTTCGACCGCGTGGTCATCACGCAGAACACGCTGGAGAACGGTGTCGCCGGCGGCATGGTGTGGGTGCGGACGCACGCCTCGATCGCGATGCGCGATTGCGATGTCGTCAACGACACGCTCCTCGGCGGCGGCGAGACCGGGATGGTGGTGGACGGCGGCACGGCCACGCTGCGCAACGTCGTCCTGTGGGGATTGCTACCGCCACGCGCGCCGGTCATCGCCCTCGGCCGCGAGTTCGAGTCCATCCTCGATCTGCAGTATTCGGACGTGCAGCACGGCTGGCCGGGCACCGGCAACCTGCAGGTCGCGCCGCGCTTCTGCAACGCGCTGGCGGGCAATGTCGCGCTGCAATCGACATCGCCACTCATCGGCGCGGGCGAGAACGGCACGACGATCGGCGCGATCGATGATCTCTGCGGCGCGCTCGACGCCGGCGTGACGGCAACAGGTGCGCCGGTGCTGCACGACGAACCTTTGTCGCTCGCGCGCAGCGTGACCCGCGGCACGACCGCGGCGCGCTTCAGTCTCGCCACCCCGCAGGCCGTGCAGCTGCGGGTCTTCGACGCGCGC
>JBGATO010000119.1:0-9654 GCA_044229145.1 Candidatus Eiseniibacteriota bacterium | reverse complement strand
CCAGCGCGCCGCCGAGGAGCACGACGCCCGACGCGCGGGTGAGGCACGCGGCCCCGAGCACGAGTCCGAGCACGGCGCCGCGCCGTGCCGACGGCGCCTCCACGCACCACACCAGCGTCATCATCGCCGCCGCCGCGCAGCGCCGCCACCCAGCCGAGCGCCGCGGCCAGCGGCGGGCCGAGATAGAGCGCCACCGCCGGCGGTGTCCACCACCACGAGCGCCACGCGGGCCACACCTTCCACAGCGTCGCGATCTTGACCGCCGTGATGTGAAGGAAGCGCCCCGGCGATTCGCGGATCCACGCCCACGCCTGCGCCACGAACCAGGCATCGTCATGCACCCGCATCTGGTTGAAGAACGGCAATTCGACGATCGGGTGCCGCGCGAGGAAGCGCGCTTCGCCGAACGCCGAGTTGCCGCTCCAGAACAAGTAGCCGCCGCCGGTGCCGAGCGGGACGAAGCGGTGCCACACCAGCGCGTTGCGGATGGCCCATGGCGCGATGGCCGCGACCAGCGCGCCGCCGAGGAGCACGACGCCCGACGCGCGGGTGAGGCACGCGGCCCCGAGCACGAGTCCGAGCACGGCGCCGCGCCGTGCCGACGGCGCCTCCACGCACCACACCAGCGTCATCATCGCCGCCGCCGCGCAGGCGGTGAACTGCGCCTCGGTCATCGTCGGCCGCATCTGCGCGAGCAGGAAGGGATGCACCGCGGCGAGCAAGCCGGTGGCCCAGCCGGCGGCGCGGGCGGCGCGCGCGCCGCCGAGGTGCCCGGCGAGGCGTGCTGCCGTCCATGCGAGTGCCAGGCAGGTCGCCACGCCAAGGGCGATGTGGTAGCTCCACGCCACCCACGCGCCGTCGCCGCAGATGCGGTACAGCGTGCCGAGCGCCACCGGATAGCCGGGCCAGCGCGCGAGGCTGATGGTGAGGGCGGTGGCGCCGGGATCGAAGCCGTGGCCGGCCGCCCACTCGAGCGCCAGGTGGCGATACCAGCGCTCGTCGGGATTGACCGGCACACCGCCGGGCACGAGGAGTTCGGGAGCCAGTACGGCCGCGACGCGCATGCCGGTCGCGACGCACGCGACGACGGCGAGGGACACGCGGCTCAAGGAGGGGTGGCGCATGAGCGTGCATGGTAGCCGGTCTCGCCGCGCGCGTCGCCTCGCGGCTCCGGCCCTTGCGCGGGGCCGGGCGATCCCGCACCATCGGCGCACTGCTTCACTGCGCCTGGGACGGCGCGATCGGCACAGGATGGTGTGCCGGCGGCCGGTGCCGCCGGAGGGAGGACGGCGCTCGCATGATGAACACCCTCATGGTCACCGGCACCGGCGCGGGGGTCGGCACCACCACCGTCTCCTGCGTCGTGGTGCGCGCGGCGATGCGCCGCGGGTGGCGCACCGCCGCCTTCGTCCCGTGCGCCACTGGATTCGCCGCGCCCGAGCCGTCGCCAGCCGCCATCGCCCAGCCGCTCTACGCCCGCGATGCCCGCGGTGCCTACGATCCGCCCGAGATCGCGCAGCCCATCGACGTCGAACGTGATCCCGGCCAGTGGCCGCCGGCGGTGCATGCGCTCGCCTCCACCGCGCGGTGTCTGTTCCGCGGCCGCGACGCGATCGTGCCGTACGTGTTCGCCGAGGAAGGCGCGCCGGCGGTGGCGGCCCGGCGCTCGGGCCGGTGTCTGTTCCGCGGGCGCGACGCGATCGTGCCGTACGTGTTCGCCGAGGAAGGCGCGCCGGCGGTGGCGGCCCGGCGCTCGGGCGCGCGCATCCTGCTGCACGTGCTCGAGACACGGCTGCGCCGGCTGGCCGGCGCGTACGAGTGCGTGGTGGTGGACGGATCGGGCGGGCTCGCGGTACCGGTGACCAGGGCGCACGATCTCGGCGCGCTCGCCGCGCAGTGGGCAGTGCCGGTGCTGGTGGTGGCGCGGCCGGGACGCGACGCGCTCAACGCCGCGGCGCTCACCGTGCAAGCGGCGCAGGCGCGCGGGGTGACCTTGCTCGGCTTCGCGATCGATGCCGCCGGCGCGACCGACGACGACGTGCGGCGCAGCATCGAGGACATCGCGCGCACCACGCGACTGCCGGTGTTCGGCGCCGTGCCGGCCTTGCGCGGTCTGGACATCGCGGGCGGGGCGCTCGACGCGCTCGCCGCGGCCGACGGCAGTTTGGACGAGGACGCACTGTTCGCGCGCTGGGAAGCCGTCAGCGCCGCGAACGACGCATAGCGCGACGGCGTCGCGCGGAGGGGAGAGGGCGGTGCAGGCACTGACGTTTCACGGTGTGCGGGACGTGCGGGTGGAGGATGTCGACGAGCCGGTGCTGCGCGATCCTGGCGACGCGCTGGTCGCCGTCACGCTGGCCGGCGTGTGCGGATCGGATTTGCACCAATATCACGGACGCGAAGGACGTCTCGACCCCGGCACCGTGATGGGCCACGAGATCGTCGGCCGCATCGTCGCGGTGGGCGAGGGCGTGACGCGCCGCGCGGTTGGCGAGCGCGTCATTTCGGCGTTCACCGTCAACTGCGGCGCGTGCTTCTTCTGCACGTCAGGGCTCACCGCGCGCTGCGTGCACGCGCAGTTGCTCGGCGACGTGCGCAGCGGCCGCGGCTTGCAAGGCGGACAGGCGGCCTTGGTGCGCGTGCCGTTCGCCGATACGACGCTCGCCGTGGTGCCGGACGACATCGAGGATTCGCTCGCGCTGCTGTGCTGCGACGTGCTGCCGACCGGATTCCACGCCGCCAACATCGCACGGGTACGCGAGGGCAGCGTCGCGGTGGTGATCGGCGCCGGGCCGGTCGGGTTGATGGCGGTGCTCGCGGCAAAGCACCGCGGGGCGCGCGAAGTCATCGCCGTCGATGCGGTGCCCGAGCGGCTCGCGCTGGCGCGGCGGCTCGGCGCGGTGGCGGTGGCAGCCGAGGAGAGCGCGGCGCGCGCCGCCGTGAACGCGGTGAGCGAGGGGCGCGGGGCGGATTCCATCCTCGAGTGCGTCGGCAGCGCCGCGGCGGGGCAGCTCGCGTTCGAGTTGGTGCGCGTCGGCGGGGCGATCGGCGCGGTGGGCGTGCACCACGAAAGTCACTTCGCCTTCAGCCCCGGCCAGGCGTACGACAAGAACCTGTCCTACCGCGCCGGCCGCTGCTCGGCGCGCCGCTGGATCGACGAAATCCTTCCGCTGGTCAAGGCACTGCCGGAAGAAGTCAGCGAGGTGTTCTCGCACACCATGCCGCTGGCCGACGGCCCGCGCGCCTACGACATCTTCGACCGCAAGGTCGACGGGTGCATCAAGGTGGCGCTGGCGCCGTAGGGGCACGCGGCCATCCTAGCGGCGGCCGGTCTCCCCAGTGAGGGCGGCGACGTCGGCGAGATCCTGCGGCCGTCCTGTCGCGCGCTTGGTGGCGAGAAGTTCCGCGAGGCCGAGGTAGTTCACCGCGAGACCATCCAACTCGCCCGGCACGGCGTGCGCCCATACGGCGGTCGCCTCGACGCTGGACAGCGACGTAAGCAGGTCGATGCGCACGGGAGCCCGGCCGAGTTGCACCATGCGATCGGGGTGGAGGAAATCGGCGGCTGTGAGTCCGAGATCGCCAAAGCCGAAGTCTTGCAAGGCCGCGATCAGCCGCGCCGCGTTGTCTGGGGTCGCCCGAATGAGGATGTCGATGTCGCCGGTGTAGCGCGGATGGCCGTGATAGGCCACCGCGAAGCCTCCCGCGACGAGGAACTCAACGCCGTGGGAAATCAACGACGCGACACACTCGGGAAGTCGCGCGGAAGCTCCATCGGGTTCTCCCCATTGCGTGCGACACAACTGCAGCAAGATCGCGATGCGCTCGTTCGGCGTGAGCGAGGCGTAATAGGCGGCGTCGGCGCGCGCGGCGTCCTCGAAGTCGTCGAAGATCCGTACCACCTTCTCCATCGACGCCGCTACACCTCCACCGTCTCAAACACCCGCAGGATCTCGTACTCGGTCGTGCGCTGCGCCGGCACGAAACCGGCTTCGCGGATCAGCGCGTGCACTTCGTCCACCGTCGTTTCGACGTTGTGGTTGGCGGCGTGCAGGACGTTCTCTTCGATCAAGGTGCCGCCGAAGTCGTCGGCGCCGAAGTGCAAGCCCGCCTGCCCGACCTTCGGCCCTTCACCGAACCACGACGATTGGATGTGCGGCACGTTGTCGAGAATCAGCCGCGCCACCGCCAGGATGCGGAGGTACTTCGCGCCGCCCGCAGTGATCGTGATGGCGCGGCCGAGCACCGTGTTGTTCGGCTTGAACGACCACGGCACGAACGCGGTGAAGCCGCCGTGCGCGTCCTGCACCTCGCGGATCTTCAAGATGTGATCGACGATCTCCTCGTCGGTTTCGACGTGGCCGTACATCATCGTCGCGGTCGACTTGTATCCGAGCTTGTGGGCTTCGCGCATGACCTCGCACCACGCCTCGGAGTTGACCTTGAGCGACGAGATCTTCTTCTTCACGCGGTCGCTGAGAATCTCGGCGCCGCCGCCGGGAATCGTGCGCTGCCCGGCGTCCCACAGATCGCGCAGCACCTCGGGCAGCGACTTGCCGCTCACCTCGGTCATCTGCCAGATCTCGCTCGGCGAATAGAAGTGCGGCGTCACGCCGGTCCAGTTCTCGCGCACCATCTTCACGAAGTCGAGATAGAACTGGTACGGGATCTCGGGGTTGTGGCCGCCCTGACACAGCACCGTCGTCGCGCCCTTGTCGACGGCGTCCTGGATGCGCGCCTTCAACTCATCGAGCGTCTGCCAGTAGCCTTCCGCGGTGTCGCCCGGATTGCGGTAGAAGGCGCAGAAATGGCACTTGGTGACGCAGATGTTCGTGTAGTTGCAGTTGGTGTCGATGACGTAGCTCACCCACGGCTGCGGGTTGAACTTGCGGCGCATCGCGTTGGCCGCCGGCGCGAGCTCGAGCAGGTCGGCCTGCGTGTAGAGCGTCAGCGCTTCGTCGCGGGTGAGGCGGTGTCCGTCAACGACCGACTGCGAGAGGCTGGCCAGCGACATCGAGAGTCTCCAAGCGAGTGCGGTAAGCGGCGAGGCCCTGCTCTTCCAGCGGGCCCAACCGGTAGGTGAGGAGCTTGAGGTAGGCGACGACGTCCGCCGGCGACATGCCGAGGCCGGGCGCGCGCCGCGCCGCGATGGCATCGAGCTGCGCGACGTGGTCGGCGAGCGAGCGTTCGAGCGCGTCGCGCAATGCGGCCTTCTCGGCGGCCGGTGCGCTCTTGCGCACCACCCACACCGCGAACACCATCGGCAGACCCGACCACTCCCACCATTCGCGGGCGAGGTCGGTGACGTAGGTGTAGCCGGGGAAACCGGCGGCGCGCAAGCGCAGCGCTTCGTCGCCGATCACCAAGCGCGCGTCGGCCTGACGCGCGGCATCGCTGTCGGCGGCGGCGCGCACGAACTGCGGGTCGCGCACGCCGAAGCACTGGGTCAGCAGCATGCGCAGCAAGTTCGCCGACGTCGACGATTCCTCGGTGAGCGCCACCGCAGCACCGTGCAGCGCGCGCGCCGGACGCTGCGAGAGCATCAGCACGCTCCACACTTCGCGGCGCGCCGCGATGCAGAACGGGCCGGCGAGTTCGAACTCCGCGCTCAGCCGGTGGTAGTCGGCGGCGGCCATGAGTCCGCTGTCCACTTCGCCGCGTTCGGCCATCTGGCCGAGCACGCGCGGCGGCGCTTCCACCATCGGCATGCCGAGCGCGTCGAGGTAGAGGTGGAACGGTTCGCAGTTGAGATACGGGATGCGGCCGACGATCACGATGCCACCTCCGCCGGCGCCGCCGCGTCGTCATAGACGTGGAGGATGTTGTAGAGCGCGTCGCGCTCCGCCGGCACGCGGCCGGCCTCGCGGATCAGCGCCACCATCTTGTCGCGCGCCAACGCCAACGGCGATGAGGCGAGCGCCGCGTGCGCGATGCGCTCCTCGCCGACGGTGCCGTCCATATCGGTGGCGCCCCAGTTGAGGGCGATCGACGCGGTGTCCTCGCCGAGCATGATCCAGTACGCCTTCACATGGTCGAAGTTGTCGAGCATGAGGCGCGACGTGGCGATGGTCTTCAAGTCCTCGAGCGACGACGCGCCGCGCTTCACGAGCCCCGTCGTCCCCGGCTGGAACGCCAGCGGGATGAACGAGAAGAAGCCGCCGGTTTCATCCTGCAGCGCGCGCAGCTTGAGCATGTGCTCGACGCGTTCCGCATGCGTCTCGATGTGACCGTAGAGCAGCGTGGCGTTCGAGCGGATGCCCATCTGGTGCGCGGTGCGGTGCACGTCGAGCCACTCGGTCGCGCCGATCTTGCCGGGGAACAGTTCTGCCTTCACGCGGTCGCTGAACACTTCGGCGCCGCCGCCCGGCATCGCCTGGAGGCCCGCCTCCTGCAACTGCTCGAGCACCTCGCGCACCGAGATCTTGGCGATCTTGGCGAAGAACCAGATCTCGACCGCCGTGTACGCCTTGATCTGCACCCGCGGGTTCTTCTCCTTCACCCAGCGAATCGTGTCGACGTAGCGCTCGAACGGCCACTTGTTGTGCAATCCGCCGACGATGTGGACTTCGCGCAGGTCGTCGCTCACCTTCGACTGGATTTCGTCCTTGTCCATCTCGTAGGCGCGGCCGTCGTGGAGCGACGTCGCGTAGTCGCAGAACTTGCAGTCGTACACGCAGATGTTGGTCGGATTGATCTGCCGGTTCACGACGAACAGGACGCGCTTGCCGTGGCGCTTCTGGGCGACGGCATCGGCGAGCCGCCCGACGCCGATGACGTCCGGCGAGGCAAGCAACGCGAGGCCGTCGGCCTTGTCGAGACGCTGGCCGCGTTCGAGCTTCGCGGCGATGGCGTCGAGCGCCGGATCGTGGAACAACTGGTCGAGGCTGAGCGACATGGGCTGGGCTCCAAACACGACGACGGCCGCGCGCTCGCAAGCCGCGCGGCCACGGTGAGATACGGGAGCGTAGCGGCGCGCCGGGGGAGGGTCAAGGACCGGCCGGGTGGCGGGGTCCATCGAGTCGCCGGCGCGGCAACCTCGGCCGGGCGCTTCGAGTCTGAGCCGAGAGCCGGCCGCCTGCCGCGGACCGGATGGGAGATCTCCTGATGATGATGCGAATGTTCGTCGCCGCTGTCGTCACGGCCGCGCTCGGCGCGACCACGGCTGCCGCAGCGCCCGACACTCTGGCCGTCGCGCTCGCCACCGTCTCGCGCGCCGACACCGTGCGCGCCGTCCACGTCACCGTGCGCTTCCGCGGCGACGACGCCGACTCCACCGTGCTCGATCTGCCGGACGCCTGGGGCGGCGAGGAGCGGCTCTACCGCGGCCTGCGCGACCTCCGCGTCACAGGCGCCACGCTGTCCGACGGCGCTGACGCCGCGCATCGCGTCCTGCGCCATCGACCGGGCGCGCCGCTCGTCGTCGAGTACGACGTCGTGCAGGACTGGGACGGCGTGCCGCAGGCCGGCGGGCGCAACGAATACCGCCCGGTGATTCAGCCCGCCTACGTGCATCTGCTCGGCGAGACGATCCTCGCGTTCCCGCACGGCCGCGAAGCGCGGCTCGCGCGCTTCGACGGTTTCGCCGTGCCGTCGGGCTGGACGGTGGCCAGCGACCTGCAGCACACCGGCGGCCCGCATCCGATGCGCCTCGGCGACGTACTCGAGAGCATCACCGTCGCCGGCGACTTCCGCGTCGTGCACGGACCATCACCGGGCTCGAAGCTCCGCGTCGCCCTGCGCGGCCAGTGGGCGTTCACCGACTCCGCGCTCGCCGCCAAGATCGACCGCATCATCGCCTCGCACCTGCGCTTCTGGGGCGACGCCGACGAACCGTACCTGGTCACCGTGCTGCCGCTGGTGGCGGCGCCGGGCAACAGTTCACTCGGCGGCACCGGCCGCGGCGACGCCTTCGCCTTCTTCGCCACCGACAATGCGCAGGACGCCACGCTCAATCGCATCCTCGCCCACGAGCATTTGCACACGTGGATTCCGCGCCGTCTCGGCGTCATGCCGGAGGGCGCCGAGGAGCCGCGCGATTACTGGCTGAGCGAAGGCTTCACCGACTACTTCACCAACCGCCTGCTGGTGCGCGACGGCATCTGGTCACTCGAGGACTACGCCGACGCCACCAACGAGGTGCTCGCGGCCTACGCGCAATCGCCGGTGCGCAGCGAGCCAAACGACCGCATCGTCCGCGATTTTTGGTCGAATCCGGACGTGCAGAAGCTGCCGTACCAGCGCGGGTTCTTGCTGGCGATGCACTGGGACGAGGCGATCCGCCGCGCCTCGCACGGCCGCCGCGGCTTCGACGACGTCGTGCTGGCGATGCGCGCACAGCACCGCGCGGCGCACGACGCCGACACCACGCACGCCCTCGCGCGGCTTCTGCCGGCATTGCGCGCCGCCGGCGTCGACGGCGCCGCCGACATCGCCCGCTACATCGATCGCGGCGAACCGCTGCTGGTGCCCGCCGACTGGTACGGCCCGGGCGCGCGCGTCGAGACCTCCGAGGTGCCGGAGTTCACGCGCGGCTTCGACGGCGCGGCGACGAGCGCCGCGCACGGCGTGGTGGCCGGGGTCGACAGCGCCGGCCCGGCGTATGCGGCCGGCCTGCGCGACGGCATGACCATCGTCAAACGCGAAGCCGGGAAGCCGGGAGACTCCGCGGTCGAACTCGTCTACCGCGTGAAGGACGGCGGCGCCGAGCGCGTGATTCGCTACCTGCCGGCCGGCGCGCGGCGCTACACGACGCAGCGCGTCGTGCTCGACGCCGCGCTGACCGCCGAGGCGCGCGCCGCGTTGACCAAGCGCATCGGCGGCTGACCGGCGCGCCGGACGCACGATGGGGGACGGCGCCGCGTGGCGTCGTCCCCCGTCGCGTCTGTGCCGCCGGCTAGTGGCGCGGCTTGGAGTGCACCTGATCCTTCGCCGTCGAACCGGGCTTCTCGGCCACCCGCGCGTATTCGATGGTCATCGTCGGATCGCCGGACACGTCGGGGCCGCGGAACGACTTCACCGAGCGGTGGTTCGCGTCCACGAGCGTCTCCACCATCGTGGTGGTCTCGATTTCGCCATTCATGCCAGGGCCCGTCATCCGCAGCGTCAGGGAGGCGCCATCACTCTCCGGCCCTTCGGTGGTGAAGTAGCTCGCCGACCAGCTGTCCGTCCACGTGCCGACGAACATGCCCTTCTTCGCGTCGAAGCCCTCCGTGCCGACGCCCTCGAACGGCATCGGCCCGTCGGCCTTGAAGTTGGTGATGAACCACGTGCCGCCGGGCAGCGGGCGGATCGTCTCGACGCCTTCCATCACCATCGGTGGCTGGCCGGGCGCCATGTACATCTTCACCGTCGTCTTCCACGTGCCGACGCGCGAGGCGAGGATCTTGTGCTGCGGGCCGGGCTGCGGCATCTGCGACATCATCGGGTCGTCGGCGGCGAAGGTGGCGCCGGCGATCAGGAGACAGGACGCGGCCGCGCAGGCGGCGCGCAGAGCAGAGAGTCGGGACATCGGACGCATTCCTCCATGACAGGTGAGAGCGGCGCGCCGGAAGTAGATCGACGTGCGGCGCGGGTGTGGGGGGGGACGGGCACGTATGCGGTGACGGTAGCGCAAAGTGCACGTTTGGGCATGCGCGAGGATGCGCCGACGAACGG
>JBGATO010000118.1:0-9615 GCA_044229145.1 Candidatus Eiseniibacteriota bacterium | reverse complement strand
AGGTGTCGTCGAACACGAACACCTTGCCCTCGGCCCACGGCCGCGCCTCGGTGCCGACGCGGATGTAGCAGTTGTCCGGCACGATGAGGCCGAGGTGACAGCGCAGCACGTCATTGGTGAATCCGAGGTGCGGGTCGATGTGCGTGCCCGGCTCGAACCACGAGATGCCAGCGGTGGTGAGCCCCGGAATTTGTTCGAGCACCTTCACCGTCTCCGGCATGCGGGCGGCGTTGACCTCGTTCTTCACGCCGAAGCCCCAGATGCCGTACACACGCCACGACGCGCGATCGTCGAACTTGGTGATCAACTCGGTCTGGTACCACTTGGTGAACAGCGAGCGGTCGAGCGCGTCGAGTTCCTTGCGGATCACCGGGAAAGAGTCGGCCAGCAGTTGGGTCCACGGGTGGTCGGCGTTTTCATGCCACGGCTTGTCCACGAGATCCTCCTGACGGGTAGAGCAGTGAGGCCGAACGGTCGACGCCATGTCCGGCATGGGGAGTTGCGGGCCGGAGTGCCACGGCGCGCTGGGGTGTCCCAAGGTCACGAGGGGGACTCCCGCAGGTATCGGCCGGGGCGGATGTGGAGCGTAGACGACAGTCGGTGACGTATGTCGGGAGCATATCGGCCGGCCGCGCGAAGGGTCAAGCTGAGGCGCAGGGCTTTCCACTATTGGCTACCGTAAGCTGCGCCAGGGCGCCAGGTTGCCCCGGCGCACCGGCTGCGCCTGTGGTAGCCTGCCCCGGATGCCCGCCTCCACCGCGCTCACCGCCGCCGTCCACGACGCCTTCCGCGCCGGGCTGCCGCGTGCCCTCCCGGCGTTCGAGCCACGGGCTCCGCAGGAGGAGATGGCGCAGCAGGTGGCCGAGGCGCTCGACCGCGGCCAGGCGCTGTTCGTCGAGGCGCCGACCGGTGTCGGCAAGTCGCTCGCGTACCTGATCCCGGCCGCGTTGCACGCGCTCACCGCCGGGGAGCCCGTCATCGTGTCGACCTACACGAAGGCGCTCGAGGACCAGCTGCTCGCCGACGACATCCCAACGGTCGAGGCGGCGCTCGGCCGCCGTCTCGAGGTTGCGGTGCTGCGCGGTCGCGGCAATTACCTCTGTCTCCAGCGCTGGCAGGCGGCGCGCGCGGCCGGCTCGCATCCCGCAGCCGAGGACGCCGAGTTCGTCGCGTGGGCGGAGAGCACCCCCACCGGCTATTGGGGCGACGCCCCGCTCGGAATCGCCGCGCTCCACGCGCTCTCGGCCGATGTCGCCCCGGCGGTGTGTCAGCACTGCGCGTTCAATGCGCGCTGTCACCTGCTGGGCGCGCGGCGGCGGGCGCAGAAGGCGCAGCTGCTGATCGTCAATCATGCGTTGCTGCTGGCGGATCTCGCGGGAGGTGGCGTGGTGTTGCCGGTGGCCGGCGCGCTCATCGCCGACGAGGCGCATCGGCTCGGGGATGTCGCGCTCGGCGCGTGGCGGGTGACCTTGTCGCCGTCGGCCAGCGAGCCGCTGCTGCACGCATTCGCCGGCGATGGACGCCAGACCGGCACCGCCGGCTTGGTGCGCACGGTCACGCGCACCGGCGCACCGCCGGCGACCCGTGCGCAGGTGCTCTTGCGTGTCGAGAGTCTGACCTCGCGCATGGCCCGCGCCCACGCGGCGCTCGGGCAATTCGACGACGCGCTCACGCAGGCGCTGACGGCGGCGGGTGTGCGCATCGGCGGCGACGATCCGCGCGTGCGTTTGCGGCCCGCCGGCACCGGCCGCATGCTCGCCGGGCCCGCCGATCGTCCGCAAACATTCGCGTTCCCCGAGGACGAAGCGGCGGCGGCCCTCGCCGAGTTGCACGGTGTCGGGGAGGATCTCGCGACGCTCGCCGATCACGTGGAGGCGGCGCTTGCCGGCCACCCCGATCTCGAGGCCGTGCGCGTCGATCTCGCCACCGCGCTCGATGGCTGGCTGCGGGTGGCCGCGGCGGCGCGCGGCACACTCGACGACGTGCAGGACGGTTCGGTGCGCTGGGTCGAATGGGAGAGCGAAGCGACTGCGCTCTCGCGCGGCTTCCGGCCCGACGATGCGGCGGCGCTCTCGCTCGGTCTCGACGGCGTCGCGGTGCCCCGCACGCGCGGCGAGGCGCCGCGCGCAACGCTCGTCACGGTGCCGCGCGACGTCCCGCGCAGTCTCGCCTCGGCGCTCGCCGCACGTTTCCGTTCGCTCGTGCTCACCTCGGCAACGCTGGCGCCCGGCGGCGATTTCGGCTACACCGCCGAGCAGGTCGGCGTCCGCCCGGACAACGACACGTGGGAGGTGGTGACGCGTGTCTTGCCGAGCCCGTTCCCGGTAGCCGACGCCCTCCGTGTCCTGGCGGCACGCGACGCGCCATCGCCGGGGAGCCCCGAACACGACGGCGCGGTGGCCGCGACGGTGGCCGCCTTGCGCGCGCGCACCGGCCGCAACGTCCTCGTGCTGTGCACGTCGCACGCCGCCGTGCGCGGCATCGCCGCGCGGCTGCGTGCCGCCGCCCGCGTCGAAGGCTGGACGCTGCTCGCCCAAGGGGACGATGGCCTGGCGCGCGCCGTGGTCGAACGCTTCCGGCTCGCGCGCGGCGCGGTCCTGGTGGGAACCGCGAGCTTGTGGGAAGGTGTCGACCTGCCGGGCGAGGAGTGCGAGGCGGTGGTGATCGCCCGCCTGCCGTTCCCGGTGCCGACCGATCCACTACTCGAAGCCCGCGGGGAGCGCGAAGCCGAGGAGGGCCGCGACGCCTTCCGGACGCTGCACATGCCGCTCGCGCTCCTGCGCTTCGTGCAGGGCGCCGGCCGCGTGCTGCGCCGCGCGAGCGATCGTGGCGTGGTGCTGATCGCCGATCCTCGGGTGGTCACGCGCTCCTACGGCGCGGTGTTCCGCCGCGCGCTCGGCGCACCGGTCGCCGTGTGCGCGGACTTGCCGGCCGCGGTGGACGCGGCGGCGGAGTTCTTCGCGGTCCCGGGCCCGGCCGCCGCGATGTCCGATCCGATGGAGTGAGCGCCATGACTTCGCCGCACGAGACGCCCCGCCATCCTCTCACCCTTGACGGCGGACTCACCGTCGAGGACGTCGTCGCGGTCGCGCGGTACGATCGCCCTGTCGTCGTGAGTGACGCGGCGCGCGCGCGCATCGCCCGCAGCCGCGCGGTGGTCGACGATCTGCTCGCCTCCGGCCGCACCGCGTATGGCATCAACACGGGCTTCGGCGAACTCGCGTCGGTGCGTGTGCCGGCCGACCAATTGCGCGCCCTGCAGGTAAATCTGATTCGCTCGCACGCCATCGGCACCGGCGAACCGCTGCCGCGCGAGATCGTGCGGGCGATGGTATTGCTGCGCGCGCATTCGCTGGCGGCTGGCTACTCCGGCGTGCGACTCGACGTCATCGAGATGTTGTGCGCGCTGCTCAATGCTGGCGTGACGCCGGTCGTGCCATCGCGCGGCTCCCTCGGCGCGAGCGGCGACCTCATCCCACTCGCGCACCTCGCGCTCGTCCTGCTGGGCGAAGGCGAAGCCGATCTCGCGGGCGAACGCCTCGACGGCGCCGCCGCATTGCAACGCGCCGGCCTCGTGCCTCTGGTGCTCGCCGAGAAGGAAGGCCTCGCGCTCATCAACGGCACGCAATACATGACCGCGTTCGGCGCGCTGCTGGTGCACGACACCGCGACGCTGCTCGACAGCGCCGAGTGCGCGGCGGCGATGAGCCTTGAAGCTCTCAAGGGTTCGCGCGTGCCGTTCGACGAGGCGATTTCGCGCGTGCGCCGTCATCCCGGACAGCAGGCGACCGCGGCGCGGATGCGCGCGCTGCTGGGCACCGGCTCCGACGCCTCGGACATCGCGCGCTCGCACGCCGACTGCGCCAAGGTGCAGGACGCGTACTCGCTGCGCTGCATCCCGCAGGTGCTCGGGGCGTCGCGCGACGTGCTCGACTTCGTGCGTGGCGTGATCGAGCGCGAGATCGACGCGGTGACCGACAATCCGCTGTGCTTCCCAGCGGGCGAGGCGGGCGCCGAGGCGCGCATTCTGAGCGGCGGCAACTTCCACGGACAGATCCTGGCGCTCGCGCTCGACGCGCTGACGATGGCGCTCGCCGAGGTCGGATCGTTCGCGGAGCGCCGGATGTACCGGATGCTCGATCCGAAGACGTCGGGCTTGCCGGCGTTCCTCGCCGCCGATCCCGGACTCGACAGCGGGCTGATGCTCGCGCAGTACCAGGCTGCCGCGCTGGTGGCGGAGAGCCGTGTGCTCGCGCATCCGGCGTCCGTCGACTCGATTCCGACCAGCGCGGGCCAGGAAGACCACGTCAGCATGGGCGCCACCGCGGCGTACAAGGCGCGTCAGGTGTGGGAGAACACCGTGCGCATCGTCGCGCTGGAGTTCCTGTGCGCGGCGCGCGGGCTCGATTGCCAGCTGCCGCTGACGGCGGCGCCGGCGGTGGAGCGGGCGCATGCGGTGGTCCGCGAGTGCTCGGCGCCGTTGACGCACGATCGCGTGCTGGCGGGCGATCTGGGGCGGCTCGCGGCGGCGGTGCGGGAGGGGAGACTGGTCGGGGGGTAGGCGGAGCGGCCGGTGTGGGTCTCCGGGCCACACCTTCGTGTGCTCTGCGTCGACCCACACCGGCCGCCCCTCACGCACCACCACGGTCTCACTCGGCACCGTCGGCGCGCGCACGGGTCCGGCACCACGGTGCGGGCCGCCGCGCCCGCCGGCCGCGTCCGCAAGCAGGTGGGGAGGAGGGCCCTCTCGCGAGCACACGAAGGTGTGGCAAGGGGAGAGGGCCCTCCTCCCCACCCGCACGACATCACGCAGCACCCAGAGGAGACCCGACCCGATGACACCCCGCACCGTCCGCGCCCCGCGCGGTTCCCAGATCACCTGCTTGGGGTGGCAGCAGGAAGCTGCCATGCGGATGCTCATGAACAACCTCGACCCCGACGTCGCCGAGCTGCCCGAACAACTGATCGTCTACGGCGGCAGCGGAAAGGCGGCGCGCAACTGGGAGTGCTTCGACGCGATCGTCGCCACGCTCCAGCGCCTGAAGAGCGACGAGACGCTGCTCGTGCAGTCGGGGAAGCCGGTGGTGGTGTTCCGCACCACGCCGGATGCGCCGCGTGTGCTCATCGCCAACTCGAACTTGGTGCCGCGCTGGGGGAACTGGGACGAGTTCCGTCGCCTCGAGGCGCTCGGCCTCACCATGTTCGGTCAGATGACCGCGGGCTCGTGGATCTACATCGGCACGCAGGGCATCGTGCAGGGCACGTTCGAGACGTTCGCGGAAGCGGCGCGCCAGCACTTCTCGACCAACACGGCGAAGGACGATGGCACGCTCGAAGGCCGCTGGGTGCTCACCGCCGGCCTCGGCGGGATGGGCGGGGCGCAGCCGCTCGCGGTGACGATGAACGGCGGCGCGTGCCTGGTCGCCGAAGTCGACGCGCACCGCATCCAGCGTCGGCTCGAGACCGGTTACCTCGATCGCGTCGCGTCGAGCGTCGAGGACGGCATTGCGCAAGTCCTCGCGGCCGCCGAGGCGCGCCAGGCGGTGTCGATCGCCGTCGAAGCCAACGCCGCCGAGGTCTTCGCCCGCATCGCCGGGGATCCCGGCCTGTTGCCCGACATGGTCACCGACCAGACCTCCGCGCACGACATGCTGAACGGCTATGTGCCGGATGGCCTGCCGTACGCCGACGCGCTCCGCTTGCGCGCCAGCGACAGCGCCGAGTACCTGCGCCGTGCCAAGGCGACGGTGGCCCGCCACGTCCAGGCGATGCTCACGTTGCGCGAGCGCGGCAGCCATGTGTTCGACTACGGCAACAACATCCGCGGCGAGGCGCGCGACGCCGGCATCGCCAACGCGTTCGACTTCCCGGGCTTCGTGCCCGCGTACATCCGGCCGCTGTTCTGCCGCGGCAAGGGGCCATTCCGCTGGGCCGCGCTCTCCGGCGACCCCGCCGACATCGCCCGCACCGACCGCGCGCTGCTCGACACCTTCCCCGACGACCCCGTCCTCAAGAGGTGGCTACCGCTGGCCGCCGAACGGGTGCACTACCAAGGTCTCCCTGCGCGCATTTGCTGGCTCGGCTATCGTGAGCGCGACCGCGCAGGCGAAGTGTTCAACCAGCTCGTCGCGCGCGGCGAAGTGAAAGCGCCCATCGTCATCGGGCGCGATCACTTGGATGCGGGATCGGTGGCCTCGCCCTTCCGTGAGACGGAAGCGATGCGTGATGGCTCCGACGCCATCGCGGACTGGCCGATCCTCAACGCTCTGGTGAGCACCGCCTCGGGTGCGACCTGGGTCTCCCTGCATCACGGGGGAGGCGTCGGCATCGGCAACTCGCTCCATGCCGGCTTGGTCGTCGTGGCCGACGGCACGCCGGACGCTTCGGCGCGCTTGTCGCGTGTGCTCACGAACGATCCGGGGATGGGCGTGGCCCGCCACGCCGATGCGGGGTATGAGGAGGCGATTCGATGCGCACGCGAGACCGGTCTGGACATTCCGATGGTGACGCCGCGGTAGCACCCAAGGCGGCGACACCGCGGCGGCGCACGGCGTCCGCCGCGGCGGACGGTCAGATGGTCGCGGACTTGGTGGTCGTGCACGCGGGCGAGTTGGTCACCGTGCACGATGGACGGCCGGGCCCGCGCACAGGCTCGCGGTTGCAGGACCTCGGTGTCATCGAAGGCGGCGCGGTGGCGTGCGGCAACGGCCGCGTCCTCGCGGTCGGACCCACCGACACGGTGTTGCAGAACGTTCGCCTCGCCCCGGACGCGCAGGTGATCAACGCGCACGGCCGTGTCGTTATGCCGGGCTTCGTGGACTCGCACACGCACTTCTCCTACGTCGGTGGACGCGAGCACGAATACGAGATGCGCCTGCAGGGCGTGACCTACACCGAGATCGCGCGGCAGGGTGGCGGCATCAACTACAGCGTGCGCGCGGTCCGCGAAGCGAGCGAAGAGCAGCTGCTCGACGCCACGCGCGACCACATGGACGCCATGCTGGTGGCCGGCACCACGACGGCCGAAGGAAAATCCGGCTACGGCCTCTATCTCGAGCAAGAGATGCGGCAGTTGCAGGCGATGGAGGACATCGCCAAGTCGCATCCGCTCAGTGTCGTGCCGACCTTCCTCGCGCACGAGATTCCGGTCGAAGAACGGCCGGCCACCAAGCGCCGCGCCTACGTCCGCATGATCGTCGACACGATGTTGCCGGCGGTGGCCTCCACCGGCCTCGCGCGCTACTGCGACGTGTTCTGCGAGCGCGGCGTGTTCACGGTCGCGGAATCGCGGCAGATCCTGACCGCCGCGAAGGCGCTCGGTTTCCAGCTCAAGGTGCACGCCGACGAACTCGCGGCGAGCGGCGGCGCGAAACTCGCGGCGGAACTCGGCGCCACCACTGCCGATCACCTGTGCCGCATCACCACCAGCGGCATCACCGCGCTGCGCGACGCCAAGGTGATGCCGGTGCTGCTGCCGGGCACCTCGTTCATGGTCGGTCTCCCGCCGGCGCCCGCGCGCCGCATGGTCGACAACGGGTTGCCGATCGTGATCGCCAGCGACTACAACCCCGGCACCAACCTGTGCGAGTCGATGGCGATGGCGATCGCGTTCGGCTGCAGCTTGTACAAGCTCACGCCGGCGGAGGCGATCGTCGCGGCCACCATCAATGCGGGTTACGCGCTCGGCTTGGGCGGCGAAGTCGGGACGCTGGCGCCCGGCGCGCACGCCGACCTGTTGCTGCTCGACATGGAGACCTACCGCCACCTGCCGTATCACTACGGCGTGTCGCACGTCGACACCGTGATCAAGAGCGGCAAGGTGGTGGTCGAGCACGGCGCGCGGGTCATGGCCGCGTGACCCGCCGCGCATCGCGGACCGCTTCCGGCGCCGGGCGCTCCACGCGCTCGGCGCCGAAGCGTTACGACCGTGCCTACTTCGAGAAGTGGTATCACGATCCGGCGACGCGCATCCGCCGGCGCGCCGATCTCGAGCGCAAGGTGGCGCTGGCGGTGGGCGCGTGCGAGTACGTGATCGGCGGGCCGGTGCGCAGCGTGCTCGATGTCGGTGCCGGGGAAGGAGAGTGGGGACTCGCGTTGCGGCGACTGTGTCCGCGCGCGACGTATGTTGGCGTCGAGCCGAGCGAATACGCCGTCGAGCGCTATGGCGCGCGGCGCGGGCTGGTGCGCGGCGGACTCACCGATCTCGACGCACTCGGCTTCACGTCGCCGTTCGACCTCGTGGTGTGCAGCGACGTGTTGCACTACGTCGACACCGCCGCGTTGCGTCGCGGTCTGCCGCAAATGGCGCGACTCGTCAGCGGCATGGCGTTTTGCGACCTGTTCGTCAGCGGCGACGCGGCGGGCGGGGACATGCGGCACTGGCAACGGCGCACCGCCGCCTTCTATCGCCGCGCGTTCGCCGCCGCCGATCTCGTTGCCTGCGGACTGCACTGCTATGTGCCTCGCGAGAGAGCCGAGTTTCTCTGGGCGTTGGAGCGCGCCGACCGGTGAGAGATTGCAGTGCAGTCCACGGCGACTGGGATTCTGCGGACCAAGCCCGCAATGCGCCGGATGACACCGCGTCAGCAGTACACGCGAACTGGATGCGTGAGATGGACAAAACCTCAGCTATTCAGTACCATCGTGATCGTATGGGTGGCGCATCCGATGCGGAATCGAAGTTCAGTCCGGCAGCGCCAAGAATGGCCACCTTTATTGAGATGCGAATCGCGTTGCCCTCACCGTGAGGCATTACCATGAGGTCACGACCCGCTAGCGCAATGCTCTGCGCAATCGTCCTTCTTATTGCGACATGCCACGAGGGGCACACACTTCCCAATCAGGTGTCAGTTCCGCCGGCGCAACTTGCTGTGTGGGGAACTCAGAGCCCTGACTTCCAGCTCTGGTGTGATTTCTCGAGTGGGTACGGACAGCGACGGGGATCGCTGCTCACTCTTGGTAGTGACGGCTTGCCGATCGTGTGCGACCCGACGATCGGTGTCCGAAAATTCAACGCCTCTGGTGTTGCACAGATGCTGATCGCGAGAGAAAACCTCCTCGGCATCACCGCCGCACCGAACGGCAAGCTGTATCTCGTGGGTGACAGTGCCGACATCGGCGCGAGCACGATTGAAATGCACTCCTCCTCGGGCGCCACGGAGGCCATCTGGGTGACGTCCGCGGACTTCCATCTTAGTGGTGGGTGCGATGAGTGTCCCTTACTCAGCCCGGCAGTGGAGAATCTCCAGGTCGATGCACTTGGCAACTTGTGTGCGTTTGAAGGTGGCGCTGGGCTAGTGAGAATTTCGCTGGGGGGCTACTGGCTGGAAACCAACTTTACGCAGCCCGTAGTGGAGCCCAAGCTGGGAGCGTCCCCACTCGCGTTTGAGATCTCTGGAACATTCCTGGCGAGACCTAGCGACTTTATCGCACCGCAGACCTTTTGGCATCGCGAGTCGTTGATCGTACATCGGTACACGACGGCGGGCAGTCACCTTCAGGACATTAGGTATCCCGTAACACAGTGGAGTCCTGCGTTTCCCATCTCGTGCACGCTTTCGGACGTTGCGCTCGACCGCGATGGCAACATCTATGCAGCGCTGTGGGCGGCGGGAT
>JBGATO010000117.1:0-9804 GCA_044229145.1 Candidatus Eiseniibacteriota bacterium | reverse complement strand
CGGGTGGCACGCCGAGCAAATTTCGACGTGGATCCCCTTCGAGGTCGACCCCGTTTCGATGATGTTGCCGCAGGCGCAGGTGATCTGCGTCGCGAAGTAGCGCGGATGGATTCCGGAACGCATCGAACGACTCTCCTTTTGGCGAATGGCCACTCTCCGCCCGGAGATCCGGTGTGCTCTCAGATCCCCGAGAGTCGGCGGGAAGCGGCTCGGCAATTCGACAACCAACGTGTGTCCACGTGAACGGGTGAGATTAGCCGAAGCTCGCGGACGATTCAACCTCCGTGAGACGGCCCATATGTGCAGTATGCGAGGATCTCTCGTGGGCGCGAGGTCTCATTGACAGGCTGCTGGGGCGGATCGACGCTCGATCGTGCGTCGGTTGCGCTCGAAGGGAGGAGCAGATGTCTTCGGCCACTTTTCGTGCGGCGGTGGGCAGCCTTCTCGTCGCCTCGCTTGCAGTCACCGCGGGCTGCTGGCAGCGGAGCCTCACACCACCCGGCAACGACTCCGGCACCCGCAATCCCTGGGTCGATGTCGCCTCGCGCGAGATTCCGCCGACGCACGCCGCGAGCGTGGAATCGCTGGTCGCCGGCAACACGGCATTCGCCTGCGATCTCTACCGCGTGGTGGCCCGCGATCACGTCGGCGCCAATATCGTGCTCGCGCCGTTCTCCGCATCCGCCGCGCTCGCGATGACGGCGGAGGGCGCGCGCGGCGCGACACGCGACGAGATGCGCCGCGTCCTGCACACGGAATCCCTCGCCGAGCCGGCCGCCGCGTGGCGCGCGTTGCTGCAAAGTCTCGCCTACGGTGCGGAACGCGGCCCGTGGACGTTCGCGGTCGCCAACGGCATGTGGCTCGATCGCGAAACGCCGTTCGAGTCCGCGTTCACCACGAGTCTCGCGGCGCACTTCGACGCCACGGCGCGCTCCGCCGATTTCCAACACGCCTTCGAGTCGGCACGCGCCGACATCAATCAGTGGACGAACGCGGCGACGCGCGGCCGCATCCCCGAGATCGAACCGGCTGGCAGTGTGAATGCGCTGACGCGGTTCGTGTTGGTGAACGCGCTCTACTTCAAGGCAGGATGGCTCCACGAGTTCCTGCCGTCGCTCACGCACGACCACTGGTTCTACCGCACGCCGGCCGACAGCACGCTGGTGCCGATGATGTATGCCCCGTATGCGACACCCCAGTGGCGCAACGCGCTCGTCAAGGTCGCGCGCCTGCCCTATCTCGGCGAAGACCTGAGCATGGTTTGTGTCGTCCCGTCGGCCGGGCACACCTTGAGGGACGTCGAGGCAGTGATGACGGCGGATTCGCTCCGCGTCTGGATCGCGCGGACCACATCCAGGCCGGCCTACGGCTCGCTGTACATGCCGCGCTTCACCGTGCGGCTGCACGCACCGCTGGTCAGTCCACTCGGCGAACTCGGCATGCCGTTGGCATTCGCCGCGGGTGCGGATTTCGGAGGCATCTCGCCCATCACCGGATTGCAACTCACCGATGTCGAGCACGAGGCGTTCGTCGCCGTCGACGAACACGGCACCGAGGCGGCGGGCGCAACCGCGGTCACCGGCGGCCTCACATCAATTCCCCCCAGTGTCCGACTCGACCAGCCGTTCCTCTTCGCCATCGTCGATCATGTGACGGGGAGCGTTCTGTTCCTCGGGCACGTGACCGATCCGTCGCCGCGCCGCTAGCGGTACAGCGTCTTGACCGAGCCCCACGTCGTCGGCAGCACTGGCGTCGTGACGTTCGACACGCCGACGCGCACGTCGTCCGGCTTGAGAACGTAGAACGGGAGCGAGTTGAGCGTCGAGGTGCAGGTTAGACGGCCCTCGGCGATCGGCGACGCGAGGTTTACCCCGCCGGTCTTCGACTCGATGGTGGCGAATGATGCAGGGCTGACGCACGGACGCGCATGTGCGGTCGCAGGTCTATGGGGGCGCGCAAAGGCGCGCCGCGCCACTCCGCCGAAGGGGGGCGAAGAGCACGGCGCGCCCGCGACAGCGCGCGGCTACGCCGCGTCCGGCCACGTCTCCAGCAGCTTCGTCAACTCGTTCGACGCGCTCTCGAAGTTTCCGTTCCCTTCGAGGAGCAGGCGGGCCTGGTCGGCCTTGCCCGTCGTCGCGAGCGAGAGGACCTGCCCCGCCGCTTCGTGGAAGCGCTTGTGCGCGGAGACCGCCTGCTTGTGCCGCGCCTGGTTCTCGGCATCCGGCGGCGTGCGGTTGACCCAGCGGCCGAACTCGCAACGGTCGTCGCGGCAGGCGTCATCGACCGTGATCTCCGAGCGTCCCTGCTGGACGGCGTTCCGGAGCTTCATCTTCCATGCAAGGTTCTGCGTGATGGCGTTGAGAACCTGAACAGGTGCGGACATCTGTGGGTACCTCCTGCGGTATGTCCCTGAGAACTCGGCATGAGCACAGGTATCGTCCAGCGCCGAGCGGAGCCGGGGTATCCGCAGGTCGAATCGCCCGCTGCGACCGTGATGCCGGAAGCGCGACAGCCGGAGAGCGCGATCGCTCCCCGGCTGTCTGCGAACGGATGTACGGTGACGCGTCTTACGCGTTCATCGCCTCCAGGAACTTCTTGTTCGACTTCGACTCGCTGAGCTTGTTGATGAGGAACTCCATGCCTTCCACCGGCGGGAGCTCGTTCAAGAACTTGCGCAGGATCCACACCTTCTGGAGCTCCTCGCGCGAGAGCAGCAGCTCCTCCTTGCGGGTGCCCGACTTGCCGATGTCGATGGCCGGGAACGTGCGCTTGTCCGCCAGCTTGCGGTCGAGCACGAGCTCCATGTTGCCGGTGCCCTTGAACTCTTCGAAGATGACTTCGTCCATGCGCGAGCCGGTCTCGATGAGCGCCGACGCGATGATGGTGAGCGAGCCGCCTTCCTCGATGTTGCGCGCGGCGCCGAAGAAGCGCTTCGGACGCTGCAGCGCGTTGGCATCCACACCACCGGAGAGGATCTTGCCGGAGTGCGGGATCACCGTGTTGTGCGCACGCGCCAACCGCGTGATCGAGTCGAGCAGGATCACCACGTCGCGCTTGTGCTCGACGAGACGCTTGGCCTTCTCGATGACCATGTCGGCGACCTGCACGTGACGCTCGGCCGGCTCGTCGAACGTCGACGAGATGACCTCGCCCTTCACCGAGCGCTCCATGTCGGTGACTTCTTCCGGGCGCTCGTCGATGAGCAGCACGATGAGGTACACCTCGGGGTGGTTCTCGGTGATGGCGTTGGCGATCTTCTGCAGCAGGATCGTCTTGCCGGTGCGCGGCGGTGCCACGATGAGACCACGCTGGCCCTTGCCGATCGGCGCCAAGAGGTCGATGACGCGCGTCGACAGTTCCTTCGACTTGGTCTCCAGCGTGAAGCGCTCGAGCGGGTAGAGCGGCGTGAGGTTGTCGAAGAGGATCTTCGTCTTCACGACCTCGGGCGACTCGTAGTTCACGGCCTCGACGCGCAAGAGCGCGAAGTAGCGTTCGCCATCCTTCGGCGGACGCACCTGGCCGCTGACCGTGTCACCGGTGCGCAGGTCGAAGCGCTTGATCTGCGACGGCGAGACGTAGATGTCGTCCGGGCCGGGCAGGTAGTTGTAGTCGGGCGAGCGGAGGAAGCCGTAGCCCTCCGGCAGGATCTCCAGCACGCCGGCCGCGAAAATGAGGCCGTTCTTCTGGGTCTGCGCCTCGAGGATCTTGAAGATGAGTTCCTGCTTGCGCAGGCCGCTCGGGGCGGGGATCCCGAGATCGGTGGCGACCTGGAGGAGGTCGGTGACCGTCTGCGACTTCATCTCGGCGATGTCCATCGCCTTGAACTCGTCGCTGCCGCCGCGTGATGCGGCGCCGCGCGGTTCCGGCTGCGGTTCGTCGAGGACGTCTTCGACCGGGGTCGCGTCGCGTGTGCTCTTGTGAGTAGGCAGGGTAGTGCTCCTGATCGGAGATCCACTCGCGGTGAATCTCGCGTCAACGTGTGAGTGGAACGTGTGGTGGGTGTCTGAGCGGTGGCGTCGACGAGAGAACGGTGGTGGCGCGTCATGTGCGCCGCGGTGGTCCGTCGTGGCGGTCGTCAGACGTGGAAACGCCGGACGTCCGGGTTCAGATCAGCCTGATGAGCGATCACCGTGAGCCTGGTGCGGATGCGTGCGAAGCGCGAAGAGCAAGACATCAGGAGTGATGAAGATCGGGCTGGAGAATCGCGGGGCGTCGGTACGACTTGCTCCCACGCTATCGGCCGCCCCACAGGGTGTCAAGCGGCTTTCTCGGCGGGCGTCGGCGTGGTCCCGTCCGCCTGCGGAGAATCGCCCACTGCGTCTCTCGCAGGAAACATCTCCCGGCGCCGTCCCGGCGGGTCGGCCGATGCACTGCGAAGTGGCCAGTCACAGCCGCCGTACCCCGAACGCCAGTTGGGAAGGACACATGGATTTCGCACACCAGATCGACAATGCCGTCCAGTCACACCAGGCGTGGAAGACGCGCCTCAAGCTCGCCATCAAGACCGGTCGGACAGACTTGACGACGGACGAGGTCGCGCGTGATTCGATCTGCGCATTCGGCCGGTGGATTCGCAACCTGCCGGCAGAGGAACGCTCGCCGGAGTTCTACTCCGCGGTCCGGGAGGCGCACTCCCGCTTTCACCGGGTAGCCGCGGGCATCGTCGAACTGGTGCATGAAGGCGATGTGTTCGCCGCGCACGGCCGGCTGGCGCCGGCGGGTGAGTTCGAGCGAATCTCGGTCGAGTTGATGACGCTGCTCGCCGCGTGGCGCGACGAGGCCCAGGAGCGCTTGGCCGCCTAGGCGGACTCGCCGCGGACGAGGCGGCGCACTGTATGCCCGGTCGCCTCGATCGGGCGCGCATCGGCAGCCGCGCGCAGCCTCTGCAAACGGTCGGCGGCGTCGGACGCCGTCCATTCCGCCGCGAAACTGCCGTCGCGCACCTCCTGCAGCGCCTCGCGCATCGCCGCGCGGCTGGCCTCGCCGACGACGCGCGGCCCGCGCGTCAAGTCGCCGAATAGCGCCGTCTTGCTGATGCGCGCGCGCATCCCGTCGATACCGTGGTCGCGAATCAAGCCGGCGAGCAGCGACACCTGGTGCACGCATTCGAGATATGCCATCTCCGGATCGTACCCGGACTCCACCAGCACATCGAACGCCGACGCCAACAACGCCGAGAGCCCGCCGCACAGCACCGACTGCTCGCCAAAGAGATCGACCTCGGTTTCCGCGGCGATGGTGGTTTCGAACGCGGCGGCACGCAGGCACCCGATGGCGGCTGCATACGCCAGGCAGCGCGGCCACGCGCGATCCGTCACCGCGCCGCCCACCGCGACATACGCCGGAATGCCCTCACCGGCCTGGAATCGCGCCCGCACTTCCGTGCCAGGCCCGATTGGCGCCACCAGCAACACGTCGACACCAGGCGGCGGGACGATCAGTCCGTAGCGCAGCGCAAAGCCGTGCGCGAACACCAACGCGGCTGCGGGCCGCAAAGCCGGCGATACGTCGGCGGCGTAGACAGCCGGCTGCTCTTCGTCCGGCAGGAGCAAGGCGACGAGATCCGCGTCCGCCACGGCGGCGGCGACCGGCCGCGGGGCAAATGCATCGGCCTCCGCCCGCGCCCACGAGGGGCGGCCCGGACGGAGGCCGAGAACCACCTGAATTCCACTGTCGCGCAGATTCAGCGCGTGCGCGCGGCCTTGGTTGCCGTATCCGACCACCGCGATCGTCTGGCCCGCGAGCTGCCGGAGATCGCCCGCGTCACCGCGGTAGACGCGCATGGCGTTCCCGCGCCTAGTTCGGCAGCTTCGGGATCTGCGTCTCGGCGAGCTTCACGCCGCCGGCCGTGGTGATCGCCACGCCGCCCTTCCAGAAGAAGTAGGTCACGACCTTCTTCTGCGAGGTGGCGTCGGTGTAGAAGTAGACCTCGCCTGGGTTGCCGTACTTCGCGACCGCCGCCTTGACCTCAGGCGAGCCGGCGCCGAGCGCCGATGCGACATCCGCCTTCTGCCCGTCCTTCAGCGCCTTGATGACGCGCAGGTCGGACGTCAGCTTGTCGGTCAGCTTCAGCTCCTGCAGGAAGTACGCGTGGATGTTCCACACGTCGAGATTGCGTGGCTCGAGGTACATCAGCTTCTCGTAGTTCGCCAGCGACTCCTTGGTCTTGCCGCCGTGCCGCTGCGCTTCGGCGAGGTTGTTGAGCGCATTCTTGTAGTGCGCTTCGCGCTCGTCGAGCGGGTCCTTGCCGGCGATCGACACATGGAAGTCGGCCGGATAGGTAGCCAGCACCTTCGTGTACAGTTCCTCGGCGCGCGCGAGGTCCGCCTTGTTCTTGGAGTTGGCGCCGCGCTCGAGCAGCATGTTCGCGATGTCGATGTCATACGACGTGCTGGCATCGAGAGAATCCGCCTGCATCAGATAGGCGATCGCGCCGTCGACATCCTTCTTCTGCTGCAAGTCCTGCGCGATCTGCACGTCGACCATCGCGATGTTCTTGGGCAGCAGCGTGTCCGCCGGGTTGTGCGCCAGCGCGTCCATCAGCACCGCGCGGCCTTCCATCTTCTGGTCGGAGAAGATGTAGGCGAACGCCAGCTGCTGGAACATGTCGGTCTGCGTCGGGTCGATGGCGAGCGCGCTCGTGAACATGTCGATGGCGCGCGTGAACGCCACCTTCGCGGAGTCCGCGTTCGGCGTGTCGGCGCTGCGATAGGTCTGGCCTTCCTGGAACGACTCCGCGCCCTTGTTGCGGAACGGCAGCGCGGCGTTGTAGCGCTCGGCCTTGAGGTTCTTCAGAAGGTCGAGTTCCTTCTTGTCCATCTTGCCGCCCTTAGCGGTCACTTCCGTCTGCTTGGCCTCGAGCGAGGCGATGCCGCGGGCGAAGTACGTGCCGGCGTCCTTGCCGCGGTTCAAGCTCGCGAACGCTTTGCCGACGTACATGTTCAACTGCGGGTCACCGGGATCTTCGAGCAGCCCTTCCTGGCCGACGCGCGCTGCCTTCGACCACAGCGTGTCACGATCGGCCTGTTCCTTCGCCGTGAGCGCTTGCTGGATGTACAACTTGACGCTGCTCGTGGCGACTCCCTTGCTCATGCGCGCCGAAGCCGGCGCTGCACCGATCGCTCCGCACACAACGGTCAGGAGCGAGAGCATTATCCCCACACGACGCACCATGGTTCCTCCTCGACACAGGTCAACAGCGGGTTGCGATTATGCGACAGATCGCCGGGCCTGCCTACCCTTGGACGCCGGGACCGATGCGCGGGGACGCGAGGGTCCGCAGGGCGGCACCTGGCAGGTCGCAGCCGCTGGCGGCGTCTCTTGCGAGCGCCGTGCCGGGCCGGCCGCCGTGCCGAAAACACGACACCCCGGTCCGCGCGAACGCGAACCGGGGTGCCTGCATTGCTCGCCGCGCGGGACGCGGCGGGCCGGCTACATCGAGCTGCTGCCCGACGCCTTGGCCTTCTTGCCGGAGGACTTCATCGCCTTGCCGGTGCACATGCTGCCGTGCGCGCTGCAGGCGTTGCCCATCGCCTTGCACATCTCCGGCGTGCAGAGCTCGCCGCCCTTGTACTCGCCGACGGTGACGAGCTTGGCCGGGAAGCCGGCGCCGTTGATGGCGGCCGCGATGGCCTTGGTGTCAGCCTTGCCCGGGACGAACGCGACGTTCATCGCCTTGGCCTTGCTGTCCCACGCGCTGTTGCTGACGCCGTCCACCTTCTGCAACGCACTTGTGATCTTGGTGACACAGTCCTTGCACTCGACCTTGGACACCGTGTAGGTCGCCTGCTGCATGCCCGCCGCGGCGGCGCTGGCCGACTTGCCGGCACACGAACCGCCGCCCGGGCAGGCCGCCGCGCTGAGAACCGAACCAGCGAGCACGACCACGGCCAGGCTCAGAGCCGCGAGGATGTTGCGCTTCATGAAGTCCTCCTTGCGATGACACACGTGTGAGTACGATTCGAGGCTCGCGATGCTGCCCGCGTGGCCCGCCATCAGGCGTCCCCGGCGGCGAGAGGATCGCGCGGGTACTGCCGCACCGCACCTCCAGGCTAACAGCGCCCGAAGGGAAGTCCAGAGGTTTATCGGCGAAGCGACGGGGCTTCGCCAGTGACGACGAAGACAGGGATCTTCCCGACGCCCCCGCCGGCGGTGCCGTCCGCCGTCGTCCACCGGCGTCCGGACACGGAGACTTGGATGCGAAAGCCTGCCCCGACGGTTGCCGGGACACGGGTAGCAGGTGGCCTAGAACGTCAGGCGAACCGCCACGGCCGTGCTTCCCGCGCCGGAGGATGGGGCCGCCACGATGTTCAGGCGGCGCTCGCCGGCGGCAGAATGCGCCTCGCCACGCTCGCGCCGATGCGCGTGGGCGACCAGTTCGCCCACCGCCGTGCCCACCGCTGCACCCGCGACCGTGTCCGATAACCAATGACGCCGCAACGTGATACGTGTCGTTGCCACGCCAGCCGCAGCGGCGAAGGCGACCGCGCCGGCCGCGTGACCGTACCGCCCGTCGATGAGGCCAGCGGAGGTGAAAGCGAAGCTCGTGTGTCCGCTCGGGAAGGCGTAGCGGTTGCCATTCGGCCGCCGGCGATCGATCGCCTTCTTCAATCCTTCGACGATCAATCCTTGGGCGGCTTGGGCCTCGATCAACGCTTCGAAGTCCCCCCACCGCGCGGCGGCCGAACGGTCGCCGGCGAGGGCTGGGGCCAGGTATCCGCCGACCAGCAGCCAGGGCAACGTGTCCGAACCGAAATGGTCGAGCCCGTGGCCGAGCGGGCCGTGTTCGCGAACCTGGCGCTCGAGCGTGCTATCGGCCTGCGCGGCGCCCCAGACCGCGAGCGAGACGGCGGCACCGACCGCGAAGTCGCGCTCCCAGTTGCCAAGCGGCGCGACGGTCGCGGCGACATGGCCGGGGTAGCTGCGCGCCCAGGTGCCCGGCGAGGCAAAGCGGTCCATCGCCTGCGCCGGCGCGGCGCAGGTCAGTGCGAGGCATGCCGCCACAAGGGTGCGCTGCTTCACATCGCGTCTCCTTGCCCTCATCGAATGTAGCCGTGCGCACGGAGCCACGCGGCCTCGTCGGCAATCGCCTGCGCCACGGTGCGGCGCGGGGCGCCGAACGCCGCATGCGCCTTGGCGCTGCTCAAGGGAGTGAACCCGCGGAGCAGCCGCATCGTGCCCGACACGAACGGCTGCGCGCGTCCCAGGCCGCGCGCCTCCATCGCCTCCAGTGCTTCGGCGAACGCGCCGACGATCCGCGGCGACACGCCAATGCGCGGCGCGGGCGCCCCCACCGTCCGCGCGATCATCGTGCTGATGTCACGCATCGTGTGTGTCTCGTGCCCGAGGATGTAGCGCTCGCCCGGCGCGCCGCGGGTGAGCGCGGCGACGTGCGCATCCGCGACATCGCGGACGTCGATGGCGTCCATCGCGCCGCGGATGTAGAACGCCGGTCGCATGCGCTGCACGGTGACGAACGCCGCGCCGCTGGTCGGCCGCGCGTCGTACGGGCCGAAGCACGCGGTCGGCAAGAGCACGACCACCGGCAATCCGCTCGCGAGCGCTTCGTCCTCTTGTACGCGCTTCAGGTCGAAGTAGGCGTGGCCGCCGCTGCCCGGCGGGCGCACGTCGCGCTCGTCCGCGCGCGCGCGTCCGCTGGCCGGCGGCGGCGGGCCGATGGTGGCGTAGCTGCTGGTGTAGATCACGCGGCCGACGCCGGCGCGTCGCGCGGCTCCAAGGATACCGCGCATGGCCACGCGCGCCGCCTCGACCTGTGCTGCCGCGCGGATGTTGGTGAGCGGATAC
>JBGATO010000116.1:5840-9816 GCA_044229145.1 Candidatus Eiseniibacteriota bacterium | reverse complement strand
ACCGCGGTGCTCGGACGATCGACCGTACCCAAGTGCGACGCGAACACGGTGCAACAATGCTCGCTTTCGCTGTCGTGTCCGTGGTGGTCTGCCGGATGGTGATCGCCCTGTGCGGCGTCGTGGTGATGTCCGTGGGCGGCGTGGGAGACGCTATCGGCGAGCCCGTCGAACGCGCAGATCGAGAGCCCGGCGAGGAGCGCCAGGACCAGGAGCGCGGAGAGACCGCGCAGAGGTAGCCGATTGCGATAGGCGGGCATTATGGACGGGACGCTAGCGGCAGCCGTCGATGTGTGTCAACGCATTCCGTTCACAGCTCGGCTCCGGGCGAGCGATTCCCATTCTCCACGCGGGGTCGAACCCGTGGAGATCTCACGTCGCCGCGTCGCTAGGGGTCCGGTTCCGTCTGTCGGGGCGGACAGGGGGCGGATCCATGGGAGCAGAATACGCAACAATCGCCGGGTCGGGGTCGGAGCAGGATGTGGCAAGCTGCGCACTCATGAAAGCGCCGACACGCGTCCCGCGGCATTTCCAGCGTCTCCCGATTTCCGCAGTGGGGGCATATGAGTGTCGCAGTCGTGATCACCTCTGCATTCCTCAGCCTCACGGATGGAGTGGGACTGACACAATATCACATTGCAAACATCGAGCATTCAGTCCATCCGCACTCGGCGATGTGTAGCGGCCACCTCAAGCGACGACGCGCTGTCGCGCGAGTCGTGCGACACCTTCGCCGTGAACGCCCTCGAGCGCGGTACTCTCGTCTGGGATGATCATTTGCCGCTGTCTTCCTTGGAGCGTTGCCGACGCTCCAAGGAACGCACGGACGGGCGGCCGCTTCAACCCCGCGTGGTCTCTGGCGCAAACTACCGAAAGCACGGAACGACCCCGCGAGGTCTCGGAATGGGATGCTGGCAGTTCCAGCCGGCCTCGGGAGCACTGGGGCGGCCGGTTATCTACGCGCTCGACCCTAGAGAAGAGGGTGTACGCTAGGCTCGACGGTTGCCACTCGCGGCCCATTGATCTGATCATGTATCGTCGCTGCATTGTGAGAGTTGAATCGTGCTGGGTTCCTCGGAGAAGCGGTACGCCGATCACTCCTTCGCGCAAGAGCTGAATCGGAATTCCGTCAGCGGCAATTGCCCGAGACGGCGATGACAGTGTTTGGCGCAATTCCGCGCCCAGTTCTTGGCGCGGAATTTGTCCCGCTTTTCATGCCCACGCGATGCGACACTGCACGTATCTGCTCCTGCCTCGCATTCACTCTGCGCTGCGACGGAGGAACGAGACTCTTGGGGCTCACCAGGTCACCTTGGCCAAAGACCACGGGTGGACCCCGCTCTGGAGCGCCTCTAGAACCGACTGCACGAGAGCGCCGGCACCCAACATGAATAGGTGTGGTTTGCAGACGGCAAGAAGTTCGAAGCATCTCCCCATCAGGAGGCGGGCGGTGGCGACTGGCTCATCGCATCCGCTACGGCGCCCAGGGGGACACAGGCCCGCCGTCGAGAGTGCGGGCCGCCTGGCAGCACGGGCCGGCCGGAATCGTTCGGCCATGCGGACACTCCGAGGGATGACCGAGAAACTGGCAGATCGAATCGGTCGCCGCCGACGAGAGGATGTGTTCGAACTGGCAGGCGCCCGATTCCATTTCGTCATGCGACAGCCGGAAGGAGTCGACGAATAGCCGCTCCGCCAGTCGCCGGCGGCGCACGATGTCGGCGGCTCGTCCGGCACCGCTGTCGGTGAACGACACCGCTTCGCCGGCGCGGATCAGCAGACCCCTTTCAACGAGACGGCTCACCAGACGTGGGTTCTCACTCGGATCGTGATAGCTCTCGTGTTCGGCGCTTTCGTTTCCCGAGCCTTCGCGTAGCAGCCACAAGGTCTCAAGGACGTGATCATAGCGATCGTCGTCGACCGTCCGAAGTGTCTCACGGGTCACCAGCTTGCCGTGCTCCATGTGGAGCCGTCGGTCGGTGCGATCACCGACGTCGGGATCGTGGGTCACCGTGACGATGGTGTGACCCTCGGCATGCAATTCGGCGAACAGCCGCAGCACGATCTCCTCGTTCTCCTCGTCGAGATTGCCGGTGGGTTCGTCGGCGAGCAGCAGCGGCGGGTCGTTGATCAGAGCGCGGGCGATGCAGACCCGTTGCTGTTCGCCGCCGGAGAGGTGCCGCGGCATGTGCTTCACGCGATGTCCCAGCCCGACCCGTTGCAGGGCCTCCTCTGCTTCGCGCGCGTCCGGCATCGAGTGGTAATACTGCGCCACCATCACATTCTCGAGCGCGGAGAGATACGGCACCAGGTGGAATTGTTGGAAGACGAAGCCGATGTTTTCGCGGCGATAGCGGGTCAGCGCGCCCTGATCGAGCGAGGCGAGGTCGATGCCGTTGACGTGGACGAGGCCCGCGGTCGGCCGGTCGAGACCACCGAGGATGTTGAGCATCGTCGTCTTGCCGCTGCCCGAGGGCCCCATGACCGCCACCCACTCGCCGCGCGCAATGTCGATCGAGACGTCGCGCAGCGCCCACACCTCGTCGCCGTAGCGTTTGTCGAGGTGCTGGAGCCGGATGAGCGGGTCGCCCGTGGAATCGGATTGCATCGGAGTCTCCGTGGTCGTGCGTCGCGCCGGCGTCACTCGCCGCGCAGGATCACCGCCGGCTCGACGCGCAGCGCGCGTGCGACCGGCAGGACGCTGCCCACCGCGGCCATCGCGCACGACACCGCGAGCGCGACGGGCAGCAGGCCCGCGTTCAAGGGGAGTGGCGCGCCGAAGATGTGTTCGCCGAGGCCGGCCGCCAGCGCGCTGCCTCCGAAGTAGCCAAGCAGGCCGCCGGCCAGCGCCAGCAGCAGTGACTCGCCAGCGAACAATACGGCCAGCCGGATGTGGCTGGCGCCGAGGGCGCGCATCACGCCGATCTCTCGTTCGCGTTCGACCACCAGGGTGCCGAGTGTCGCCGTGAGTGCGAGCGCGGTGCACACGGTGACGATGGCGACGGCGGCGCGCAGCAGGATCGCGACGACGTCAAGCACGCGCTCCTCAGCGTCGGCGATGCGGCGCACCACCTGCGCGTCGAGGCCGGGGATCGCGCTCGACAGTGTGGCGGCGTAGCGGGGCATGTCCGACGACGGCGAGGTCAGGCGCGCGGTGACCAGCGTCGCAGCGCCGGCGGTGGCGAGGATCTCCGAGGCAGTAGAGAACGACGTCAGCACTTGTTCGTCCTCGGCGCCGCCAGTGTTCAAGATGCCCGTGACGGCGAGCCGGCGCGCGCGCGGCTCGGTGACATCGAGCGAATCGCCCAGTTGTAGGTGCTGCGCCGCCGCGGTGAGCGCGCCGAGCGCGCATTCCGGGCGGCCGGGCCGCGGCCAAGCGCCGGTCATCGTCCACCAGGGATACAGTGCGCCGAGCCGGGTCGCCCGCACGCCGGAGAGAAGCAGCGGCACGCGGTCGCGTTCGATGGCGCCGACCAGGAAGGTCGCCCGCGCGCTGCCCGGCGAGGCCGCGAGGGCGGACTCGGCGCGGGCCACGATCGCGGCGCTCAATCGCTCGTCGCCGGCGCGCGGCTGCAGCACCAGCGCCGGCCCCGAGCGGGCGAGCGATTCCTGCACGCGTCGCGGCACCTCGCGCTCCAGCGCCAGCAGAGCCGTCGTCACGCTGGTTCCGACGGCGAGCGACAGCAGCGCCACCGCCAGCCACTCGGGGCGCTCGAGAAACGAACGCGCGAAGAGCAATGCGGTCAGCCGCGCGGTCGCCCACGGCGTCGATTGGCGCGGCGGGCGCGTGCGATCAGTTGCCATGCAGCACCCGGGTCGGATCGACGCGCAGGGCCTGGCGCAGGGGCAGGGCGCTGCCGAGAATCGCGACGGCGATCGCCAGCGTCACGCTGGCCGGGAGCACCAGCGGCGACATCGCTGGCGCGGCTCCGAACGCCGCCCGGCCGATTCCGGCGCTGAGACCCAGTCCGCTGAGATA
>JBGATO010000116.1:0-5777 GCA_044229145.1 Candidatus Eiseniibacteriota bacterium | reverse complement strand
GCCGAGGACTCCGAGCGCCGAGGCCAGCGCCCCGGTCGCGGCGATCACCGCCAGCAGCAACTGGATGCGGCGCAGAACCGCGCCCTGGGTCTCCGCCACCTCGCGCACCGCGCGGGCCCGGGCGCCGGTGAGCGTGCCGGCGAGGGCGCGGGCGATCGTCGTGGGATAGGCGGTGCAGATCAACTTCTCGAGTTGCGCCGGGGTGAGGGTGCGCGGGTCTTGTGCCGCGAGTCCGGTTTCGGGGGTGGTGAGCGCGCTGACCTGCAAGCGGTCGTAGCGCCCCGGCACACCGGCGAGTCGCTGCGCCATCGCCAGCGAGGTGACGAGGCCGTCGTCCTCGGGCCCGCCGGTGCGCACCACGCCGGTGATTCGCACCATCTGGGCGCCGCCAGCGCCACGCAGCGCGAGGCGCTGTCCGGCGCCCAAGCCCAGCACGCTGGCGGCGCGCTCGCCGAGGAGGGCGTCCTCCGGCGCGTCGTCGCGTGGCCACGCGCCCTCGACGTGCCACCACGGGGCCAGAGCCCGCATGCCGGTTCGCGCGAGACCACCGACGGCCGGCACCGGGTGCGCGAACCAGGTGCCGGTGACTGTGAGCCGCTGCCCACTCCCGGCGGTTGCCGGAACGCGGAGCGACGGCGCGTAGGCGAGCATGTTGTGCGACCAGAAGAACGTCGCGAGCCTCGGCAGTTCCGTCTCGTCGAGCAGCAGGGCCGCCCGCGCCGCCGGCGCACGGCCGCCGAGCGTCTGCACCAGTGTGGCGCCCGCCGGTGTGACGTCGAGATTGGCGCCGAATCGCCCGAGTTCGCGCGCCATCTTGTCGCCGATGTCGAGCGCGATCGCGAACAGCGACGACGCCAAGGCTACGCCGAGCGCGATGCTGACGATCGCCAGCGCCTTGCGCCTCCAGCGTCGCGCGATCGATGCGGTGAGCAAGGTGGCGAACACTACGGCTTCACGAAGTAACGACGACCGGCCGCGAGCGCGGCCACCGGGATGACGACGCTGCTTCCGTCGCTTCCGCCGTCGAGGTGTCGCGGGTTGCAGCCGCCGCCCATTCCGATCGTCGGCACGTTGATTGCCGAGCCGCAGGTCCGGCAGATGACGTGCGGCCCTTCCTGGCGATAGCCGTCGGCGCCGCAGATCTGGCAGGCGTCGAACGCCGTGCGCACGTTGCCGGGGGCGGCCTGCACGAGGATGAAGCGGACCGGCGTGCCCTCGACGTCGAAGGAGTAACGATGCAGGAGGCCGTCGGCGACGTCCACCAGCGGAATGTGCACCGCACCGCCCCGGGCGGTCACAGGCACCGCCGGCGTCAGGCCGCGCGCCGAACGCGAGTAAACGAAGCCGCCGGCGATCAGCACGGCGGCGAGGCCGGCCGCGGCGATCGCCGCGCTGCGCCAGCGGGATTCGCGCTGGGCGGTGGCGCGGCGCAATCGCTGTTCGGCCGCGCTGATGGCTGCGGCGCCTGCGTGGTGACCGGCTCCGACGTCCGCGGCTGCCGGCACGGCCTTCCTTCCAGCTCCCGTCGCCAACAACACGACGGTGAGGGCGAGAATCAGGACGAAGAATGCCGCGTCGTTGGTGACCAGCGGACCGATGATCTCCATTTCGCGCCGGCTGCTCGGGAGGATCAATCCCTCGCTGAGTTCGTGCAGACCGGCGACGAACAACTGCACCGCGACCACCCCGAGGATGATGCTGGTCACCCGGAAGAAGCGGCCGAGATCGACCCGCACCGAGCCCTTGACGAACGCGACGCCGAGCGCGATCGCCGCCAGCAGCCCCAGCAGCGCGCCGATCGCACTCGACAAACCGGCGCTGGTGAGCGAGACGGCGGTGAACAACAGCACGGTTTCGACGCCCTCGCGCCCGACCATGAGGAACACGAAGAGCCCCACACCCCACGCCGCCGCCGAGCCAGCGCGGGCCAGATGCGCGCCGACCCGGCCTTCGATCTCGCCCTTGAGGCGGTGCGCGGTGCGCGCCATCCATAACACCATGGTGGCGACGGACGCTGCGGCGAGCAGCATCGTCCAGCCTTCCCACGCTTCCTCGCTGAGTTCGATGCGGCGCAGAATCATCGCGCCGGCTCCGGAAGCGAGCACGGCGAGGACGAGCCCGGTCCACACCGCGCGTCCGAGATCGTCGCGACCGCTCTTGCGGAGGTACGCCAGAACAATGGCGATGACAAGCGCGGCTTCGACGCCCTCGCGCAGGAGTACGATGAAGCTCTCAATCATGGTGCGTCCCTTGTGGCATCGTCGCGGCGCGACGCGGCGGCCATGATAATGTCGCCACGGATTGGATTGGGAGGACGGCGGCCATGGGCGGACAGGTGGCGGGAGCGGCGCCGCGCGCGGGTTTGAGATACCACTCGCGGCCGGAATTCAAGGTCATCGCAAGGCTTCCCTCCTGTGGATTAGTTTTGCCTAACTTAGATTAGTCCTACCTAACTTGTCAATGCGACGAAGGGAGACACTGCCTCGACGCCGCCAGGGAGCCACCAGGGCCGTCGCCCCCTCGCCGTCGACAGCCGCGACGGCGTCCGCTCCCCCGCCCCCAGGGGTCCTCTCTCGACGGTGCGGCATCGTCCCGCAGGCCTGCCTGGTTGCCGGGACGCTTCAGCCGACGCGAATTGCGGCACACCCGCAGAACAGACTGCCACTTGCGGCCCATTGGCTTGATCGGGTAGCATCGCAGCATCGTGAAAGTCTTCCGGTTGTTGATTCTCACTTGGGTTCTCGCATACGTGTTGATCGGGGCGTCCTGTACGGGCGGCCCGATAGTCTTGTGCATCGTTCCAGGCGGCCACGCGGCGTTGGAGCCCCTAGCTGTGACGTGCTGTGCGAGCCTGACGCAAGCGTTGCTGCCTCTCACAGCCACTGTGCTGTGTCCCCCTGATGGATGCGTCGGATGCACCGATGTCCCGCTTTCCACAGCGGGTGTCTCGACAACCATCCCGACAACGCAGTCCCTCGATATTGCGACGCCCACGGTTCTGACGCAGGCCTGTTCGGTCGCCAGTACACCCGCAGCTGCCCCGTCGGTTCACACCGCCTACCTCAGAGTGACCTCCGCCCCAAGTACTCGGGGGCTACCACTCCGCATTTGAGTCCTTTCGGCATTTGAGCGCAGGCCCGGTCTAAACCCCGGGCGCGTCGCGTGCGCTTGCACGCCAGCGTCGCCGAAGGAGACTCTCTCTTGTCGCACTACTTCTGCCGTCCTCCCGGGTGGCATGCCCTCATTCTTGCACTTGCCATGTGTCGGCCACCATCCGCGGCCGCCGCGACGCCTCTTTCTCTTGATGCCGCAATACAGCAAGCGCTTTCGGTAAACCCGGACGTGCGCGCCGCGCAGAGCGACATCGAAATGGCTCGGGCTGGCACGCGCCAGTCCCACGCCCTTGACGCGCCGGAGCTGTCGTATGACGTCGGCAAACTCGGGACGTCCGTCAGCGGAGACGAACGTGAGTCGTCTGTTCGTCTCTCCCAGTCCTTGCCCTTCCCCGGCCAGCGGGGTCGCGCGATCGATGTCGCAGAGACCGACCTCGAAATCGCTGAGCAAGACGCCGCGTCAGTCGTGTTGCGCATTCGCGGAGAGGTGACACGCGCCTACCGCCGACTCCAAGCCGATGCCACGACGCTGCATGCGTTGACAGGCCTACGGGAGACGGCCGGCGACATCACGCAAACAACCACCACTCGATTGGAAGCCGGAGCAGGGCGCTATCTCGACATATTGCGCGCACGGCTGGAATACGCGCGTCTGGGCAACGACATCGTCGAGGCAACGCGGACGTTGCACGACGATCGACGCGCCCTCAACACCCTCCTGGCGCGCGAACCCGAAGAGGAAATCGCCCTCGCGGAGAGCCTTGCCTACGCACCACTGATGGACAGTCTCTCGGCAGTGCTGGCGAGAGCGCGGCACACGCGTCCACGTCTGCGATCAGCGCAACTCGCGGTGGAGCGCGCGCGGCAGACGACACGACTGATCGCTGCAAGTCGGCTTCCCGTTGTCGGGGTGTCGGTGGGGATTGACCGCGTCCCGGGCGCCCGTAGTCCCGGCATTGGCGGTTCCATCTCGCTGTCCCTGCCGTTCGCTCCGTGGACAACTCACCACGCTCGCACCCAAGAGGCGATTGCCGCCGAGAATTCTGCCAGAGCTCGACTTGAGGCTAGCGAGCGCAATTTGACTTCCGTCATCCACGGCGCCTACGAGAGTGCGCGCAGTGCGGAACAACAGGTGCGGGCCTTTGAGGGCTCGCTCTTGCCGGACGCCGAGGATGCTCTGCGCGCGGCGGTCCGCAGTTATCAATTCGGGCAGATCGACGGCCTCGAACTCTTCGAAACGCTGCGTACCTATCGCGCGGCGGAGCTCGAATACGTACGCGCCCTGCTCACGTACAACCTATCCCTGACCGACCTTGAGACTGCGGAGTAATCGAGCCATGCGACACGTCAGTTCAGTGCTGCTTATCTGTGTGCTCCCGGCGGTGCTCGGGTGCACCCAGGAGAAGGTCGCGGACCGGAGCGACGCCCCCGCGGATTCCGTCATCGTTGTGCCATCACGCGCCATCCAGTCCGGCCAAGTCGGACAGGAGGCTGCACGGTCTGTCGCGCTCGCCGACACCGTGGCACTGACGGGAGAGATCCAGTCCGATCCACTGCGCACGACCCATGTGGCGACGCGCGTCGCCGGAACAGTGCAATCCGTAAGTGTTGTAGTCGGCTCGCTCGTTCGGCTGGGGGAAGTGCTCTCCACCGTCTATAGCCCCGAATTTCTGGCGGCCGAATCTGACTTCCTCCTCGCCCACGAGCGACTGGAACGAGCCGCCACCGGGGCGGAGCAGGACGTCGTGACGCTTCAGAGCATCGTGCAGTCGTCGCGCCGTCGCCTCGAAGTCCTCGGCGCATCGGCGCATGACATCGCCGAGATCGAGCGTACGCACCGCGCTCTCGATCTGCTGACGCTCCGCAGTCCGCGGACGGGCATCGTGACGGACGTGAGCGCAGCCGTGGGGAAGCAATTGACAGCGGGCGAAGACCTGTTCGGCGTCACGGATCCGACAGTGGTGTGGGCTGTGGTGAATGCCCACGAGCAGGATCTGGCCGCGCTGCATCCCGGCCAATCCGCGCGCGTCACAGCCAATGCCTATCCCTTGCGCGTCTTCTCGGGTCGGGTCACGACGTTAGAGGGCTCCCTCGATGAAGCCTCGCGCACGTTGAAGGTGCGGATCTCCGTTCCAAATTCGGACGCCGCGCTCAAGCCCGGTATGTTCGTCACCGCGCAAATCGCGAGTGGACAGACACACCAAGCCGTGGTGCTTCCCGAAGCGGCGGTCCAAGATTTCGGCGACGCAAAAGTTGTGTTCGTGGCTCACAGCAATTCTACGTTCGTCTCGCGACCGGTGGCGGTGCGTCCGCTGGGCGGCGACTTGGTCGAGATCCTGCGCGGCTTGACGGCGGGCACGCCGGTGGCCGTGCGCGGCGCATTCCTCGTGCGCTCGCAGGCGCAAAAAGCCGAGATGGGAGACGAGTAGGCCATGGACAGACTCGTCTCCTTCGCTCTGCGGCAACGACTCCTCATCCTCGTGTGCTGTGGTGTGCTCGCGCTCTTCGGCATCCAGGCGATTCGGCACGTACCGATCGATGCCTTTCCCGACGTAACGAACGTGCAGGTGCAGATCCTAGCGGAGGCTGGCGGCATGGCGCCCACCGAGATGGAGCAGCTCGTCACCTATCCGATCGAAACCAGTATGGGCGGTCTGCCAGGTA
>JBGATO010000014.1:0-71581 GCA_044229145.1 Candidatus Eiseniibacteriota bacterium | reverse complement strand
GAACGTATCGGCGAGGGCCAGCGCGAGTTGCGCGGCGTCGTCGAGCACACCGCCGCCGCCGCCGGCGATGTGCGTGACCGCGCCGCCGTCGTGCACCGCGGTCGCCATCAACTGATCGACGATGGCCTGCGCGCGCTCGGCCCATGCAGGGCGATCGCACGCGGCGGCGGCGGCGAACAGCGCGCGCGCCGTGTGGGCGTTCCAGGCCGTGATGCATGCCGGGTCGACCGCGGGCGCCGGACGCTCGCCGCGGACACGCAGCAGGGTGCGCCGCGCCGCGTCGAGTCGCGCCGCGATGTCGACTGCCGACCCTCCGGGGGCGATCTCGTCGGCGGTCTCCGCGATGTACGGCACCTGTCGCCGCCGGTCGAGCGTCACGTCGCCGGCGGCCGTCACGCCGAGGTGCCGGGCCACCAGTGCGGCGTCGTCCGGCGGCAGCGCCGCCGCGATCTCGCGCGGCGCCCAGGTGAAGTAGTCGCCGTCGTCGCCGGGCGTGCGGTCGGCGTCCTGCGCTGCCGCGAAGCAGGCGGTGCCGGCCAGCGACAGCGTCGAGTCCAAGTAGCCGACCGTCGCCTCGGCCACCGCACGCCAGCGCGCGTCGCCGGTGGCAGCCGCGGCGTGCGCGAAGGCCGACAAGGCTTCCGCCTGATCGCACAGCAACTTCTCGAAGTGCGGGACCCGCCAGGCGCGATCCACGGCGTAGCGGTGGAAGCCGCCGCCGAGTTGGTCGTGGACGCCACCGCGTGCCGCGGCGTCGAGCGTCGCCGTCGCCATGCGCGTCAGCGCTTCATCGCCGCGCGCCCAGCCGGCGGCGAGCGCCAGTTCGACCGCCGCGCCGTGCAGGAACTTCGGCTCGCGCCCGAACCCCGCGTGCACCGGGTCGAACTCCGATCGCACTTCATCGACCAGAGCGTCGAGACAGCCACGCTCCTCGGGTGCGTCAGCCGCCGGAGCGGTCACGGCGTGACGCAGGCGCAATGCGGCGGTCAACGCGGCGGCGCTCCGCGCCACCTGCTCGCGATTCTCGCGATACGTGCGGGCGATGCGCGGCAAGAGCGACAGGAAGCCGGCCGTGCCGTGACGGTCGTCGGGCGGGAAGTAGGTGCCGCCGTAGAACACTTCGCCGCCGGGTGTCAGGAAGGCGGTGAGCGGCCAGCCGCTGGTGCCGGTGATCGCCGCCACCGCCGCTTGATACCGCACGTCGATGTCCGGCCGCTCGTCGCGGTCCACCTTGATCGCCACGAACTCCGCATCGAGGATCGCCGCGACGGCCGGATGCGCGTAGGACTCGCGATCGATGACGTGGCACCAGTGGCACCACGACGCCCCGATGTCGAGCAACACCGGCCGGTCGAGCGCGCGGGCGAGCGCGAACGCTTCGTCGTCCCACGGCTGCCAGGCGACCGGCGACGTGGCGGCTTCGCGGAGGTAGTGACTGCGGGCGCCGGCGAGGCGATTACGCGGGGATGCGAGCATGATGGCGAGGCTAGCAGGGGACCGCCCCGCCGGCCAGCGGCGTTGACCACACGCGCGCCCGCCTCCTACTCTGCCCGGCGATGACGACGACGAAGAAGCCCGCGACGCGCGCGGCGGCGAAGAAGCGCGCGTCCTCCCGCACCGCCACGCTCCTTCCCGAGATCCCGGCCTTCGCGGCGCGCCGCCGCCGATTCGCGCGGCTCCTGCTCGCCTGGTACGACGCGCACGGCCGCGATCTGCCGTGGCGTCGCACGCGCGATCCCTACGCGGTGCTGGTGAGCGAGGTGATGCTGCAGCAGACGCCGGTGGTGCGCGTGCTGCCCAAGTACATGGCGTGGCTGGACCGCTTCCCGACGCCGGCGGCGCTCGCCGCGGCGCCGCGCCGCAGCGTGGAGAAGGCGTGGCGCCCGCTCGGCTACAACGCCCGCGCCTGGCGCCTGCACGACATCGCCCGCAGCGTCACCGCGGACGGCGGCGCGATGCCGCGCACGCTCGACGGACTGCTGGCGCTGGACGGCATCGGCGAGTACACGGCGCGCGCCGTGCTGACCTTCGCGTACGAAGAGCGCACGCCGGTGCTCGATACCAACGTGGCGCGCGTGCTGGCGCGGGTGTTCGGCGTCGGCCCGGTGACCGGCGGGCTGCCGGTGGGCCGCGACGCGCGCCTGATGTGGGCGATGGCGGAGGCGGTGCTGCCACGCCGCCGCTTCTACGACTACACGCAGGCGATCATGGACCTCGGCGCCACCGTCTGTCTCAAGCGCAATGCGCGCTGCGACGGCTGCCCGATCCGTCCGATGTGTCACGCGTTCGCCGCGAAGCTCGAGCCGACGCGGCGGGCGCACGAGGCGATTGCTGCCGCGCGCGCGAAGACCTCTAACCGTCGAGCAGCGTCTCGCCCCGCGCTTGCAACACGGCCTCGTGCTGCTGCAACGCGGCGATCACCTCGGTGATGACGTCGCTCAGCTCCATGCCGAGTTCGGCGGCGCCGAGCACTACGTCCTCGCGCACCACGCCGGCGGCGAAGCGCTTGTCCTTGAACTTCTTCAACACCGACTTGGCCTCGAGGCCGTCGAGCCGCGTCGGCCGCACCAGCGCGCAGGCGACGACGAAGCCGGTGAGTTCGTCGACCGCGAACAGCGTTCGCTCGAGCGGCGTGTCGCGCGAGTACCCAAGGTACGGCGCGTGACACAGGATGGCGCGGCGCAACGTCTCGGGATAACCGCGCGCGGCCAGCACCTCCGAGCCGCGCAGCGGATGATCGGGCGCGTTGGGATAGCGCTCGTAGTCGAAATCGTGCAGCAGGCCGGTGAGGCCCCAGAGTTCGGCGTCGGCATCGGCGCGCGCGGCGAAGTGGCGCATCACCGCTTCCACCCCGAGGGCGTGTTTGCGCAGCTGCGCGCCGGCGGTGAACTCGCAGAGCAAGGCCCACGCATCGTCGCGCGAGGGCAGGTTGTCCGACATGGAGGCGTCTCCTGAATCCGCAGTCCGCATCGCCGCGCCGCGCCGCCGGCGCGCAGGTCATCGACGTGACCGCCGCGGTCATCGTGCACCGCGGCCGCGTGCTCATCGCGCGTCGCCACGACCACGTCCACCTCGGCGGCCTGTGGGAGTTCCCCGGCGGCAAGGTCGAACCGGGCGAGGCGCTGGCCGCCTGCATGCGCCGCGAGATCCGCGAGGAACTCGGGATGGAACTGGCGCGCTTGCGGCGGTGGCGCGACCTGCGCCACCGCTACCCCGAGCGCACCGTGCACCTCTACTTCTACCGCTGCTGGGTCAGCGATGCCGAGGCGAAGCGCGCCCATCCGCACGGCTCGCAGGAGATCCGGTGGGCGGACGCCGACGACCTGCGCACGCTGCCGTTCCCCGACGCCGACCGCGAGATCCTGGCGGCGCTCCAGCGTATCCTGCGCCGCGGCTAGCGGACCGCGAGATCGTAGGTCGCGGAGGTCAGCACCTTGTCGCCCTGCCGCACGGTGGCGCCGATCGACCAGGTGCCGCGGCGTGCCAGCGTCGCCATGACGCCATAGGAGCCGGGCCGGTCCTCCGTGGCGTGCTCGGTGACCTCCATTTCCGGCAGCGGCGGTTTCGGCGGAATCTTGGCGACGACGTCCACTGCCATCGCGCGCGCCGGTTTGCCGCGCCCGTCGCGCACCTCGAACACGAGATGGACCGGGCCGGTCTCCGGCGCGTCGGGGATCGCGTGGAACGCGAGGGTGTACGGGCCGGAGGTGCCACGCGTGCCGCAGCCGGCGAGCGCCGCCAGCGACAGTGCTAGGGCAGCGCAGAGAACGATCGAACGATGGGAACGAGTCGACATGGCGGGCACGCTAGGGGAGCGATTCCTGCCGGTCAAGACGCCGCACCAGGCCGCGCGGCACCGCGCTGTCCTTGACACCATCGCGGCTCGCCCCTAGCATCGCGCAGCTTTTCCTCGGGGCACATGCGACCCCGACACCCCACTCGATTTGCCGGGAGGATTGATGGCGTACCACCGTATTCGCGACATGCTCCGGAAGCCGACCCCGGACGGAACCGAAGCGGCGCAGCTGAACGAAGGCCCGCTGGACATCACCTACGAACGCTTCAAGGCGAACGCGTCGGGAAACCGCACGTCGTCCAAGACGCAGGTGATCTACATCCTCAGCGGCACCATGTCGCTGACCGTCGGCGCGGAATCGCGCGAAGTGAAGGCGGGCGACGTCTGGCTGGTGCCGGCCGGCGAAGCGGTCAGCTTCAAGACCGGCAACGTCGAGGCCATCGGGCTGCTCGTCACCGCCTAGCGGCCGCGTCGAACTCGATCACGACCCCCGGAGGGCCTGGCTCTCCGGGGGTCGCGTGCATCGGGGCTCAGGGAACCAGGACGAGGCGCGCGGTCGCGGTGGTCGCTCCGGCGGTGAGGCGCGCCCAGTAGATGCCGCCGGGGAGCGGCGTCCGAGCCGGGCTCGTGGGCTGCCATCGCACGGAGCCGCGCGCGATTCCCGCACGGTCCAGGGGGAGGCGCGCGGCCAGGCGGCCGGAGACGTCGAAGAGCCGCAGTTCGCCGCGCCACACGCCGTCGAACTGGCTGGCCGGCCACGCGAGGTCGATGACGCCGGCCGAGGCGCGCGCGACGAGACCATGCTCCGCGCCGCGCGTCGGGACCACCGCGGTTTCGCCGATCGGCGTGCGACGATTACCGTGGCTGGCGTCGTGTCCGGCCATCGGCCACTGCAACAGTTCGAGGCCGCGCAGGGCACCCGGCAGCGGCCATGCGGTGAGCCAGCCGTCATCGGTGCTGGCGACGATATCCGGCACGCCGTCACCGCCGGTGTCTCCGATCACCGGTGTGCCGCCGAACGCCGGTCCCACCACGTGCGGCCACCCCGCGACCGCGGTTCCGGCTGGAGTGAAGGCGTAAAGGCGTCCGTCGGCGCACGGCACCGCGATCTCGTTGGTGCCCTGCCCGTCGATGTCGGCCACCAGCGGCGAACCGACGATGCGTGCCGGCAGCGACTGCGGCCAGCCGGCCAGCAGCGTGCCGTTGCTGCGGAAGGCATAGAGCTTGGTGCCCGACGCGGCGATCACCTCCATCCAGCCGTCGAGCGTGAGGTCGACGATCACCGGTGCGGCCGGGAGCGAGGTGCCGGCCAGTTGGATCGGCCAGCCAGCCTGCGGCACGCCGGCGCGATTCCACGCGAAAAGCCGGTTGTCGTTCGACTGCGCGACGAGCACGGTGGCGGCGGCGTTCGACGTGGTGCCGGCGGCGATCGGCAGGGTGAAGACGGCGTCGCTCACGCACACCGGCCAGCCGGCGAGCGGCGTTCCACCGGCGTCCCACGCGTAGACGCAGCCGGAGAGCGTGCCCGCGACGATGTTGCGCATGCCGTCGCCGGTGAGATCGACCAATGTCGGCGTGCCGCGGACAGGCGCGGCGAGATGCTGCGGCCAGCCAGCGACCTCGGTGCCGGTGGAGTCGAGCGCCCACACGCTGCCCGCCTCGGTTCCCACCACCGTGACGCCGCCGAGGCCAGGCGCGATGGCGCCCAGCGCCGCGCTGCCGCGAATCGCGCCGTCCAGCGCGCGCGGCCAATTGCCGCCGAGTGGCATGCCGGCGGCGCTCCATGCCCGCACCAGGCCGTCGCTCGCGGTCAGCACCACTCCGAGACTCGGTCCGATGCGTCCGGCCGACGGCGTATTGAACGAGGGCGCGGCGAGGAAGCCGGTCGGCCCGCCGAGCGCCGAGACCGGCCAGCCGGGCAGCGCGGCGCCGTCGCGGCCGAGCGCGAACACGCTGCCGGCGGTGCTCACGCCGAGGACCGCGCCGCGCCGGTTCGGCCCGAGATCGGCGAGCGTCAGGTTCGTGGTCACGCTGTCGCCGGCGGCCAGCGTCCAGGCGCTCCCGCCGGTGCCGATCATCGCCCCGAGATCGAGCCGCCCGCTGCCCAGCTGGCCGCGCATGTCCGGCGTGTTGAAGTCGTCGATGGCGGCGGCGGTGGCGAGCAGACGATGACGGAAGCTGGCGAGCGAGTCGGCCGGATGCAGGCTGCGCCACAGTCCGGCGGCGGCGGTGACGAACGGCGCCGCCTGCGAGGTGCCGCTCAAGGTCGCGTAGGTGTGGCTGCCGCTCCAGTGGTCGAAGTAGGTCGACAACACCGCGAGGCCGGGCGCGCTGATGTCGACCCAGTCGCCATAGGACGAGAACGCCGCGCGCACGTCGAGCGAATCCACCGCGGCGACGTCGAGGCAGTCGTCGCGCTGTGCGAGGTAGTTGCCGAGTTGCGAGTCGCTGCCGTTGTTGCCGGCCGCGTCCACCACCACGACCCCGGACGCCAGCGCGTAGTCGACCGCCGTGGCGAAGGCGCTGAACGAGTTGCTGCCCCAGCTGCAGTTGACCGCGGCCGCGCCGTGATCGGCGGCATAGGTCATCGCCTCGGCGGCGAAGTCCATCTGCACGTACGCGGCTTCCCCGCCGGAGTAGGGATCGGTGCCGGAGTATCCCATGCGCAGCGGCATCAGCTTGCAGCGCCAGGTCACGGCGGCGACGCCGGTGGCGTTGTTGGTCAGCGCGGCCATGATGCCGGCGACGTGCGTGCCGTGGCCGTTGAAGTCGGACGGATCGTTGTCGGGCGTCGAGCCGTCCTCGCCGGGGTAGACCGGCACCCCGTCGACGAAGTCGTAGCCGCGGATGTCGTCGACGTATCCGTCAGCGTCATCGTCGACGCCAGGCAGACCGTTGGCTTCCGCGAGGTTCGTCCAGATGTTGCCGCCAGTGTAGGGCGCGGCGCCGCCGAGGTCCGGGTGCTGCCAGTCGACTCCCGTGTCGAGCACGCCGAGCGCGATGGTGGTGTCGCCCACCGCGAGATCCCACGCGCTTTCGGCGTTCACGCTGTGTGGGGAGTTCGACCGGAACGCCCACTGCGACGGCAGGCTGGGATCGTTGGGCGTCGAGAACACGCGGCACACCGGAACCGCTTCGGCGGTTTCGACGCCGGGAACCACGGAGAGCGTGCGGGCCACCGCCTGTGGATCGCGTGGACCGTCGAAGCGTACGCGCCAATAGCGGTCGAGAGCTTCTGGGCGGCGCTCCGGGCGGACCGGGTGCGCGGGGTGCGGCAGGAGCGGACGCGCGGTGGTGACGCCGAGGTCGCGGAGGGCGGCGTCGAGCACGGCGTCGCCCGTCCAGGCGGCGCCGTCCTGGGCGACACCGGGGGCGAGACGGATCACCACCTTCCCGGTGGCGTATGTCGGTGCGTCGGCAGCGCGCGCCGGGCTCCCCGCGGCGCATGCTGCAGCCACGAGGAGGGACGCGGCACGCTGGCGCGGCGCGCGGACGATCGGGGAAATGACGAGACCTCCTGGCATGGGGGAGGGAGGCGTGTAGGTAGACCACGGTATCATTCCGGCTGGGCGGCGAGCAATCCTCCGTCTGTTCGCCACGCGGGTTGCCCCGATTGCCAGTCCGGCCATTCGTGTGGTTCGATGCGCCGCATGTCCGCTCGTCTCGCCGCCCTCGTTGTGCTCGCCGTGTTCTCCTCGTCTGCTGCTTACGCGGCCTTGCGGCCGCTGCCGCTACCGCCGGCGGCCCGTGTGCCGGCGCTCTCCGTATTGCCGGCCGGCGCGCCGGGCGCGCCGCACGGCGGTCTGTTGTTGTCCTGGTGCGAGCCGTCCGCGGGCGACATCGCCCTGCGCTGCGCGAGTTGGGTCGACGGAAAGCTCGGGCCGGTTTCGACGGTGACGCACTCGTCACGCCTGCTCGCCAACTGGGCCGATGCTCCGGGTGTCGCGGTAGGCGCGGCGGCGGCCGGATGGCCGTGGCTGGCGCACTGGAGCGAGGAGATGGAGGGCGGCGACGAGGCAGCGTCGATCGGGCTGGCGGCTTCTGTGGATGGCGGCGGGACGTGGGGGCCGGCGCTGTCGCCCCACGCCGAGACCTCTGCCGTCGAACGCGGCTTCGCGACGCTGGACGCCGGCGGCGGCCAGGCGGCGCGGGTGTATTGGCTCGACGCGCGGCATCGCGTCGCCGCCGACGCGCCCGCCGACCCCGGCGGCGGCGAACGTCCCGGCACCGAGCTGCGGGCGGCCGACCTCGGAATCGGCCGCGACGCGGCGGGTGTCCCGCATCTGCGCGTCCTGGCCGAACGGGTGCTCGACCCTCGCGCCTGCGATTGCTGCCCGCTGGCCGCGGCGGGCGGGCTGGTGTTCTACCGCGACCGCGCGGGCGACGAGCGGCGCGACATCTCGGTGGTGCCCTCCGCCGGCGGCGTCTCGCGCGACGTCTCGGGCGACGGCTGGCAGATCGACGGGTGTCCGGTGAACGGTCCGTCGGCCGCAATGGTGGGCCGCGGCCGGACGCTCCTGGTGTGGTTCACCGCCGCGGCGGCGGACTCGCCGCGCGTGCGGGCGGCGCTCGTCGGCCCCGACGGGTCGCTCAGCAGCGCGCCGATCGACTTGGCGCGCGGCGGTGCGGTGATCGGGCGCCCAAGCGTCGCCGCGCTCGACGGGGAGCGCGCCTACGCCGGCTGGCTGGAGCGCGACGGCGCCTCGACACGCTGGCGCATCGTGCGGCTCGACGTGGCGGATGGGCGTGTGCGCGCCACGGCGGTTCCGGGTTTGGCGCCCGCGAACCTGCCGCACCCGCGGGGCATCGGCCGGTTGGCGGTGTCCGGCGGCCGGCTCTATCTCGCGTGGTCCGAGACCGCGGCCGGCGAGGAGCAGGGGCACGTCGCCGAGTTCGTCCCGGAGCGCCCGGCGCGGGCCAGACGTCGCCGTTAGCCCCGCGCTCGTGCTTCGTCCTTGACGCGCGGCGCCCCGGCTCCGTAACGTTTGGGAGAAGCGCCACCTCCTGCCCGCCGTCTCCGCACACCCACGTCGTTCCGCGATCCGGACCGACAGCAGCCGGCAGGTGGACCGCTCCACTGCTCACGCCCCTCCGAGACGCGGCCGGCCCCGATCGCCATGAGACGGCCCCCCGCGCGACGCCGAGGGCGTTGCGGCCGCCATCCATCTCGAGCAGGGACCACGTGAAGCAACTGACCATTCGCGACATCGCCCGCCTGTCCGGCGTGTCGCGTTCCACCGTCTCGCTGGTGCTCAATCACAGCCCGCGCATCTCCGACGTCACCAAGCGCCGGGTGTGGGACGTGATCGAGCGCGAGGGCTACGAGCCCAACGCGATGGCGCGCGGCCTGGCGCGCCGGCGCAGCGACATGGTGGCGGTGGTGGTCCCGGTGACCGGCTCGCACGTGCTGAGCGACTTTTACTTCTCCGAGGCGATTTCCGGAATCGGCGACGCGCTCGCCGCGCGCGGGCTCCACTTGGTCATCGAGGTGGCGACGCCGGAGTGGGTGCGCACGATGGCCGGCTTGCGTCTGTTCCGCGAACGCCAGATCGACGGCATGTTGGTGGTCGGCACGCTCACCTCGGACACCTTCGTCGAGAAGTTGGTGAAGAGCGGGCATCCGGTGGCGCTGGTCAACAGCGTGCTGCCGGGCGCCGCCGGCGTGGTGGCGGAGAATGTCAGCGGCGCCAAGGCGATGGTGCGGCATCTCGTCTCGCTCGGACACGAGCGCATCGGCTACATCGGCGGCTTGGACAGCACCACGGTCGGTCTCGAGCGCACCGCCGGCTATCGCGCGGCGATGGCGGAGGCCGGGCTGCCGGTGCGTGACGGCTACGTCGTCTACGGCAACTTCTCCGAGGAGAGTGGGGCGGAGGCGATGCGCCAGATGCTGGCGCTGCGCCCGCGCCCCACCGCGGTGTTCGCCGCCAACGACATGATGGCGCTCGGCGCGTTGCGCGTCGCGCGCGAAAGCGGTCTCGACGTGCCGCGCGACATCGCGCTGGCCGGCGCCGACGACATCGCCCTGAGTTCCTACGTCACGCCTCCTCTCACCACCATCCGCCAGCCGATGTACGACATCGGCCGCCAGGCGACCGACACGCTGCTGTCGCTGCTCGCCGGCGACGAGGGCGAACCCGCGGTCACGCGCATCGAGACGCAAATCGTCGTGCGCGAGTCGTGTGGGGCCCGCCTCGCCGCCGCGCGCACCGCCGAGGGCAGCGCCCTGCATCCGTCGAGGAGACCTGCATGAGCACCCGCGCTGCGTTCCGGCGTCGCGCATTGCCGCTGCCCCGCATCCTGGTCGCGCTCGGTGCGCTCGCCGCGCTCGCTCCGCGTGCCGCCGAGGCACACCGCTACGCCGGCGACGCGCACATCGCGCCGGTCGGCCGCACGTTGGTATGGAACGAGTCGACGCTGCGCGGCCTCGACACGGTCGGTGACGCCGGCAATGACGCCGCCGATCTGCTCTCCGTCTACGCCGGCAGCGATGCCTCCGGCGATCTCGCCGTGCGCGTCGACCTCGTGTCGATGACCGACATGGCGCGGCGCGTCGACAACTTCCGCGCCGACGCGGTGACGGTCTACGCGCTGCTCTCCTACGGTGACGGCGGCGCGCGCACGCTGCCCGATGGTGTTGGCGGCGAGGCGCCGGTGGCCTGGCAACGCGCGCTGCGGCTCGACGTCGATGCGCGCGGCGCCGCCCACGCCAGCCTCGCGACGCCGAACGGCGCGGCGCCCGAAACGGTGCGCGAGGTGTCGCGCGACCTCCGCTACGATCTGCTCGAGGCGCGCATCGCGCGGCCCGCCGACTGGCCCGCCGGCGCCGCGGTCAATGATCGTCTGCGTCTCACCGTCGTCACCGTGCAAGGCGGCCGCGTGCGGGACGTGCTCGGCCCCACCGCGCTCGGCCCGGTGACCTACGAAGCGCACACCGCCTTCTATCACCACGGCAATCAATCGCTCGCCTACACCACGAACTTCATCGGCGATCCCGGACGCGAGAGCGCGAGCGGCTACGACGAACAGCTGCAGATCCACGAAGCCACGCACGTTCCCGGCAACTTCGAACTCGGCGGCACGCTGCAAGCGGTGGCGGACTGGCAGCACGAACAAGGCGACACCCTCGACTTCAACGGCTGGCTCAAGCGCGGCGTCACCAACGGCTGGGCGGCGATCGGCGCGAGTCCGTACGGCCAGTCGATCATGCAGTTCATCCAAGACGGCATGAACGCGTGGTCGAGCAACATCGCCAATCAGATGTCGAACTTTCGCTACAACTACTGGCCGAAGGTGTGGTGGGTGCCCGAGCGCGTGTGGGTGAGCGGTCTCGTGTATCCCAACGCGCACGTCATCAGCAACGACGTCATGGTGGCGAACCAACTCAAGAATCACGGCGCCAGCGCGGTCATCCTCGACGACGATCCGGCGTGCCGCGGCTACGACAACCACCAAATCCACACGCTGTCGAACGGCACCGGCCTGCGCGTCATCCCGCGCGACGCCAACTACACCGGCATGTTGCACAGCGGCAATGGCGCCGGCGCGCTCGGCGTGCTGCAAGGTCTCGCCAGCGGCGGTCTCGGGCCGTACCGCATCGTCGTCTACGCCGACGACTGGGAGATGCCCGCCTCGCTCGGCGAGTGGAAGTCGAGCATGCCGATGGCGAAAGAGACCTACGACTGGATGATCAACAAGTGCCAGGCGGAGAACGCCTGGCTCCACACGTGGGATCTCGCCGCCGCGCTCGGCAATGCCAACTTCAACGGCTCCGCGTCGATGACACCGACCTTCGGCACCTACGGCTCGATCGGCGGCACCAACGGCTACGGCGGCAACAACAACAGCTGGTATGGCGATTGGGCCGGCTACGTGCCGGGCGCCAACGGAGGCGTCAACGGCGGCTGCGCCGGCACCGGCGGCAACTGCAAGAACTACGGTGCGCTGTGGAACGATGCGTGGTCCGCGCTAGCGGCCGCGCCCGCCAACACGATCAGCGAGTCCGGCTGGTACACGCTGATGACCAACCTGTACGAGACCGGCTGGCACGACTATCTCGGCGGACCGATCAGCGGCTGGGAACACAACAACTCCGCGCACATCAAGCAAGCCAGCGTCTACGCCGAGGCGGCGCGCTGGGCCGGCGGCCTCTACGTCAATCCCGCCGCCGCGTACTTCAGCGACATCGACAACGACGGCTATCAGGAATTGATCCTCTACAACGACCGCGTCTTCGCCGTGTTCGAGGCGAATGGCGGGCGCGCTGTCAACGTCTTCGCCAAGGGCAGCGGTTACGCGTACCCGGTGATCGGTGACGACAACGTGTACTGGTATGGCACGCAGGCGGACTACAACGACGGCAACCACGTCGGCGCGCTGAGCGACGTCAGCCCGAACATGCAGGACCAGCCGTACACCATGAGCGTCGTGCAAGGGCTCGGCAGCACGGTGAGCGCGAAGCTGGTGAACGCCAATGGTCTCATCAAGACGGTGAGCCTCACGCTCGGCCAACCGTACCTCGACGTCATCTATCAAACCGGCACCGCCACCGACTACATCCAGAGCGGCTTCTCGCCGGACCTCGTGAACTTGGTGTGGAACGGCAAGATGTCGCGCGTGTGGTCGGGCGGTGGCACGCCAACCTACAGCGGCTACCGCAATCCGAACTCCGGCGCCACCGGCGCGTGGGTGTGGGGAAGCGGCGGCGCGTCGTTCAACAAGTCGTTCGCGGCGACGCTCATGAAGGGCGACGAGATTCGCGGCAGCGGTACCTTCGAGGTGTTGCTCTACGCCGGCGCGACCTCGACGCCGGACGTCAACGGCAAGGTCGCCGAACTCGATACGCTGGCCACGCAGCTGGTGGATCGCGTCGGGCCGATCGCCAACGCGGCGACGTGGGTGCAGGCCACCGGACAATTGTCGATCGCGTTCGGTGACTACGTGCAGGCGCCGTCGTTCATCGTGTCCGGCATCGGCATCGACTCGAACAACGATGGGGTCGCCGAGGTCACGCTCGACGCCGGCACGCAGGTGCTCTCCACCGGCGCGCCGTCGACCATCAAGCTGCAGACGCCGCCGGCCACGCAGGCCGCGATCAACAGTCTCGCGCACATCAATCTGCGTTTGCTCATTCCGGCGAACGCGGCCCGCGATCTCAACTACATCGGCAACGCGGCGATCACCAACGTCGATAACCTGATGCTGAACTGGAACGCGCCGACCATCGTGACCATCGACGGCAAGGTCGACGCGGCGCAGTGGACGTCGTGCACGCGCGCGGTGGCGGACTCGAACGATTCGCAGTGGACGTCGAGCAATGAGATCGACGCGCTCTACTGCACGTGGGACTCGACATATCTGTACTTCGGTATCGATGCGACGGTGACGGCGAACTCGCTGCTGCTCTACCTCGACACCGATCCCGGCGGTCCGAACGGGCAGACCGATTTGCGCGCGATCGACATCTGGGACCGCAACGCGCAATTCACGGCGCCGGGCTTCAAGGCAGACTGGCAGTACGGTTCCTACCAGCACCAGGGCAACTTCGATAGCGAAGGGTTCTGGCAGATCGTGAGCGCCACGCACGCGGTCGACTCGACGCAGGCGACGATCATGGCGTTCGACCCGAAGCACCTGCAGGGCGCGGCGAGCGGTGTCGAACTGGCGATTCCGTGGAACTCGCTCTACTCGCTCGGCAACGGTCACGTGCCGGCGAACTGCGCGATCGCCTTCGTCGCGTCGGTGGCGTGGGACACCGGAGATCTCGGAGGTGATTCCGCGCCGTCGAACACCGGCGGAGTCGCGTTGCCGCTGGTCAACAACGTCAAGACGCTGGTGGTGGACGCCAACGGCGACGGCGTGCCGGATGTCGCCGACGCCAGCGGGCCGCTGCTGCTGAGCGCGACCGCGCCGGCCGACACCCAAGCCGTCGTGACGTTCAACGAGCTGCTCGAGGCCGCGAGCGCGCAGGCGCCCAGCCACTTCGTCATCTACCAAACCTCGAACCCGACCAACACGGTGAGCGTGACCGGCGCGGTGCTCGGCGTCGACGGCAAGACGGTGACCCTGACCACCGGCCAGCAGGATCTCGTCGGCTACACGCTGTCGGTGAGCGGGGTGCGCGATTCGAGTTGCGCCCGCAACACCATCGCCCCGAATTCGCAAATCGCCTTCAACGGACTGACCGCCTCCGGAGACCCGGCGCCGCGGCAGCGCGCGTTGATGGCGATTCGCGCGCTGCCCAACCCGTCGCGGCGTCTCGCACATCTGGCGTTCGACGCTCCGGCGGGCGAAGTCGCGGTCTCGATCTTCGACGCCGGTGGACGCGTGGTGCGCCGTTTGGCCACGGTGCGTCACGGCGGCGGTCCGGGCACTGTGACGTGGGATGGCCGTACTTCCGCGGGCGCCGTGGCGCCGGCGGGCATCTATGTCGCCACGCTGAGCGGTGGCGGCCGCACGGTCCGCACGCGATTGGTGCGCGTGCCCTAGAGACTCGAAACAACGCAGTCAGGCCAAGGAGCCAGGCGTGAGACAGAAGCAGGGAAGGCGGAGCGGCTGGGCCGCGGTCGCCGTGCTGGCGTGCGCGATGTGCGTCGCCCCGCACGCGGCGCGCGCCACCACCGCGCTGCATCGCAGCGGCGCGAGCGGCGATTCGTTGACGATCGACGGATCGACGCTCGACTTCGCGGCCGACGAAGCGTTGATGCAGTCGGCGTCGACGGAGAATCCGGACTACACGACGCTCTACGAGTCGCGTTCCGATTCACGCTGGGGCGCAAACGAGGAACTGCTCCAGGTCCACCTGACCTGGGACGCCGACAGCCTCTACGTCGGCGTCGATGGCGTCAGTTGGGGCAACAACGTCATCCTGTTCTTCGACACCAAGCCGGGCGGCCTGCTGTCGATGGCGACGCTCAATGCATGGCGGCGCAATTTCTTCTTCTGCGGCGGCTTCGCGCCGGATCTCTTCCTCGCCACCTGGGACACCAACCGCCAGCCGCAGATGTGGCGGGCCACCGGAAGCAACTCGGTGCGCCAGCTCGGCACCGGCGACTTCAAGGCATCCGCCACCTTTCAGCAAGGCGACCAAGGCAAGGCGATGGAAGCGGCGATCCCGTGGTCGGCGGTGTGGGAGTCCACCACGCGCGACTATGACCCCACGGTGCGCGACACGCTGGCGGTGCGGCCGGACGCGGCGTATCGCGCGGTGCGTGTGGTGGCGGTGCTTACCGGCGGCGGCGACGGCACGAGCGGTCCCGACGTGATTCCCGACAACCTCGAAGGCATGGTCTCCGACGGCTCGCAAGCGGTGACGCTCGACAACTACCTGTCGGTGGTCGTCGACGACGCGGGCGACGGTTTCCCCGACATGAACGTGTCGCCGCGCGAGCGCACCACCAGCGCCAAGCGGTTGCCGGTGCTGTTCGGTCCGCCGCGTCTCGACGAGGTGACACTCGATCGTGCGGCGTTCGCGCCCGGGCTCGGCCAGGCGATGACCTTCGCGCCGCACGTCGCGGCAGGAGATCAGTCGGGTTCGATCCAAGTGTCGGCGTCGGTCTACGACATGCGCGGCCGGTTGATCCGCGTGCTCTACACGCAGTCGTCGCGTTGCGGCCGCGACGCGTCGCGGTACTCCGGCGACACCGAGGAGAGCTGCGGCGACGCTGCCACCGTGGACGCCTGGGACGGCCGCGACGCGCACGGCGATCTGGTCCCGCCCGGCATCTACGTCCTGCGGGTGGTGGGAGGAGGCTGCAATGTACTCGGCACCGCGCGTATCGATCGCGGTTTCGCGGTGGTGCGCTGAGATGCGGCACGACGCGCGCTCGACGCGCCTTCCGCTCGCTGCACTCACGACCGTCACGGTGTGTTTGGCCGCCGTGCCCGCGCGCGCCTACTTCGAGACCTTGGAGCCCGACGCGCGCTCGTTGGCGATGGGACGTGCCACCGCGGCGGACGTCGGCGGACCGGCCGCGCTGTACTGGAATCCGGCGCGGCTCGCCACCGCGATGCCGTTCACGGCAGTGGCTGCCAACGGTCAGCCGTACGCGCTCTCGGACCTCACCGAAATCGGGGTGTCGGTGCGCATTCCGCTGCGCACCGCGCCGCTCGCGATCGGCTGGCACACGACGCGTTTGGCGCACGCCATCGCCGAGGACTTCGTGTCGTGCGGCAGCGCGGTCAAGCGCGGGCGCGTGGCGGTGGGCGCCGCAGTCGAACTCGCACGTGTGGGCGTCGCGCAGGAGGTGCTGGACGCCACGCCGTCGCTCGCCGGATCGGCGACGCGCGTCAGCGCGAGCGCTGGCGCGACGTATGAAGTGTCGCGCGACATGACCGCCGCCGCGGTGGTGCGCCACATCGGCTCGCCGACCTTTCCGCTGTTGCCCGCCGCCGGCGACGTCGGCGGTGGATTGCCGCGCGAGGGCGAGGTCGCGTGGGCGTATCGCTGGAACCCCGCGAGCACGGTGTGCGCGTCGGTGACGCGAGACGCGCGCGGCTGGCGCGAACAGTTCGGCGCCGAAGTCGTGTTCTCCGATGTCTTCCACCTGCGCGCGGGACTCGCCGGACACGATCTCACCGGCGGGATCGGCCTCGCACGTCCGCGCTGGAGCACCGACGTGAGCTTCCTGACGCACAAGGATCTCGGCAATTCGTATCGCTTCGCCTTCACCTATCACGCCGCCCCGCGGGGAGGTGCGCGATGAGGAAGCACTCGCTGGCACGCGTGGCGTTGAGCCTCGGCGCGGTCGCCGCGCTCGCCCTGCCGCACGCCGCCTTCGCGCTCACCAAGCTCGAAGGCTACTATTCGATGCAGCTCGACATCCGCAAGCAGGATCGCAGCTATCAGTGGGACTACGACGCCAACTCTGGCGACGGCTCCGACTGGAACTACGCGGAGCTGCGCATCCTGACCACGCCGCGCCCCGGCGTCGAAGCGTTCCTCAAGACGTACGCGCAGTGGAATCCGGGCAGCAACTCGGATCGCCGCCCGAGCTTCTTCTTGCAGGAGTCGCACGCCAAGTATCGCGTCGAACGCGGACCGCGTGCCTACGAGGCGCTGCTGTTCAGCCGGGAGCGGCGCTACTGGGTGGACAATCACCTGATCGGCGTGGTGTACGACGATCGCGCCAGCAACGATGGCAACGCGGACGGCGTGCGGCTCGAAACGTGGGGTCCGGGCGGCTTCAACGCGGTGTACGCGTTCTCCGACTTCGCCGGACAGAGCACGCCGGGCAACGGCGCGCAGGCGGACCGTCCGAAGAACACCGACGATGCGCACATCGTCCGCGTGAAGCGAAACTTCCTGCCCAAGAACAAGCTCCGCGTCGGTCTCACCAACGCGTTGGTGGTGCGGGCGCCGCAGTCGATCATCTTCCCGCTCACCGACTCCACCGGCACCGCACGCGACACCAGTACCTACGTCAACGTGCTGGCCGGCGACACGCGCATCAGCCTCGGCGGCACCGACGTGTCCATCGAGTACGCGCAGACCTTCAAGCCTGGTTGGCAGTACACCTCGCTGGTCGAGCGGCGTTGGTGCACCGACACGCCGAGCGGGCTCTCGCTCGGCCGCCTGAACGACGGTCTGTGGCGGGCGCTGCCATCGAACAGCGTGTTCCGCGCCGAAGTGCGGTCGCTGCGCGTTGGCACGCCGCGCACCGGCTACTTCTACATCGCGCCGAGCTACCGCGTGCTCGGCCGCCAGTGGGACAACCCGCTCGGTGACGGCACGCGCGACGAAGCCGGCTACTACCTCAACTCCTGGTACGCGCTGCCGCAGCGCGCCATCACGCTCACCGGCAATTACGGCAACTACGACAAGCGCTACGACGAGAGCGCGCACTGGAGCGATGCCTACGCGGAGATGTACACCGAGTACCTGAACGGCTTCACCAGCAAGCTGTTCTACCGCTCGCGCCGCGGCTCCACCGGCCCGGGACGCGGCAGCGACTGCACCACCGTGAATGCCGGCGGCACGCGCTACAACCAGGACATCCGCGAATACTTCGGCGAAGTCACCGCGCAAAGCACGCTGGCGTGGGCGCGCTTGCAGTTCAAGGCGCGCCGCGTCGTGGAAGGGTACCGCCTCACGCACCAGCAGCTGGCGTCGTTCGAGTCGAACGTCAACCTGACGCCAGCGCTCAAGCTGTACTCGCGCCTGACCTTCGGCAACGACGCGACGCGAACGCGCACCAGCACGTTCGTCCAAGGACAGTATCGCCCGCGCGACAACATGGAGCTGTTCGTCTCGTACGGTCCGTGGTGGATCGGCGACAGCACCAACCCCGTCGACGACGGCGACCTCGCCGGCAGCGGCGAAAACCGCGACATCTTCAAGGTGGAGTTGCACGGATGGTTCTAGCTCACGCAGTCGCGCGCCGCATCGCCGGCCGCACGATCGTTCCAGGAGGAGAGGCGCGCATGAATGCGGCCGCGAAGAAGAACGCAGTTCGCCGTCCGTCGTCCGCCGCGTGGGCCGCGGCGCTGTGCGTGGTGCTGGCGCTGGGCGGCGCGATGCCGCCGGACACCGCGCACGCGGCGATCGAGAACGCCACCAGTGGCGTGCGCTTCCGCTATGGCGGGGGCGGCGACAAGGTATTCCTGGCCGGCGATTGGAACGGCTGGAGCACCACCGCCACGCCGATGGTCAAGGTCGGCGCCGCCTTCGAGGTGATCGTCCCGGGTCTAACCGCCGGCGATCACATGTACAAGTTCGTCGTCGACGGCAACTGGATGGCCGACCCGGACAACCCGCGCACCGGCGGCGACTTCGGCAACAGCCTGCTCACGATCGGCGCCGATGGGAAGCTGCCGGGCACGTCGACCGCGGCGACTGCCGCTGTCGGTGGCGGCACCGCCGACGTCTTCACCAAGGCGATGAGCAGCGTGAATCCCAAGGTGCAGATCGACGGACGCTACGTCGCGACCTACACCGGTGTGCTCGACCGCGCGCACAGCGAGTGGAACGTGACGAAGCCGGGGCACAACCTCGACGTGGCGTTCAATGTGCAGATGAACAGCAACATGACCGCGCGCATGCTCACCAACATCAACGGCACGCACGAGAACAGCGAGCCGTGGCGCGTGCATGCCAACTTCGACCGCGGACGCATGGATCTCCACATGCCGACGTGGGCGCTCACCAGCTTCGACAACGACGCGCCGGTCACCGCCGGTGACTCGCTGCACACCTTCGGCGACGTCGGCATCTACCGTTACGCGTTCGGCTACAACAACTCGGGTCTGCACGTCACCGGCAGCGGCCCGCAGCGCAGCAACTGGTGGTTGCTGTACACCGACCGCAACGCCGATGGCACGCGGCCGTTCCCGGTCGCGAACTCGGTGGCGCTGGAAGCGGAAACCGACACCGCGGCCTATGGTGCCGATGCGGTGTCCTTTCTCTCGTACCAGCCGGGCAGCGGGACGCGCAACGAGAACACCGCGGGCGCCGGTTTCACGGTGCCGGTGACGAAGTCGCTCGCATGGTCGGCAAGCTACCGCAATGCACGCGGCGCCAACCTCGCCGATATCACGGTGCCGGCGCCCGGCAGCGGACTGGCGCCCGTCGCGGTCGGGGGTCTGGTGTCCGCGGTGGCGCTGGCGAACGGCGACATCGCCGACCTGCGCATCTATTCGACCGTCGAAGGCCGCACGCTCGCCGCCACCACCTTCACGTGGACCGGCTACGGTCGCGCCGCGTGGCTGGCGGGCGGTATCAGCGAGACGCATGCGGCGGCGCGGCAGGTGTACATCTATCCGGTGCGACTCGGGGTCAGCGACCTCACGTCGACGCTCACGCCCGATGCGATCCAGACCAGCGCGAAGACGTGGAATCTCTCGCGCTCGTACCGCGTGCAAGCCGGCATGCATGGCCGGCTCGCCGGCACGCGCTACGGCGTGCTCGGCGGGACGGTCGAACACGAACGGCACCGCTACAGTACGGCGGCGTTCGGCGGCCTGCAAATCGCCGGACCGGCGGGGGAGGACACGCTCCTCATCGAGACGCCACTCACCACGCATCGCACGACGCTGACCGGCGAGATCAGCGCACCGCTCGGCCGCTGGACACTCGGTCTCAAGGTGCGGGACGAGATCTTCAAGTACGACGAAGGCACGCCCTGGGGCGCGCAACTATGGTTCAGCGGCGGCAATGCCTGGCTCGACGAACACGTCCTCACGATTCCGCGCTATACGTTGCTCGGCGGTCGCGCCGCCGTGCTCGCCGAGCCGCGGGTGCGCGTCACCGCCGGCCGCGGTGACCGCTGGGCGCTCGACTATCGCGGCACCATCGCTACCGCCGGCCTCCAGTACAAGCCGTCGTTCGTCGAGACGCGGACGCTGCTGTCGTGGAAGGCCACCGACCGTATCACGTTGGTCAACGACAACCGGTGCGCGCACTACAACTCGACGCAGCTCGGGCTCAAGCACACCTACTGGTCGAACTTCGCCGAGGCGCGGTACAACTGGACGCAGCAGATTTCGATCGAGCTCGGCGTCGGCGTCGACCCCGATGTGCTCGATCCGGTGCCGAACGAGTACCGCGACATCGGCCGCGATCTCTATCTGTTCAACCAGGGCGCCAGCGAGACCGCGGCGCGCACCAACTACCGCCGCTTCGGCACGACGCTCGATGCTGCCGAACGCGCGCTGTCGCGCGAGCGCCGCGTGCAGCTCGAAGCGAAGCTGGCGTTCTGATGCGAAAGGACTCGCCGATGCATGCTCGTGTGCGCGTCCGCCTCGTCGCGGTGGTGCTGGTCGCCGTCGCTGCCCTTGCGGTGGGCGGTTGCGCGTCCCTGACCTTCGTGAAGCCGCGCTTGGCACCGCCGGCGCCGTCGAAGGACGGCTTCGTGACGTTCCGCTATTACGCGCCCTACGCCCGCCGCGTGCAAGTCGGCGGCGATTGGGAAGACAACCGCTGGCTGGCCGGCAACGCCGAGATCTCGTCCACCGACGTCGGTCTCATGCAAGGTCCCGACCGCAACGGCATGTGGACGGCGACGTTCAAACTCCCGCCGGGGCGCCACCAGTACAAGTATCGCATCGACTACAACACGTGGAAGGAAGATCCCAACAACCCCGAGCGCGTCGACGATGGATTCGGCGGCTTCAATTCGCTCGTGGTGGTGAAGTGAGGAGACTCGAGATGCACGCGATCGCTCGTCGTTGGAACATCGTCGCCGCGTGGGTGACGCTCGTGGCGCTGGCCTGCGGCGTCGCGCTGTCCGGTTGCAAGCAAGCGCCGACCACGCTGCTCTCGCCGCCGGGCAAGCCGAAGGACAGTCTGAACGACGTCGTGTGGCTGGCCGGCAGCTTCACCAACTGGGATGCCTCCCGCTTCACCGCCGCGCAGAGCATGACGCTGATCGACGACTACACCTGGCAGCAGACGGTCCGGCTGCCGGCCGGCAGCATCGGCTTCAAGTTCGTGGTCGCCGTGGTCAGTGGTGCGTGGCGCGCGTACACGCATGCGGGCCAGAGCGGCCTGACGTCTGCGGTCACGCTGGTTGACGGCGGCATCGGCAACGAAATCTTGGTGACGATCCCGACCGCCGGCGACTGGACCTTCACGCTCTATGAGAAGGGCCCGCACGGCACCGAAGGGCCGACGTACGTCATCGAGAAGAAGACGCGCTACAACGGCACCATCAAGGGTGTGGTGGAGTTCAGCGATCGCGCCACCGCGCCGTTCCCGCGCGCCACGGTGGAAGCGCGCCTCGGCGGGTTGCGGACCGACACCACCGTCGTGGCGGTGGCGACCTCCGACACCACCGACGGTTCGTACACGCTCGCCGGCCTACAAGACGGCACCTACAGTGTGAAGTTCAGCGGCACCGGGTACGCCGATTCGATCCTCACCAACGTGGTGATCGCCGGCGAAAACACCGTGACGCTGACGACTCTGCGGTTGCCGCGCGCCGCCTTCGTCTCGCCGTATCAGAAGATCGTCATCACCGGCGACTTCACCTCGCCTGCGTGGACGCCGGACGCCGCCGCCACCACGATGACGCTCATCGACGACAACACGTGGTCGATCGTGCTGCCTGCCCCGGCCACCACCATCAACTTCAAGTTCACCATCAACGGGGCGTGGGGCCCGACCAACTTCGGCGCCGGCAGCGGCGCGGGCGGTCTCACTGGTCCGCTCGATCTCAGCGGCAATCCGCCGAACATCGCGATCGCCATTCCGGCGGCGGGCAACTATCGCTTCACACTGCATGAGAAGGGCTATCAGGGGACGCCGACGCAGCCGTGGTACGAGATCACCGCGGTCCCGTAGCCGGGCCACTCATCCGAAAGGGAGATCGACGATGATGCAAGTGATGCGATGCGCTCTGGCGGCCGGCGTGGTGGCCGTCGCGGCCGCGCTGGCGGGGTGTGCCGCGCTCCCGCCGGTGGCGGGTGCCCCCGATGCGTCTGCCGGCGCGACGCCGCAGCCGGCCGCGTCGGCGACGCCGGTGCTCGCCAGCGCGCTGGCCCCGCACAAGGTGGACGGCGGTTGGCTGTTCTCGTATCGCGCCGGCGCCGCGCAATCGGTGGCGCTGGCCGGCGATTTCAACGCGTGGTCGACGAGTGCCAACATGCTGAAGAAGGGCGACGGCGACATCTGGACCCTGGTGCTCCCGTTGACGGCGGGCGACCACCAATACAAGTTCGTGGTCAACGGCAGCGATTGGAAGCCGGACCCGGAAAACCCCAAGAGCTCCGACGATGGCTACGGCGGCAAGAACTCCGTCGTCCACGTCGACTGACCGATTCGAGAGGATGGCGATGCGGATGCGGGTGGTGCGGACGCGAGAGTGGGCGGCGCTGTGCGCGCTCGCCGCGGTGGCATGTATGACGGTGGCCGGCTGCGGCGGCAAGAGCAAAGGCGGCGACGGCGCCAAGGCGGTGACGCTGTGGGAGTACATGGATCCCGGCGAGAAGGCGGTGCTCGACACGCTGCTGCGCGAGTACGAAGCGCAGCACGCAGGCGTCAAGATCACCACCGAGCACTTCACACCGGAGGAAGTGCGCAACCAGTTCCAGACCGCGGCGCAAGCCGGCGGCGGCCCCGAACTGGTGTACGGTCCCTCGGACAATGCCGGCCCGTTCTCGATCATGCAGATCGTGCAACCTGCGGACGACTTCATGCCGAAAGGCACGTTCGACACGTTCCTGCCGGCGGCGCTCGACACCATCGGCGGGCACGTGTGGCAGGTGCCGGACCAGTTCGGCAACCACCTGATGATGTTCTGCAACACCAAGCTCGTCGCACATCCGCCGCAGACCGTCGATGAGATGATTGCGATGGCGAAGGCGGCCACGCACGACTCCACCGGCGACGGCACGCCGGAGATCTACGGTCTCGTGTTCAATACCACCGAACCGTTCTGGCTGATCCCGTTCCTCGGCGGCTCCGGCGGCTGGGTGATGGATGCGCAGTCGAAGCCGACGCTCGACACGCCGGCAATGCAGAACGCGCTCGCGCTGTGCAAGCGCTTCAAGGCCGAAGGCATCATGCCGAAGGAGTGCGACTACAACACCGCCGACGGGCTCTTCAAGGAAGGCCGCGCGGCGATGATCATCAATGGATTGTGGGGCATGGAGGGCTACCTGCAGAAGAAGCTGCCGATCCAGGTGGCGCGCATTCCGCAGGTGTCGCCGGGTGTGTGGGCCCAGCCGATGATCTCCGGCCGCGGCTACTACGTGAACGCGCACCTCGCCGAGGCGAAGAAGCCGCTGGTCGTCGATCTGCTGCAGTGGCTGACGTCGCCCGAGAACGAGATGCGCTACACGCGGTCGGCGCGGACGCTGCCGAGCCGCCGCGAATGCTACGACGGCGACTCGCCGGTCAAGAGCGACCCGATCCTCGCGGGCGCGCTCGATCAGGCCACGGTCGGCCGCCGCATGCCGGTGGCTCCGGAGATGCGTGTGATCTGGGACGCCATGCGTCCACAGATGCAGAACGTGATGAACGGCACCGCGGATCCCGCGACCGCCGCGAAGGCCATGCAGAAGGACGCGGTCGAGAAGATCGCGGCGATGGCGAAGTAGCGGCGGCATTCCTCTCATGACCGTCCGCGGCCCGGCGCGCTCGTTCCAACTCCTGCCGTACCTGCTGGTGCTGCCCACGGTGGCCATCCTCGCCACCGTGGTGCTGTACCCGTTCTGCTATACGTTCTGGCTCGCCTTCCGCAACATGAACCTCTATCACATCCACGACACCCAGTTCGTCGGGCTGCGCCACTTCGCGCGCATCTTCCAGGAGCCGGTGCTCTACGAAGTGCTCGGCAAGACCGTGTTGTGGACGGTGGTGAACATCGTCCTGCACGTGACCTTCGGCATCGCGCTGGCGCTGGTGCTCGACCGGCCGTTGCGCGGACGCGCGATCTTTCGCACGCTGCTGATCCTGCCGTGGGCATTGCCGCAATACATCACCGCGCTCACCTGGCGCGGCATGTTCAACCACGAATACGGCGCGGTGAATCTGATTCTCACGCGATTGTTCCACGCACCGCCGGTGCCATGGTTCTCGCAGGCGACGTGGGCGTTCATCGCGCCGATCATCGCCAACGTGTGGCTCGGCGTGCCGTTCATGATGGTGGTGGCGCTCGGCGGCTTGCAGGGCATTCCGCGCGAAGTCTACGAATCCGCCGACATCGACGGTGCCGGCTGGTGGACACGGCTCACCCGCATCACGCTGCCGTTCCTGCAGCCGGTGATGGCGCCCGCAGTGGCGCTCGGCACCATCTGGACGTTCAACAACCTGAACGTGATCTGGCTGGTCACCGACGGCGGGCAGCCGGCCGACAAGACGCGCATCCTGGTGACCTACGTCTATAAGGCGGCCTTCAACTACTACGACTATTCCTACGCCGCCGCGTTCAGCGTCGTCATCTTCTTCATCCTGCTGTTCTTCATCCTGCTGTGGTTCCGCGTGAACCGCTCGGCGGAGGTGCTGTCGTGACGGTGAAGCGCGCGCGGGTGACGCAGGACATCGCGAGCTACGCCTTCCTCGCGCTCGCCGCGTTCCTCGCCGTGTACCCGGTTCTGGTGGTGTTCGGCATCTCGCTGCGGCCGGCGAACCAACTGCTCTCGACGTCGCTACGCATCGTGCCGAACGACGCGACGTTCGCCGCATACGGAGATCTCCTGAGCAAGCGGCCGTTCCTGCTGTGGCTGCGCAACAGTGTGCTGGTCACCGTTGCGGTGACGACGATTTCGGTGATCCTCGCCGCCTTCGCCGGCTACGCGTTCAGCCGCTTCCGCTTCGTGGGGAAGAAGGCGGGGCTGATCGGTTTGCTGGTGACGCAGATGTTCCCGGCGACGATGGTGCTGGTGCCGCTCTACGTGTTGATGCAGAGCTTGCATTTGCTCGACACGCTCTACGGGCTGATGATCGCGTACTCGGCCACCGCGCTGCCGTTCTGCGTGTGGACGATGAAGGGCTACTACGACACCATCCCGCTAGCGCTCGAGGAGGCGGCGCGTATCGACGGCGCCTCGCAGATCGGCGCGTTCTGGCGCGTCGCCTTGCCGCTGGCCACTCCGGGCCTCGCGGTGACCGCCCTGTTCTCCTTCATGGCGGGCTGGGCCGAGTACATGGTGGCGCGCGTCATCCTGCACACGGCTGCGCTCAACACGTTGCCGCTGGGGTTGGCGGGCCTGCAATCGAGCTTCATGACCGAGTGGGCGACCTACGCCGCCGGCAGCCTCCTGGTCTCTGCGCCCGCGGTCGCCCTGTTCCTCGTGCTCAATCGCTATCTGGTCGGGGGCCTGACGGTGGGGGGCGTGAAGGGCTAAAAGTCGTATACCTTTCGCGTTTGGGCTACGTCTCCTGTCTACTCCGCGAAGGCTTGCGGCGGCTGAAGTCTCTGCCTACAATGCTTCTGAAGTCGCTGTCCTCGGCCCCCATGCGGACATGCGGCTGATCCCAGGAGGTGGACTGTGCCCAAGCAGACGAATGGATCGTCCCGCGCGCAACGGAGTGCTCCGCAACGCAACGGGGCGACAAAGGTGGCACCTCGCGCAGCGATTCGAATCCTGGTCGCCGACGATCAAGCAATGGACCGCGCGGGTATGATTGGGCTCCTGTCGACGCAGACCGACTTCGAGGTCGTGGGCGAGGCCCTGACCGTCCAAGAAGCCATCGACAAGGCGCGCGTGCATCATCCGGACGTCATCATCACGGCGATGCGCATGCCCGACATCATGGGCGCCGGTGCGGTGGCGAAGATGCGCGAGGTGATCCACGACGCCAAGATCCTCGCGGTCGCCGAACGCGGCAGCGCCCACTGCATGGTGTTGAATCCGCCCCGCGTGTTGAGTTCGATCCCCGTCATCCAGCACCACGAAGACTGCGACCTCCAGACCGAGTGTCTCGAGCTCGCGGTGGTCGACGGCGCGCTGGGTGCGATCCGCCGGAACTCGACGCCGGACGAATTCTTCCGCGCGATTCGCGAAGTGGCCTCGGGCAACGCGTGGTACGAGAGCGGGACCGCGCAGCGTCTGGTGGCGCGGGCCACTGGCCGCCACGACAACAACTCGCCGCTGCTGTCGCAGCGCGAGCTGGAAGTTGCCGACCTCATCGCATCGGGCCGTTCGAACAAGGAGATCGCGAGCGCGCTATCGATCAGCGAGGCGACGGTCAAGAAGCACGTCGGGCACATCCTCACCAAGCTCGGCTTGCAGGACCGCTTGCAGATCGGTCTGCACATCGCGCGCAATCCGTTGGTGTTGTCGCCGCGTCGCGGAACGCGTCTCTAGCCACGCGCGGAGGCGGGAGCTGACTCGGCGCGTCCTGGTGCCGGCACTGGTGGTGCTGGCAGCGGTGGCGTCGCTCGGAGCATCGGCTCCCGCGGCGGACGAGGGGAGCGCGCACGCCCTGCTTCCCGTCGTCGGTGCCCTGTTCGTCGTGGTCGCGGCCGCCACCCTCGGCGGCGCGGTGTTTTCCGCCTGGCGGCTCCCCGCCGTCCTCGGTGAAGTGTGCGCCGGCGTGGCGCTCGGTAATCTCCCACTTCTCGGGATCCGCGAGTTGGCGTTCGTGCGCGACGATCCCGGACTCGATTTCCTCGGCCAGATCGGCAGCCTGCTCTTGCTCTTCACCGTCGGGCTCGAGTCGCAGCTGGCCGCCTTGCGCAGTGTCGGCGGCGCGGCCCTGCGGGTCGCGGTGCTCGGGGTCGCGGTGCCGCTGTTCGCCGGGTGGGCAGTGGCGGCCGCGTGGTTTCCCGGCTCGTCCAGCCTGTCGCAGTGGTTTCTCGGCGGCGTCTTGACGGCCACCAGCATCGGCATCACCGCGCGGGTACTCGCCGACGCACGCCAGACGGCCAGCCTCGAGGGGCGCATCGTGCTCGGCGCGGCAGTTCTCGACGATGTCCTCGGCTTGCTGGTGCTGGCGCTGATCGCGGGAGCGATCGAGGCGCGTGCGGACGGCGCGGCGCTGTCGGCCGCGGGCATGCTGCTGGTGGCGGCGAAATGTCTCGGCTTCGTCGGGGTAGCGCTGTTCGCGGGTCGATGGCTCGCGGGCCGCTGGTTCGCGCTCGTGGCGCGGCTGCCGGGCGAGGGGACGCTGTTCGCCGGCGCGCTGGCGGCATGCCTCGCGGGAGCGTGGCTGGCCGGCGCCGCCGGATTGGCGCCGATCGTGGGCGCGTTCGCCGCGGGATTGTTCATCGAGGAGGCGCACTACGAGCGGCTGCGGGCGCGCGACGTCCGCGGGGCGTCGCTCGAAGAGATGTTCGGGCCGCTGCGGGCGTTCCTGGTGCCGGTGTTCTTCGTGCTCATGGGAATGCGGGTGGATCTGGCGGCCATCGCCCGGCCGGACATCCTAGGGTTTGGAGTCGTCCTGACGGTGGTCGGGGTGGCCGGCAAGCTGGCGTCCGCTGGTGGCGTGTGGCGGACGGGCGCCGACCCGTGGACGGTCGGGATCGGCATGTTGCCGCGCGGGGAGGTCGGGTTGATCTTTGCGGGGGTGGGCTCCCAGCTCCGGGTGGCGGGCCAGCCGGTGATTGGCCCGGAGGTGTTTGCCGCCGTGGTGCTCATGGTGACGGTGACCACGCTGCTCACCCCGCCGCTGCTCCAGGCACGGCTCGCCCGGCGATCACTGCGACTGCGGTAGTGGTTGAATCGGTACCGGCGTCGGTGGTAGGGTTGTCATAGGTAGACCGCTCTACCGCTGTCGTGCCCCAGTCGCGGTGCATCCCTCCGCCCCGACCTCGGCCGCATCCCATGCGTGCTGGCGTGCCGGAAGATGTCCCGCGACGGGCGAGTTGCTCCACTCACGCACCCACGTCCCGCAACGTAGAGGAGATCCTCTCCATGAAACTGGCGCACGCCGCACTCACCGCTCTCGCTGTCCTGTCCGTCGCCTCGCTCGCGCACGCCGCGACCATCACCTTCACCGGCAACGAGAGCGACTTCACCTCGCAGGCCATCACCCCGCTCGTCGACGGCATCGACACGCAGGGTTTCTGCGACGCGTACCCGCTCGACATCCAGAATCTCTACATCACGCACGACAACACGAATGTCTACATCGGCATGAAGTACGCGCGCGGGTGCTTCTGCGACATCAACCTCGGCTGGGCGATCGACACGCAGGTGGGCGGCACCAGCAGCGACCCGTTCTGCCGTCAACTCGACTGGAGCGGGGAAGCGTCGCCGCCGGACTTCTACATCTACGACGTGATCCCGACCAACTGCAACGGCTACAACTACGAGGTGATGTACGCCGCGAACGGCAGCGGTGGCTGGAACACGGTGCACGACGGTTCGAACGGCCTCGGCATCTGGGACGCCGACGGCGGCAACTTCGTCGAACTCGCGATCAGCTGGGCCGACCTCGGTTTCCCGAGTGGCCCGGGATGCGCGACCACCATCCGCCTCGAGTCGTGGGTGACGCAGGAAGGCTGCTCGAAGGCCGCGTTCGACCTGTTGGCCAACAACGGCGAGCAGCGCAGCACGCTGTCCAACACCTGCTGGGACGTCGATGGCATCAACTGCTTCGCGAGCCACCCGACCAACTACGTGAGCTACACCACCAACTGCCCGACGCCGGTGGAGGCGAAGAGCTGGGGTGGCATCAAGGCGCTCTACCGCTAAATCGCCACGGACGCGCGCTCGGCGAACCGCTCGCACACCGTGAGGAGGAGGACACGCATCATGCGTAGGACTTGGGGGAAGCTCGCGCTCGTGGCGGGCTTCGTCGGCGTGGTCGTCGCGGCACAGCCGCGGCTCGCCGAATCGCGCGGCTTTGGCACGCCCACCGTGGACGGCACGCTCGATGCCGTCTACGGCGCGGCGGAAGCCACCGATGGCACCGGGGCACCGCAGGGCAACGCGGTGATGGACCTCGGCAAGCTGTACGTCTGCAATGACGCGACGTACTGGTACTTCTACTTCACCGTCAACGCCAACATCGGCACGACGAACTGGGGGAAGTACATCCTCTACATCGACACCAACGGCGTCGCCGCCAGCGGGGCCACCACCGATGCGTGGGGCCGCAACGTCGGCGTGCTCGATCCGCACAAGCCGGAGTACAGCATCAACGGCTGGGTGGACTCGCCGCCGTACGGCGCCAACCACACGCAGTTGTGGGTGTGGGGCGGCGCCTCGTGGTCGGGCAGCGGTTCCGCCGATGCCGCGGCGATCAGCACCGGCACGACGTCGGCGATCGAGTGGAAGATCGCGCGTTCGCGCATCGGCGATCCGTCGCAGATTTGGTGTGAGGTTTACGCCACCGGCGGCGGTGCGTCGGACAACGCGCAGGACACCGTCAACAACCCGGCCGAGGACTGGAACGCCACCGACTGGGTCACCAAGGCCATCCTGTCGAACTCCACCAACGTGCCGCGCAACAGCGGTGCCGACACCACGCCGCCGACCGTGCTCGGCGCGTCGGCGTCCGGCAGCGCGCCGATGGACTCGGTGCTCGTGACCTTCAGCGAGCCGGTCGACAAGACCACCGCAGAGACGATCGGCAGCTACACGTTCACCGGCGGCGTCAGCGTCATCGCCGCCACCCGCAGCAGCAGCGACAGCGCGCAGGTTACCTTGCGCACGTCGACGCTGCCGGTGGGCAGCAACGTCAAGCTGACCGTCACCGGCGTGAAGGACAAGGCGAACAACACCATCGTCGCCAACAATTCGACCAACGTGGCGTGCTTCGCGCTCGCGCACATCTACATGCGCGCGCATCTGAACCTGCACCTGCGCACGCACTCGGTACCGCCGAACACGGTGGGCTGGGAAGGCAGCCTGTCGCCGCTGACCTGGGACCCGACCTGCGACTACCCGCTGAGCGACGTCGACGGCGACTCGGTCTACACCGGCGATGCCTACTTCAACATCCCGGACGTCTGCGCGACCAGCAGCGGCAGCGTGCAGATGGAGTACAAGCTCACCCACACTTGCACCGAGTGGGAGAGCATCAGCAACCACGTGCTCCAGTTGAACCAGAACACCGGCACCGACACGCTCGAGATCTGGTGGAACGACCTCGCTCCGGCGAACTACACCACCAAGGCGGTCGACGTGAAGTTCACCATCGACATGGCGGCGCTCAACCCGACGGTGAGCGACATCGTCACGCTCGATGGCGACCAGAACCCGCTCAACTGGAACGTGCCGTCGTCGACCACGCTGTACGACACCGGCACCAACGGCGACGCGGTGGCGGGCGACAAGATCTACACCGGCCGCGTGCGCTTCCCGGCCGCGTCGTTCAAGGACGTGCAGTACAAGTTCTTGTTCAACGGCGCGTTCGAGTGCAGCGACGGGCAGCCGAACCGCTCGTTCACGATCGACGACGTGCACTTCGACACCACCGCGGTGCAGGTGTTGCCGTTGGCTTACTACAGCCGCTGCGACCACACCGGGCACCCGATCGCCGTGACCTGGCGCGTCAACACGCAGTACATGACGCAGGCGCACACGGCGTCGGACTCGCTGTTCGTGAACGGCGCGTTGTCGCCGCTCAGCTGGGACCAGCCGCCGCTGGTGGCGAGCCGTCTGCTCGACAACGGCGTCGCGCCGGACCTCACGGCGGGCGACGGCATCTACTCGGGCACCGTCACGTTCCCCGACTCGAGCTACAAGTACTTGGACTACAAGCTGTGGTTCAAGGGCGCGTACGAGTGTCTCGGCTCGCAGCCGAACCGCTCGCTGGCGTTGAACGACTCGTCGACGGTCGGCAGCCCGCAGGTGGTGGCGCTGAACTGGAACATCTGCACCACCACTGGCATCGACCTCACGCCGGGCGCGCCGCACGCGGCGATCGCCTTCGCGGCGGTGGCGCCGTCGCCGAGCCGCGGCGCGGTGTCGTTCGCCGTGACGTTGGGTGAAGCCGGCTTCGTGTCCGTGGTGGTCACCGACGCCAGCGGCCGCTTGGTGCGCGAGCTGGTGAACGGGCCGCGTCCGGCCGGCGTGCTCGCCGCGCGCTGGGACGGACGTGATGGCGAAGGCCGCGCGGTGCCGCGCGGTGTGTACTTCCTGCGCGCCACGTCGCGCGGGGCGAGCGACGCACGCCGGATCGTGCTGGTGCCGTAGGGTCCACCGCACACGAGACGTGCCGAGTCGACGGCGCCCGGCTTCACCGCTGGGCGCCGTTTCGCGTCTGCCGCCGCGTTGACGGCGGGGCCGGGCCCGCGTAGCATCGCCGCACCTCCCGGACGGACACGGGCGTCCGCGGGTGGGAAGGGATGGGAAGATGGGTGGGGACGCCACCGTCACGCCGGCCGCGCAGACGCCGCCGGCCGCCGGCACCGAGCGCGCGCCGGTCGTCGCACTTTCGCCGCTCGGCGCACGCCGCCGCAGTTGGGCACCACGCCGCACCACACGTCTCGCCGACACGCTCGAAGCCGACCGGCCGCGCGAGAAGCTCGCCGCACGCGGCCCCGCAGTGCTCACCGACACCGAACTCCTCGCACTGCTGGTGGGCAGCGGCACCCGCGCGCGCGATGCGCTGGCGATCGCCGCCGACGTCGAGCGACACCTCGGACTCCCGGGCGCCGCGCCGCCGCCACTCGGCGACCTCGCGGCGCTCGACGGCGTCGGCCTCACGCGCGCCGCCGCGATCCTGGCGGCGCTCGAACTCGGCCGCCGCCGCGCGCTGTCGCCCGAGACCGATCCTCCGGCGATCTCCGGGCCGAGCGACGTGTACGTGCTGGCGCGCGAGATCCGCGATCGTCGCCGCGAGCACTTCCTGGTGCTCTACCTCGACGCGCGCCACCGCGTGCAACACGCCGAGGTGATCTCGATCGGCACGCTCAACGCCAGCATCGTGCATCCGCGCGAGGTGTACTCGCCGGCCATCGCGCGGCCGGCCGCCAGCATCGTGCCTGGCCACAACCACCCCAGCGGCGAGACCACGCCGAGCGACGACGACGTGGCGATCACCCGCCGGCTCGTGCAATCGGGCGAACTGCTCGGCATTCCGGTGCTCGATCACGTGGTGGTGAGCCGTACCGGCTGGACCAGCTTCCGCGAGGCCCGGCTGCTCTGAGGGCGAGGGCGCGGGGTGAGCGCCGGCGCCCCCCGCGTCCCGCGCTTTGCCGCTTGCGGGACGCGCCGAAGTGCGCCAGCATCAGCACTCCGCGCCCTTCCTCCTCGGCTCGTCTTCATTCCGATTGCGCTCGATCCACGCAGGAGAACGCCACGTGTCACGGTGTCCCCGTGCCGCGGTGCGAAGTGCGCGCCGCGCGTCGCTCGTCGTGGTCCTCTGTTGGCTGGCCGCCTTCGCGGTCTCCGGCTGCCAGCATGGCACACCCACCGGGCTCGAACCCCGCAACGAACCACCGCACGTCGAGATCACGTCGTCGCCGGTAGCCAACTCGACCAGCTTCTACTCGGTGCCCATCTACTGGCGCGCCTGGGACGATGACGGGCGCGTCATGTACAGCGAGTACGCGGTGGACACGCAGGACACCGTGTGGACGCGCACCTCGCAGTTCTCCGCCTCGCTCGTGTTCAGTGCGACCGGGGCGAATCAGACGGAGTGGCACACGTTCTACCTGCGCGCGGTGGACGACCGCGGCATGCACTCCCCGGTGGTGGAGTTGTCGTTCAACGCGCGCACCATCGCGCCGCAATCGCGCGCTCTGTTTCCGGTCGCGGTGGCGCAGGGCAACGGCTACAACTCGCTGGTGAGCGGTGGCCCGGCGCTCCTCATTCGCTGGTCCGGCACCGATGCCGACGGCGTCACGCGCAAGACGCCCGTCGGCTATCGCTTCGCGCGGTTACGTATCCCGAATTCGCTGATCGGCAATCCCGCCGGCGCCGCCAAATTGCTCGACGATCCCAGCACGCAGTGGCAATACCTTCCCTCGCCGACTGACACCATGGAGGTCAGTTACCGCGATTTGGTGTCCGGCGATCAGGCCGTGCAGTACTGGGTCTTCGCCTGGCGCGCGGTGGATGAAGCCGGAGCGGTGGAGCCGGCGTACGTGGCCGGACGCAATCTCTTCTTCTACGGCGCGTACATCTCGCGGCAGGGACCGGCGCTGACGGTGAACAGCGTCAACCTCGGCACCTTCGAGTGGGCCGGCGTGGGCCGCGATTCCGCGCAGTACGTGTTCGATCACCAGCTCAATCTCACGTGGACCGCCGATGCCGGGATTACCGGCGCGGTCATCGCCGGCTACCGGTGGGGCGTCGACGTCGTCGACATCGGCAACAAGAACGATCCGGGCTGGGCCACCGGCTTCACGCGTTCATTGCTCGGCATCAACGGGCTGGTGTTCCGCGATCGCACGGCCGCCATCCACGACATCGTCATCCAGGTCCAGGACAGCAACGGCGCGATCACCACCGGCGTATTGCGCCTCACGCTCGCCGCGTTCACCGGCGAGAAGGACATTCTGTGGGTCGATGACGTGAACGACATTCGCGCCGCCGGCATCCAGCCGAGCGACGACGAGCATCGCCGTCATTCGCTCGGTGCCCTGCGCCTGGCCATGAACACGCTCGGCCGCTCGACGGCGATCGACTCGTTCACGACGATGCCCGTCTCGTACGATCCGCTCTACCACGTCGCGCCGCCGCTCGCCGACATGTGCCGCTACAAGTTCGTGGTGTGGGAAGTCGGGATCCCCGGCAGCAGTCCCGGCGTCGCGTTCACCGACTTCGTGGCGACGCGCATCGGGCAGGCGCGCATCCGGCCGAACCCGCTTTCCAGCTACCTCGATGCGGGCGGGTCGATGGTCATCATGGGCTACTCGGCTGTGCGCGCGACGATGACACCGATTCCCACCAACCCGCCGACTTCCGCGAACCTGCTGGCGCCCGGCCGCTACAATTTCGCCGCGGACTACATGCACATGTGCGACCAGATTTCGTGGGCGAAGACCGACGCCAACCGCAACGGCTTCCAAGGCGCCGATCCCACCGATTGGGCGAAGGTGCACGGCATCCCGGGCGGCGGTGGGTTCCCGCGCTTGCAGTTCGACAAGGAGCGCTGGTACGGCCTGCCGGCCACCGGCCGCGTCGGCGCCGAAGTGGCGGTCGGCCGCTTCGCCCTGCGGCCCGGCGACGAACTCGATCCGCTGTACACCCTACGACAACAACGGCGACCCTGGCCCCAACTGGTCGAACAAGGCAAGGCGCTGTGCGGCTATCTTCATCGCGCGGCGCCGCGTCTGGCGCTGATGAGTCTGGGGATACCAGGTACTGGGTGAGCGCGCAGCCGGTGGACACGGAGCAGGACGGACTCGCCGGCATGTTCGCCAATCTGTTCTACGAGATGCCAAGGACAGAAGTACGGCGGTGACCGCTGGTGGAGGAAGTGGAGGCGAGGCGCGCGGGCCGCGGCGGCCGGACACCGGCGCGGCCTGCCTTCTATCCTGCGAGGCCGTCATCCCGCGCGCCTCGGCGCGCCGCTGCCGATGGAGGTGTCCCCGCCGCGTGTCGCCGTCCTCGCCCGAATCTCATCTGCAGCCCGTCTCCGTCGCCGAAGCGGCGGCGATGCGCCGCGCCCTCGCGCTCGCCGCGCGTGCGCGCGGCCGCCTGACGCCGAATCCGCGTGTCGGGGCGGTGGTGGTGCGCGATGGCGTGCCGGTCGGTGAAGGCTTTCATCGCGGGCCCGGAACGCCGCACGCGGAGGTGCTGGCGCTCGCCGCGGCGGGGGAGGCAGCGCGCGGCGCCACGCTCGTGGTGACACTCGAACCGTGCAACCATCAGGGCCTGACGCCACCGTGCACCGAGGCCATTCTCGCCGCCGGCGTCACGCGTGTTGTGTACGCGCTGGACGATCCGCACCGCGAAGCGCACGGCGGCGCGGCCCGCTTGCGCGAGGCGGGAGTCGGCGTGAGCTCCGGTCTCGAGAGCGAGGCGGCGTGGCGGCTCAACGATGAGTTCCACGTCTGGCACGAAAGCGGCCGCCCATTGGTCGCCCTCAAGGTGGCGACCAGCCTCGACGGTCGCATTGCCCACCCCGAGCAGACCGCCGAGACGCGCTGGATCACCGCGCTGCCGGCGCGGCAGCACGCGCACCGGCTGCGCGCGGCGTGCGACGCCATCCTGGTCGGCATCGGCACCGTCCTCGCCGACGACCCGCTGCTCACCGTGCGCCACGTGCGCGGCCGCCACCCGCTGCGCGTCGTCCTCGACTCGCAACTCCGGCTGCCCGATGGCGCCCGTGTGCTCGGTCCCGATGCGCCGACGGTGATCTTCACCACCGACGACGCCAGCCCGCTACGCCGACAGCGTCTGCGCGATGCCGGACACGACGTGGTGGTGGCGCCGAGCGACGCCCGCGGCAGGGTGGATCCGCAGGCCGTGCTGTGGAGCTTGGCGCGGCGCGAGATCCGCAGCGTCCTGCTCGAGGGTGGCCGCGGCATCTACACCGCGTTCCTGCGCGCCGGCCTGGTGGATCGCGTGCACGTCTTCGTCGCCCCCACGGTCCTGGGTGGCGGAGGGCTCGGCTGGACCGGCGATATCGGGCCGGACGGCGGGCCGCGCGGTTGGCGCCTCGCCGGCCGCCGGGTGCGCGCCGTCGGCCCGGACGTCCTCATCGAAGGGTATCTGCGGGGCCCGGCCGTCCAGCCCGGCCCCGCGGCCCAGGGCGAGCCCACCGCGCGCGGCTGACGCCCCGAGAATGGACGGCCCGGCGCCGCGATCGGTGCTGGCCGGGGGCGGCGGGAAACGACTACACTCCGCCCTTCGCCGTGCGGGCGCCTGGAGCCCCGCGCGCCACCGCCCACCATCGGCCAGGAGCGCGCCGTGTTCACCGGATTGGTCGAGACGCAAGGAACCCTGATCGAGCGCCAGGTGCGCGGCGCCGGGGCGGACCTCCTCCTCGAGGCGCCGCTCTACGCGGGACAGCTGGGCCTCGGCGAGTCGATCGCCATCAACGGCGTGTGCCTGTCGGTGGTGCGCCACGATGGGTCGAGCTTCGCGGTGAATGCGATCGAGGAAACGCTGCGTCGGACCACTCTGGGCGATGTCCCGGTGGGCGGTCGCGTGAATCTCGAGCGCGCGCTGCAACTCGGCGATCGCCTCGGCGGCCACCTCGTGTCCGGTCACGTCGACGGCGTGGCCACGGTGCGCGATCGCCACTCCGCCGACTATGGCGAAGCGGTGACGCTCGAACTGCCGGCCGACCTCGCGCGCTACGTCGCCCCCAAGGGCTCGGTCTCGCTCGATGGCATCAGCCTCACCGTGGGCGAGGTGGAGGGCGCGTGCTTCCGCGTGTACCTCATCCCGCACACGCTGGCGGTGACCACCGCCGGCGGCTGGCAGCCCGGATCGCGTGTGAACGTCGAAGTCGATGTGATCAGCCGCTACGTCGAGCGGCTCCTGCAGCCCGCGGACGCGGCGCAGGTCTGAGCGAAAGAGAGGAAGCCACTCGTGATCTCGAAGAACGGCCGCGGTGCCACCGCGCGCCGCCCGGCCGCCAAGACGCCGTCGCGCCGCGCCACGCCGGCACCGGCGCGCCGCCGCGCCGCCGGTTCGCACGGCCTGCAGATGGATCGCGTCGAAGACGCCATCGCCGCGATTCGCCGCGGTGAAAAGGTCATCGTCGTCGACGACGAAGAGCGCGAGAACGAAGGCGACCTCATCATGGCCGCCGAGAAGGTCACGCCGGCCGACATCAACTTCTTCACCAAGTACGCGCGCGGCTTGATCTGCGTGCCGATGACCGGCGAGCGGCTCGACGAACTCGAGCTCGGGCCGATGGTGCAGGACAACACCGAGAAGATGTCGACCGCCTTCACCGTGTCGGTGGACGCGGTGAACGGCACCACCACCGGCATCTCGGCCGCCGACCGCGCGCTCACCATCCGCGCCTTGGTGCATCCGGCGACGCAGCCCGGCGACCTCGAGCGCCCCGGGCACATCTTCCCGCTGCGCGCCCGTGAAGGCGGCGTGCTGCGCCGCGCCGGCCACACCGAAGCCGCGATCGACCTCGCGCGTCTCGCCGGCCTCACACCGGCAGGTGTGCTGTGCGAGGTGATGGCCGACGACGGCAGCATGATGCGCACGCCGCAGCTGCTCAAGATGGCGAAGCAATACAAGCTCCGCATCATCACCATCAAAGCGCTGATCGAATACCGCCGCCGCACCGAGCGCCTGATCGAGCGCTTGGTCGAGACCAAGCTGCCGACCAAGTTCGGCGAGTTCGCGTTGTATCTGTACGAGGAGCAGGGCACGCCCTTCCATCACGTCGCCTTGGTCAAGGGCGACGTCACGACGCCGAAGCCGGTGCTCGCGCGCGTCCACTCGCAGTGTCTCACCGGCGACGTCTTCCACTCGCTCCGCTGCGACTGCGGCGATCAGATGGAGCGTGCGCTCGAGCGCATCGAACACGAAGAACGCGGCGTGCTGTTGTACATGCGCCAGGAAGGCCGCGGCATCGGCCTCGCGAACAAACTGCGGGCGTACGCGCTGCAGGATCGCGGCCTCGACACCGTCGAAGCGAATCAGAAGCTCGGTTTCCAGGCCGACCTGCGCGACTACGGCGTCGGCGCGCAGATTCTCGCCGACCTTGGGCTGCGCAAGATTCGCCTGCTCACCAACAATCCGAAGAAGGTGGTGGGTCTCGAAGCCTACGGTCTCGAGATCGTCGAGCGCGTGCCACTCCAGGTGCCGGCCAATCCGCGCAACCGCGGCTACCTGCGCACCAAGCGCAAGAAGCTCGGTCATCTGATCGACGTGGATCTCTAGGCGATGGGACAGACTTCCACGCCCTCGACGCCGCCGAGCGCGGCGGGCCGCCGGTTCGCGCTCGTGGTCGCGCGCTTCAACGCCGAGATCACCGGTGCGCTGCATGCCTCGGCGCTCGCGACGCTGCAGGAGGCCGGCGCCGCTGACGTGCGTACCGTCTGGGTGCCTGGCGCGGTGGAGATTCCGATCGTCGCGCAGAAGATCGCCGAGGGCGGTGCGGTCGATGCGATCTGCGCGCTGGGCGCGGTGATTCGTGGCGACACCCCGCACTTCCAGTATGTCGCGCAGATGGTGGCCGACGGCGTCATGTGCGTGATGCTCGACACCGGCGTGCCGGTGGTGTTCGGCGTGCTCACCACCGACGACGAGACGCAGGCGCGTGCCCGCATCGCCGGCGGCGCGGTGGGCGACAAGGGCCGCGAGGCGGCGCTCACCGCCATCGAGATGGTCGCGACGCTGGAGACGTTGTCGTGACGACGTCCGCCGGGGCCCGACGATGAGCGCGATGCGGCAACCGCCGGCCACCCGTCGCTTCGCGCGTGAACTCGCGCTGCGCGTGCTCTATCAATCCGACGTCCTCGGGGAAACCGTGGCGCAGTCGCTCGACGACGTGCTGAGCGAACCGACGCCACTCGACCCCGACGAGATCGACGCGGTGATCGAAGAACTGCCGGTGGGGGCGACCTTCCCGCGCGTCGAACTCGATCCCGGCGTCATCGCCTTCATCCGCCGCTTAGTGCGCGGTGTCGACGAACATCGCGCGGAGATCGACGCGGTGCTCGACGACGCGGCGCTCAACTGGACGGTGAAGCGCATGAGCGCGGTGGATCGCAACGTGCTCCGTCTCGGCGCCGCCGAGATTCTCTACAGCCCGGACGTGCCGCTCGCCGTCGCGCTCAGCGAGGCCATTTCGCTCGCCAAGCGGTACGGCGGACGCGAATCCGGCGCGTTCGTCAACGGAGTGCTCGACCGCGTGGCGCGCCGCGTGCGCGAGGCCGAGCTGCCGGTGGCCGGCCTCGACGCGCTGCTCGACGACGCGGACGAGGCCGATGCCGCGCCCGCCGATGCGGCCGCGCCCGACCCCGGCACGCCCGACTCCCACACGCCCGACACCCCGTAATCGCGAGGACGCGCTCCGCCATGCGCTACGCCATCGTCTCGGACATCCACTCCAACTGGGAAGCGCTCAGCGCCGTCTTCGCCGACCTCGACGCGGCCGGCGCCGACAGCGTGTTGTGCTTGGGCGACATCATCGGGTACGGCGCGAATCCCAACGAATGCCTGGACCTGATCCGCGAACGCTGCAGCATGGTGATCGCCGGCAACCACGACTGGGCGGCGATTGGCAAGACGTCGACCGAGTACTTCAACCCGTTCGCGCGGCAATCGGCGAATTGGACGGCGGCGGCGTTGCGCCCCGACCTCGCGGACTACGTCGCCAGCTTGCCGCTCGCCGCGACGGTGGACGACATGTTGCTCGTGCACGCGACGCCGATCGGCCCGGAGGAGTGGCGCTACGTGCTGAACTCGATGGACGCCGCCGCCGAACTCGCCGCCATCGACGAGCCGGTGGCATTCATCGGCCACTCGCATCTCCCGGCAGTGTTCGAACGCGATCAGGAAACCGCGCGCATGGTGCCATTCGGCGAGTTGACGCTCGATCGCCCTGGCCGCTACCTGGTGAACGTCGGGAGCGTCGGCCAGCCGCGCGATCGCATCGCGGCGGCGGCGTATGCGCTGGTGACGCGCACCGCCGCCGGCGTGCATGTCGAACTGCGCCGCATCCCGTACGACATCCCAGCCGCGCAGGGCAAGATCCTCGGCGCCGGATTGCCGCGCATTCTCGCCGACCGTTTGGAGCGAGGCGAGTAGTGCCGCAGCGCGAGTCGACCCCGCAACACTGGCGCAGCTATTGGGAAGGGCTCGAAGGCTACGAGTCCTACGCCAACGACGACCGCATCGTCGGCCGCTTGCGGCCGGAGTTGCCGTCGCACCCGCTGGTGCTCGAGGTGGGCGCCGGCACCGGACGCGACAGCGTGGCGATGGCGCAGCAGGGCGCGCGCATGATCGTCGTCGACTACATCCCGCGCTCGCTGGAGATCGTGCGCGAGGCGGCGCGCCGGCACGGCGTCGACATCCCCGTGGTGTGCGCCGACGCGCGTCAGATGCCGTTCCGCGAGGGTACGTTCGACGGTGTCTTCCACGCCGGATTGCTCGAACACTTCCGCGCGCCGGAGGATCAGCGCCTTCTCGACGAGAACGCGCGGGTCCTGCGCCGCGGCGGCGTGTTGTTGGTGGACGTGCCGCAGACCTTTCACCTCTACACCATCCTCAAGCAGATCCTGATCGCGCTCGGCCGCTGGTTCGCCGGCTGGGAGACGCAGTATTCGCCGGCGCAACTCGAGGCGATGGTGCGTCGCGCCGGCCTCGACGTGCGCTTCACTTACGGCGAATGGATGGTGCCCGGCCTGTGGTACCGCACGCTGCGTCTCGGCCTTGCGAAGTTGCGCGTCGCGCGCTTGCCGCAGGTGCCGTGGCACGTTACCGCGTGGGAATCGCTCATCGCGCCGCTCAAGCGCGTGTTCCGCGGCACGCGGCTCCATCTCTACACCTGCAGCGTGATCGGCACCGTGGGCAAGAAGCCGTGAGGGCGGACTAAGCCGTGGCCGGCCTGCGCGTCGTGGCGTTCAACTGGCGCGACATGCATCATCCCGCCGCCGGGGGCGCCGAAGTGCATCTCCACGAGATCCTGCGCCGCATGGTGACGCGCGGGCATCGTGTCGTGCAGCTGTCGTCGTCGTGGCCGGGCGCCGTGCCGCGCGAGGAGATCGACGGCATCGACGTGCGTCGCGCCGGCGATTGGTGGAATGCCAACTTCGCGCTGCCGCTGCTCTATCGCCGCGAACGCCTGCACGAGCAATGTGATGTCGTCGTCGAGGACATCAACAAGATTCCGTTCTACGCGCCGCTGTTCGCGCGGCGGCCGGTGCTCGGCGTGGTGCCGCATCTGTTCGGCACCACGGTGTATCACGAGGCGGCGTTCCCGCTCGCCACCTACGTCTACGCGTGGGAGCAGGGCATCGCGCCGGTGTATCGCCGCGTGCCGCTGTTGGCGATCAGCGAGAGTACGCGCGACGATCTGGTCGCGCGCGGACTGCCGGCGGCGCAGATCGCGGTGAGCCACTGCGGTCTCGATCACACGCTCTATACGCCGGGCGATCCGGCGCCCGATCCGCGGCTCGTCGTCTTCCTCGGGCGCTTGCAGAAGTACAAAGGCGTGCAGTTCGCGCTGCAGGCGATGGTGCGGATTCGCGCCACGCTGCCCGATGCTCGCATGGTGGTGATCGGCAACGGTCCGTACCGCGCGGCACTCGAGCGCATGGCGGGGCAGCTCGGACTCGGCGCCGCGGTGGAGTTCCGCGGCTTCGTGCCCTCGGCCGAAAAAGTCGCGCTCTTGCGCCAAGCCGGTGTGGTGGTGAATCCCTCGCCCAAGGAAGGCTGGGGCCTGACGATGGTCGAGGCGGCCGCCTGCGGCACGCCGGTGGTGGCCAGCCACAGTCCCGGACTGCGCGACAGTGTGCGCGACGGCGAGACCGGCTTCCTCGTCCCGCACGGCGATGTCGAGGCGATCGCTCAGCGTGCGCTCGCCGTGCTGGGCGATCCGGTGCTGCGGGCGCGGATGGCGGCGGCCGGGCTGACGTGGGCGGCGCGCTTCACCTGGGAGCGCTGCTCCGAGGAGGGCGAGGCGGTGATCCGCGCGGTGGCGGCGGGACGGCGTGACGTCGCCCGAGTGCTGTGCTGATGCGGGACGCGCTTCGCCGCATCGGCGGCACGGTGCTCAAGAGCGGGCTGTCGCTCGCCATCGTGGTGCTGCTGCTCGCGCGGCTCGACACGCAGGCGGTGTGGCACTCGGTGCGCCATGCCAATCTCGGCTGGCTGGCGGCGGCCGCGCTCGTGCTGGTGCTCAGCAATCTGGCGGGAAGCCTGCAATGGGGCCTGCTGCTGCGGGCGCAGGGGCTGGCGGCGCCCTGGCCCAAGATCATCGCCAGCTTTCACATCGGGCTGTTTTTCAATAATCTGCTGCCCGCCAACGTCGGCGGAGACCTGGCGCGCATTCATGGCGTCTCAGGGTATAGTGCCGGCCTGTCGCCGGTGGTTTCGGCGACCCTGATGGACCGCCTCATCGGCCTGTTCGTGATCGCCGCCTTCGGGGTGGCGGCGGCGCCGCTGGGGATGCGCGAGGTGCACCAGCCGTTCATCTACGCATCGGTGGTGCTGACCTTCGTGGGGGCGGGCGCGGCGCTGCTGGTCGCCCGCAGCCGCCGGGTCACTCGGTGGGCGCTGCGGCCGGTGCGCGCGCTCGGATTCACGCGGCTGGCGGAGCGCGGCGAACGGACCTTCGCCAGTTTGCATGCGCTGGCGCGGCGGGGCAGCGTGATTGCCGGTGTGCTGGCGATCGCCGTGGTCACGCAGGTGCTGCGCCTCTACGTGCACTATCTGGTCGCGCGGGGGCTTGGCATCCGGGTATCGCAAGCGGCACTATGGACGTTTGTGCCCGTCCTGGCGGTGGTTGCCGCGTTGCCGGTCTCGCTGAACGGATTGGGAGTTCGCGAGTGGGCGGCGACCAAGTTGTTGCCGCACGCCGGCCTCGCGCCCGAGGCGGCGTTCGCCTGGCAGCTCACCACCGCGGTGGTGGCGATGGCGATCAGCCTCAGCGGCGCGGCGCTGTTCGTGCGCAATGCGATGCGGCCGGCGCGCACGCCGGCGGCCTCGCGCGAGTCGAGGGAAGAGAGAGGAATCGATGGATAAGGTGGCGTCCAAGCTGTTGCAGGTGAAGTGGGTCGCCGTCGTCGTGGTGTTTTGGGTCACCCTCGGGGTGTATCTCAAGACGCTGACGCCGACCGTGCCCTTCTGGGACTCCGGCGAGTTCATCGCCACCTCGCACATCCTCGGCATCCCGCACCCGCCCGGCACGCCGCTCTACGTGCTGATCGGCCGGCTGTTCTCGCTGATTCCGGTGGCCACCGTCGCGTTGAAGATCAACTTCCTGTCCTCGTTGATGTCGGCGACCGCGGTGTGCCTGATGTTCCTCGTCACCTGGCGTCTCCTGGTGCGCTGCCTCGGCCACGCGCCGAACCAGATCGAAAAGTTGTTCATCATGGCGGGCGCGATGACCGCCGCCTTCTTCATCGCCTTCTCCGACTCGTTCTGGGACAACGCCATCGAAGCGGAAGTCTACTCGGCGGCATCGCTGGTGCAGGCGCTGTGCGTGTTCCTCGCCTTGCGCTGGGCCGAGGGGCGCGAGAAGGGCAAGAACGACAATCTGCTGCTCGCCATCGTCTACATCTTGGCGCTCGGCGGCATGGGCATCCACCTTGGCGGCGTGCTGGTGGCGCCGGGGCTCGTGGTGTTCGCCCTGCTCGTCAACAAGCGTTCGGTTCTCAGCCCGCGGTTCATCGGCCTCGCCGCGCTGGCGATCGTCCTCGGGACCAGCGTGACGTTCTTCCTCTACATCCGCGCCCACCTCGAACCCGCGATCAACGAAGCCGACCCGCGCACGCTCAAGGCGCTGTGGGAGCAGTTGAACCGCGAACAGTACGGCCAGGGCAGCGTCTTCTACATCCTGACGCACCGCAAGACGAGCTGGGCATTCCAGTTCAACGAGATGTTCTTCCGCTACACGAAGGGTGAGTACGAGCTGTTCCCCGAGCACTCGCCCTTGCACGGGCTGGGTGTCGCGCTGCCGTTGCTCGCCGCACTCGCCGGCATGGTGTGGCACGCCGGGCGCGAGGCGAAGACGTGGTGGATGCAGTTCGTGATCGTCGTCACGACGTCGATCGGGCTCGTCGTCTACCTCAACTTCTCGGACCACGAGGTGCGCGAACGCGACTATTTCTTCACCTTCTTCTACCAGTTCTTCGCGGTGTGGATGGGGATGGCGGTGGCGGCCGCGTTGTTGGCCATCAACCGGTTGGTCGGCGCGAAGAACTCCGTCGCGGCGAGCGGTGCCTCGGCGGCGATTTTGCCGCTGGTGCTCGCGCTGGCGCTGCCGCTCAGCGGCTTCCTGCCGGTGCGTACCTACTGGCGGACCCACGACCGTTCGGAGTTCTGGATCGCCCACGACTACGCGTACAACATGCTGTCGACGCTGCCGAAGGACGCGATCCTGTTCACCAATGGCGACAACGACACCTTTCCGCTCTGGTACTTGCAGTACGTCGAGGGCTATCGCGCCGACGTGCGCGTCGCCAACCTCTCGCTGCTGCAAACCAACTGGTACAACGTGCAGCTGAAGACCACCGAGCCCAAGGTGCCGTACACCATGAGCGAGGCGCAGATCGCCGACCTCCAGCCCTACTACAACAGTCAGGGCAAGGTGGTATGGGTGAAGGACCTCGCGATTGCCGACATCGTCAAGGCGAACGGGTGGAAGCGGCCGCTCTACGTCGCGGTCACGGTGCCGCGCAGCGAGTTCGGCTACGGCGACCAGATGGTGCTCGAAGGTCTCAACTACCGCATGACGCCGGAGAAGGGTCCGGAGGGCCGGGTCGATCTCGAGAAAACGATGTACGCGCTCGACCATACCTTCAAATGGCGAGGAGTGCTGAATCCAGACGGGTCACCGGACACGACCGTCTACAAAGACGACAACGCGCGGCGGCTGAGTGAAAACTACGCCGCCGCGTTTGTGCAATCGGCGTTCGAGTATCGCGTGCGCGGCGACTTCGCCTCGGCGATGAAGCTGATGACGCGTGCCGAAGCGATTTCGCCCGAATATCCCGGCGTCATCGGCTATCCCGGCATTCTGCTCGAAGAAGCCGGCCGCACCGCGGAGGCCGAAGCGCACTACACGCGCATGATGCAGTTGCATCCCGACAACGGTCTCGTCTACCAGCGCTATGGCTACATGCTCACCAAGCTGGTCCGCGAAGGCGAAGGCGAGAAGGTGTGGAAACGCGGCATCGAGGCGGCGCCGGACTATCGCGCGCTCTACCAGAGCTACGGCGCGTGGCTGTTCGAGAAGGGCCGCAACGCCGAGGCGATGAGCGTGGTCGCGCGCTACGTGGAACGCCACCCGGACGACCAGGAGTGGGCGACGATGCTCGAGAGCTACCGCGCCATGCTCGACAAGCCGACGCCGGGCGGGGCGACCACCGCGCCGCCGTCGCTGCCCGGCGGCACCGCGGGCAGCGTGGGGCAATAGCGCGATGGACTCTCCCGACATCACGGTTCTGATTCCTGCATACAACGAGGCCGAGAGCCTGCCCGAGTTGCACGCACGTCTCACCGACGTCCTCGGGGCGCTCGGCCGTCCCTACGAATTGTTGTTCGTCGACGACGGCTCCACCGACGGCACGCATGCGATCCTCGACGATCTGGCGGCGCGCGACCCGCACGTCGGCGCGCTGATCTTCCGGCGCAACGCCGGCAAGTCCGCCGCGCTCGCCGCCGGCTTCGAGGCGGCGCGCGGCCGTTACGTCGTCACCATGGACGCCGACCTGCAGGACGATCCCGCCGAAGTGCCGAAGCTGGTGGCCCGCGTCGAATCCGATGTCGACGTCGTCAGCGGCTGGAAGTACAAGCGCTACGACCCGATCACCAAGACCGCGCCGTCGAAGCTGTTCAACGCGGTGGTCGGCGCCACCACCGGCGTCCGCCTGCACGATATGAACTGCGGCCTCAAGGCGTACAAGTCCGAAGTCGTGAAGACGGTGCAGGTGTACGGCGAACTCCATCGCTTCATTCCCGTGCTCGCGGCGTGCGAAGGCTTCCGCATCGGCGAAGAGAAGGTGCAGCACCACGCGCGCAAGCACGGCCGCTCGAAGTTCGGCGCCTCGCGGTTCCTCAACGGCTTCCTCGATCTCATCGCGGTGTTGTTCCTGACGCGCGGTGGGGCGTCGCCGCTGCACTTCTTCGGACGCATCGGCACACTCTTCCTCGGGGCTGGTTTGGCCATCTGCACCTACTTCGCGGGCTACTGGGCCACCGGCCATCCGCTCCGTCTGCGACCCATGCTGGTGCTCGGCTTCGTGCTCATCATGCTGGCGATGCAGTTCGTGTCGCTCGGCTTGCTCGGCGAGATGATCGCGCGGCCGCAGCGCAAGGTCGGCGTGGCGCTACGGGCGCGGCTCGGCTGCGCGCGCGAGGACGCATGAGCGACCTCGACGCGTCGCGCGATGACACACCGGTCGAGCGGGACCCGGACGCGCCGCCGCTGGCGTTCGTGCTCGCGGGCGGACTCGGGACCCGCATCCAGCCGGTGCTTGGCGACACGCCGAAAGTGCTCGCGCCGGTCGGTCCGCACGGCACGCCGTTCCTGCTCGTGCAGCTGCGCTGGCTGGCAGCGTGCGGCGTCGAGCGCGCGGTGCTGTGCCTGGGCGTCGGCGCCGGTCACGTGCGGCGCGCGCTCAAGGACTGGAAGCCGTGGCCGCTGGCGGTGGAGACGGTGATGGAGCCGCGTCCGCTCGGCACCGCGGGCGCACTCGCGTTCGCCTTCGAAGCGCGCAAGCGATTGCCCGACGATGTCGGCGAAGCGCTGGTGGTCAACGGCGACACGCTCGTCGAGCTCGACCTCGCGGCATTCCGGGCGCACCACGCGGCGCTCGACGCGCAGCAGACGATCGCGGTAGCCCCGGTGGAGGATGCGGGACGCTTCGGCGCGGTGCGCGTCACGGCCGATGGCCGCATCGCTGGCTTCGTCGAGAAGGGAGTCGCGGGGCCTGGCTTGGTCAATGCCGGCGCGTACTTGCTCGACACCATCGCGCTGGAGGCCATCGTCACGAGTGAGGAGCCGTCGCTCGAACAGTTGATGCAGCGCGCGGAGACGCCGTGGACGCGCGGCGCGTTCGCGGTACCGTCGTTCCTCGACATCGGGACGCCGGAGAGTTACGCCGGCGCATGCGTCGCGCTGCCGGAGCCGTTCGCGCGCTTTGCCGGTCCCGTGGAGACCTCCGCATGATCGTCCGTGGCCGCGCCCCGCTGCGCTTGTCGTTCGCCGGCGGCGGCACCGACGTGGCGCCGTACCCGGAGCAGTTCGGCGGCGCCGTGCTATCCACCACCATCGACCGCTACGCCTATGCCAGCGTGCAGCCGCGGCGCGACGGGCGCGTCGTCATCACGTCGCTCGATTACGGCATTCACGGCGCGTCGTATTTGCGCAATCGCTTGCGGCGTGACGGCACCCTCGACCTCGTGAAGACGGTGGTGCGCGAGTCGGGGGCGATGAAGCGCGGGCTCGACCTCACGTTGCACAGCGATGCGCCGCCGGGTACCGGGCTCGGGAGTTCGTCGACGATGGTGGTGGCGCTGCTCGGCGCGTTGCAGCGCGCGAGCGGCGGCACGCTCGACCGCTATGCGCTCGCCGATCGCGCGGTGGTGATCGAGCGCGACGCCGCCGGCGTGCCCGGCGGCAAGCAGGATCAGTACGCGGCGGTGTTCGGCGGCTTCAACTTCATCGAGTTCGGCGCGCACGAGACCGTGGTCACCGGGTTACGCATCGAGCCGGAGATCGTGCACGAACTCGAGTACCGGATGGTGCTGTGCTTCCTCGGCCAGACGCGCGCATCGTTCCAGATCATCGAGCGGCAGACCGCAGCGGTCGAACGCGGCGAAGCCGACGTGCTCGCCGCGATGCACGATCTCAAGCGGCGCGCCGGCGACATGAAGCAGGCGCTCATCCGCGGCCGTCTCGACGACTTTGGCGAAATGTTGCACGACGCCTGGGAATCGAAGAAGCGCCTCGAGTCGCACATGACGTCGCCGAAGATCGACGAGATGTACGCGGCGGCGCGCAAGGCGGGCGCGCTCGGCGGCAAGATGCCGGGCGCCGGCGGCGGCGGTTACTTCTTCCTCTTGTGCGCCGCGAACGCGCGGCATCGCGTCGCGGAAGCGCTCGCCAAACACGGTGCGCAAATCGTCGACTTCGGCTTCGACCCGCAGGGGCTCACGACCTGGGCGACGCCGGATGGCCCGACGCGGCGCACGCGGCGGCGCACCGCGCGATGAAGGTCGCGCTCGTCGGACCCGCGTATCCGTATCGCGGCGGCATCGCGCAGTTCCTCGCAATCCTCGACCAGCGCTTGCGCGCCGCCGCGCACGACGTGCGCTTCTTCAACTTCACGCGCCAGTATCCCGACTTCCTGTTTCCCGGCGACACGCAGTTCGAGACCGAGGAGCCGGCGGTGAAGGCGGAGGCGCCGCGCGTGCTCGATTCGATTGGGCCGTTGTCGTGGCTGTCCACCGGACGCGCGATTCGCGAGTTCGGGGCCGACGTGGTGATCTTCAAGTGGTGGACGCCGTTCTTCGGCCCGTCGTTCGGGACGCTGGCGCGGGTGGCGCGGCAGCGGCGTGCCGATGGCGGCCGCGCGCGCATCGTGCTGGTGTGCGACAACGCGCTGCCGCACGAGCGCCGCATCATCGACAAGCCGTTCACGCGCTATATGTTCGACGTGACCGATGGCTGGGTGGTGATGTCGGACGCGGTGCACGAGGACTTGAAGGCGTTGCTGCCGCCGGCGCGACATGGCGACATTCGCTTCGTCGCGCATCCGGTCTATCAGCAGTTCGGCGCGTTGCCGTGTTCGCGCGCCGAGGCGCGGCAGCGGCTCGGAATTCCCGACGATCACGATGTGCTGCTCGCCTTCGGCTACGTGCGCGCCTACAAGGGTCTGCACGTGCTGCTCGACGCGCTCCCGGCGATCCGCGCCGCGCGCGCGCCGCGCAAGGTCACCGCGCTCGTCGTCGGCGAATTCTACGAAGATCGCGCGCCCTATGACGAACACGCGGCACGGCTCGGCCTGGGTGATTGCGTGCGCTTCGTCGATCACTACATCCCGGACGGCGAAGTCGGCGTCTACTTTGCCGCCGCGGACGTCGTAGTGTTGCCGTACGTCTCGGCGACCCAGAGCGGTGTCGTGCAACTCGCGTACGGCTTCGGGCGGCCGGTCATCACGACCGCCGTGGGTGGATTGCCCGAAGTGGTGTCCGTGGGCGAGAGCGGACTGCTCGCGCCGCCCAACGATCCGCCGGCGATCGCCGCGGCGGTGCAGCAATTCTACACGCAGCAGTCACAGGAGGCGTGGGAGGCCGGCGTCGTGCGCCAGCGCGAGCGCTTCGGCTGGGAGCCCTTGCTCGACGCGCTGCTCGGATTCGCGCGCCGGCCCTGAGCGGCAACACACACGGCGGAGCGCCGGAGCGCCCCGCCGTGGCCGTGGAAGGGAGAAGGGGATTCCCCGTCCGGGAGTCTACGACTGGCGATCGAGCGAGATGCCGCCGTTGACGGTTTCGAGTTTGAGCGAGCCGCCGCTGCCCGTGCCGATGATGCCGTGGAGCTCGCGGCCGCCGAAGTGCCCCTGCACGCTGACCGGAAAGTCGGTGCTGATGCGGCCGTTCACCGTTTCCGCGTGGACCGCGGCACCCACGGTTTCCGGCAGAGACACGTGGATGCTGCCATTGACGGTCGCGAAGTCGAGTTTGCCGTCCCAGCGCGTCGCGCCGACCGCGGCGCGGATCGAGCCGTTGACCGTGTTCGCCGTCGCCGTGCCCCGCGTGGACACCGCGACACCGCCGTTCACCGTCTCGACGGCGACGTTGCCGTCGAGCCCGGTGACGTCGACACCGCCGTTGACCGTGTGCACGTCGAGCCCGATGCCCCGCGGCACGTGGATCTCCCACTCGACCTTGACGTCGTTGTTGCGGGTGCGCGAGTGGTACTCGCCGTTCTCGTACCGGTTGCCCGAGCCGGGGTAGAGCGCGTAGACGACGACATCGCCGTTCGGGCGGCGGTCGTACTTGATCTGCACTTCGGACGGATCGTGGCGCCGTGCCGACTTCACTGCATGGACGACCACCTGCGATCCGGGATCGCCGTCGGCCACCACGCCCCCGTTGACGCCGTGGACGACCACCGTGTGCCCGGCCGCGATGTCGCCGCGCCAGTCGAAGGTCTCGGTCTTGGTGGGCTTCCCGGCGCCCGTGTATTCGTCGAATTCGGCCTGCACCATGCGCGGCACGAAGAAGATCGTGCCGGCCGTGCCGGCGACGGCCAGGACCGCCAGAGTGCCCCAGAGCGTGCGACGCACGCGTGAGCCGCGGGTCTGCATGCGGATGTCCTCCCTGCGTCGAGTGCCCGCCGGAGGCGGGCGCGAGGTTGCGGGGTGGCGCGCGGGCTGGAGCAACCGACCGGCAGAGGTGGTGGGGGGACCGCGCGGCTCCGGCCCGGCAAGCGCGGGAGGCGGAGAGATGGCGCGGCCCAACCTGGGCGCCTCGGGTCTAGACGGCGGTCTCGCGGCTCGGGTTGCGGGAAAATTACGGCCTGCCCGCCGGGCTCATCCGTCCGGCCCCCAAGTCCTGACTTTCGCCGGCCGGAGTGGACGGCTACAGTCGCGGGCCGTGACCTCCCACTCGACACGCGCCGCCGCCCGTCCCGCCGCGCCCTCGCGCCCTCGCCGTCGCACCGGCGCGGCCGCGCTCTGGCTGTTCCTCGCCACGCTGGCGCTCTACGCGATGACGGCGTCCGGGACGATCGCGTCGAGCGACGGCACGACCATGTACCTGCTCACCCGCGCGCTGGTCCACGACCACACGATCGCCATTCCCTCCGGCAACGGCTATCCCGGACGTGACGGGCGGCTCTACGCCAAGGCAGGCCTCGGGCAGGCCGTGGTGGCGGCCCCGTTCTTGGCCGCCGGCGATCTCGCCGCCGCGGCCGGCGCACGCGGTGTCGCCTTCTTGCGCGGCAAGCAGGAGTTCGTGGTGCGCGCCGTCACGTCGTCGCTGAACCTCGTGCTCGGGGCGCTCGGCGTCGCGGCCTTCTTCCTCACCGCGATCGCGTTCGGGGCCGGGGCGAAGCGCGCCTTGCTGGTCGCGACCGCCTTCGCCGTGGGCACGCCCCAGTGGGTGTACGCCAAGACGTTTCTCACGGAGCCTTTGACGACGTGTTGCCTCGTCGCCGGGTTGGGCTGTGTGGCGGCGGCCCGGCATCGGCAGATGCCCGCCGCACTGCGGTGGATGGCCGGAGCCGGGCTGGCGTGGGGCTGGGCGCTGGTCGCGAAGTCGGCGATGGCGTCCGCGGTGCTCCCGCTGGTGGCCTGGGGCGTGTGGGACGTCTGGCATCGCCGCGCGGTCGGACCGGGCGGCGGCGCGGTGGGCGAGGCGCCGCGCGACGAACGGCTGCAGCTCCTTGCCGCGGCCGCGGTGCCCATGGTCGCCTGTTGCGCGCTGGTGCTGTGGTACAACGCGGCGCGCTTCGGATCGCCGCTGGCGAGCGGCTACGGCCACGAAGTGTCGCCCGAGTCGTTTTCTACGCCCTTGCTGGTCGGCCTGTACGGACTGCTGTTCTCGTCGGGCAAGAGTGTGTTCCTGTACGCGCCGCTGCTGCTCATGGCGCCGGCCGGCTTCGCCTTGATGTTGCGGCGCAACGCGGCGGAACGTCCGCTGGCGATCGCGCTCCTCGTCGCGCTCGCCGTCAATCTGGCGATCTACGCGCGCTTCATGGCGTGGGGTGGCGACGGCTCGTGGGGGCCGCGCTATCTGGTGCCGTTCGTGCCTCTGGCGCTGCTGCCGGTGACGATGTATCTCGGTACGGGGCAGGGCGGCGCGCGGGCCACGCGGCACGCGGTGGCGCGGTGGCTGACGGTCGCCGGTCTCGTCGCCACACTCGGTGGCGTGACGATCTACTTCGGGTCGTACCTGCGGGCGGCGGGCGAATATCCGTATACGCGCGAGTTCACCGACCCGCGCTTCATGGCCGACACGCACTTCAATCCGGCGTTCTCGCCGCTGAGCGGACACTGGCGGATGGCGGTCGACAACCTCGAGCAACATCTGAGCGGGCACCATCCTCACGTGACACCGCAGACGTACGATCCGCAGGCGCGGCTGCCGGTGGATGCGGAGCAGGCCGAGCAGCTGCTCGGCGGGTTCGACCTGTGGTGGTGTTATCTGTGGTACGCGGGCGGGCCGCTGGCGCTCGGGCTGGCGGCGGCCGCCGGGCTCGGGCTGATCGCCGCCCTGGCGGGACTCGCCGCGTGGCGGGCGGTGCACGTCACGTGAGCACGCCGATCGTCGCCGCCATCGTCCTCAACTGGAACGACAAGGTGGCCACCGCGCGCTGCCTCGAGAGTCTGCTCGCCTCGGACGAGCCGGGGTTGCGCGTCTACTGCGTCGACAATGGCTCGGAGGACGGCTCGCTCGACGAGCTGCCGCCGCGCTTCCCGGGCGTCACCTTCGTCGCGACTGGCGCCAATCTCTACTATGCCGGCGGCAACAACGCCGGGCTGCGCCAGGCGCTCGACGATGGCGCCGACTACACGCTCGTCCTCAACAACGACACCCGCGTGGCGCCCGACATGGTGCGGCGGCTGCGCGAGGCGCTCGAGCAGACTCCGAACGCCGGCTTCGTCGGGCCGAAGATCCTCTACCTCGACCATCCCGACACGATTTGGTCGGCCGGGGGCGGGATCAACTGGTGGCTCGGGCTCACCTGGCACCACGGATTGCGGCGTCCGGATGGCCCCGCGTACGCGCGGCGGCGCAGTGTCGGCTATCTGACCGGCTGTGCTATCATGGCCCGCCGCCGCGTGTTGGACGAGATCGGCCTGCTCGACACCGATTACGTCTTGTACGCGGAGGACGCCGACTGGTGCGTGCGCGCGCGCCGCGCGGGCTGGGACCTCCTCTACGTTCCCGAGGCGACCATGTGGCACGAGGTGTCGCGGTCGTCCGGAGGCGCGCAGAGCCCTTTCAAGGTCTACCACAAGGTCCGGAGCAACTTCCGGCTGTTCCGCCTGTACGCGCGCCCGTATCACTGGCTGACGATTCCGTTCGTCGTGCTCGCCGGCATGGCGGCCTATGGGCTGCGCGCGCTGGCCACCGGCAACACCGCCGCGTTCCGCGCGCTGCTGCGCGCCACCGGCGACGCGCTCACCGGCCGCCCGCGGCGCGCTGGGTGAGGGCACGGTCCTCGACCCCAATCAGGAGATCCTCATGCGAGTGCTGTTGACCGGCGGTGCCGGCTTCCTCGGGTCCCACCTCTGTGACTACTTGCTGGAGAAGGGCCACGAGGTGATCTGCATGGACAACCTGATCACCGGCACCACCGACAACATCGCGCACATCCGCAACCCGCGCTTCTCGTTCGTCCAGTACGACGTGACGAACTACATCTACGTCGAAGGCGCGCTCGATGCGGTGATGCACTTCGCGTCGCCGGCCTCGCCGGTGGACTACCTCAAGTGGCCGATCCAGACGCTGAAGGTCGGCGCGCTCGGCACGCACAAGGCGCTCGGCCTGGCGAAGGCGAAGGGCGCCCGCTTCCTGCTCGCCTCGACATCGGAATGCTACGGCGACCCGCTCGTCCACCCGCAGCCGGAGACCTACTGGGGCAACGTCAACCCCATCGGCATCCGCGGCGTGTACGACGAGGCCAAGCGTTTCGCCGAGGCGATGACGATGGCCTACCACCGCTACCACGGCGTCGACACCAAGATCGTCCGCATCTTCAACACCTACGGTCCGCGCATGCGCAAGGACGACGGCCGTGCGGTGCCGACCTTCGTCGATCAAGCGCTGCGGGGGGAGCCGCTCACCGTGTTCGGCGACGGCTCGCAGACGCGTTCGTTCACCTACATCACCGACCTCATCGACGGCATCTACCGCCTCTTGATGTCGGAGGGCATCCACGATCCGGTCAACATCGGCAACCCGTCCGAGATGACGGTGAAGGAGATGGCGGAAATGGTGATCACCATGCTCGGTTCGTCGAGCAAGATCGCCTACAAGCCGCTGCCCGAGGATGACCCGAAGGTGCGCCAGCCGGACATCACGCGCGCCCGCACGCTGCTCGAGTTCGAACCGCAGGTGGACGTCAAAGTCGGCCTCGCGCGCACGCTCGAGTGGTTCAAGGAACAGGCGTCGGCGACGGCGTGAGCGAGCCGTATCGTCCTCAGCCGCTCGCGCGACGCGAGGGCGAGGAGCCGCTGTTCGTCCTCGAGGCGTTGCGGGAACTGCCCGCCGGCGCGCTGGTGCTGGATGCCGGTGCGAAGGTGGGCTCGTTTCCGTATGCGATGTTCCCCGAGCTGCGCATCCTGTCGCTCGACCTCGAGATTCCCGGCAAGCCGTCGCCGCAGCCGCACGTGTTGCGCGGGCTCGGCGACGTGCTGCGCCTGCCGGTGCCGGATGCCTCGCTCGACATGCTGGTGTGCTATTACGTCATCGAGCACGTCAGCGATCCGGCGCGCGCTTTCGCGGAAGCGGCGCGCGTGGTCAAGCCGGGCGGTCTGTTCTTCTTCTCGGTGCCTGAGTCGCGGCGCTTCGACGACCGCTTCTATCGCTTCGCCGGGCTCTCGGCGAAGTATCTGCTCGGAAAGATTCGCAAGCATCCCGAACACCAAGGCCTGACGACGCTGCCGCGCATGCTCCGTTGGATGTATGGCGCCGGCTTCCGCTTGCGGTCCTACGCGGAGCTTCCCGCCGGCTTCTCGTGGATGAATGATCCGCGGACGCAGGCGGCGCAGTACGCCTTCATCTCCGCGCTGTGGGCGTGGCAGCGGCTCACCGGCGCCGATTGCGTGTCGCGCTCGAACTTGATGTTCCTGTGCGAGAAGGTCGGCACGCGTGGTGTGCGGCGCGTGACGCACACGTGTCGTCGCTGCGGCAACTTCGTCGACATCGAACCGGCCGCGCGTGAGGGCGCCGAGTGGACGTGTCCGTATTGCGCGACGCGCAACCGGCTGCACCGCGTGCCCGCCGACACTGTGTGAACGCGAGACGATTCAGAGGACTGACATGAGCGACAAGATCGCGGTCGGCGTCATCGGCGCCGGCGGGTGGGGGATGAATCATGTGCGCGCGCTGGCCGCGCTTCCGCAGGCGGATCTCGTCGCGGTGGCGGACGCCGTCGAGGCGCGCCGCGCCGTCGCGGCCGGCGTGCGTCCCGGCCTCACCACCTACGCGACCGCCGACGAACTCATCGCCGATCCGCGCGTGCAGGCGGTGGTGATCGCCACCGACTCGCCGAGCCACGCGCGTGTCGCGCAGGCCGCGCTCGCCGCCGGCAAGCACGCACTGGTCGAGAAGCCGCTCGCGCTCACCCGCGCCGACGCCGAGGCCGTGCAGCGCGCCGCCGACGCGCGTGGCCTCGTGTGCATGGTCGGCCACTTGCTGTTGCACCACCCCGCGGTCACCAAGCTGCGCGCGATGGTCGACGCCGGCGAACTGGGCGACGTGCTCTACGTCGCGACGCGCCGCCTCAACCTCGGCATCGTGCGCCGCGAGGAGAACGCGCTGTGGTCGCTGGCACCGCATGATGTCTCGCTGATGATGCACTTCCTCGCCGGGCGCGCGCCGCGCAGCGTGAGCGCCACCGGCAGCGCGTACTTGCAACAGGGCATCGAGGACGTCGTGTTCTTCTCCGTCGACTTCGACGGCGGCGCGCGCGGACACGGTCACGTGTCGTGGCTCGACCCGCGCAAGGTGCGCGAACTGGTGATCGTCGGCAGCGAGAAGATGGCGGTGTTCGACGACATGGCCGCCGACGAGAAGATCCGCATCTACGACAAGTCCGCCCGCCGCGAGTCGGTGAAGGCGGAGAACGGCGTCGTCACCTACAGCGAGTCGATCTCGCTGCGCTCTGGGGACATCGTCGTGCCGTACGTCAAGATGACCGAGCCGCTGCGCCTCGAGGATGGTTACTTCCTCGAGTGCATTCGCACCGGCACCCAGCCGGCCATCGCGCCGGCCCGCGACGGCGTCACCGCCGTCACCATTCTCGAAGCCGCGACCCAGTCGCTCGCCCACGGGGGCGCGCCGGTGTCGCTCGCCTAAGTCGACTTCGCAGGAGCCATCGCCATGTCCGCCGACCACTCGACGCCGCTCGCCACGTTCATCCACCCGACCGCCAAGATCGCCGCCGGCGTGCCGATCGGCATGGGCACCATCGTCATGGAGAACGTCGTCATCGGCGAAGGCTCGATCATCGGGCACCACGTCGTGATTCACCCCGACACGGTGATCGGCGCCAACGTGCGCGTCGACGACCACGTGGTGATCGGCAAGTGGCCGATGCGCGCGGCGAACTCGACGATGAAGCCGCGCACCGACCTCGCCGGCACGCAGATCGGCGAGACGTGCATCATCGGCACCAGCGCGGTGATCTACCGCGGCTGCACGATCGGCCAGCGCGTGCTGGTCGCCGACCTGGCGACGATTCGCGAGGACGTCACCGTCGGCGAGTTCACCATCGTCGGCCGCGGCGTGGCGATCGAGAACTTCACCACCGTCGGCTCGTACGTGAAGCTCGAGACCAACTCGTACATCACCGCCTACTCGACGATCGGCGACCGCTGCTTCGTGGCGCCCGGCGTGACGACGACGAACGACAACTTCATGGGCCGCACCGAAGAGCGCTTCAAGCACACCAAGGGCCCGACGCTCAAGCGCGGCGCCCGCGTCGGCGGCAACGCGACGTTGCTGCCCGGCGTGACGTTGGAAGAGGAAGCAGTGGTCGGCGCCGGTTCGGTGGTGACGCGCGACGTGCCGGCGGAGGTCACGGTCGTGGGATCGCCCGCGAAGCACTTCCGCGCGACGAAGCCGGAGCAGTTGCTGAAGAACTGTTTGAAGTAGACACCATCCTGCACCCGTCGATGGATGACATCCCCGAACTCACCGACGCACAACTCGCGCGCGCCATCCCGGCGCGTGTGCATCAGCGGCTCATGAAAGGCGCGATCGAATAGGGGGCGGACATCGTCGCGCTGCGGAATTTCATCGGCCTGACGCAGGAGCGCATTGCCCTCGTCATGGGGATCAGCGTGCACACGCTGCGCAAGTGGGAGCAAGGGCGGCGTCATCCCGAAGGACCGGCGCTGGCTCTCCTGCGCATCGCCACGCGGCACCCGTGGATCATCATCGAGGCGGCGCGGTAAGCGGCCTAGCAGGCTGCTGAAAAAGGCCTCTTCGTCTTGCTTGAGCGACGACAGTACAATATAGTATCGCGGTCCCGAGGAGGAGAGCCTGCGATGCGTGGTGCCGACGATCCGCAAGACGCCCTGTTTAGCTATGTGAGTCTCGACGCGCGTATCCCCGCCGATCATCCGATTCGGCCGTTGCGCCGCCTCGTCGACCAGGTGCTTCTCGATCTCTCGCCGCACTTCGCGACGCTCTACACACACCGCGGCCGTCCGTCGATTGCGCCCGAGCGTCTGCTGCGCGCGCTCCTGTTGCAGGTGCTGTACTCGGTGCGGAGCGAACGGCAACTCGTGGAGCAGCTCGAATACAACTTGCTGTTCCGCTGGTTCGTCGGCCTGCATCTCGATGACGCGGTGTGGGATGCGACGACCTTCACCAAGAATCGCGCGCGCCTGGAAGACGGCGACATCGCGACGCATTTCTTCGCCGGCGTGCTCGCGGCCGCGCGGCGCCAGCATCTGCTCTCGGCCGACCACTTCACGGTCGATGGCACGCTGCTCGAAGCGTGGGCGAGTCTCAAGAGTGTGCGCCCGCTCGACGACCCGCCGAGTGCGCCGCCCGACGATCCCGGCAATCCGTCGGTCAACTTCCACGGCGAGACGCGGACGAACGCGACGCATCGCTCGACGACCGATCCCGCCGCACGGCTCGCCCGCAAAGGCCGGGGCAAAGAGGCAAAGCTCGCGTATCAGGGCCACGTGCTGATGGAAAACCGCCACGGTCTCGCGGTGAACGCGCAGGTGACGCAGGCGAGCGGGACGGCGGAACGCGACGCGGCCGTGTCGATGACCGCGGCGATCCCCAGCGCGGCATCGCGCGTGACGCTCGGCGCGGACAAGGGCTACGACACGCAGGGCTTCGTCGCCGAACTGCGCGCCCTCGGCATCACGCCGCACGTCGCGCAGAACACCGGCCGTCGCGGCGGCTCGGCGATCGACGGACGCACGACACGGCATCCGGGCTACGCGACGAGTCAACGCATCCGCAAGCGCGTCGAAGAGATCTTCGGCTGGCTGAAGACCGTCGGCGGGATGCGCAAGCTGCGCCACCGAGGACGCGAACGGATCGATTGGATGTTCGTCTTCGCCGTCGCGACGTACAATCTGGTCCGCATGCGGAACATCCAGCTCGCCGCGGCGTGACGGGGTCAGGCACGACGGACGCAGCACCCCGCCGCCCTCCCGCACCACGGAGAGGGCGGACATCGCGAGGCGTCGCGAGTCATGCGAAGGCGAATGAGCTGCGTCGAATGACATTTTTCAGCAGCCTGCTAGGGAATTCCGGGGACGGGTGCTGGACGCCGGGACCAGGCTACCATGCCTTGCTTCCCGCACGAGTAGACTCCGTCGAAGGCCGCGATGTCTCCACGCTTCAGTGCTCGATTCTCCCGGCACTGAATCGACCACCCCGGGCCGCGGAACGATTCCGGAACGACGAGCGTCCCGCCCGAGAGCGGATCGGTGCTGTGCTGCAAGACGATCAACTGCATGCCATGCAGTTGCGCACCCGCCTCCCACGCGGCCTCGAGGATGTCCGGGAGGTTCGAGCAGTCTCCGTTGGACACAGAGTCCCAGGCCGGCAGATTGCGCAGTTCTGGGCACCCGGCGAGTGCCAGCGCAACTGGATCCCCAACTCCGTGGGACACCAGGACCGCGCCCTCGAGGAGGCCCTTCTCGTCGAGGGCGAGTGCCACGGTGAGACTGCAAGGCGGGGTTGCCCCCGAGCGATTGGGCAGCGCGAACAACGGGCAGGACACGATCCACACCGCACCAGGACTGCGCCATCGCGCGCGAAGCGAATCCTCGCGAGCGATGTACTGCACATCGGAGATTGGTGCCGTGGCGCCGAGTGCGTCTCGGGCGATGCTCACGATGAGCGCGCGAGATGTGGAATCGCTCGCTGGGTCTGTCATACGAGCATACGCCGACCCTGCGCAGGTCATGGCAGCGACGAGAACACACATCGACAGAGTGTGTCTCCAGTGCTTCACGCCACCAACCACTCCCGCGGCCCGCTCTGTTCGAGAAAGGCGCGGAACGCGTGCCACGTCTCCGGCGGCACCCAGCGCTCCAAATCCGCGATCCGCACCGGCGCGAGTAATTCGAATCCGAGGAGATTGTCCGCGGCGTCGTAGTCGGCGAGCAGGATGTCCTCGAGAAGTTCCTGCGTGCGGGCGGCCTTGTCGCGCGAGCCAGCGAACGACACGTACGCCGCTTCGATCGTGCCGTCGTCGCGTCCGCTGGTGGAAATCTGAAAGCTCACGTGGTGTGTTGGTCGAGACTTCGAGTTCATGTCGTACTCACCCCTTCTCCCATGCGGACACGACGCGAATGAAGGCGTCTGTTCGGTCGATGATGACGACGAGAGTCCTATTTCCCGGGAGCCGCTTTTCGAGCCGCAGAGCGCCTGGGCGCTGAGCGGGTCTCGTTCGATCGGGGGATCGAATCACTTCCCAAATCTGATTCTCCGTGATCGCGCGCTGCGCCATGCGGAGACGGGCGTGCGCTTCGAACCGGAGAGGTGGCGTAGTGCGTGCCATCGGGCCCTTTCGGTGCCCCGTGGAGTTCGAGCCTACCCCGTCAACCCGAACCCGGTCAACTTGGCCCCGCGTGGCCTTCCGCGCCGCGGCGCTTTGGCCCCGCCCGGCCCCCCTGCGGCGCTTGCTCGCACCCTCTGGCGTCGCCACAATCGACGGGTTGCGAGTTCGTGCATGCGTGGCCCTATCACGCGCCTGCTCGCCTCCGATGATGCGCCGCCGCGGCGGCGCGACGCGACGGCTCCCAACCGCACAGAGGTCCGTGCATGAACATCCCGCTGCTCGATTTGAAGGCGCAATACGCCACCATCCGCGACGACGTGCGCGCGGCGGTCGACGAGGTTTTCGAGACCCAGGCGTTCATCAACGGCCCGGCGGTGAAGGGCCTCGAGGCGGCGCTCGCCGAGTACTGCGGCGCGACGGCGGCCACTGGTGTGGCCAGCGGCACCGACGCGCTCTTGCTCGCGCTCAAGGCACTCAAGTTGCAGCCGGGCGACGAGGTCATCGTCCCGACGTTTACGTTCTTCGCGTCGGCCGGCACGGTGGTGAACGCGGGCGGCACGCCGGTGTTCGTCGACAGCGAGCCGGCGTCCTTCAACGTCGACCCGAAGGCGATCGAAGCGGCGATCACGCCGCGCACCCGCGCCATCATGCCGGTGCACATCTTCGGGCAGATGGCGCAGATGGATCCGATCATGGCGCTGGCGAAGAAGCACAACCTCGCGGTGATCGAGGACGCCTGCCAGGCGATCGGCGCGGCGCAGACGTCGCGCGTCGACGGCGTGACGCGCAAGGCGTGCACCGTCGGTCTCGCCGGCGGCGTCAGCTTCTTCCCGTCGAAGAACCTCGGCGGCGCGGGCGACGGTGGCATGCTCATCTCGAACGACGCCGAGTTCGCCGACAAGGTGCGGATGTGGCGCGAGCACGGGATGCGGCCGCGCTACGTGCACCACTTCGTCGGCACCAACAGCCGTCTCGACACGTTGCAGGCGGCGGTGCTGCTGGTGAAGCTGCGTCACCTCGATGCGTGGGCGGCCGGCCGCCAGAAGGTGGCGGCGCGCTACAACGCGGCGTTCGCCGGCACCGATGTCGTGGCCCCGGTCACTGACGACAACAACACGCACGTGTTCCATCAGTACGTGATCCGCGTGCCGCGCCGCGACGATCTCAAAGCGCACCTCACCGAGAAGGGCATCGGCAACGCGGTCTATTACCCGATCTCGCTGCACCAGCAGTCCTGCTTCCTCGACATGGGCTACAAGGAGGGCGCGCTGCCGGTGAGCGAGCAGGCGTGCCGCGAGGTGCTCGCGCTGCCGGTCTACCCGGAACTCACCGAGGCGCAGGTCGACCACGTGATCAACACCATCACCGCCTTCTACGGCGCGCCGGTCGCGTGATGCCCAGGACCGTTCTGACGATCGTCGGCGCGCGCCCGCAGTTCGTGAAGGCGGCGCCGGTCTCGAAGGCGCTGCGCCAGCACGTGCGCGAGGTGCTGCTCCACACCGGCCAGCACTACGACCACGCGATGTCCGACGCGTTCTTCGACGAACTCGGGATTCCGGCGCCGGACATCAACCTCGGCGTCGGCAGCGGCTCGCACGCGGCGATGACCGCGGCGATGCTGCAGGGCATCGACCACCACATCCGCGCGCTGCAGCCGGATCTCGTGCTGGTCTACGGCGACACCAACTCGACGCTTGCCGGCGCGCTCGCCGCGTCGAAGATTCCGGTGCCGCTGGCGCACGTCGAAGCGGGCTTGCGCAGCCGCCGCATGGACATGCCGGAGGAGATCAACCGGCTGGTCGCCGATCGTCTCGCGCAGCTGCTGTTCGCGCCGACGACGGAAGCGGTGCAGAACTTGGCGCGCGAAGGCGTCACCGACGGCGTGCACGAGGTGGGCGACGTGATGTACGACGCCTACCTGCACTTCCGCGAACGCGCGCTGCGCGAGTCGCGGATCGTCGATTCGCTCGATGCCGACGGTAAGCCGTACTTCGTCGCCACCGTGCACCGCGCCGAGAACACCGATTCGCTCGAGCGCTTGCGCGCGATCCTGAGCGCGCTCGAGCAGGCGCCGGCCGACGTGTACCTGCCGCTGCACCCGCGCACGCGTCACGTGCTGCGCGAAGCCGGATGGGGTGTCGGCGGCCGCGTCCACGTCATCGAGCCGCTCGGCTACCTCGATCTGCTCGCGCTGTGTGCCAACGCACAGGCGATCCTCACCGACTCGGGCGGCGTGCAGAAGGAAGCCTTCTGGGCCGGCGTGCCGTGCATCACGCTGCGCCGCGAGACCGAGTGGGTCGAAACCGTGCAGGCCGGCTGGAACACGTTGGTCGACGCGGACCCGGCACGCATCGTCGCGGCGGCGGAGGCGGCGCTGCACTTCGATCGCGCCACCGCGCGTCCCGACTTCTACGGCGATGGCCAGGCCGCCGAGCGCATCGCGGCGATCGTCGCGGCCGGCGTGCCGCGGATTCCGACATCGGTGGCGGACGCGCGCGTCGGACTCGAGGTCGCGGGCTGAGCGTGAAGCCGCGGTCCGTCGCCGGGTGGGCGCTCGCGGTGCTCGCCTATGCGGGCTGCGCGCCGCAGCACACCGACCACGCGGCGACGCGCACCATCGCGGCGTTGCACGTGCGCAGCGACGCCTTCGCCGACTCCGCCGCGATCCCGGCGCAGTTCACGTGCGATGGCGAAAACACGTCGCCGGCGATCGCCTGGGACAATCCGCATCAACCGGCGGTCGAGAGCTACGTCGTCATCCTCGAGGATCCCGACGCACCGGGCGGCACGTTTACGCACTGGGTGTTGTTCAACGTCTCGCCGTCGGTCACGTCACTGCCGTCCGGCCTCGCGCACGAACTCACGCTGCCGCGCTACGGCGCCACGCACGCGCGCAACGACTTCGGCGAGTTCGGCTACGGCGGCCCGTGCCCGCCGCGCGGTCAACTCCACCACTACCGCCTGCGCGTCGCCGCGCTCGACACCCGCATCGCCCTCGGTCCCGACGTGCGGCGCGACGCAGTGGACCAGGCGATGGCCGGCCACGTGCTCGCCGAGGGCACGCTGACCGGCACCTACCAGCACTAACAAGCCGCCGCGCGTCAGCGCCCAAGCACGTCGACGATGCCGTCGTCGGCGGAGACGGCCAAACCGTCGGTGGTCGCCACGATGTACGCCGCGGTCCACCGCGGGTCGCTGCTCCCAAGCGACGGCGTCGGTCCGTCCGACGCCCACGTGCGCAAGGGTTGCAGCGCGACGATGCGCCCGTCCGCGGTGTCGAGATACGCGAGCCGCCCCTGCGACAGCGCCACCACGACGCGGGTCGGATCGCCGGGCAGGAGGACAGGCGCCGACACCGGCACTTGCGGCAACTCGGTCGACCACCGCACGTCGCCCGTCTTCGGATCGAGGGCTTGCACTGCGTTGTTCGACAGCACGAGCACGCGCTCGCGCTGGATGGCCGCAGGGCGCGTCAGGAAGCTGGCGAACGCTTCACCGCTGCCAATGTCCTTCTTGTTCCACAGCAACGCGCCGGTGGCGGAGTTCGCCGCCCACACCTCGGTGCCGCTGTAGGCGAGCACCAATCCCGGTCCCGCGGTGAACAGGTCGGTGGCGTCGGGCGCGGGCGCGGTCCACGCCTCGCCACCGTCGCGCAGCCGCCAGGCGCGGGTGCGCGGGTTGGCGCCGCCGCAGCCGGTGATGAGCAGCGAATCCGCGAGCGATTCCGCGAGCCGCCCGCCCGCCGCGATCGGCGGGATGGCGCCCCACACTTCGTCGAGGGCGTGCGACCACACTTCGACGTACTCGGTATCGCTCACCACGCGGGTCGCGCTCAACGTGCCGCGCTCGACGGTGTAGACGATATCGCCCGACACCGCGAGCGCTGGCGGCGAGGCCGGGGCGAAGCTGATTTGCGCGTAGAGGTCGCCCACTTTCTCGCCCGTGCGGCCGGACAGCACGCTGGCGCCGTGTTCGTTGGGCGCGAGCACCGCGAGCGCACGCCCCGGCTCGGCCGGCGAGCGCACCGCATGGGCGAACGCCGGCAGCGTCATGCCCGGCTGCGGGCGAATCCACTGCACCGCGCCACTCGCGCCATCGACGAGTCCCACCGGCACCGGCGGCGCCGCGGCATCGCTGTCGAGCGCGAACTGGGTGACGAGGAACTCGCGGCCCGCCGCACTCAGGGTGGGCGCCAGGCCGCGCATCGGTGGCTGGACGACGAGGCGTGCGCGCGGCGGCAAAGCGCCGGCGGCCAGGGCGGTGTCGGCGGCGGCGTCGCGTCGCTCGGTGCCGGGCACGCGGGCGAGCCGCACGGCATCGGTCCAGCCGATCACCCCGGCCGCGGTGCGCACTTTGACGCGGTGGTGCGGGGCCAGACCGGCGCGCGGCCAGCTGGCGGCGGTCGCCACGACCTCGACCTCCTCGCCCGGCGCGAGACGGCCGACCACGGCGGAGCTGTCCCAATCGCCGCCGCGCATCGCGGGGGGAGGCCCGGCGGTCGCGACGCGTGCGCGCCAGCCGCCGGCCTCGAGCCGCGCGCGCCAGCCGCCATCTTCCGCGGCCACCCCGAGCGCGCGAATCTCCTCCGGCGCACCGGTGCCGTGATCGAGACACGCGGCCAATTCCTGCTGCGCGAGGTGACGCACGCCGTCCCCGAGCGCGGGGTCAGCGGCAAGGCGCCGCAGCGGTGCCAGCGCTGCCGGCGTCCCGCCGCGCGCATGCCAGATCTCGCTGAGCAGCTTCATCGCCGGGCGGGGATTGCCGGCAAGAGGTGGTCCCTGGCCCGGCGGCATCTCCAGCCACTCCGGTTCGCCGCGCGCCGCGAGCACGGCGAGCGACTCGGCGCGCGCCATCCGGCCGCGCGCGAGTTCGAGGCGGCCGCGTGCCACCCATGCCTGCATGCGCGTCGCCGGGACCGCGTCCACACGGACGATCTCCGCCGCGTGCTGGATGACCTCGGCCGGCGTGAAGCGCGCGAGGTCGAGCAGCGCGTCCGCCGCCTCGAACGCCGGCACGCGCGAGCCGCTCAAGCCGCGCACCACGTCCCGAGAGTGTTCGCGCACCACACGCATCAGCGTGGCGACCCCGCGCTCCTTCGTCCCCGGCGACAGGCGGCCACCGGCGCGTGTCTCGAGATCGCCAATCATCGACAGGAAGAGCGCGTCGAGGCTGCTCACGCGGGCGAGGGCGGGGAAGCGCTCCACCGCGTCACGCAAATGCGCGACGGCGGAGGCGGTGTCGCCGTCGGCGACATCCATCTCGTACTGCCGCAAATTGCCCTCGATGGCGCCGAAACGCACGTGCAGGTCCGGCACCTTGAGGCCGGCGGGCACCAGCGAGTCGGCGGGGAACTCGCGCACCAGGCGTGCGTAGAGCCGCCGTCCGGTGGCGCGGTCGGCCGGGACCGCCCACTGATCGGCCGGCCGCGTGCCGCTGAAGCGGCGCGCCAGATACCACACGACGTACGGCTGGAAGCGTCGCGAGAAGTGCAGCACGTCGCCCGCCTGCGTCGACGGCAGCCCGATCAATCCGATGTCGCGCAGGCGCACGAAGCCGGTGCGCCCGGTCGCCGTGGCGACGGTGACCACGCTGTCGGAGCGGCCGACGTAGTCCAGCGCGTCGCCGAGCCGCAGCGTGACCAGTGGGTGCGTGAACGCGGCGTCGGCGAACACCGGCACACTGTCGCGCAGCGCGGCCGCGGCGGCACCGAGTGGGGCCGGCGCGCCGGATTGCGCGCGCGCGGCGGGAGCGAGGAGGAATCCGGTCAGCGCTGCGAGAGCGACGGTACGTGCGATCATGCCGGCAGGATAACAGATGGCACCGCACACGCCAGCGGCGGTGGAAGGGCGGCGCGGCGCTTGCGCGTGCGCGCGAGCCCCGAGTACCATCCGCGGCGATCATCCCGGTGCGAGCGCGGACTCGCGCACCCCAGCCGACGGCGAGAGGCACGACGTGAAGTTCAACGATATCTACTTCTACACGTTCAATAAGAACGTCTTCTTCGACACGCCGGCATCGTGGCGCACGCAAGCCGTCAACTGGGTGCGCCGCCTGGGGCGATCGCTCGAGCGCCGTCTCGGCCTCGAGTACACGCCCGGCTTTTCCGAACAGATGATCGAATACGCCCTGCTGTTTCAGAACCTTCCGGCGGACGCGCGACACGTGTTGGACTTCGGCTGCGTCGAAAACGTCCTGCCCATGATGTTGTGCTCGCTCGGCTACCGCGTCACCGGGATGGACTTTCGCCCCTATCCGTTCACCCACCCGAACTTCACGGCGATCCAGGGCGACGTCCTGACGTGGGAGGCGCCGGAAGCCGCCTTCGACGTCGTCATCTCGATCTCGACCGTCGAGCACGTCGGCCTCGGCTATTCGGGCGACCCGGTCGAGAATGATGGCGACCGTCGGGCGGTCGAGAAGCTGTGGCGGGCGTTGCGACCCGGCGGGCTGCTGTACCTGACCGTCCCCGCCGGAGCACCGAAAATCGCGCGCGGGTATCGGACGTACGATCGCGCGCGCCTCGACGCCTTGGTTCCCGGCGACAAGACCGTGCGCTTCTTCCGCAAGCCACACCGGACGGGTGCCTGGGAGCCGGTCAGCGACGCGGCCACCATCGATACGTTGATCTACGCAGGGTACGAAGGGCTTTACCCGACGGAGGCGGTGGCCGTCGTGATCGCGCGCAAACCCTAGGCGCGCGATCGCGCTCGGTAGTATTGACGCGCCCGCACATTCGCTACTACACTATCTGACTGTTGGCTCGGTCGCCCCTCGGCCCTGCTCGGCCGCTGCGTTGCTACGAAAGCACCTACAGATACGCGACTTCCCGTCCTGTCTTTTCCACGGTCTAGATCGTGAGGAATTTGCATGCGCACGTGCCGCGGTGCCAGCCTCTCCCCGATGGTCGCCCTTGCCCTCTTGCTGACGGTCCTGCCGGCCGCCCGTGCTCCGCGCGCCGCGGAGGCCACGTGGTCGACGGCGAGTACTTTCGCGTCGCCACCGGGCCGCTTTGGACATTCGACCGTGCTCGATCCGACGCGCGATCGATTCGTAGTGTGCGACGGGTCCCCCGGCATCGGCCTGGCGATGTTGTCGGACCTGTGGACGCTGTCGGGAGCCGGTGACTGGGCGCCCCTGGACGCTGCGGGCACGCCGCCGACGGCCCGGTACACCCAGAGCGCGGTGTACGACGCGGCGCGCGATCGCATGGTGATGTTCGGCGGCGACCCTGGCTTCGGCGTGCCGTTCTTGAATGACACCTGGGCGCTCTCATTCGCCGCCGGCACCCCGACGTGGACTCAAATCCAGCCCACCGGCGCACTCCCCGACGGTCGCTCCGCCCAGGTCATGGTGCTGGATCCGATGCGCGACCGACTGGTGGTGTTCGGCGGCCAGATGCGCGATGGCACGGTGCTGGGGGACGTCTGGGCGCTCCCGCTGTCGGGGTCTGCCGCGTGGGCGCAACTCGCACCGAGCGGTGCGGGGCCGTCGCTCGCGTTCCACTCGGGCATCTACGATCCGGTGCGGGACCGCCTCCTGGTGTACGGCGGCTTCGACGCGAGCGGCACGGAATCCGCCAAGGTGTGGGCGTTCGACTTCGCGACGGCGACGTGGTCGCAGGTGGTCACGGCGGGATTCGTGCCGTCGGCGCGCTACGGTGCGGCGGCGGACTACGATGCCGCGCATGATGCGATGTGGGTGTTCGGCGGGACGCATCGAGGCGGCTACGTCGCCGATGTCATGACGCTCGCCCTGAACCGTCCGACTCCAGCCTGGACGCTACGGACTCCCGGCGGCCTGCGGCTCCCCGGCACCAGCAGCCCGACCCTGACGATGGACGGTACGCGTAATCGGCTGGTGGCCATCGGCGGCATCGTCCTGCCGGGGAGCTACCGCACCAGCAACCTCGCGCTCGGATTGGAACTCGGGCCGCCGCTCGTCTGGGATTACGCGTTGGCGCAGCCGACGCCGCGCGAAGGGATGGCCACCGGTGTCGATCCGGCGCATTCCACGATGTATGCGTTCGGCGGCTACGACGGCCGCTGGACCACCAACGACCTCTATGCGTACGACTTTGCCTCACGCCGGTGGAGCCGCGTGCCGCCGGCCACGGCCGCTGTGCCGCCGGCGCGCTGGGGAGCGCCTGGTGCTTTCGACACGGAACGCGGGCGCTTGCTGATTGCCACGGGCTTCGCGGGCGACACCAATCCGGCGGGATTCGGGCGCTACTACAATGACGTGTGGGCCTTCGACGTCGCGACGCGCGTGTGGTCGCAGGTCACTCCGTCGGGCACCGCGCCGGCGGCACGCCGCGGGGCGACGCTGATCTACGATCCGATCGCCGATCGGGTCGTGCTCTTCGGCGGCTTCGATCTGCATGGCGCGTTCGCCAACGATGTGTGGAGCCTCAACCTCTCCGGAAGTCCGGCGTGGACGCAGCTGACACCTGCGGGGGCGGCGCCGCTTCCGCGCAACGCGGCGGCGGCGATCTACGACGCGGCGGGACAGCGCATGGTGGTGTTCGGCGGGTCGGACTGCTGCATCAACTACGGCGACACCTGGGCGCTGACGTTGCAGGGCGATCCGGCGTGGTCGCTGCTCTCGAGCGGCGGCGGGCCGAACGGCCGCACGCTGGCAGGCGCCGCGTTCGATCCGGCGTCGCAGTCGCTGCTGGTGTTCGGCGGTGGTGCCCTGCCGACGGCGTTCAACGACACGTGGGAGTTGTCGCTCGTCGGCGCGCCGACGTGGCACCAAGTTTCGACCGCCGGCACGCCGCCCGCTGGACGTGGCGCGATGGCGTTTGGCTTCGATCCGACGCTGCGGCGCATGGTGGCGGCCGGTGGCTCGGGCAATCTGTTCTACGCACCTTACTTCGTCGATACCGCGGAACTCGAATTCGCGTCGGTCGGGCAAGGCGACGGCCTGGCGTCGACACCGGAAGTGCAGAGTCCCGGCTCACCGGCACTGAGCGCGCTGGTGGTGCGGGGCGGCCTCCTGCACTTCACGTTGCACGCACCCGTCCCGGGTGATGTCGACGTCGCGCTCTGTGACGTGCACGGCCGCACCATCGTGCACGAGCGCCAGACGGTGACGGCGGCCACGCGGTCCTTCGCGATCGCGACTCCGGGGCATCTGGCCTCTGGGATTTACCTGTTCGCCGCGCGCGGTCCGCACTGGCGCGTGGAACGTAAAGTGTTGATTGCACCGTGACCTGCCATTTCGACGAACTCGCATGCCACGACAGCAGGGGAGAACGCGCCTCATGAGCACGACGAACTGCACACCGATTCGGCAGCACGCCTCCATGTGGCGGAGCGTCTGCGCGGCCGCGCCGCTGCTGGCGGCAGTGCTGGCCGCACCAGCCGCGCAGGCTTCTGATGGAGCATGGGTCTACACCGCCAACATGCTCACACCCGCCGCACGCTTCGGTCACAGCGCGGCCTACGACCCGCTGCGCGATCGCGTGATCGTGCTCGATGGTTCGCCGGGCATCGGCATGTCGATGCTCTCCGACTTGTGGCAATTGTCGACGACGCCCGGCGCCGAAGGCTGGTCGCCGTTGGCGGCGGCGGGGCCGGCACCGCAGGCGCGGTACACGGCGAGCGAAGTCTACGATCCGATCCGCGATCGCATGATCGTCTTCGGCGGCGACCCGGGTGGCGGCGTTCCGTTCTTCAATGACGTGTGGAGCTTGTCGCTGTCGGCGCCGACGCCGGCCTGGGCGCAACTCGCTCCCACTGGCACGCTGCCGGATGGCCGCTCCGGGCAGGCGATGGTCTACGACTCGGCCCGCGACCGTATGCTGGTGGTGTGCGGTCAGAAGCGCGATGGCACGGTACTCGGCGACGTGTGGGAACTCACGCTCGGCCCGACACCGGCGTGGACCAAGCTCACGACCTCCGGCTCGCAGCCGGTCTTGGCATTCCACTCGGCCGTCTACGATCCGATCCGCGATCGCGTGCTGGTTTACGGCGGATTCAATGGCTTCAGCACCGAGAATGGGTTGGTGTATGCCCTCGATTTGGCCAGCGCGACCTGGAGCACGGTCACCACGACCGGGGCCTCGCCGTTGTCGCGCTACGGCCATGCCGCGGCGTACGACGCGGCGCGGGACGCCATGGTCGTCTTCGGCGGCACGCACGCCGGTGGCTACGTCAACCAGGTGCTGTCGCTCTCCTTGGCGTCGGCGCCCAACACGTGGAGCATCCCGCTCACCAGTGGCAAGTCGCCCGCGGTGGTGACCAGCCCGAGCTTGAGCTACGACAGCGCGCACGCGCGCCTCGTGACCTTCGCCGGCCTGTCGATCACTCCCACCCTGACGCGATTGACGGTGAACCAGGCGTTCACGCTGGATCCCGCCGCCGGCTACAACTGGCAGGCGATTCCCACGCTCCCGACCCCGCGCGCCGTGGCGGCCACCGCTGTCGACGCCACGCACCGCCTACTGTACGCGTTCGGCGGATTCGACGGCCTCGGGGCCACCAACGACCTGTTCGCCTACGATTTCGCGACGCACGGATGGTTCCCGGTGACGCCGGCGACCGTGACGGCGCCTGGTGGACGGTGGGGCAGCGGCATGGTGTTCGATGCCGCGCGCAATCGGCTCGTGGTGTTCGGCGGCTTCCAGGGCGATGTGAATGGCGCTGGCTCTGGGTTGTACTTCAACGATCTGTGGGCCTTCGACGTGGCCACGGGCACGTGGAGCCAACTGGCGCCCGCGGGCTCGCCGCCGTCGGCGCGCCGGCAGTTCGCCATGGTGATCGATCCCGCGCTCGACGAGATCGTCGTGTTCGGTGGCTACACCTCGTCGGGCACCTTCCGGAACGATGCCTACGCGCTCTCGCTGGCGGGGGCGGGCACGTGGTCGCAGCTCGCGCCGTCGGGGACGCCTCCGACCACCCGCGCATCTGCGGCCGCCGCGTGCGACCCCTTGCGGCATCGCCTGCTGGTGTTCGGCGGATCCGACTGCTGCAACAACTACGGCGACGCCTTCGCCCTCACGCTCACCGGGAGCCCGGCGTGGAGTCTCTTGGCCGCGAACGGGAGCGGTCCGAGCGGTCGCACGTTGGCGAGCGGCGATTACGACGTCACGCGCGATGCGTTCCTGATCTTCGGCGGCGGCGCGCTGCCCAACACGTTCAACGACGCGTGGGAGCTGTCGCTCGGCGCGTCGCCGACGTGGCGCCTGCTGAGCCTGACCGGTCCGCCCCCCGCGACGCGGAGTGCCGCGATGTTCGGATACGACCCGTTGGGAGATGGCGCCGTGGTCGCCTACGGCTCGCCCAACCTGTTCTACACGCCGTACCGCACGGACACCTGGGAGATGGATCTGACGACGGCTCCGACGGCGGTGCGGGTGTCGCCGGCGCAGGTCACGGCGCGTCCGGGCGCGGTGGAATTGTCGTGGCGCATCAGTCAGGACCCGGGCGACCAGACGACGGCCGTGCTGTGGCGTCGCGAGGGCGGCGAGTGGACGGAGCGCGGGCCGGTGGCCATCCACCAGGACGGGCAGGCGCGCATCGTCGACAGTCAGGTCGAGTCCGGGCGGACGTACCAGTATCGCCTGCGCCTGAACGTGGCCGGCACCGAGCAGTGGACGGAGATCGTCACCGCGTTGGTTCCGGCGTCTTCGGCCGGCGTGGATGTCGCACCGGCCGTGTCGGCGCGTCAGGGCAGCGTGGCTTTCGGCATCACCCTGGACGCTGCCGCGAACTGCCGCGCGCAGTTGTGTGACGTCACGGGCCGGACCGTCGCGCAGGCGCGGTGGACGGCCGTGCCCGCGGGACGCACGGCGCTCGCGCTGCCGCTCGTGGCGCGCACCGGCGTGTATCTGCTGACGGTGTCGACCGACGGCGCCTCGTGGGTGCGCAAGGTCCTCGTCATGCCGTAGCGGTTCCAGCACCGGCGGGATGCCTGCCTCGGGGGCGGAGTGGCCACGGCCGCTCCGCCCTCGGGCGTGGGGCCCCGTGAGGGCCGTCCCAGGCTGGCCGCTACGGGCCCGACGTGCTATCGTCCATGTCCCGCCGCGCGGTGCGGCTCTGCGCTCGTCGATAGAGGGACCCGAGTGGAATTCCTGGTGGTGACGCCGTACGCGCCGTCCTCATTCATGCGCGACGACATCACCGTCCTGCGCGAGTGGGGAG